>JAITUQ010000025.1 GCA_031286225.1 Candidatus Methanorudis spinitermitis
AAAACTTCTAAAGTCACTGTTGATGATGCTGCTACTAATTTTGGTTCTGTTCCAGGTACTGGAGGAAACCCCATCACAAGACCCAAAACAGACATACCAACAACCATACCACCAAAACCACCAAACAAACCAACAACAACAAACAACAAACCAATAACAATAAAAAACTCAACGGTAAACTTAAGTAATATTGTCAAAAACACGATTTTCAAAAAAGGAGTGATAATTGAAACTAAAAAGAAAGTTGCAAAATATAAAACTGTTACACCTCCTAAATATTGTAAAGGTAAGTTTACTAATGGTTATATGTATTGTTCCTGTGGAAAAAAAGGATATGGATATGGTAGATGGAAAGTTACTTTTGTTGACAAATGTGCACATGCAAGTGATAAATCACATAAATCCAAATCAACAAAACTTTTATGGAGTACAAAAAAGACTGCAATATGGAAAGAAGGTGAATGGATTTGTAAAGGATGTAGAGCTGATTATTGTGCTGTTTGTGGCAAAGAAAAATTTGCTACACGAAACAAATATTTAACTCGTGTAAAAATGGTTAAATTGCCTAAATAATTGAAAAAATAAATTTTATAGAAATGAGTCTTTTAAAAGGTGAAAAAAATGTTAAAATTGAATAATTGGTTTTTAATGCTTTTATTTATTTGTGCATTACTATTTATTTCTTCTTCTTCGGCAGTTGATACTAAATTATCTGTTAAAGATGTGAAATGTTATTATTCTGATGAATTCACTGTGTCTGTTCAATTAACTGATGAAAATAACTTTCCTTTATCTGATAAGGAAGTGAACATTAATGTTAATGGATGGACATTTAATAAATTATATACGGATTCAAATGGTCGAATTGATTTAACAATAGCTTATGATTATGAGGAAATATGGTATGATGCAGGAACATATAATATTTCTGCTAATTTTTTAGGATTTAATGGGTATAATCCAAGTTCAGCTAATGGCAAAGTAACAATTTTACAAATGCCTACTAAAATGATAATGAAATATAATGTAAATAAAAAAGAAATGTTATTTTCTTTAGTTGATAAAAATAATAATCCTGTGGGTTCTGGAAGAATAAATCTTTATATTAACAACAAATTCTATTTATACACACTTACAGATGAATATGGAGGAGGTTCTTTTAATCTTTCACATTTAAATCTTGATGAATATTTAATCACTGCAGATAATAATGATATGATTGATAATTATCTTACAGATAATACTAGTATGAAAATCACAATTGAAAAAGCTAATAGTAATCAGTATAATTCAAACAACCTAAAGAATTCAGACTTACAATCAGTAACTAATATGAAAAACACTGGTTTACCAATAACTACTATCATTTTAAGTTTTTTAGCATTGTTTTCGACTTTATTTTACTATAAAAAGAAATAAACAGTTAATATGGTTTTAACTGGTTATAGTCAATACTTAACTTTTGGCACTAAATTTTCTGAATGTTTATTTAATAATTGATATTTTTATTGCCAAGAATTAGGTGTTGACTATAAAAAAATGAGATATAGATTTCAGATGAAAAAATAGAAATAAATTCTTAAATAGGAAATAAACTTCTTAAATGAGAAATAAAAATTACAAAATTTTTATTTTTTTATCATTTTTAGAAAATATAATAAATAAAATAGCTATTTTCGAGTAACTTTTAATCTCTCAGCACCATGAACTACTTCGACATCTATTTTCAAACTCTTTAAATAGCTTTGTGTTTCTGTTTTTGATCCATGAATCATTATTTCACCGAGATCCTCAGTTGTATTTACATCTAAAGACATGTAAAATGAATCATATATTACAGGATTAAATTTTTTATTCACTGCTTCTTTTACATGATTTTTAAAGCTAAAGTCTCCGAACTTCATAGGCATAGACAATGGTTTTATAGCTAATCCATTGGTTCCTCCACCTTTTGAAGGAACTATAATAAAATCAAGGCTTTTTGCAGAGTTAATCAGAGCATCAACATTTGTTTTAGCTATTAAAGGAATGTCGGATGGAATTATAATAATTTTTTTGGTCTTATCCCTACACCAATCCATAGCTTGAGCTATAGCTGTGTTTAAATTTAATCCATCGTTTTCAACCAAGGTCGTGACATTAAGTCCAGCTGCATATTCTAAAACATCCCTATCAGCACTTATAATAATTACTTCATCAACTGAATTCTTTAAGGTACTAGTAACATCTTTGAGCATAGCTTTTAGGAGATTTTCTCTTTCTTTCAAATTTAAAAACGGAGATAAACGTGTTTTTGCATTTGAAATCTTTGACACAGGTATTATTCCATATATTTCATCCATCTTATCACTTAAATCAATAAATTTTAGCTATTAATTATTTTTTTAGATTTCATCTATTTTTCAATTAATCAATAAGTTTTAGCCATTAATCCAGTATATTCAGCTTTTTTTCCACAATGAATGCATTCTTTACCATCTGCATCTTGATTAAATTCACTCTTTTCATCTTGTGTTCCTAGTATATCAATGTCTGTTATTTCCTCAATAGCTTTTCCACATTCTTCTTCTCCACACCATAAGAAAGAAACAACTTTTCCATTAGCTATTACATCATTAACGTCTTTTAAATTATCAATAGCTATTATTTTATCTTCCATTTTCTCCCAAACATTTTTTTTCATATTATTGTAAATATTTTCAAATAATTCATTGATTTTTTCGACATACTTACTATTTAAATCGATTTCTATTTTTTCTAAGTTATCTCTTCTTACAAGAATAGCTTTATTCTTTTTTAAATCCCTTGGTCCAAGTTCTAATCTTAATGGACTTCCATTTAGCTCCCATTGGTAAAATTTCTTTCCTGGTCTAATATCTCTATTATCCATATTAACTCTAATTCCATTTGTCTCTAAATCTAGTTTTATCTCCTCACATTTAGCTATAACTTCTTCACTACCTTCTTTAAATATAATTGGAATTATGGTAATTTGATTTGGAGCTATTTTTGGAGGAAGACGTAAACCTTTTTTATCCCCATGAACACCGATTACAGAAGCTATTACTCTGTCTGATAATCCATAACATGTTTGATAAACATATTCATGGATGCTATCTTCTGTTTCATATCTAATATCAAATGTTTTAGCAAATGTTTGACCTAAATTATGAACAGTTCCAATTTGAAGTGTCTTACCATCAGGAAGTAAGGTATCAAAGGCCATGGTGTAATCTGCACCAGGAAATTTATCCCAAACTGGTCTTTTACTTAGTATATAAGGAATTCCAAGCAAATCAAAAAATTCTTTATATATTTCAATAGCTATTTTTACTTGTTCAGCTGCTTCATAAGATGTCCCATGAACAGTATGAGCTTCTTTGAATGTTGTAATTTCCCTTACTCTGATAAGTGGTCTTGTATGTTTTGTTTCATATCTAAATGTATTAACAATTTGGTAAAACTTCATTGGTAGGTCTGTGTGGGATCTGACCCATAATGAAAACATAGGATACATTGCTGTTTCACTAGTTGGGCGAATAGCTAATTTTTTATTAAGTTCTTTTCGCCCTCCATGAGTTACCCAGTAAACTTCTTCTTCAAATCCTTTTACATGTATTCCTTCTTTAGCTAATTCATCTTCAGGAACTAGTAAGGGAAATAATACTTCTTCATGATCTTTATCTAATAATTTTTTCAACAATTCTAAAATATGCTTTCTTATTTTAAATCCATTAGGTAACCATACACTCATACCTTTGATTGGATATCGTGAATCGATTATTTCTGCTTCTTCTAAAATATTATGGAACCATTCACTAAAATTTTCCATTTGATCACCAAATAAATATTAATATTATTCTAAATTTAGTAAAATACTTTTATATTTTTATTAAATAGCTATTAAAATTTTCTTTTTTAAGAAAACAACAGTAATTAAAAAACTTCAAGTTTTTAACATTCTCACTATTAATAATTGTTTATAATTATTTTATATATAAAATAATCTTATTTATTTAATTTTATATAATTAATTCATGAAAAACCTTATTTAACTCTTTATCAATTATTAGTTATATTATTTATTATTTTATAGTTTTTTTACAAATATTCCCAGATGTTTTTAGCTATTTTTTCTTTATTCTTAATTTTCTATGATTTTTCAATTATTTTAGGAAATACTCATAGCTATTTAATTTTTCCTTATTACAATAATCTTTATTTTTATCTACTTATTGTCACATCTTTATTTTTATAAATTAATAATGGTTTTATACTACTTAAGAAATATATATCTTTATTAAAATTAGGAGATACTATGGATTCTAAAAAAATTCAAATGCCTAGAGAAGTTCATATAGGGCCGGGAATTATAGATAACACTGGTAGAATCTGTAAGGATTTAAGATTTTCTGGAAATACTTTAGTGGTAACTGGTCCAAATACACTAAAAATAGGAGGAAATAAAGTAATTGAAAGTCTTGAGAATGAAGACTTTTTAGTGGATATGGTTAAAGTTAAAACAGCTTCCAATAAATCTGTTGAGGAAGTAGAAAAGAAATTAGAAGATGTTTCTCTAGTTTTAGGCGTTGGTGGGGGGAAAGTTATTGATGTTGCTAAAATGGCATCTACTAATGCTGGGCTTTTGTTCATGTCAATTCCAACAGCTGCTTCTCACGATGGCATAGCTTCTCCATTAGCTTCTATTAAAAATTTTAATGGTTCTGTTTCTTTAACTGCGCAGTCTCCTATAGGAGTTATTGCTGATACAGATATAATCAGAAATGCTCCTTTTGAGCTTTTAACTTCTGGATGTGCAGATATTGTATCTAATTATACAGCTATTAAAGATTGGAAATTAGCTCAAAGATTACAAAATGAATATTTTAGTGAATCAGCTGCTGCATTATCATTAATGACAGCTAAACTTATAATAAAATCTGCAGATGCAATAAAAAAAGGATTAGAAGGAAGTGCTCGCTTAGTTGTTAAGTCATTATTTAGTAGTGGTATGGCAATTAGTATTGCAGGGTCAAGTAGACCTGCAAGTGGTTCTGAACATAAATTTAGTCATGCTTTGGACAAAATAGCTCCAAAAGCATGTTTACATGGTGAACAATGTGGTGTTGGTGCTATAATGATGATGAGCTTACATGATGGCAATTGGAAGTGCATTCAAGACACATTAAAACGAATGAAAGCACCTTCTAATGCTTATGAGTTAGGAATTGATCCTGAATCTATCATTGAAGCTCTTACATTAGCCCATACAATTCGACCAGATCGTTATACTATTTTAGGTGAGCGAGGACTTTCAAAAGCCGCTGCAAAAAATTTAGCTATAAAAACAGAGGTTATTTAATATATTATTCAATGCTTTTAAGATTTAACATATAAATTAATTTATATATTTATTGATTACAGTAAGATGATTATTAAGATAATAGGATGTAAAATAGTGATTTTATTTGATAATTTATTATATTTTTTATAAATAAGATGAGGTATTTTTTTAAAACATTATTATTAATTAATAAAGATATGAATTATTTTTTAATGGTTAAAGATGAGTTGAGTGATTATAAAAAAGGCAATGACTTTTTTTATTAGTATGGGGAGAATTTTAATGATAACTTTAATTGGTAAAGATTTAGCTGAAGAAGGGCTTACTTTCATTTTTTATGGTTCTGCTGAAGAATGTGAAAGTTGTAGATTTAAATCCTCTTGTATCGAAAGCTTGGAAAAAGGTAGAAAATATAAAATAATAAATGTTAGAGATACTGAGCAAAAATGCCCACTACATGATGGGGACATTGTTAAAGTTGTCGAAGTTGAAAAAGCAGATATAGATGCTTTGGTCGATTCAAAAAAAGTTCATTTGGGAGCTTCTTTATCATATACTCCTCCAGACTGTAGTTTAGACTGTATATTCCATAATCTTTGTTTTCCTGAAGGATTATTCTCTGGAGACAAATGTACCTTTGTGAAAGATTTAGGAAAACATGAAGGGGATTGTGCAAAAGGTTTTATACTTAATAAAGTAACCATTAGCTATTGATAAATTATATTTTAACCAATAGCTATAAATCATCTAATAACTTTTAAATTAATTTATACATGATAGATTTATGTTTCTTTAGCTAATAGCTATTATTTATTATTATATGCTAAAGATATTATATTATTATAATTTAAATAAGCTTTCAGGAATGTTGTATGAATCTTAAAAGGATAGCGGCCTATGAAGCTGCAAAAGAAATTAAAGATGGTCAAATAATAGGTCTTGGAACTGGTTCAACAACTCACTATTTCATTGAAAAAGTTGGTATGAGAGTACAAGAAGAAGAAATCAGTATTATGGGTGTTCCTACATCTTATCAATCATTCATGATTGCGAAGGAATGGAAAATCCCAGTAACTACTTTAGAAGAACATAATATTGACATAGCTGTTGATGGAGCTGATGAAATTGACCCTGATTTTAATCTTATAAAAGGAGGAGGCGGAGCTCATACACTTGAAAAAATTGTTGATTATTCAGCAGAAGAACTTATTATAATAGCTGATGATTCAAAAATGATTGATAAACTTGGAAATTTTCCAGTTCCATTAGAAATAATTCCACAGTCAAATAAATTAGTATTTGAATCTTTAAAAGATATGGGGGCAGATTCAAAAATAAGAATGGCTATAGCAAAAGATGGACCTGTAATTTCTGAAAATGGAAATTTTATAATTGATGCTAAGTTCCATGAGATTGACAATCCTATTCAATTAGAAAAAGATTTAAATTCAATTCCAGGGATTGTAGAAAATGGAATATTTTCTCAAATGGTTGATAAAGTGATTTTAGGAACTTCAAATGGTGTTGAAGTTTTAAAATAGCTATTTTTTTATTTACATTTTATATTTTTTTTATAAAAATATTATCATACTAATTATGTAAATATTGCTTCTAAGAACCATTATTTTAAACATTAATATAAATTTTATATTTTTTAATTTAATTAATAATAATCACTATCTTTAATAACAAACATTTTTTAACTTAATTAATTTAAATCTTTTTTTTTTTGATGATTGTTTATTATTTAATTAATTAAATTCATTTTTTTTAATTAATTTAAATCTATATCTCTAATAATGAATATTTTATAATTAAGATTTATTAAATAAAATAAATATTTATCTGAATTATTTAAAAATAAATGAATTTTTTATATAAAACAGTAATACAACAATTGTCTAAGAAAAGCCTGAGGTTTTTCCGTTTTTTATAAAATTATTTTTAAAGATTTCATGTTAGTTAATAAATACTTATTTTTATGTAGTTTTTAACGATATTCATGTTTAAATTCAGGATCATATAATTTAGATGCTTTAAAATCTCCAGGGTTTAATACATCACCAACCACAATCATTGCAGTTTTACTTATATTAGCTTTTTTAACTTTTTCTCCAATTGTAGCTAGTGTTCCTCGAATAATTAATTCATCTTCCCAAGAAGCTTTTTTAACAACAGCTACTGCTGTGTTTTCATCATATTCTTTTGTCAAATCCTCAACAACTTCATCTACCATTCCAACTCCTAAAAAAATACACATAGTAGCTTGATGAGTAGCTAAACTAGATAAACTTTCTTTTTTAGGTTTTGGGGTTCTTCCTTCAGGTCTTGTTATTATAACAGTTTGTGAAATTTCTGGAAGTGTAAGTTCTGCTTCTAAAGTAGCTGAAGTAGCAAAAACAGAGCTAACTCCAGGAATTATTTCATATTTAATCTTTCTTTTCTTTAATTCTCTGATTTGTTCTCCAATAGCTCCATAAATTGAAGGGTCTCCAGTATGAACTCTAGCTATTGTTTTATTTTTAGCTATTTCTTCTTCTATAATTCTTACTATTTCATTTAAATTCATAGAAGCACTGTTGTAAACTTCAGCATCTTTTTTTCTATGATTCAACACTTTTTCATTCACAAGTGAACCTGCATAAATGATAATATCTGCATTTTCTATTGCTTTATATCCCCTTATTGTTAGTAGCTCAGGATCACCAGGTCCTGCTCCAATAAAAATTACGCGACCTTTCATTATATCACTAAATTGAAATTTTATTTTAATTTAAAAATAGCTATTTTTAAGTAAACCTATAGTTTATATTTTTAGAATTATTATCATTGACATTATTTTTAAGTTAACCAATATTTTATCATTTTTAGGATTATTAATAGTGTTTTTTTTTTTAAGAATTATGTATAATGCTTATTATTTTTAGGATTATTAACAGTTGATTTATTTTGAATCTTTTTCAACTGAAATTTTTTCTTCATATACTTCAATAACTCCATATGGGCATTCTTTAATACAGATTTCACAAACACCACATGATCCAGGATCAATATATGCTTTTCCATCAGTTTTTAAGGATATGGTATTAGTACCTGATAATACATTTGGACATGAGTTTAAACAGAAGTGTTCACATCCTCCTGATCCTTCACAAATTTCCTCATCTACCACAGCTGCTCTGTTTGTAAAACCTAATGTTCTTTTTATAGCTTCTTTCATCCTATAACTAGCTAAATGAAGTATGGTATCTCCTGTTGCATTATCAATATTCATTGATGAAGAGCATGGAAAATTATGAAGTTTATTATTAGCTTCAAATTCTGCATCATCAACTGGAGTTCCAATTATATTTTCAGCTATATACCAACTTGAACCACAAGGAGCACCTCTTAGTACTTTCACAGATTTTACAACCTTATCAGTTTGGATTTCAAACTTAGGTTTTCCAAAAACAGTTGTAAATTCATCAATAAATTTATCACCAATTGGTAAAAGTGAACAAAATGGTTTTGGAAATACAATAGCTATTTCCTCATCCAAAGATTTTTTGATTTCATTTTGAAGCCCAATTGGTACTTGTTGCGGATGATAAATAGGAACTATAACAGATTTAGCATTAGATTTTTCAACTACTTCTGGAATAACCATATTAACATCTCCATGGATTCCAACAGCTATTATTAAATCTGCTTTAGGAATGTTTTCAGGTATATATTCACTTATATCCTCGATAAATTCAGGTAATTCTTCACTAGGTGGAAATTCATGCATACCTATAATTTTTCCTGCAAAACCATTATTAGCTATTCCATTTACTATTTTAGACCCATATTCACCAGAACTGAGTATGAAAATTTTCATATTATCTCTCATTAAAATGTTTTTAATATTCTAAAATTTGATTAAAATTTTTAAATTTCTTTTTTTATTTTCTATAAGTTTTATTAAGTATCTTTAAATTTATTTTTCTATCTTTTATTAATTTTATTAAGTATTTTTAAATTTCATTTTATTAATTAAAAAAGAAATAACTATTTTTATTTTAGTTTATACTCATAATTTTCTTCTTTTTCAATTTTTCTTATAATTTTCATTTTTTCCATTATTTCTAGAAGTTCAAGAATTTTTTCTATAAATTCTTCATAATTATAGATATTTTCAAATTTATATTCCGCTTCTAATTTGATAAAGTCATGGTGATTTTCAATGAATTTTTATTAATTCTTCTTCCTGTGTTAAATATATATTATTTTAGTCAAGTATTTTTCGAATAATTTTGTTTGCTTTTGGTTTTTATTTAGTAGCTATTTTTGTTGTTTAAATATATGGTTTGGTTTTTATTTAGTAGCTATTTTTTTGTCTAAATATTTTCTATTAGACAAAATTTTTCAAAAAATAATTATTATTCATATCTAATAATAGTAATACTTTTTAATATGATATGATAAAATATTTTTATGGATTCTAAAGGAATAGCTACAGTTGATTTTTTGTTCACATTAATTTTAACTTTGATAATTGCAATATCTACATTAAATTTAATTGGAACTAATTTAAACACTGAAAAATCTATTGAAGAAGATATAAATGGACGAATAATTCTTGAAAAATTAGCTAATTCAATTAATCAAGTAAATTCGAATTTTCCAGGAAACATTCAAGAAATTCATCTTTCCAACAATATTTCAAACAATAGTTATATTATTACTGTAAAATCTGGCTATATTACTTTGGAATTCAACAATAAAGAAGGAAAATCAGCTATATTTCCAATTAATTTAGTTGATTTTAATATGGAGCATGTAACTGAAATTAAACTATATTCTGGAGAAAATTACAAAATTAAAAAATCTTTAGATAAAAATAATATTAGCGTGATTCAGATTTATAGGGTTGGGTAAAGGTAAATAGTGATTTAGATTTACAAGGTTGAGTAGAAATAAATAATATTTTAGATTTAAAGAGTTGGAGAATTAATAATTAATGATTGATTATAATGAGATTAAATACTGAAAAAAAAGGACAAATATCAATTGAATTCATACTTTTAATTGGTTTTAGCTTCCTCTTAGTTTTATCATTAGCTACACTTTTAAACAATGAAAATGAGTTGAACATAGCTATGGCATCTGCAAAAAATGGAGCTATTGAAGGTGCTAACATTGATGGAGTAGCTATTTATCCTAAAAACTCATTTGATGATTATATGTTAAATAATCAAATATTAACTTATCCTAATTCGGTAAAAATAATAAAAATAGAAAAAACAAATAATGGATATCACAATGTTTATAATAAAACATGGATTCAATTAAGGGTTTTTGCATCATCACCAGATTTAAAAAGAACTAGTGATAGAAATTCAGCTGGAGATAGAATAAATTATTATCTTAGAAAAAGCATAGCTAATTCTTTTAAAACAGAACATTTAAACAATAATTTATATAATCCCTGTTTTTCAAAAAACTACGTTTTCACTACAGCTAATGTACAATGGGTTTAAAGATTTTAGGGAAGAAAGTAAGAGATTTTTTATTTTTCAAATAATTTTTTTTAATAAATGAGTTTACGTTTTTCTAATTTAAAATCGAAGACTTTTAAATTAAAAATAGTAAATTTTATAATTTTAAATAATGCTTAATAATAATTTTTTATATTTAAAATAAATAATATTTAATATATAAATTTAAAAATCTAGCTATTTTAATACAAATAACAAAGTTTTTCCTGATTTTTAGAAAATATGTATGTATTAATATATGTTTTTACATATATATTACAAGGAGTTATTTTAATGAAAACAGAAAAAGTAAGGACCACCTTATTATTAGATAAAAATTTAATTAAAGCAATAAAACAATTAGCACTTGATAGGGAAACTACACAAACTGAAGTAATAACTAGTTTTATAAAAGAAGGATTAGAAAAGCTAATAGAAACTGAAGAAAAAGAAATACTGGGCGATATAGAACAATCTAGAAAAGAAGTAGCTGAAGGAAAATACATATCCATTAAGAGTGGTTCACTTGAAGAACGATTTGTTGGAATATGAGCTTGTAGTACCTAAAACAATAGAAAAATATTTATTTAAACTATATAAAAAAGATAAAAAAACTTTTAATATTCTTAATAGGGAATTAATAGAAATAGCTAACAGACCACATGATTATCCTATGTTACGAGGTAACTTCACAGGTTGTCATAAAGCAAGAAAGAGCAATCACAGGATAATATTTGAAATAAATGAAAAGGAAAAAAAAATTATCATATTAAGGGTTGGAAAAAGGAGTAGTGCTTATAAATTTTTAGCACTATTTGAAATTAGTGAATAAAATAAAATTAATGGTTAAAAATCTTTATTGATCAGTATTCTAAATTAACTATGACTTTAATCATTATTTTTAGTTAAATAATATAATAAAAAAATTAAAATAGTCTAAAACAATTTATAAAAAAATTATAACTTTTTTTATAAAGAAGATTAGTATAAAAAAGATAATAAAGAGTTTTTTTAAAAAATTAATTTTAATAAAATGAGAAAAAATGAATATTAAAAAGATAAAAAAAGAATATTATAAAAATAAAAATAATATTATTAAATTTTTTCTCTAATATCCTGTTGCAGTTTTTAAATTAGCTGTACTAGGGGTTTTACCAATTTTCACATTATAAGTTATAGCTACACCTGAAAAAGTATACCTTTTTTTCATATATGATGTAAGTGAACTTATAGCTACTTTTTGACTTTTTTTGTTATCATAAACAGTAACTTTTTTACTGGAAACCTTTGAAACAGTTATATAACGCCATTTACTATCTTTAAGATTTTTAATTCGTAATATAGCTTTGCCTTTGGTCAATGCTGAATTTAATGTATTAACTTTGACATTTTTCCTAGCTATATATTTTGTAGAAACATCTTTGTTTAGAACAGTTTTAATAGCATTAGTACTTAAAATAATGTTGTTTCCTCGGAATTTACTTGCACCTAAATTGTTTGCTGCAATTTCTGCAGCTATAAGTTTAGAAGCGATTGTTCCTTTATTAACTTTTGTATAAACCTTTGATAAAGCGTTTACTGCAGAACTTGTAACTTTATTTGATGCAATATTATTTACAAATTTAATAATCTTAGATGTACTTGTAGTACCTATTTGACTTGATTTAATTTGACCTTTAGCTATACCTTGCTTAACTTGGCTAGTATAAGAAGGACTTTTTACAAGTTTTCCTGAACTTAATACATAAGCATCTTTTCCATCCCAAATTCCCACTGGATTTTTACCTTTATAGATTACACCTTTTTCTAAAGATAATGTATTGGAATTTCCAGCACCATTTCCAGGATTGCTTCCCCCCGGATTGCTCCCCCCTGGGTTATTTCCTCCAGGATTATTTCCCCCGGGGTTGCTTCCTCCAGGATTATTTCCCCCTGGGTTGCTTCCCCCTGGGTTATTTCCTCCAGGAGAATAGGTATCTATGTATGTTATTGTATGAGTAGCAGAAATACCTCCCGCTACTGCCTTATAAGTATTAGTACATGGTCCTAGAACTAGAGGATTAATATAAACTATACCTGTATTTTTAGTATTTTGTACACCCAAAGAACCACCATTCATGAAAATTTCAACATCTACATTCTGTGCAGGGCTACCTGAATCATATACATTTATTATAATTTGAGTTGTATAAGTAGTTGAAGATGCACTACTATCAATATACACCTGAGAGGGGGTGTTTGGATTAAATTGCACTGTAATAGCTGCAGAGACACTTGAAATTGTCATAGCTAAAATAGCTATTGTAATAAGTGCTAATAAGATTTTTTTATTTTTCAAATTAAACTTTAAAATTGTCATGTTATCCTTTATTGTTTTTTAAGAAAAAAGAACAATCAAATAAAGAACATTTAATAGCTTTAATAGCTTCATTAAAAAAATTGAACTTTATTTCTCATTTTATGAGGTATTAATTACTAAAAATTAATGAAAAAGAATATTTTTTCACTTTATAAAAAAACTTGTTTTTTCAAGTTAGAAAATCTTTGTTTTTCTACATTTTAAAAATTAGTATTAATAAAAACCCCATTTTTTAAAATGATAAATTAATAATTGAAAATTTTCTTGAATTTAAGAAAATTTCTTTAACTTTATTAAAACCCACTATACAAAGTATTACTGATTTAGGTTCAATAAATTTTTATCATTAGGGTTTAGACTTTACATTTTTTTATATAAATAGTTTACTATAACAAAAATTATCCATAATATCTTTCAATATCTTCGATATAATCAAGAAAAAAACTAGGAATTTGAGGCATTTCAGTAACTAAAATACTATTTATATATGGATATTTTTCATTAGCTATTATATTATTACTAGAGGATATTCATTTTGCTATATATTATATAATCAATAGGTGATATCTATTTTACTAAGTATTATATTTTTATTGGATGATATTCATTTTTCTAGATATTATGAAATTAATAGATGATATCTATTTTATTATGTAATATATAACTCCTTGATGATAACAAATTATTTGATAAAAAATATTTAAATTATATTATTATTAAATGAGATTTATTATTTTCTTAAGAATTTAGCTATTTATAAATAAGTTTTCATATTAATAATTTTAATAGACAATATTAATAAAATAATGATTTTTAAGATTATAAAATTTTTTTTATTGATTTTTAAAGATTTTTTCATGATTTAAAAAATTATAATTAATCATTAATTATAAGAATTTTATTCATATGCATGGTTTTGAAGATTATAATTAATCATTAATTATAAAATTTATAAAGGATTATTTAACATGAACCTTAGATTTTTTTATCTTAAAATAAAAGGAATTGTAAGACAATAGCTAATTCATTAGTTTTTAATCTTTTAGATGTATTATTATTAGTTGATTATTTTGATATAATATTTTTTTTTTAGGTTTTGATTTTTTTTATATACAATTTTTCTGATTTTGATTTTAAAATTTAGTATTCTTCAGATGTAATATAAAAGATCTTTATATTGGATGAATTGTGCAAGGGTGTGGTTACCTAAGATATTTGGCATCACAACAGCTATTATAATTCCAATAATTCCAAAACAAATTCCAATTCCCCAAATAATTCTAACAGCTTCTTTTTCACTTATTGGTTTTTTTAAAACTAGTCTAATCAGTGATTTGAACCCTTTATCGGGGATTATAAGTTTTTCTTCATCATTAATTTGTGTTGGTGTGTGCTCGTGCCTTTCCATAACTCCTGCACTGTAGAATTTCATAGCTGCATCAATGATATTAGGAATTAAGATGATAAGTGCAATAAGTTTCACCCTTCCAATAAAAGCTACTGCAGCTATTGTAGCACCAATAATCAATGTTCCAGTGTCTCCTGGAAATACAGAAGAAGGATACTTGTTATATAATAAAAATGCGACTAAAGCTCCTAACATACTCATACTAATAATAGCTACATCATATTTTCCAAGAATTATACAGGAAATTGTAAGTGATGTCATAGCTATAACACCAAGACCAGATTCAATTCCATTTAATCCTGCTAACATATTAGTTAAATTAGCTGTAATTGATAAAGCTATTGGAATTGCAATAAGGTAAAATAATCCTACACCTGGTGGAGCAACCCATATTAATGGGATTCCAGCTAAAAACAATAATATGAATTTTTCTTTTGAGGATAAAGTTAATAAATCATCAACTATTCCTATAATCCCAACTAATAATATTACAAGAAGAACGATAGTTAATTGAAAGGTTAATGTTGGGTGTAGATATATTCCTGTAAATATTCCAATTATGAATCCAAATAATATTCCAATTCCACCCATTTCAGCTACTAGTGGTTTGGAAGTTTTATGAATATCTTTTCCAACAATATTTGCTTTTTTTAGTTTTTGTATCAATTTTGGCATAGTTAATATTGTTATACCAAATGCCAAAATTCCACAAATAGCTGAAATCAAGAATATAGTTAAATCAGGGCTTATTGAGAATAATGAGTTCAATGTTTCACCTTTAAATAAAATAGCTGTTATTTAATAATAGATTTTTGATTATATTTTTTTTACAATATTGAATATTTTTTTTTTAATTTTATTTTTTTGTAATGATTATTTATGATATTTTTTTTATTAATTATGGATTTTTTTTTAATTTTAATTTTATTTTTTTTTAAAAATTTTTATTGTTTTATATTATTTTTTTGGTAATAACTTTTTTTTTAATTTTAATTTTTAAAATAGTTGATAATTATATGTTAATAAAAAAATTATTATTTATCAAATGCTTATTGTTCATTTATTATATCATAAACAGTTCTAAGAGGAATATTTTTATTTTTAGATATTTTTTGCACTGGTACACCGTCATTAGCTAATTTTTTCACTTCGTTTCTAATTTTATAGCCATATTTTCTTCGTTTTCCTCTTTTCAACTTGATTTGATCATCTTTATTTTTATTTTTTAGATAGTATACACTTTGAACAGATATATCTAATTTTTTAGCTATGTCTTGGGGAAAAATCCCTTCTTTTATTAAATTAACAACATTTATTCTATCTTTTTCTGAATATTTATTAGGCTTTCCCCAATTATATTTAATTTTAACATTTATTCCAAGTTTTTCTAAAACTTCTAAATATTTTTTTGAAATTCTATTATAGATACTTTTAGGACAAGTAACAATTTTTAAATTTGGATATTCATCAATCAATTCCATAATTTTTTTTGAACTTAATCCTGTAGATATATGAATTTCTTCAGTAGAATTTTCTTTTTTATCTTCTAATTCATATTCAAAATCTTCATTGGGGCTGGAACCATTATCGATGTTGTTGAAATTCATTTTATCATTTTTAACTTGTTTAATCTTCGAATCATTAAATAGCTACTAATTATTAAATTATTATTTATTAATTCTACTTAATGAAAATAAATTATATTCTATTATAATTAAAATTTAAAATTATATTAAATAATATATGTTCTATTATAATTGATGTTTAAAATTATATTAAATTAATTATAATTCAAATAATTAGAAATTATAATATTCAAGTCATTAAAAAACAATGATATTCCAATCATTAAAATAATAATTATATTCAAATAATGTAATGCATTTATTATTTTTAATCATTTTTTAATCATTTCAAGAAATTTTTCTGATTTTTTACTTTTTGGTTTTTTAATATTTTTAATATTTTTGATTTCATTATGAATAGCAATTTTACTAATATTAAAAGCATTAGCTACTTCTTCAATAGATATATCTGAATGTGAATATATTAAAGCAGCTCCTAATGCAACATAATCAATTTTTATATTTGATCCTTTGATTTTTCTTTCTAAATTGAATTTTTCACTTAAAATCAAATCCATATTTTTTAAAGATAACATTTGCTCATTTTCATGTTTTTTCAATATATTAACAATTTTTTTATCAAGATATTGGAAGCTTTTTCGCTGTTTCATATCAATATCTGATCTTAGATAAGGGAAAGGACTACCATATCTCTTTCTTCTATCATTTGAAGTGGTTAAATAGAATTTAAAAATATCCCATAAAATTAATGTTGGAGCTATTAGTGAAAATATCTTTCTTTCAATGATTTCTATAGCTATTTTGTCCTTTTTTAAATCTTTATCTAAATTCCCATATTTATCCATTAATTTAAGTTCTTTAAGACTTTTTTCACATTCATTATTTCTCCATTTTTCTAAAAAATCTTCATCCTCAATGAATTTTGGGGTTTGCAGCTTTATTTCATCTAATATCTTTTGATATTGATTCCATTTATCTAGATTTTTGAGATTTTCTTTCAATAAGTTATTTTTACTTTTTTCAATAATATTTTCGGAGTATTTCACATACCCAATAGCTAATGCAGTACGAGCATGTTTGTCATTGATTATGGTAGGTTTAATCCTGTGGAACTGTAAAAGCTCAATTCTAACATTTTTTCCATAATGTTTTCTTATTTCTTCTTCATAGCTATTAGTATACTCGGAATCTAGGGAAACTCTTTTTCTAACCCATCTGGTTTTTTCTTTGACTTTTATAACCACTGAAACAGTTTTAACAGACCCAATTTTTTCCTGCTTTAATATATTTGAGACTTTTTTAAAAGAATTTCTTCCTCCTTTACTAAGCTGGGATATTAAAACCATGTAATTTCCAGAAAGAGGTAAATGTGGAATTATTTCTAATCTCCATACTCCTCTTTTGTTTAGTTTTAAATCAAATTTAGATGACCCACATGAACATTTTTCTCCTATTTCTTTAAAAACCGATGCTTTATATGTTTTTAAACAAGATTTACATTTAATAAGTCCATATTCTTCTAAATTTCCAATAGCTATTTTATGAGCATCAATAGCTGATTTCACCCTATCTAAAATGTTTTTTTTAGCTGTTGCATTGGTTCTAAAGTATTGGCTATGTCTTCTCACCTCAGATATTTCTTCAAATGCAATGGTCCCTGTTACATTTGAACCATACTTACTTAAAGAACGATATGGAGCAGTGTAACCTTTAATGTCCATACTTTCTTTTATTTCATGTAATTTGTCTAAATGTTCTGCAAACCTAAAGTAAGCTGATTTGAAACCTTCAAGCTCAGACATCTCTTTGATATCGATGGTTTCATTCTGTATTTTATTCAAATATTTTTCAGTTTTACTTATAAGCATGGATTCATCCATTAACTCACCGTGAGGACTTTTACATCTTTAAAGACAACGCCAATCTTTATGATGTTATTAGTAAGCTATTTAGCTATATTAATTTTTTATAGCTATTATTTCGTGAATTTAAGCTTTTTAAATATTTTTAAAGTTTTTATTGTATTTTGTTTTTTAAATAATTTTTTTATAAATATTTTAATCATTTTTAAAATTTTAATTTTTTTTTTAAATAATTTTTTATTTTTTTATTTTTTTTTTAAACCACTTTAAAATTTTTAATTATATTCCAATGATTTTTTAATTTGAATGCCTATTTAATCTTTTCTCCAATTTCACATTCATCAGGACTTAAAAGAGCAACACTATCTGATGTAGCAAGAATCATTCCTTCAGATTTTACTCCAAATAATTTAGCTGGTTTTAAGTTAACCAAAACAGCTACTTTTTTATTTATCAATTCTCCAAGAGAATATTTTTCAGCTATTCCCGCCACAACTTGGATTTCTTTTTTTTTAACATCAACCTGTAACTTTAATAACTTTTTTGATCCTTCAATAGCTTCTGCTTTAATGATATTCCCTATTCTAATGTCCATTTTTCCAAAATCATCAATTGTTATAATGTCACTCATAGAATCTTCTCCAGATATTCTTTTTTCTTCACTTTCTAAGTTTTTATAAAGCTTTTCTTTTTCTTCTTCAATAGTTTCATCTTCAATCTTTTTAAACAACGGTTTAGCTTTGTTTATTTCTTGACCTATTTCAAGTGGAACTTTACTATCTTTCCAATCAGACCCACCAGCTATGTTCATAGTATTTAAGATTTTTTGCGCTGTTTTTGGAATATAAGGTTTTAAAAGAATAGCTACTGTCTTTGAAAGCTCATTACATAAATATAAACAATTAGCTGCTCTTTCGTGATCTTCTTTAATAGCTTTCCAAGGTTCTTGATCATTAAAATATTTGTTTCCTTCTTTAGATATTTTAATTATTTCAACTAAACCTTCTCTAAATTTAAATTCAGATATTAATTCACCAACTTTATCTGGAATATTTTGAATTTTTTCCTTAAATTCTATATCATTATTATTTAAATTTTTATATTCTGGAACCTCACTATTGAAGAATTTTTTTGTAAAAGTAAATGTTCTATGTAAGAAATTTCCTAAAACATCCGCTAATTCATCATTAACTCTTCTTCCAAAATCATCCCATGAAAAATCAGTATCTTTATTTAATGGTGCATTAACTGTAAGATAGTATCTAAGTAAATCTGAATCATAGTTTTTCACGAAATCTTCAACCCAAATAACCCAACCTTTACTCGTTGACATTTTCATACCTTCTAATGATAGGTATTCTCCAGCTATTATATTGGTAGGGAGCCTGCAACCATAAGCTTCAAGTAGTGATGGCCAAAATATTGCATGATGGTATATTATGTCTTTACCAATAAAGTGAATGGTTTTATCATTCCAATAGTCTTCCCATTTCTTTCCACTTTTTTTAGACCATTGTGATGCAGAAGATATGTATCCAAGGAATGCTTCACCCCAAACATATATTATTTTTCCATTAGCCTCATCAAGAGGTATTGGAATTCCCCAATCCATATCTCTACTTAGAATCCAATCTTTTAATCCCTCTTTTAACCAATTTTTAGCATAATTTCTAACATTAGCTGGCATATCTTCACTTGAATTTATGTATTCTTCAATAGCTTCTTGGAATTTACTTAATCTAAAGAAGTAGTGATTAGAGTTTTTAATAACAGGTCTATTCCTACAACTTAAACATTCAGGTTTAATTAAATCAACAGCATCTAAATGTCGCCCACAACTTTCGCAATGATCTCCTCTAGCTCCTTCACTTTTACAATAATGACAAATTCCTTCAACATATCGGTCTGGTAAAAATTTCCCACATTTTTCACAATATAGCTGTTGAATTTCTTTTTCATATATTAAATCCTTATTATATAAATCTAAGAAGAAATTTTGAGCTATTTTATAGTGTACCTCATCAGTAGTACGACTAAAATTGTCAAAAGATATATCACAAGATTTAAGGTCATTAGCTATAATATCATGATATCTTGTAGCTATTTCCATTGGAGTTTTTCCTTCCTTGTCTGCTTTAACAGCTATTGGAGTACCATGTTCATCACTAGCTGATACTAATAATACATCATTTCCAATCATTCTATTGTACCTTGCATAAATATCAGCAGGAATATAAGTTGATCTTAAATGCCCTAAATGACAAGGACCATTTGCATAAGGTAGTGCACAGGAAATAAATATTTTTTTCATTCTATACTCCCATTATTTTGTTAATTATTAGCTAAATTATTTTTAATTAGATTATTACATATTAATCTGAATCTATCTATAAATTTTTAATTAAATTTTTAATTAGTTTTGGATGACTTTTTTTATGTTATTGATGATTTTTTTTATTTTTAATTAGTTTTGGATGATTTAATTAATTTTGATTACAATTATAGATTTTATCAAAAATATTTAATAAACTAAATATGCTATATTTTACATTATTTTCTTATATAAACATGTTGATTTAATTTTAAAACTTTTAAATCGCTTTTGATAAATATTTTATAGCTAAAAACCTTTTAATTTTTATAAATAAATTAATTTTTCTTCAACATACTTTTAAATTTTTTATTTTCTAATAACTAGCTAAAAAAGATGATAATACTCAATTTTTTCAAAAAAATAGAAACTATTTCTAAGATTTAAATGAAATTTATGTATCAATATTTTTATTATTTAAAAATAAATAAATTATCATGGTATTATTATCATTTATTAATCCATTATCATTAGAAGGTCAAGAAATACTTGGTGAGAGGATAGACCTTAACTCGGTTTTTGATGAAAATGAGGAACTTATAAGAATTAGTGAATATTTTAGTGAAGGAATTATTAGTGATGAGGGGAAAATTCCTAAAAATTATGGAGAATTAGCTTTAAAAAGGATTGAATGGTTTTTTAGAGAAAAAAATGACAAAGATTTTAAAATTAATGAGTACTCTTACTTTTTCAATGAAGCTATAGAAGAATTTGATGTAGTAGCTTTCCATTTATTAGCTCAAGCTATAGCTAATAAATATAATACAAATTCTCGAGAATCAAAGCTATTTACAGAATCTCAAAATAGAATTATCGAAGAAAGATTAAATAGAATTTCAACTGACATTAGACATGAATTAGTGGATAAAATCTTAAATGAGTTACTTAATAATATTAACGCCCTTAAATGGACTGATTTAACCGATTTAATCTCATCAAAAAAGATATTTTTAGCTGATTTACTCCTAAAAAATGGAGAAATAATCTTAAATGAAGAAGAATTTAGACAGGCATATCATGAAGATATTAAAGATTGGCCTGAGCGAAGAATTTCTATGGTTTACAATAAATTAGTAGGATACAGAATAAGAGAATTAATCTTAACTAAAATCATTGTTCAAAATACTGAAGATTATTTAAAAAGTATTAAAGAAAAATTAGCTACAATCGAGATTCACCCAGCAATTAAAGTTTTAGGAGAAGAATTAGAAGATCATTTAAATAAACTTAATGAAAAGTATAGTAGATTCTATTCAGGAGGAGGATTTGGTGAAGGAAGCTATGAACTAGCTAAATTATCTAAAGAAGCTTTTCCTCCCTGTGTTCTTAAAACTATAGAAGGTGTAAAATCAGGAAATAGAAATGATGCAATTGTCTTATTTTTGACCTCTTTTATTTCTTATGCAAGATTAAATCCCCAAGTTTTTAGACTTGATCAAACTATAAATGTAACAGACGTTGATCCAGATTTAAAGATAACTTATAATGAAATATTACCAATAATTAATGAAGCAGCAGCTAATGCTGTTCCTCCATTATTTGAAGATCAACCACAAGAAAAAATTAATATTGTATCAAAATTAGGTTTTGGAATGTATAGTGAACCTAAATTGGAAAATGAAGGAGAAACTAAGTGGTATACTCCAATGAGTTGTGAAAAAATTAAACTTCACCTTGGAAATCTTTGTAGAGCAGATAAAACTTGTAAAAAAATTGGAAATCCTCTGTCTTATTACTCTTTAAAAAAATGGCAGATTAAAAAGGAAAATGAAGGAAAATCAAAACAAATAAAAAACAATACTAAAGGAAAAGTAAATAAGAATGAAATAAGTAATGAAAAAACATAAAATAGCTATTAATCATTATTTTTTATAATTATAATAGCTTTAAATTATTCTTATTTAATTATATATCTATAAATTACTTTTATTTAGAATTATAATTACTATTACTAATTACTTTTTTAATTAAATATTTATAAATAATTTTTATTTACATTATTACTATTATTTATTCCATGAATATATTCATTTAAATCAAATTTAAATTAACTATTATGATTAACAAGCATTTAATGGTGTTTTTATTTTCACTGAAGCTACATTAAAAGAAAGAAGGCAGTATTATCGTGAAGAATGGTCAGAAAAAGACCTTCCTAGTTTTATTGTTGAGGAACTACATAAGAGAGAATTTGGTTTTGATCATTTTGGAAAAGGGCCTAATGATAGATATAAAGTCTTCAAATCAAGAGACTATCTTAAAAGATTTTTGAAATATAAATCTCCCTTTGCAGCTTATATTTCAGTAGCTTTTTACAATAACCCAAGAAGAAGGGAGGATTGGCTTAAATCAGAATTTGTTTTTGATGTGGATGCTAAAGATATGCCAATTCGATCATGTAATTGTGAAAATGTTTGCAAAACATGTTTAAATGAAGCTTTAGAATTTGTTCAAGAGTTAGTTGATTCTTTAAATGATGATTTAGGTCTTTCCAATATTCATATAGTCTACTCTGGAAGAGGTTACCATATTAGAATTTTAGATAAAGATATTATGGAAACTAGTAGTGAACTTAGAGGAGAACTTGTAAAATATGTTACAGGTGCAAATATTCCAAAAAACTCAATTTCATTAGGTTATACAAACCTCTTCAATAAAAGAGTTAAAAGAAATATTTTACATTTAACAGGTCATGAAAAAATTGAAGGAATTAATCCAAAACTAATGAAGGATACAATTAAAAATAGCTATTTTTTAAATGATAATCAATGGGGATCATTTCAAGGACGTATTGGCCCAATAAGATATAAAAATTTATTAAATGCAATGGCAAGAGTGAATTTAACTGCAGTTGATGCTAAAGTTTCAATAGATCTTAAAAGGATACTTAGACTTCCAAGTTCTCTTCATTCTAAAGTTAGTATGAAGTGTGTCGAGGTAAAAAATCCAGAAACTTTTGATCCATTTAAAGAAGCTGTTCCTAAATTTATTAATGAGCGAAAGTAGATTATGCTTTTTTTAAAAAAATATTAAATTTTTATTAGCTATCATTATACTATTTATTAAAATAATAATTATAAATATTTTAATAATGATGATGTTGAAAATTAGAAGTTTAATATTAAAAATAATCTATATGATTAAATTTTATATGAAAATAATAATTATGAAAATAATTATTAATTTAAAAAGTTTTACTATAACTATAATGTAAAGTTTTTCTATAGCTTGTTATGATTGATTAAATGACTTAGCTACCTTTTAAGTAACTGTCCTGGATTTAAAAAATCATCTAAAAATTTTAAAAAATCATTAAAATAGCTAATATTAGCTTCATCGTTTAAATAGTTATCATTATTTAATAGTTCTTTTATATCATTTAATTCATAGCTATTTATTATAGTTTCTTTTAAATTTTTTCCTACTTTTATGATATGAATATGTTCGCAAGTGAAAACAAATTTTATGAATTCTTTTGCTGTTTCAAATTCTCTTTTTTTGTTTAAAACAAGAGTATCTCCTAAAATATAAGAAGTATCTTTGTGACTAGCTAAAAAGTTGCTACTTGCTTCTTCACCCCAAATTTTCGGACCTTCATGAATCCTATATTTGCTTTGCTTGTAAACATTTAACTCAAAAATAAAAATAGCTATTTCATCTTCATCTGTCCAATAATCACTTTTAAAAACAGAAAAATCATTGTTTTCTAACTTTTCTTCAAGGGATACTTGGGTTTTTCTAAGTTGGGGATGTAAGGAATCAACTGGAACATTAGGAATATTAAATTTAATTGTTATTATTTTTGTTTTCCTATCTCTAAATTGAGAAATAAGATAATTTAAATCGATTTTTTTCTTAAATTCATGGAAATATTCATTTCTTTTCTTATTATCCGAGTTTAAAAAATTTCTAGAAGCTATAACAAATTCAGCCATTTTTTCTCTTTTCAGTGAAGCAGCTACATTCCTATTTTTATCAATAGGATCAATAGCTATTAATGGATCTTTAAAGAACTTGGAAGTTCCATAACTTTCTAAATCGATTTTTGTATTATTTTTCCATTTAGATACTTTTTGCATTGTGTTTTCAAAATTATCATATTTTAAAATTAGAATTTCACAAAGATAACCTGCAAAGCCACCTACTTTAAATTCTGATCCATAAGTTCCAATTTCGCTCATGAATTTTTTAAGAAGTAAAACTTCATCTTTTTGATTTTCAGTTAAGTGTTTTTCCATGTATTGGGTATGAAGAAGTGTTCGATCTACTGCTGATTTTAATTGATTTGCATTATCTATTTTGTAACATGGAACAAAATCTACATCATAATTGTTTATATGGCTTATAATATATGGATGTGAAGCATATTTTTTTTCAGCTGTTCCATTTAGATGTTTACTACATTCATATCCTAAATATAACCCTTTTTCTTTTAAATAATCTTCAGATTTTTCAAGTGGGAAGTTAATGAAAATATCAATATCTGCTTTTCCAGAAAGCCAAGTGTCTTTAGCTACAGAACCAACTAGAATAGCTTCAACATCTATATTTTCTTTTTCTGATTTTTTGTTTATATAATCAATTGCCTCTTTAGCTATTTTATGAACTGTTTCTCTTTCAGACTTTGATGGTTTTATTTCTTTTAAAATTTCTCTGTAGTTCATAAAATCACATTTAATTAATTTTAAGATAATTTTGCAATGTTTTATTAATATACATAATAAATCTTATTCTTTATTATTAGTATGTTAATATAATTAGTATGTTAATATAAATTAAAAAAATCCATATTAATTATAATTTTCATTAATATAAATTATTTATAATATTAGGATAAATATGAATTATAAAATATTTATTAATTATAATCAGTATTTAAATATAAATTATTAATATTGGAATAAAATTTAAATTAAAAATTAGAATTGAATAAAGAATTGTAACCATTAATTAAAAAAGTTTTAACTATTAATTATATACTGAAAGTTTTTAAATCAGAATAAATAGGTCCTTTGGGTGTTAATTCGCTCTTTTTTAATGATATTTTATCAATGCTCATTTTTCCTATTTTAATATCTTTGAAAGTAGCTATTTTCTCTTTAACTTCCTTTTTATTTTTTGGACTTCTCATTCTACCAATTGTTAGGTGAGGGGAATAATTTTTTTCTTTTTTAAAGCCTATTTTTTTAAATTCTTCATCTAATTTTTTAGCTAAATCCATTACTACTTGATTTTCCGTGATCCCAAGCCAAATTACTTTTATAAAATCTTCACTTGGAAAAGACCCAGTTCCTTCAATAGTTATATCTATAGGTTCATATTTTTTTAAAACATTTTCAGTAGATATTGATATTTTATCAACCATTTCTTCATTGATATTTCCAAAAAATTTTAGTGTAAAATGAATATTTTCTATTTCAACATATTTTATATTTGCATTTGTCTTTTCAAACTCTTTTTGAAGATCTTCAATTTTTTGAATCAATTTTTTATCAATATCAATAGCTAAAAAAGTCCTAAGTTTGGAATTATTCATTTAATCACTAAAATCCCTTTTCAACTTATTTTAATATTTTGAGATTAGCTAGTTTTTATAGTTAAGATTAATTTTGATATAATTTGAGATTAGCTAATTTTTATAGTTAAGATTTACAAATTTTATTTTAAAAAGCTTAGCTATTTCTCGATAATTGTTTCTTCAATTGACATTCCAAAGTGCCTAGCACCTTTGTCTATAAAAACTTTAACTTTATCTCCAAGTTGAATATCAGAAACAGAAATAGCTTCTCCTTTATCATTTACAAGTCGGATTGTTTCAGCATTTTGAAGGAGTATTTTTATTTTTAAATCTTCATATTCTGCTTCAATAAGTATTAATGGTCTTTTTTCAATTTTTACTCGCCCAACAATGGTGGCTTTAGTTTTTCCATCTTTATCAACTACTAAAACTTCATCTCCAGTTTCAATTTCTGATAAATACTTTGTTTTATTTCCAGGAACCATGATATAAGCTTGAACAGGACCTGCATTTACTCTAAATGGTCTTGATGCTACATATTCACTTTCTAAGGATTCACTATGAACCAAAAACATAGTTTTTGAATAAGAACCAATTAGCATTCCTTCCCCAACATTCATCATAGCTGCTGCATCAATACAAACTCTATCTCCTATTCCAACAGGCTTTATTCCTGTTACAATTGCTTCTTTTAGATTGTATTCATTAGAGCTTGCATTTTGAATTAGATTAGCTATTTCTTTTATTTGATTAAATTCTTTTGGTTGGAATATCACGCCATCAGTTCCAGTTTCTAATGTTTCAATAGCTAATTTAGCTTCACCGTAATTTGAAACAGCAGCTATAATTTTAACATCAACACTTTGAAGATCAGCTATTATATTTTCAAGTGGAATAACCTTCCAATTTTTACCAACAAGGATTAAATAATCTACTATTTTTCCAAGTTTTCTTGCTAATTCTTCGTATTTTTTATTTTGAATTTCAATATAAGCTGCTACTGGACTTCCTTTATTTTTAAAATTTTTAGCTATTTTTAAATCATTTGATTCATCTAAATTATCTTTTAAAAGAAGAGTTCCATCTCCTTCTCCTTTGATTCCAACTAAAAGTATGTCTGATTGTTCATCTTCACTAATAACTTTTATATTTCCCAATTTTTGGATATTATCAATGTCTGTTAAATCTAAAACATGATCTATTCCTGATTCAAGAGATGTTGTAATTAACTCTTTTTTTTCCTCCCAACTTTTATCAGGAGACATTATCCAAGCAAATTTTTTTCTCATTCTAAATCCCATATACTGATTATTAAATTAAAATTATTATTCTAAACTTTTAATTGTTTTAATTTTTTTTTAGAAATTAAATTATTATAATTTTTAATTTTTAAATTTAATTTATTTTTTAATGAAAAATCTTTAAATAATTATTAAATTATCATTATCTATTCATCTAAAATTTTTAAAGCTTCTTCAATACCCATATCTTTGTGAACAACTTCAGCAATAGCTTTTGTAATTTTTCCAGGGTTTTTTGCTTGGAAAAGGTTTCTTCCAAATGCTACACCAGCTCCACCAACTTCTAAAGAATCTTTAACCATTTCTAATAATTCTTTATCAGTGTCCACTTTAGGACCTCCAGCTATTATAACCGGAACTAAAGCTCCTTCAACAACTTCTTTAAATGTATCAGGATCTCCAGTATAATTAGTTTTTATAATATCTACCCCAAGTTCTGAACCTACTCTTGCTGCATGTTTTACTAAGTTAACATCATGTTCATTTTTAATTTTTTCTCCACGAGGGTACATCATGGCAAGAATTGGAATTCCCCATTGGCTACATGTTTCAGCTATAAATCCTAATTCAGTTAACATATCTGATTCTTTTTCAGATCCAATATTAACATGAACAGAAACAGCATCGGCTCCAAGTTGTATAGCTTTTTCAACAGAAGTTACTAATACTTTATTGTTAGGATCAGGACTAAGTGATGTACTTGCTGATAAATGTATAATAAGACCAATATCTTTTCCATAACCTCTATGTCCATGTTCTATTATTCCTTTATGCATTAAAACAGCATCAGCTCCTCCTTTGGAGATATTTTCAATAGTTTCACTCATATTGACTATGCCTTTTACAGGACCAACAGAAACTCCATGATCCATAGGAGCAATAACTGTTCTATTAGTCTTTCTGTTAATGATTCTTTCCATTCGAATTTTTTTTCCTATCATAGCTAATCCCCTGCAAATTAATCAATGAATATATTTTTTAATAATTTTAAAAACTATCTAATCAATATAGCTACTTTTAATATTATTTTCATTATTAATTTATTAATTTTTTATAATATTTATTATTATATATATTTAATATAATAAAAATTTATTTAAATATACAATTTAATATTAATTGATAAATCACATCTATTGAAAAATTTAAACTACTTTTTTAAAAAATTTAGATAAAAAAGTTTTATAAAATATATAAAGTGAAAATCTTTTTTATTTAATATTTTAATTATATTTTCATTCTTTAATCATTTAATAATTGATGTCCATAGCTTGAATTCATCTATTTGTGGAGGTATACCTTCACATCCACAAGATTCAAGCCAACCTTCTTTTGATTGAATATTTTCACAAGTTACACTTGTATTAATGAAATCAACTAATCCTTTATTTCTTATAATAGTATGTTTTGGTTTTAATGTAGATGCCCATATATAATAAACCTTAAAAACAGTATCTGGATGATAACCTCCACCTAAATCAATAGCTAAAGTATCACATTTATTTATTATTTTTGTAACTTGTTTTAATACTTCATGAAGACGTACATCTCCATTAATAAATTTTAAATTAGGATAAACAAGTTTTAAATTGTTCATTTTTGTTGTTGCTTCAGGACTGTTGTCTAAACATATTAATTTTCCATTTTCAACTTTTTCAGCTATTAATTTGCTAGTTTTTCCAATATGGGATCCTAATTCAACAACTACATCATTTTCATTAAGGACATTACCTAATATCTTTCTATAAATTTTTATATCATAGCTAATTTTTATCATTATTCATTCCTTTTTCATAATTTATAAAATTTCTTTTTAATCTATTCCTGGTTATTTTGATTATAATTATAACTATAATAATGGTAATATAATGTTTATATAATGATAAATCATTATAAAACAATAATTGGTCCTTTATAAAATTTTAATTCCAACATTATCTATTTTTGATATAATGCTTCCTTCTATATCTGAGTAAGGATTTTTTGATAATGCAAATGCAGTATTTCCAAGCATAGCCATTGAAGCACCTAATGTATTTTTATTCATTTCATTAACTATTTCTAAAACATTTTCATTGATTAAGTTTGTTTTTTTTGCAAATTCAAGTGAACATTTAAGGAAGTGCTCTATCTTAGGTTTAACAAGGAATTTTTTTAAAACTTCTAATCCAACTTCATTTATTTTCTTTTGATGATGTGGATTTTCAATTATACTTCCTGTATCTATTTCTCCAAGTGTTTTTGTTATTACATAAATATTAGATAATTCATTTTGCAATCCAATTGATTCTACTTTTCCAATTCCCAGAGAACCTGGTTTTTTTCTCACAACAATTCCTTTTGATGTTTGGGCTATAACATCACCTAATCCACTTCCTAATTCTATCTCAGCTCTATGAGCATATTGACTTGCAGATTTAAGTGAAATATTTTCATCGAATAATTTAAAAAAAGCAATAGCTACTCCTAATGCAGAGGAAGCAGAAGACCCGAAACCAGATCCTAAAGGAACTTCTATTTTTTGATTAATTTTTAACCCCTGTTTAATTTTAAAATCTTTTTTTATCAATTCTAAGGTTTTAACAACAATAAATTCATGGGCATGATCTTTTTTTCCATTGACTTTAATTTCAACTTTGTTTTCTTTGTTTGATGATTTAACTGTTGTTAAAACGCCTTTATCTAATAATATTCCTCCTCCACATGATCCTTTTTTCAATGGATCATTATCATTAGCTATTGTAAAAAAACTAGTAATATGAGCGGGAACAAAAACAGAAACTTTCATTATATCATTAATCAGTAGCTATTTCATTTTTTTTTATTCAATAACTTTATTAAGCCTAATTATTTTATTATTTTTTAATTTAAATTTATTAAGACAACTTTTTTGAAATATATATAATATCTATATTTATTTAAATAAAATATTATATATTATTAATTATCTTATTATTAATAAGAATATTATAATTAATTTTTATTTAATATTAGAATTTTATTAATATGAAATTTGTAATTAATTTTTATTTAATATTAGAATTTTATTTGCATGAAAGTTAATCAATTTCTATTAAAATATTTGAATCTTAATTACTAAAAAGATAAAATTTATTTATAATTTTTTTTTTAAATAATCAATTAGTTAATTATTAAAATTTGGAAAATGATTTTATAATCATTTATAAATACTATTAATTTATTTATTAATTTAATTAGGAGAAATTCTTTTGAAAAGAATAGATTTACATATGCACAGCCTATTTAGTGATGGTGAATTACTTCCATCAGAAATAGCTAGAAGGGCCCAAGTATTAGATCATGAGACAATAGCCATAACAGATCATGTTGATTCTTCTAATCTTGAAGCTATTTCGAAAATTATTGAAGCAATAGATGACATAAACAATAACTGGGATATTAATGTAGTTCCTGGAGCTGAAATTACTCATGCTCCTGCAGAAGTCATTGATAAACTTGCAAAAAAATCAAGAAAATTAGGAGCTGAAATTATCCTTGTCCATGGTGAAACATTAGCTGAGCCTGTTGTTGAAGGAACAAATTTAGCTGCTGTTAAATCTTCTAATGTTGACATATTGGCACATCCTGGTCTTATCACATTAGAAGAGGTAGAAATAGCTAAAAATAATAATGTTTCTTTAGAAATAAGTGCTCGGAAAGGGCATTGTTTAGCTAATGGGCATGTTGCTAGTATAGCTACTGATATTGGAGTTGATTTAATAATAAATACTGATACTCATTCTCCAAATGATTTAATCACGTTTAAACAAGCTCAAAAAATAGGTTTAGGCGCAGGTTTAACAAAAGATAAAGCCATGGAAGCTTTAGTTGAAAATCCTAAAAAAATATTAGAAAAATGTGGTTTTACTTATTAATTAATGAAAAAATTAGTTTATTGATTAATTTTTAATAAGTGTTCCTTAAATGATTTTAAATTAAAAATAGCTATTTATTTTAATGATTTTGTTTTGAATTGTGTTTTGTTTAAATTAATATTAGTTTATTTTTTCTTATTTTTTTTAAATTAATACTAATTTATTTTTTCTTATTTTTTTTTTAAAAAAAAATAATGTTAAAATTAGCTTTTTTCATGAAGTATTGATAATTTCCTTTAATTTTTCATTAAAAAAAATAAATAAGAGGGAATAATCCTCTTTTTTCATTAAATAGATCTTTTACTAAGATTCTTAAGCAAATTTAAAAAGATATTGATGCATATTTTCCATGTATTTTAGCTGTATTAGTATACCAGTTTTGGATCATACCTAAACTATTACTTTTGCTTGTTGTATCTGCGACTACCCATGTATTTCCTACTTTTATTTGTGCCCATACATGTCCATAACTGTTTCCACTTATAAATTTAGCTTCACCATTGACATATCTTGCAGCTATTCCACTTGCTCTACATAATGCAATTAATAAGTGACTTTGGTCAACACAATTCCCAACTCCACCTTTTAATGTATTTTTCGCACCATATTTTGTATTCCAATAGAAGCTATAAGCAATTTTGTCTCTAACATAATTGAATATAGATTCTGCTTTCTGCCATTCACTTGTAGATCCTTTTGTTAATTCAATAGCTAATGTTTTAATTGCTTCGTCATTAACTTGGCAATTGGTACTAGCTACTAAATAACTTGTTAAAGATTCTCCATTATATGTATCATTGAGAGAGGGACCTTGATTAGATAATGTGTTATCTTTAATAGATCCACTTTTAGTTAAAGTTACATAATTTGGCAATACATTGTTATTGTTTGTAAATTGAAGGATTTTTGAAAATCCAATAACCAATAATTTGAATTCTACTTTGCCTAATGTAGATTCTCCATAATTAGGGGCTTGACCATTTTTAGCTATAAATCCAGAAATTCTAGAAGCTAAATCAATATAATTGTTTTTATTGATTTCACCAGCTTTTGAATTTCCATTTTGATTAGATGGATTCTTAACAGCTATACTAACAATATTATTTTGAATGCCATTATTTATGTTAACGATGGCTGTGGATGCTAAATACAAGAATTCAGCCATAGAGTACTGTTTTCCAGAGATTGTAACATAATTAGGTAATACTTTATTAGTATTATAAAATGCTTCAACTCTGCTTCCAGCATCTGTTATTTCAGCTAAATTTACAGATATAGATCCTGTAAAGTTTTTACTTTCGTATTTAGGAATTATTTTATTTAAATTCGCTGGACTTTTCGTGTTTAATGTGACATAATTTGGTAAAACACCATTATTTTTTGTAAAGTCAAGTATTCTTGAAAATGCATAAATCATTGTTTGGAATTGAACTTTTCCAAGAGATGTAGATCCATAGTTTGGTGCTTGACCATTTTGTTCTATGTAATTTAGAACATTTCCAGCTAAAATAAGATAACCATTTTTATTAAGATTTCCAGTTATAGTATTTCCGCTTGGTTTACTTGGGTCTTTCACATCTTTCCAAAATATGTCTGAATCATTTTTTTTATCTGTATTCACAATAGATTTTGTGAGTAAATATAAAAAATCACTCATTGACACTTGTTGATTAGCTATTGTAACGTAATTTGGTAGTTTACCATTTTGTTCAACATATTTTTTCACATTAGTAGCTGCATTTAAGATAGAACTTTTACTAAATAAAGAGCTACCATCACCTGCAGCTAATATTCCACTACTTAAATTTTTTAAATTTTGATTATTTGTAGTTATTAAATTAACTACATTTTCTGTAGATAGTCCTATATCTACATTTTTGTTTTCAGTTATAGTGTTATTCACTACAACATTTGTATTTGCTTGTTTACCAATAATTTCATTTTGTGTTTCTTCACTTAGGCTGTTATCTCTCTTATTATTAGCCGAATTTTCATCAGTATTTTTTATCACTGGTTTATTAGAATCATTATAATCATCTGTAACTTCTGCATTATTAATTGAATTATTTACTTGATTGATAAAATCAATCGAATTATCATTGGTTTGAAATGAACTTACAGTTGAATCATAGATATCTTTAGTAAAAAGATTTTCAGCTGTTCCATTCATGCTATTTGCAAATATTGTTCCACTACTACTAATTATAATGATAATTATAAATGCAAATAACATTTCTAATTTATTTAAAATTTTTTACCTCCAAATATTTCACCTAAAGAATTTTAACAAAAATGTTTGATGTTAAAATTCCTAAGTGGAGTATATGTTTATTGTGCTTAAATAATATAAACTTTGTGGTTTTTCATATAATTCATGGTTTTTTGCATGAATTTTCAATTAAGTATAATCTTTAGGTAAAAAACTTGAATTTGTCATGATTTATTGACTAGTAATTATTTATTGTAATATTGAAATTTAATTAAATTTACTATGATTTATAAAAAAAGTTTTATTAAATTTTTTTTGTTAAGTATATAAATTAAAAAATAGCTTAAGTAAATAAAAAAATAGTTTAGATAAAAAAAATTAAAATTTTTCTTATCACAAATTTTAAGATTATATAAAAAAAACTTTAGATTAAAATCTTACTTTCAAAAATTTAAAATTAATAAAAATAAATTAAGATTAAAATCTTATTTCATTATAAATTCCTTTTAATGCATAACTGTTTGTATCCCAATTATTGATTAGTCCGAATTTATTATATTCTGAGTGAGAAGGATCTGCTGCTATCCAATTATTTTCTACAAGTATTTGTGTCCATACATGACCATAGTTATTTCCACTAATGAAATTACAGGTTCCGTGAACATATCTAGAAGGTATATTAATTGCACGGCATAGAGCTATCATTAAATGTGATTTATCAACACAATTTCCTCCCTTTTTAGAAATTGTATTTTTAGCACCATACTTAGTGTTATAGTAGAAAACATAACTTACTTCCTTATTCACATAGTTAAAAATAGCTTCTGCTTTCTGATAATTAGTAGTGTATTTACTTGTTAAATTTATAGCTAATGATTTTATAACTTTATCATTCACTTGGCAATTTTTTGTATCTTGTAAATATTGTTCTAAGGATTCTCCATTATATTTTTCATTAATAGGTTTACTTGGTTTAGTAACTGTTCTTGTGTATTTTGGCAAGAATTTATTCATGTTACTAGATTTTTTTACATTGATTAATAAAGAAATAGGCAAATTCTTTTTTTTAAGTATTTCTATGAAACTATATATTGTTGTTTGATATTGCATATTCCCTAATGATGTTGATACATAGTTAGGAGCTATGTTTTTTGTACTTATGAAATTAGCTACTCTTTTTGCATAATCATAGTAATCATTTTGGGAAACTTTTCCTTTAATATCTACTCCTGTTGGCTTTGTTGGATTTTTTACATTGTATTTAACAGAAATTTGATCATTATTTTTTTCATATTTGTATTCTATTGTTTTTGCTAATAAGTACATGAATTCTGGTAGTGAATATTTATAATCAGAAACTGTGACATAATTAGGTAATTTTCCATTTTTTGAAATAAACTCATCAACATTTTGGGATGCAACTATTATGTCATTTTGAGAAAGATCATCTGACCGATCATTATCACCAGCAGCTAAAATTTTTGCATTAGAACTGTTTTTATTTACACTGTTATCTTTAGGAGATATTTCTATGGTTTTTAGAGAATTATCCATATTATATATTTTTTCAGAGTCTTTATAGATTGTGCCTATTTTGTTATCATTTACATTACTAGCATAACTTGCACTAACAGTTATCAGAAAAATGCATATTAATGTTAAAAGTAATGCTTTACTTTTCACCGTAATTATTCCACCTCAGTTTTCCACCATACATTGCTTATGATTTTTATTAATATTGTCCAATTATTATCAAATACTTTCACAAGTTTCAAATACTTTCACAAGTTGTGAAAAATTTTGCACGACAGATTGTTCATATTATATTTTAATAGGTTATAAATTTTTCTAAAATAAATTCCACAATTAAATAAAGCTCTATTTGTAAAAATGTATATTATTAAAAAGAATTCTATTAAAATATCTTTAAATAAATTAAATTTATTTAAAAAAAAATATATTTACTTAAATTTAGATATATTTGAAAAAACCTTGAATTTTTTATTAAAATTAATCATTAAAGAATTAAAACCCTTAAACAAATGAATAATAGAATTTTTTAAATAAATAAGAAAAATTAATATTTTATTAAAAATAATTATTTTAAATCTTGGTTTAATAGTTGATATTTTTTTTTTTTATTAATGGATATTTTTTTGTTCATTAATTAATCATTTTTTTATTCAATTGCTATGATTGTGTAATAATACACTATAAGGATTAGTTTTTTTAAATTCTCATTTATTAGAATTAACTTTATACTCAAGTATTAGATTTTTACCTAAACAGTAGCTACTTTCAAAATCTATTTTTATAGCTTCACCCATATAGTCAAAACCATCACCATCAAATAAAGTTTTAGCTGATTTTCCTCCAACAATCATTGGGGCAATAGCTATTTTAATTTCATCAATTAATCCTTCTTTAATCATAGAAAAATTTAATGTTGATCCACCTTCTAACATTAGTGTTTCAATTCCATTTTCATATAGATAATTCATCAAATCTTTTAAGTCTACTTGTTCATCACCTGAATAAAATAAATTAGCTACTTTTTCCAGATGTTTACAATTTTCCACTGATTTATCTTCATTTTTCGCGCTATTGGAAATAGCTATTATTGTTTTAGCATCATCATCATTTAGTATTCTTGAATTTAGAGGAATTCTTGCCTTACTATCAACTACAACACGAATAGGATTATCTTCTTTTTTTGAAGGTATTTTATGAACAGTTAATCTTGGATTATCCGCTATTACTGTGTTTATTCCAACCATTATCCCATCAACTTCTTTTCTAAGTTTATGAACTCTTTCAAGATCTTCTTCACCCGATATTTCTGAACTTCCTGTTTTTGTAGCTATTTTTCCATCCAAGGTCATAGCTGCATTTAATATAACATAAGGCTTCATAAAAAACACCAAAATTTAAACTTAAATTAAATAATAGATAACAAATAATAAATAGTTGTAATTAAATATTTTGTTAAAGTAATAAATTGTTTTTAAAATATAATTATTACTTATTTACTTACTTCAATAAAAAATATTTTTTGAATAAGTATAATTTTAGTTAAACAAATGAGTAATAATAATTTTTTATAATTTTTTTCATGTTTTTGTGTTTATATTTAATAGCTATTATGATTAGATATTGGTGATTATATGGTTAATCGATATGAAAAAGGAATGGAAATACTTAAAATAACTAATAAAAATAGAATACAAGAAGTTTTTAAAGAATTAGATGATATTGTTCCTGATTTGGGAAGATTTATAGTTGAATTTCCTTATTGCGAAATATACTCAAGAGATGGATTAGATTTAAAAACAAGGGAATTAATCACTGTTGCTGCTTTAACTGTTCTAGGTAATGCAGATTCTCAGCTAAAAGATCATATTAATGCTGCATTAAATGTTGAAAACACTCCTAAAGAGATTGTTGAGGCTATAGTACAAATGTCTGTTTATGCAGGATTTCCAGCAGCCATAAACGGGATAAAAGTAGCTAAAGAAGTATTTAAAAAAAGAGATTTGCTTCCATTAGAATAATGGTGATTGTTTAAAAATTTTACTTTATTATAAAGATTTTCAAGAGATTATTTCCATTTAAATAAAAATCATGCATGACTTTCAAAGCTTATTAAATATTAAAAACTTTTTTAGCATTTTTTTCTGTAGTTTTATCAATTACATCTACTTTTTCTTCATTTATTTCAGCTATTTTTTCCACAACTTTAGCTACATTTATTGGTTCATTTCTTTCTCCTCTTTTTGGAGCAAGATAAGGACTGTCAGTTTCTGTTAATATATTTTCTAAAGGAATATCTTTAACTAATTCTTGATGATGCTTTGAATAGCAAATCATAGTTGAAAATGACATATAATAACCTTCATCTACAAGTTTATTAGCTGTTTTCAAACTTCCACTATAACAATGGAATATTACTTCTGGGATTGAATTAAACTTTTTTATAATGTTGTAAGCTTTCTTTTCACAGTCTCTTCCATGAATTAGTAAAGGAATTTCATGCTCATTAGCTAAGTCTGCAAAAAATTCAAATATCTTTCCTTGTTTTTCTCTTTCTTTTTTCTCTTTCACATGAAAATAATCCATTCCAACTTCACCAATAGCTACAATATCATCTAAATGTTTAACCATATGATCCATAGCTATTTCAACATCTTTTTTACTACTTTGTCCTGAACTTACTGGATGAAAACCAAAACTTGGATATAAAAAATTAGAATTTTCTTTAGCTAATTTTAAAACTCCTTGGTTTCCTTTGTAACTTGTTCCAGAGTTTATTATACAAGTCAATTTTTCTTTGGTCCGTTTTAATACTTCTTTTCTATCTTTATTAAATGGTTTAAAATCTAAATGGCAATGTGTATCGATCATTCTATCTAATATCCTATATTTTCTCTCATTTTTAACATAACATTTCATGAAATAGCATAAAAAAAAGTTCAGGTATTATTTTTTCTTGAAAAACTATTTATTTTTATACATATAAAAAATTATAAGATTGAACATTATTCAAAGATAAAAAGATAAAAAGATGATAATTACTTATTGGGTTTAGGTGTTTCTTTAGTATGTTATAACCAATGGAAGCTGTGAATTTGATGTTCATTTTAATATTTGGCATAACATTTCACCTCCTCTTTTGTTAGTGAGTATGAGGCTTGCTAAAATTAATATATAAAATAATTAAAAAATTATGGAGCTGCTTATTAATGAGTGAAAAAAAGTGTGTAAAGGATATTCAATCCTTATAATACTCATTTCTAAGCTTTAACAACTCAACAAGATTAGCCATAGCTGCTTCAGTAGCTTCAGACAAATGACCATCTGATTTAACTATTATGTTTTTCTCAATTTTTTCAAGTTGAACACCAATAACATAATCTAATAATGGAATATTATTAAAAGTGTTTTCCATACTTTTTAAAATATCAATAGTTTCATTAATATTTTCACCTCCTACCTATTAATAGGGCAAGTGGATATATTTGACTTAACTTGTATAAGAAAATTTTATTAAAAAAATAGTTTCAAAGTAGATTAATAAAATAATTTATTTCAAATTAAAAAAATTAAAGGGCTAAAAATTTTCATCTTTGTTTTTTTTGAGCTTGATGTAAAAAAAATTCGAACAAAAATGTTCTTACTCCAAAAATAATATTAATAAGTTGATAAAAGCACTTATCCTTATTTTAAAAAGAGCATGTATTACAATATACAACCTTACACTAATATAATGGATACAATAGTTGAACTTTCTCAAAACAGTCTTTTTTTATTGAGCTTACTTAAAACTGTTTTTTTTATTAGCTGATTTTAAATTCCAAAACGTCTTTCTCTTTCTTGATATGATCGAATAGCTCTTAAAAAATCGGTTTTCCGAAGTTCTGGCCATAAACTATCACAAAAATATAGTTCTGAATATGAAGATTGCCATAAAAGGAATCCACTAAGTCTTTCTTCTCCACTTGTTCTTATTATGAGATTGGGATCTTCTAAACCAGCGGTGTATAAATTTTTATTTACTAAATCTTCGTCAATGTCATTTTCACTTATCTTTCCTGATTTCGTTGCTTCAACTATTTTTTTAATCGCATCAATTATTTCTAATCGTCCGTCATATCCAATAGCTAAGTTAAATAACTTTTTAGTATAATGTTTGGTTGATTCTTCAGCTTCATGAATAGCTTCTCTAACATTTTCAGGTAAAAGTTCTAATTTACCTACCACTTTAACTTTTACTTCATTTTTATGAATTTTTTCATGTTCAACAATTCTTTTAAAGTTTTTAACAAATAAATTCATTAAACCTTCAACTTCTTGGGGAGTACGATTAAAATTTTCTGTTGAAAATGCGTATGCAGTTACAATTTCAATTCCAAGGTCAATGCTCCAATCTAATACTTTCTCTAAAGTATCTACTCCAATTTCATGACCTTTGATAACATTGATGTTTCCTTGAATTTTTGAATATCTACGATTTCCATCCATGATTATAGCTATATGTTTAGGCATTCTCTCTGGGGTTAATTTTTGCAAAATATGCCATTCATAAAGTTGATATAGTGGTTTCATCAGATCCATGTTTATCCCTTGTAACTTTTTTACAGCTATAATTACAATAAATTGAATATTATGCTAGTTATTCCATTTAAAATACTAATTCTCATTAGAAAATACTAATTTCAATTAAAATTTTTTCATAATTATCTAATAATATTTCAATTAGATAATAATTCTTGTAAAATACATAATATTTAAAAATTGTAAAATTATATTATTTTAAAAAATAATTAATTTATTAATATTTATAAATATATTGATTTTAATCATTTTAAATTTATATTTATTTTAATTAAACTTTATTAATTATTAATATATTCTATTTTGTCTTATTCTTTTCTTTGTTAAATATTATGTATTCTATTTTATTTTTTACTTATTTTAATTAATAATTCACTAGTTATTAGTTAGTTTATATGCTAATTTCAAAGCTCTCAAATATCCATCTTTACTTTGGTCCCGACTCGTATCAATAAAGATTTTATTAAATCCCAAGGCAATGGCTCCATAGCTATTGTAAGAATTTAATAAAACCAGAGTTCTAAATACTAAATTTCCTGAAATTCCATCAGGAGCTATTATTATATTATTACCATCATTAATTGCTTTTTCTATGAGTATATAATAGTTTTTAATGGAATATTCGTTGTTAAAATCTTTATTTTCTTCTGAATTATTATTTGAATGGTTTTCAACTAATATTTTTTCAATTTCTCTCTTTAATATAAATGTTAATTTTTCACTATCTTTCAATGTTTTATCAATTTTTCGATTTCTTCCAAAGTCTTCTTTTCTTCCACCAGCTAAAATAGCTATTTTTGGAACTTTTCCACATTTTTTAATAAATTTAAAGCTTTGAATAGCTATTTCCAGCTTTTCCGCAATGGTTTCACCTTCATCAATACCAACAGGGGTAAGTAAAAATTCTTTTTTGTCTTTTTTTATATAACTTGCTCGATTAATAGATTTAAAATAATCAGAGGAGGAATAAAGACTTATTTTCTCATGTGAGTCAAGATTGTTATACTTTTTTAAATCTTTAATGATTGAAGATTTTAATGAGCCTCGAATAACAGCATGAATGTTCCTATCTTTCACAGCTTCTAATAATTTTTCATCATTTTCAGCTATTTTTATATTTAAATTTTCGTTTTGTGAAGCTTCTTCAACAGCTAATAAAACTTTTTTATTTTTTCCAAGACCAATAACAATGTTTATCATTGGATATATTATATTTTTTCAATGATTTATAATTTTAATATTTCTTTTATTTTTATGGATTTAATATATTTTAAATCTTTTTTAATAAATGTAGTTTTCTTTTTTAGTAGTAAATGAAATGATAAATGCTTTTTTTTCATTGTTTCATTTAAAACATCCTTTTTATAAAAAATAGCTAATCAAATTATTAATGGAAAAGGTTATATAGATGATAACATATAGTATATTGGAATAAATTATTTGTTTAAAATTTTGGTAAACTTATTTTTTGAAATATCTGTTTTTTAAGATAGTTTATCATAAAAAATATTGATTATAATTAATTAAGAATTTTGCATGACTTTTTTATCAAATTCAAGGTTTTAAATATTAATATGATTATTTAGTAAGGTAAAAATCTATAAGATTTTTTTATAAGAATATGGTTATTGTTACTCAATTTTAATTTTAATAAATATTTTCATGTTAAATTTATAAGTATTATAGTTATTATTATTCAATTTTAATTTTAATAAATATCTTCATACTAAACACATTTTACTAAGGTTTTCATATCATTTGATGGAGGGTAATAATGAATAGAAAGAATAAACTCCTGATAGGAATAGCTATTGTAGGTCTAATTGGAGTAGGGGCTTTAATTTATGGCACGTTTCTAAGTGGTCCTGATTTATCTCAAGGTAATAAGAAAATTTTAGTTTTAGCTGTTGATAAAGGTGAGCAGTCAGGTCTCGGTGGTGTAGACATGGCATTTATGGTTGATATTGAAAATGGAAGTATAAAAAAGTATACTCCAATATATCCTGGAGGAATGAAACATCCTACACAACCAGCACCAGGTCATCTTTCTGGACAAATGTTGCTTCATGATTCATTGTGGGATGGTTCAGAACAGGGTATGGAATATGCAAAAGAAATTGTAGAAGCTAATACAGGAATGAAGGCTGATGCAGTAGTAGCTGTCACAGATGAAGGGATGGACGCGATTATAGACTCTATTAGACCATTTGAAGTTAATGGAGTAGTATCTGATCTTGATGCAACAAACATTGTAAGAGAAAATGATCAATTATATGGAAATGGAATGAGTAGAGGAGAAGCTGTAATGGTACTAGTTAAAGCTATTTCAAAAGCTGCCACCAACCCAGACAAAAGAAATACAATGGTTCAAGTTGCTTTAGATCAATATTCAAAAGGAAATATAGTTATGAATCCTAGTAGTTCATTCATGAGTTTATTAGCTACTAAAGGATTTGATTCTCTAGTTGGATAGAAAATTAGAATCTTTATAACTAATTATAGTGATTATTTCACCTTTTTTATTTTTTAATAATTTTTAATATTAAAATATTTGAATCTATAATCTTTTTTTATTATTGAAATTTTAAAATTTTTTAAAAAAATAATATTATTTTTTGTTTTATTATTTATTCCAAGCTATTTTTAATGATGATTCAATAGCTATAGCTATTTCTGCTAAATCTTCTTTATTATGCGCACATGATATAAAATTGCACTCAAATTGACTTGGAGGAATAAAAATACCATTTTTCATTAATTCTTTAAAGTAAACTAAAAATTTTGCTGTGTCAGATTGCTTAGCTATTTCATAATTTAAAACTTTTTTTGAATTAAAATATATTTGAAACATTGAAGAGAGTCCAACAAGGTTTACATTTAAATCAAGATCTTCTATTATTTCAGCTATTTTTTCTCTTAAAAAGTTTCCTTTTTTGTTTAAATCTTTATAAAATGTTTGGTCCAATTGTTTTAAAGTTGAAATTCCTGCAGTAACTGATATTGGATTTCCATTAAATGTTCCAGCTTGATATACGTTTCCAGATGGGGCAATCATTTCCATAATTTCTTTTTTTCCTGCAAAAGCACCCATAGGAAACCCTCCCCCTATTATTTTTCCCATTGTAACAATGTCTGGGACGATATGGTAGTAAGTTTGAGCTCCTCCTTTTGAAAGTCTAAAACCAGTAATTACCTCATCAAATATCAATAAAATATTGTTTTCTCTTGTAATTTCTCTTAAAAATTCTAAAAATCCTTTTTTTGGCTCAACACAACCAATATTTCCCATTACAGGCTCAACAATAACTGCAGCTATTTCATCTTTTTGTTTTTTTATTAAATTAGCTAAAGCTTCTTCGTCATTAAATGGAACAGATAAAGTATTTTTGGTTGTGTCTTTTGGAATTCCAAGAGAATCTGGTAATGTAGCTGCACCTGAACCAGATTTCACAAGAACATAATCATGTGCTCCATGATAGCTACCTTCGAATTTTATTATCTTATCTTTTTTGGTGAAGCCACGAGCTAATCTTATTGCACTCATTGTAGCTTCAGTTCCTGAATTTACAAAACGAACCATTTGTGCAGAAGGAACTCTATCAACAACCATTTTTGCAAGTGTTATCTCATTTTCAGTTGGAGCTCCATAGCTAGTTCCATTACTTAACTGTTTAGCTATTGCTTCGGTTATTTTTATATTTCCATGGCCTAAAATCATTGGTCCATATCCAAGGCAACAATCAATGTAGATGTTTCCATCTACATCCCATATTTTAGATCCACGGGCTTTTTCTACAAAAAAAGGATGAGGTTTAAATGCTCGAACAGGAGAATCAACTCCTCCAGATAAATATTTTTTTGATTCTTTAAATAATTCTTTAGAATTCATCTGATCACCATTTAATTATTTGAATTTTTTAAAGTAATTTTAATGGTTGGAATATTTTTTTAAAGTAATTTTATTAGGTTTTTGACTGATTTTTTAAAGTAATTTTAATGTAATGTTTTTTTTTTTTTAAAAAGCATGATGATTATTTTTTAGAACTTTGAATAAGTGAGTTAACAGTAGCTACTGCTACAGGAGTTCCACCTTTAGGACCATATGTGGTAATATTAGGGATTTTTGTATTTTGGAGGGCTTCTTTTGAGTCAGCTGCTCCAACAAAACCAACAGGAACTCCAACAATGGATGAAATGTCTATTCCACCCGCATCATACAATTCGATAGCTTTGTATAATGCTGTAGGGGCATTTCCAATAACTATTATTCCTTTAAAATCATTTTTTGCAGCATATTTAATAGCTGCTGCGGCTCTTGTTATTTTTTCTTCTTTAGCTATTTTTATAACTTCTTCATTTTTGATGAAACAATCAACTTTTCCATCATATTGAGTTATTCCAGCTTTTACCATATTTATATCAGTTAATATATCTTCATTATTTTGCAGTGATTTTAAACTATTTGATACAAAGTTGGGGCTGATATTGACTAGCTTTGCATATTCAGGATCAGCTGTTGAGTGAACAATTCTTTCTACAATGTCTTGCTCTTCTAAACTCAAATTTTTTATATCCTCTTTAATTAATGATCTAACTATTTCCCTACTTTTATTTGCTATATCATACCCTTGTTTGGTAGATGCTCCCATGAACATTTTATCACTTTTAAGGACTTATTTTACGTTTAATGATATTATTAATTTATAAAATAATTATTATTTGTTGATTAAATTAAAAATCATCAATATTATATTAAATAAATAATTATTGAAAATTGTTTTTTTTAATTAATAAATTAAGTTTAGGTTTAATAATAAATTTATTGAAAATTATTTTTTTAAATAATAAGCTTATAATATGATTTTTATTATAATAAATAAATTTTTTAATATTATTTATATAAATCTAGTTTATATTATCTAATATTTTAATTTTTTTTTAAAATTTTTTTTTAAATATTTTAGAATTTATAATTGCTTTTAAATTTCATCATTATATCTTATTGTTTTGAATTAATACTTTAATGTTTCAGCACATGATTTTCCAGCTAAATAACCAGTTGAAAAAGCTATTTGTAAATTATACCCTCCAGTTGGACCAAATGACTCAATTAATTCTCCTGCAAAATATAAATCATTAGCTAATTTTGACTCCATTGTTTTTGGATTTATTTCATTAACACTAACTCCTCCACAAGTTATCATAGCTAGTTTTTTAGGCATTAAACCAGCTATTTCCATTTTAAAATGTTTTAAATTAGTTATTATCTCATTTTTATCTTTTTTTGTCATATTACTAAGTGTTTTATCTCCATCAACATTAGCTATGCTTAAAAAGAATTTTATGAATCTATTTTTTAAATAAAATTTCATATAATTTTTAATTTTGGTTTTCCCATGTTTTTCAGAATCATTAGCTATTTTCTTTTTTAATTTTTCATGTGAAACTTTAGGAATTAAATCTAATAAAATAGCTAAATTATTAAAATCATTTTTTTCATTATAAAAATTTTCATAATAATTATTTTTATAATTATTAGAATTATAATTATTAAGATTATTATTTTTATAAAAATTATCAAAATTATAATTATTAGTATTATTATCCTTTTGAATATTATCTTCGACAATAAAATTGCTTAAATCTAAAATTCCAGGACCTGAAAGACCAAAATGAGTTATTAAAACATTGCCTTGGATTTTAATTGTTTTATTTTTATTAACAAAATTATTTTTTGAACTATCAATAAAATCATTTTTGTTTTTTAAGTTATTATTTTTAAAAACATTTTTTTGTTTATATGAAATTTCAATATTTTCTAAGGTGATTCCAGTTAATTTCTTAAATTCTTCATTTTTAACTTTAAGTGGGATAAGTCCAGGTTTTAAAGTAGTTATTGAGTGGCCAAAAGCATTAGCTATTTTATATCCATCACCACTTGATCCAGTATGAGGATAACTAACTCCACCAGTAGCTAATATAACTTTATCACAATAAATTATTGATTTATTAGTTTTTATTTCAAATAAGTCTTTATTCGTGTTAGTTATAGAATTTACAGGATTATTTAATAGAATATCTATATTTAATTCTTTTAAATAATCTTTTAAAATATTTAAAATAGACTTAGAGTCATTAGTAATTGGAAAATATCTTCCATTTTCTTTTTTAAATTCAAGTCCTTTTTCTTTAAAAATTTCTAATAATTGTTCATTAGTTAATGTATAAAAAGAGTGTTTTAAAAAGTTTTTATCTTTAAATTTATCAAGTTGATTTTTTATTGGAGAAGCATTAGCTATGTTACATCGCCCTCCCCCAGTTAAAAGTAGTTTTTTCCCTAAACTATCTGTTTTTTCAATTAAAATAATCTTAAATTTTTTATTTAGATTTTTTCCAGTAACTATTGCAGCTATCATTCCTGCTGGACCCCCTCCAACAATAGCTACTTTGTAATTTTTCATGATATTAGTATTATCATTTGATTAAAAATAATTATAGTGTATTTTTTTTAGATTGAAAATATTTTGGATTTTTTAACTTTTTTATTTTTATGCATATTATATTTATTTTATTTATAATATTATTATATTAATTATTTTTTATAAAAATTTTATTATTTTATGTAGTTTTATTAAATAATATTAATGATATCCTTTTTTCACGAATTAAAATTATTTTAATCATTTTATTAGATATAAAAACTCCAAAAATTTATTAAAAAAAATGCACTATTTTATAAGAATAAATATAATAATCATTACAATCCTTTTATTAGACATTTTAAAGTGAATATTTTATAGCTATATTTTATTAATTTTCATGAAAAAAGAGAAATAATTCTTTATATTTTTTTTTTTTTATTATTTATTAAAATTTATAAAAGGAATTAAGACTTTTTAAACAATATTAAACAGTATTTTTGTATTCTATATAATTGGCACACATAATATTTCACACATATTATTTTCAACCATTTCTATTGAATACCTTTCAATAATTGGTTTATTAGGGAATTTTAACCCTTTTTCCAATAAAATTACTTATACTTTTTTATAGAGTCTAAAAAAATAGAAAATATAATTATGGAGTTAATCTCCGCCTGTCTCTTGGGAATAAAACTGTTTCTCTAATATTATTTAATCCAGTTAAACTCATGTTGAATCTGTCTGCTCCAAGTCCCCAACCTGAATGAGGAGGCATTCCATATTCAAATGATTTTAGATAGCTACCGAATGAATCAGGATTTAATCCTTTTTCAGCTATTCTTTCTTTAAGTAAATCATACTGGTGAACTCTCATTGCACCTGATGATATTTCAATATCTTTATACATTAAATCAAATGCATGACTTATTTCAGGGTTTTTTTCATTTGGCATAACATAAAATGGTTTAATTTCTGTTGGCCATTCTGTTAAGAAATAATATCCTTCCATCATTTCGCCAAGAGCTTTTTCGGCTGCTCTTGATAAATCTTCACCCCATTCCATTGGAACATCTTTTGAATTTATAATATCTACTGCGTCACTGTATTTAAGAATTTCAAATTGTTCTTCAGGAACTTCTAAATCTACTTCAAGAGTAGCTAATTCACTTTTACAACCATCTTTTACATTGATGATTACTTGGGAAACTAAATCGTTTAAAAGTTTCATAACATCTTTATCATCCATAAATGAAGCTTCCATATCAATAGAAATTGCTTCATTTAAGTGTCTAAGTGTGTCATGCTCTTCTGCTCTAAATATCTGAGCTATTTCATAAACTTTGTCAAATCCAGCAGACATCATCATTTGTTTGTATAGTTGTGGACTTTGACTTAAAAATGCTTCTCTTTCAAAGTAAGTAATTGGAAATAGTTCTGTTCCACCTTCAGTAGCTGAAGCAACAAGTTTTGGGGTGTTTGTTTCTATAAAACCATTTTCCTCAAAAAAAACTCTAACTGTGTGTAACATCTTACTTTTAATTTTAAATATTGAACTCACACTTGATTTTCTAAGGTCTAAAAATCTTGAATCAAGACGTGTGTCAATTTCTGCTTTTACTTTTTCTGTAGGATCCATTGGTAATGGTTGATTAGCTAAATTCAATATTTTAATCTCAGTTGGAATTATTTCAACACCATTCGGTGCTTTTCCACTTTCTTGAACTTTTCCTTTAATTCCTACAACAGATTCTTTTCTAAACTTCTTTATTTCTTCAACTACCTCAGGAGATATATGTTTTTTTGGAGCTGTTACTTGGATAACTCCTTCTCTGTCACGAATGAGTATGAATGCTATTCCACCAAGGTCTCTTATTTCATGAACCCATCCCATAATAACAACTTCTTCATCATTTTGACTGTCATTCACATTTTTCGTATAATGAGTTCTTCTCCAATCATTTAATAAACTTGTCAATATTTCACCTTTTAATGATTATAGTTATTTTAGTAATAATCCTTTAATATAATTTAAGGTTTAATTTTAGTAATTATACTAAAAAATAATGTATTTTATAAAATAATATTAAACAAAATAATATTTAAATGTTTTTTAGAGCTATTGAATTACTTTAAAATTACTAGCTTTTGTCTATTTTTTATTATTTTTTCTGTCGGTATTTTATTTCTCATTTTTTTTTTTTAAAAATCCATTTTTAAGTAAATCATGTCTATTAACTGTTCACCATCTTCAAAAATAGGCTCACTATAATTGTCAATAAAAAAATTATCTATCTTGTGAGATTTTTTAAATCCACATTTCTCATAAAAACTAATTGTTTTTTCAAAGTCTCCTGTTCCAACATAGATTCTTTTGAATTTGCTCTTATTTTTACAGTAATCGATTATAAATTCAATTAATTCCTGCCCATATCCTTGTCTTTGGTATTTTGGATATGTTGCTATGTTTTTTATTTCATAGCTATCCTTTAAAGAGGTTACCACACAAACACTTTTTAAATCATCATCATATAAAGCAAAAAGTTCTCCGATTTCCAGGTATTTGTCTATCATCTTTTCTTCTTCATCACCTAATAATAACAAATCTAGAAATTCTTTTTTGTTTTCCTTTATTTTTAATATTTCCATATTTATCCTTTGTATTTAGCTTTTTTTACTTTTTTAATATTTTTATTAGGAGGGATTAGGAAGGAGTTTTTATTTTTTTAATCTAACTTTTACAGAATCTCCATGAGCATAAAAACCTTCATATTCTGCAATTGGCAAAATAATCTCTTGGAGATATTTTAACCCTTCTTTTGTAATTGTTTGTACTGTAGGTTTTTTAATAAATGATTCTGTTGATAGACCAGAATACATCTTAGCTCCTCCTGCAGTTGGAAGAACATGATTTGTTCCAGAACCATAATCTCCAGCAGCTACTGGAGAATATTTTCCTAAAAAAATCGAACCTGCATTGGTAATAGCTTTTAAAACCTTTTCATCATTATTAGTTGATATAATCAAATGTTCTGGAGCATAAGCATTAGTTACTTCAATTGCTTCTTCAATTGTATGGGTGAGGATAATTTTTCCATATTTATTTAAAGATTCTCCTATAATTTCTTTTCTTTTGGCATTTTTAGTTTTCTTTTCAATTTCTTCTTTTGTTTTAGTAGCTAATGAGTTATCATCTGTAACTAAATAACATGAAGAGTTAGGGTCATGTTCTGCTTGTGATAAGATATCATATGCAATATATTCTGCGTTAGCTGTTTTATCAGCTATTATTAAAACTTCAGATGGTCCTGCTTCAAATTCAATATCCACTTCTCCAAAAACAAGTTTTTTTGCCCCAGTAACAAAAATATTCCCTGGACCTACTATTTTATCCACTTTCGGAATTGTTTTTGTTCCATAAGCCATTGCTCCAATAGCTTGAGCTCCTCCAACTTTATAGATTTCACCTGCTCCAGCAATATCAGCAGCTACTAAAATTGCATCCATTATTTTACCATCTTTTTGTGGTGGACTGCAACAAACAATTCTTTTAACACCAGCTATTTTTGCAGGAATCACAGTCATTAAAATTGTAGAAGGATATGCTGCTCTTCCACCAGGAATATAGCATCCAACACTATTTATAGGTCGAATTATTTGTCCTGCTTCTATTCCTTTTTCTATATTGATTGTCCATTCTTTTGGAATCTGATTTTTGTGAAATTTTTCTATATTTTTTCCTGCTTTTTTAAGAGCAGTGATTAATCTTTTATCTAGATTGGAATAGCTATTTTTTATTTCTTCATAAGATACTTTTTGACTATTGATTTTAACATTATCAAACTTTTCAGTATATTTTAAAACAGATTCATCTCCATTTTCTTCAATATCCTTTAAAATATCTGAAACAGTATCTAAAACATTACTAATATCCTCTTTTGATCTTTTCACAAGTTTTAATAGATTTTTTTCATCATAATTTAGAATTTCCATTGTATCAACTGTATTATAAGTTAAAGATTTAAAATAAATTTTTGTAAAAATTTCATTTTTTTTGAAAATATTCTATTATTTTTAATATTTTATTATAAGAATTAATATTATCTTTGATTATGTGAATATGAATTTATATTAAATTTATTTATTTATCAATATTTTTTAAATCTATGTAGATAGTTTTAGATTACTAAATATTATTGTAAATAGTTTTGGATTACTAAATATTATTGTAAATAGTTTTAGATAACAGTATATTGGTTTTTGTACTTATTGGAACAGAGATTCAACAACAATTTTAAATATTACTAAGTTAAAAGATGTATTATACATAAATTCATAAAACTGAATTATTAGTGGTTAAGAAAAATTTTATACAAATATTTGCTAAACTGTTATAGTTGTTATAAATTAAAAAATTTCCCAATAATTGACTTTTATGATTGGAGAAATTTTCAGACTTATTCTAACAATTTAATATAACTCTTTGTATTATTATAATATTCCTAGATTGTTGATATCATGATATGTATGTTGTAACATAAGTTTAGCTATTGAAGTTTATTTCATCAAATGTTATAATGGCAGTTTAACAGAGGATTAGAAGGTATGGTTTTTTTATGTATAAAGATGAAATGATTCAAATGCATCAGTTTTTAGTATATGTCTTGAAATACTTAGAAACAAATAATGAGATTCATAGTTCTTGTGGTGAATATATAGCTTTAAATATAAGTCCTCATCATATTCACAGAACAAAAGCAGAACATAAACACGCGATATTTGTACTATCCAGCACAATTTCTGAAGTTATTTTACATGAAAACATGGATTCGGTTCCATCTAATGTTTCTAATGCATTGTCCGAACTTGTTAAAAGATCTAAAAAAGAACTAAAAATTGAATCAAAATAATTAGTCAAAATAAATAATCAATAATGTTTATGTTTTACATAGTTATTGTATTGTATGAATTTTTAGATAATTATATAGAAATTAAATTATAATATTTTTAGATAACTATATAAAAATTTTATTATAATAGTATCCTCAAATAATATTTATATTCTAATTATTTCTCCTAAACTTTATTTCAATATAAATAAACATGTCTAATAAGTCCTCACAGATATGTTTTTCTAATATATTAATTATTACAACTTTAAATATTTCAGCTAATTAAATAAACTATTTTTTTTAACTTTAATTCGAAAATTTATAATTGATTTACTATTATTTATTATTTTTATTTTAAATATAATGGGGTTATTATTTTTTGTTAATTTTAAAGTTTTTCATAATTCTAATTTTTAAAAACTTTAAAAAGAATAACTTCCATATTATTTATTTAAATTTAATATAATTCTTTTGTTTTATAATTAAATTAATGAGAATTAATATATTTAGTAATAAATATTTAAAATTAGAATTTATTAAATTAATCAAGTTATATATTGAATTTTCTAAGATTATAAAATCATAAATTTTTAAAATTTATAAATAATATTTGTTAAAGCTATAAAAAGAGTTTTAATGAAATATAAATTTTTAAATTCAAAATTAAGAAAAATTTCACTTTTTTAATTTAAAAATATCTTTTTCAAAATAATTATTTAAATTTAAGAAAAATAATCATAAACCCAGTTTTTTACAAGAATGTATAACAAAAAAAATTAACCAGCAATTATAATATAATTTTATAGTATAATTTAATATAAATTAAATAAATTTGCTCTTGATGATAATGCATAATTTTTAATTAAGGTGATTTTAATGAATAGTACTGAAAAAATTCTTTGTTTAGTGGATGGAGAACATTATCTTCCTGTTACAAAATCTGCAATTGACACTTTAAATGATTTAGAACATATTGATGTGGTAGCTATTATATTTATTGGAGGAACTGAAAAATTAAGAACTGATGATGAAGATAGCTACACTAAAATGATGGGAATGCCTGTACACTTTGGTTCTAATGAAAATGAAATTCCATATGATTTAATTGTTAAAATGGTTAAAGACTATGACGTGGATGTTGTTATGGATTTAAGTGATGAACCAGTTCTTGATTATTCAAAAAGATTTAAAATAGCTTCAAATGTTCTAGCTTGTGGAATTAAATATCGAGGGCCTGATTTTACATTTGAACCATTAACTCAATATGACATAGCTGGAAAACCATCTCTGACAATACTTGGAACTGGTAAAAGAATAGGTAAAACTGCAGTATCTGCTTTTGCTTCAAGATTAATTAATGAAAATGGATATGATCCATGTGTAGTAGCTATGGGTCGTGGTGGACCAGAAGAACCTGAACTAGTTAGAGGAGACAAATTAAAAATAACTCCTGAATTTTTAATGGAACAATCAGACAAAGGAGTTCATGCTGCTTCTGATCACTGGGAAGGTGCATTAATGAGTAGAATTCTAACTATTGGTTGTAGAAGATGTGGAGGAGGAATGTCTGGGGATGTTTTCATGACCAACATGAAAAAAGGTGCAGAAATAGCTAATAAAGTTAAATCAAAGTTTATTATATTTGAAGGAAGTGGTGCAGCTATTCCACCAGTTAAAACAAATAAAAATATTGTTTTGATTGGAGCTAATCAACCTTTATTAAATATTACTAACTTTTTTGGCCCATTTCGAATTGGATTAGCTGACCTTATTATTCTTACAATGTGTGAAGAACCTATGTCTTCTCCAGATAAAATAAAAGCTATTGAAGAATTTATATCAGAAATAAATCCAAATGCTAAAATTATCTCAACAGTATTTAGACCAAAACCACTTGGTGATATTTCTGGTAAAAATGTCCTCTTTGCAACCACAGCTCCAGATGAAATAAAGGATGTTTTAGTTAATCACTTAGAAGAGGAATATGACTGTAAGGTAGTTGGAACAACCTCACACCTTTCTAATAGACCACTTCTTCAAAAAGACATTGAAAAATACATTGATAAAGCTGATGTTATGCTGACAGAACTTAAAGCAGCAGCTGTTGATGTAGCTACAAAAGATTCTCTTGAAGCAGGACTTGAAGTAATTTATTGTGACAATATTCCAATAGCTATTGATGGAAACTATCCTAATTTATCTGATTCTATAATTGAAGTGGTTGATAAAGCTATTGAAGATTTTGATAAAAGTAACTAAATAAAATAGATAATAAATATTCAATAACTATTTTTTTTTATTTATTCATTTATTATAATTAATTTGATAAAGTTCTTAAAAATACATAGTTTGAAAATTATTATAATCTTAAATTAATAACTTTAATAGGTTTATTTTATTTAATAAAAAACTAATAATGATAAGTTTTAAATATAATCTTTTTTAAAATATTATTATTAAAAAATAACACGATATTAATTAATTTAACATATTATCAAAATTAAAGAACTTTTAACTGAAATTATAAATTTTTTCAGGTAAATAGCTATTTTAATAATCTTAGCCATAGCTATTTATTTTTAACCTTAATATGTTTGAATAGCTATTTTCACATAAGTGTTTTTTAGTTCTTCTTTTTTTCCACATGATAAAAAAAAAATTAATAGCTATATTCTCACTTTTTGAATTTGCTCTTTCATTTTAATGAAGTGATTTTCATGCTTACTCATTGTGGAACAAAAAGAATTGACACCGAAAGATTAGTTATTAGAAAATTTGATTATTCAGATACAGAAGATATGTTGGAATTTTGGATTAATGATCCTGAAATTCAATTTTTATATTTTGAACCAATATATAGAACAAAAAAAGAGGTTAAAGAATTATTAGCTGAATATATTTCTTTTTATGAAAAACTAGATTATTACAGGTGGGCTATCATTGAAAAAAGATCTGGATATTGTATAGGACAAATTGCATATTTTTTAATCGACACAAAAAACCATTTTGGTGAAATAGAATTCTGTATTGGCAAAAGATTTCAAAAGAAAGGATATGGAGCAGAAGCTATTCGAGCAATTTTAGATTATGGTTTCAATAAGATAAACCTTCATAAAGTTCAAGTATGTCATGAAGAAAGTAATTTAGCTTCCAAAACACTTATAAAGAAATTTAAATTCGTTTATGAAGGAACTTTGAGAGACTACTTCTTCATGGATGGAGATTATGGCAATAGGTTATATTATTCAATGCTAAAAAGAGAATATGAATCAATGAAAAAGAGTGATAAAGATAATATTAAAGTACATTCTCAATAGAATTAATAAAATACATTTAAATTAATAATATATTCATTCAAAAGCTGATTCTCCATGAAAATTGGATATATAAAAAATAATGAAATTAATTCAATTAAAAAATTTCAACAAGATGGATGGGAAGATATTGAACAACATTATCGATTTTATGTTAATTCATTATTTTGTCATCCTTTAAAATTAATTAAAAATGGTGAAATTGTTGCAATTGGGTCTGTAATTATTCATGAAGATGTAGCTTGGCTTGCTCATATAATTACTCTTTTTGATCACAGAGAAAAAGGATTTGGTGCTTTAATAACGAAAAAACTAATTGAGATATCCAAGGAAAATAATTGTTCAACAATTTATTTAATAGCTACTGATTTAGGAAAAAAGTTGTATGAAAAACTAGGATTTATGGAAGAAACTAAATATATATTTTTCAAGAAAAAAGACTTTAAAGGCCAATTTAAAATCTCTAAAAGTATTATACATTATGAACAACAATTTAAAAATCAAATATTTGATTTGGACCATGAAATTTCATCTGAAAACCGTGAAAAATATCTTGAAATGTTTTTAGAAGATTGTTTTGTTTTTTTTGAAAAAAATCTAATTGAAGGATTTTATACTCCTTCCTTTGGAGAAGGGCTTATTTTAGCTAATACTCCATCAATAGGAAATGAACTATTAAAAATACATTTAAATAATAATGATAAAGTAGTTTTACCAGAAAATAACATTTTTTCAATTAAATTTTTGAAAAATAATGGTTTTTATCAAAATTTAACTGCAACAAGAATGAGATTAGGTTTAAAAAGACCAGTACAATATGAAAAAATTTTCAATAGAATTGGAGGAAATTTAGGATAATAATTCTAAAAAATGTGAAGAGGAAGTATCTCATAAATAGCTTTATAAAAATAATATTTCACATAATTCGAATTTAAAGTTATATTTTTCTTTAAAATTTAAATTATAATTAATTAAATTTATAAAATAATAATTATTAGTTAATATTCAAAATGATTAATAAAAAAACTATTTTCGTCTATAATCATCTAAAATATATACTATAATCATAAATAATTAAAAATAAGGTGTTTAACTGAATAAAGAAGCTATAAAAAAGATTTTAAAATTTTCTATTAAAGAAAAGGAAATAATAAAAGCTCTTGATTTACCAGAGGAAGTATTCTTACCATTAATATTTTCTGTTAGGTTTGGTGGAGATTGGAGTGTAAATAAAAATTCTAAAAAGCTAATGTCAGTTAAAGAAAAGATAACTAAGTATGATAAGGAAAAAAAGATTGGTTATACTTTAGAAACAATTTATCTATTTATCAATCCTATTTTACTAAAAAAAGAAGGTAAAATATATAGAATGGAAAAATGTGGGAATAAAAATCAAAGAGAATTGGTTGAAAGACCCCATTCTGTTGTAGTAAATGGAGATTACATTTTAAAAGCTGTTTTAAATCCTAAAGATATGAAAATAGCTATTAAACATTTAAAAGGACCATTAACATTTTTTGGATCAGCTGCTTATGGATCTTCTCATGAAATAGAACATTTAGCTAATGAAAATATTAAAGGTATTCCTTTTTGGGACTTTGAATATGTTTTAGAATGAATACTGTCTTATTTATAGAACTTATACAAAATATACAGCATTTTTAACATTCAACAAGTTTTGGTCAATCTGAAAGAGAAAAGTATGAAAATATTTTTTGAATTTCTTTCCATTTTTGAAATATAGCTATTTGCTTTTATTTTTTTAACTTTTCAGTATATAGAGTTCCATTTGTAACATCTACATAAATATCATTAGAAAATGTAAGTAGTAACCCTCCACTCTCTACATCATATTCAACTATTACTTTATATACTTTATGTCCTTCAAAGATAGTTTCAGTAGCTGTAGCATTTATTTCAGTGCCATTGGAATCAAAATTCATATCCTCTTTGACTTTAGCTTTAGCTAATTCAATAGCTTTCTCTTCACTTATCTTATTTTCAATCTCATTTTTCCCATTAAATCCAATAAAAACAACTGTAGCTATAACAATTACAGCTATTATTATTCCAATCACATATTCTTTTTTCATTTAAACTCCTTGTTTTCATGAAAACTTATTTATCTTAGCTTTTTACTTATTATTACTATTACTGTTATTAATTATTATTATTATTATTATTATTATTATTATTTTATAAAGGAAATGATCATTTTTTTTAAGACTATTAATAAAATATCTTAGATTATTATAAAATAAAACTAATATGAAAATAAGTAGCTATTTAGGAATAAAATCTCCTTCTTCGTTTTCAATATAAACCTCATCAGGATAAATTGAGTCTATAATATTATCTGACTCTTCTAATTCTTTTATAACTTCTTTTTGCAGTTCGAGATATGATACTTTGCCAACTTGAGTAAGTGGTAGTTCCGTTCTAAATATAAATTCTTGGGGAGTACTCCATATACTTAGATACTCACGACACATTTCTAATAATTTTGATTCTAATTCATTAGATTCGCTATATTTTTCATCTAAGACAATATAAGCCCGAATTTTTTCTATTTTATAAGAATCAGGAACTCCTATTACACAACAATTAGCTACTGCTTCATGATTCATTAACACATTCTCAATTTGTGAAGGAAAAACAGAATATCCTGAACTTTTGATTATTCTTTTGATTCTTTGTTTAAAGTATACAAAACCATCTTTATCCATACTTCCCAAGTCACCAGTATGAACCCATAAATGTCCATCTTCATGTTTTTGAAGAGCTGAATCAGTTTCTTCTTTTTCTTTGTAATATCCTAACATGACTGTAGGACCTGAAATACAAATTTCTCCATCTTCATCAACAGTACAGGTTTCCTGAGAACCTATCTTACAAATTTTATACAAAGTATCTGGAAATGGAATTCCTATACTTCCAAAACGATATTCTGTCGGTGGAGTTAAACAACTTGCGGTAACAGTTTCGGTTAAGCCATAACCTTCTCTTATACTAACTGTAGCTCCACGTTCAGATATGAAATTCTCAAATTTAACTTTAATATCATTAGCTAAAGTATCTGCACCAGAAAATACTCCTTTAAGATTGGAAAAATCAGAATTATGCATTGCTTTACTGTTTGTCAGTGCAGTAAATAGAGTTGGAACTCCTGCAATGAATTCTGGCTTGTGTTTTTTAAATGATTTAGCAAAATCTTCGGTAGAAAATTTAGGGACAAGGATTAATGTACCACCAAAGCATAATGCTGTATGCATGGACACTCCTAAACCAAAACCATGGAAAAAAGGCATAATACACATCATTTTATCCTGTAGGTAAACATTAGCTTGAGAACCAGTTTGTAAGGCAAGAGCATTGAAATTTAAATTGGATAATACTACTCCTTTTTGTTTGCCAGTAGTTCCACCAGTGTATAATATAACTGCAGGATCTTCTTTTTTTAATATTGGAAAGTCATTAAATCTTCCATCTTCACCTATTTTAAGTAGCTGCTTCCAACTGATTATGTTATCTCTTTCAGGAATTTTTGGAATTTTACGCCCAGCTAATAACCAATATCCAAATTTATTCAATGATTTAAGATAATCTGATACATTACATATTATTATTTTTTCTAAACTCACATTATCTTTAATTTTTTCAAAATTTGAAAATGCAAAGTCTGTAGTAAGTGCAAATTTACTATCTGTTAAATTTAAAAAGTATTCTATCTCTTTAGGAGCAGATAAAGGATGTATCATATTTGAAACTGCTCCAATTTTGTTGATTGCATAAAAAACTATTGTTGCTTGAGGTATATTAGGTAAACAAACAGTTACTTTATCTTCTTTTTTTACTCCTAATTTGATTAAAGATTGTGCGCATTGATCAATTAAATCCATTAACTCTTTATAGCTTAATTTAAAACCCATAAATTCTAATGCATCAAAATCACCAATTTTTTCTTCTATGAATTTAATCATTTGATACATATTTTTATCAGGGTATTTAATATTTGGAAAAATAGTTTCAGGGTAATATTTTAGCCAAGGTCTATCATAATTTAGCTTATCTTCAGATGGTTTTAATATAAATTCATTTAAATTTTTCATATAATTGTGTCCTGTGTTTTTACTTGAGATAATAAATCTATAATATTATTAGTTTTTAGCTATAATTTATTAATAAAGAATATTAGATGATTTAAATTATATTATTACTATTAGTAATAACAGTTTTTAATAAATAATATTTATATTTTTATATTTTTCTTTTTTAAATAAAAATTTAAATTATTAATAATTTTAATATTTTTTTTTTTATAAAGATTAATAATTGTTTTTTTTTTAAATAATTTTTTTCAACTTATTAGCTATTAATTTTAAGAACAATCATTTATATATTATTTTATTAGAAATATCCACTATTAATTAATCAGCTTTAAATAATTTTATCAAATAATTCATTAGCTATTCTTTCAATTTCAGGATCTAAATAATCTAAACCTTTTTGAGTTATTCCTTTTTTTGTAGCTACTTTTTCAATAGTTTCATCTGCATTGGTATCTATTTTATCTTCATCGAGATTTGATAACAATAATGAAGTTCCAAAAAGTGTTTTCACTACCATATCCTCAGTTTCTCCCACATCAAATTTACTTTTTAAAGAAGCAATCTTAGATAATTTTTTAACTAAAAGTGCAATAAAAGCAGGTCCACAACTTGTAAGTGCAGTAGCTAGTTCTAAATTATCAACATTTCCTTTTTCGATTATTTCAATATAGCTAAATTCATTAAATAACTCTTCCACAAATTCTTTTTCATGATTATTCACTTTTTTATTATGTACAATTAATGAAACTCCTTTTTTTCTAAAATTAGAATCAATTAGTTTTTCATTGGTGGTGGAAGCTATTGATGGAATTACTTGACTAACTGGTCCATCATAAATTGTAGCTATATCTTCAAAGCTTAAACCAGCACAAACATGAATTATATGAAAATTTTTAGATAGATACGGATTGACTTCTTCCATCACTTCTTTAAATTGGGGTGTTTTAACAAATATAAATATTTTATCAGAGTTTCGAGTTAAGTATTTATTATCAGATGTAGTAGTTATTTTTGGATATTTTTCTTTTAATAAATCAAGTTTAGTTATAGTTCTGTTTGAAACTATAATTTCTTCTTCATTTAAGATATTTAATGATAATATGTTCTTTATTATCATTTCTCCTATATTCCCATATCCAATAAAACCTGTTTTCATTTTTTTATCCTTAGTTTTTTTTAATCATTTTAAGGTTAAAATATAGCTAAATTATTATTTTTTAACTTTTTTTTTTTTTTTTTAAAAAAGTTGGGGTTATGAAAAATTATTATAATTAATAAATAAATTAATGAATTAATTTTTCTAAATAGGGTTTTTCATTTAAATTCAGCTTCTTATTAGATATAAACTCATCAATAACTTCATTAAACCATTCACAGTCATGAATATTCCATAAATGAATTGATCTGTAAACACTAAAAATTTGAGTATTATTAAAATGGTCTTCTATTATTTTCGCTGATTTTTTTACCTTTGGATATTCTTTTGTTCCATATAAAACTAAAAGATTGATATTTTCCTTTTTACAATGGTTAATATCAATTTCAGGTAGTTTAAACTTAAATGACTCTTCAGTTATTGAAATTAAGTTTTTTTCATCAATTGAATAAATGGATTCTTTTAAACTTTTTAAATATTCTTTTCCAAGACCATATTCTGCTAAATAGCCTTTGATAATAAAATCAGGTTTTTTTTTATCTAAAATCTCTATTTTCAGCTCTTTTATCACAGCTAATGATTGATCTATTTTTTCATTTCTTATATCCGATAATAAATTAGCTAAATTTTCATCTTTATTAGCTGTACTCCTCACTGAAGTCTGCAAATTAACTCCTGTTATAGTAGCTGTTTCTATTAATTCATGATATTTAGCTAATAATTGCAAAATTATTTGTCCACCAATAGCTATTCCAACTAAATGAACTTGTTTGCCTTTTAATCTTTTTTCAATAAAAGATTTTATTATTTCAGCTGATTTATCTATGGAAAAATTATTTCCTGTTTGACTTTTTCCATGTTCTGGAAGATCTATAAATATACAATGATGATTATTGAAGCTATTTTTTTGATATTTCCAAATCCAATTACTTAATAAGTTGCTATGAAGAAAAATAATGGCTTCGTTCTTATTATTATTGTATTCTTCAAAATAAAGATTATTTATATCCATATTCATCTTTAAATCTTTTTTAATAATTTTCATGGTAAATAATATAATTATATTAAATAATATTAAATAAGCATGTTTAAATTTATTAATTTATTTTTATAATTAAATGACTATTTTTAAATATTCTAAATATTTATATAATTATTCAGAAATACTTATACTATTAAATTATCCAAGTTTATTATAAAATAATTTTATATTCTTTTATACAATAAACTATTAAATTATCCAGGTTTATTTAAATAATTTTATAATTCTTTTATACAATAAACTATTAAATTATTCAAGTTTATTTAAATAATTTTATATTCTTTTATACAATAAGAGTTAATAATTAAAATTAATAGTTGAATGATAAAAATTAATAAATTTAATTTATTAAAATTATTAAATAAGTTTGGTGCTTTATATCATTTTATAGAGTTTTATAAGAATTTAAAGAAAGTATTTAATGGTGTTATAAATGAAAGCTAATGGAATGAAGATTTGCGATGGTGTTTATTGGGTTGGAGTTCTTGATTGGGACATACGAGATTATCATGGATACTCACTTGAAGGAACAACTTACAATTGTTATTTGGTATTTGGTGAAGAAAAAGTAGCTTTAATCGATAATACTTATCCAGGATCATCTGCTCAGCTATGGGGAAGAATCATTGATGCATTTGAGCAAGAAGCTAAAGATTTGAAAATTGATCTTGTGATTCAAAACCATATAGAAAATGATCATAGTGGTTGTTTACATGAGGTAGTGAATAAGTTTCCTGATTTAGAGTTATATTGTTCTTCAAAAGCAGTAGCTGGACTTAAAAGTCACCAACCAATGCTTGAAGACTTTGAAATGAATATAGTTAAAACTGGAGATACTATTGATTTAGGAGGTAAAACTCTTAGATTCTTAGAAGCTCCAATGTTACATTGGCCAGATAGCATGTTTACATTCCTTGAAGAAGATGGAATTCTCTTTTCAAATGATGCTTTTGGTCAACATATTTGTTTAAGTGAAAGATATGATCATGAAATATCTGAAGATATTTTAATGGCTTATGCTCAAAAATTCTATGCAAACTTAATCACTCCTTTTTCACCACTAGTTTTAAGAAAACTTGATGAAATTGTAAAAATTGGTTTATTTGATAAAATAAAGATGATTGCTCCTTCTCATGGTCAAATATGGACAGAACCTATGAAAATAATAGAAAAGTATAAAGAATGGGCATCTGGTAAATGCAAAGATAAAGTTACATTTATATATGATACTATGCACTTTTCAACTCAAAAAATGGCTCACGCTTTAATTGAGGGAGTCATGTCTGAAGGTGTTGATGTAAGAAGCTATTTTTTACATACAGATGGTAGAAGTGATATTGTAACTGATGTACTTGATAGTAAGGCTGTCTTTGTTGGTAGTTCTACAATGATGAACAATCCTTTTCCAAGTTTAGGAGATTTAATGTATTACTTCTCATCTTTAAGCTTTTCAAAAACAGGCTACAAAAAGAAAGCTGTTGTTTTTGGGTCTAAAGGTTGGGGTGGAGGAGCTAGTAAAAAACTCACCACTGATCTTGAAGGAGCAGGATTTGAGGTTATAAAACACCAGGATTTAACATTTATCCCTACTGAAGAGGAATTGAATAAGTGTTATGATCTTGGCAAAGAAGTAGCTAAACAGTTGAAAATTGAATAGTTGTTAATTCTAATGTGCAATTCTACGATTTGAAAAATATTCATGACATAGATTTATTACAAAATTAATTATTTTTAAGTAAATTAATAAAAATTATTAATATAAGTTAAAAAAATTAAACTTTTTGGAGGGATTCATTCATGGGATTTATTAAAGCATTCTCAGGAGCACTTGGTGGAACATTTGCAGATCAATGGGAAGATTTTCTTTTACCAAGACAAGATGTTACTGGAACATCAGCAATTTTTGAAGCAGTACCACAAGGAACTAATGCAGGGCGTGGCTCTAATACAAAAGGATCAAAAAACATTATAAGCAACGGAAGTAAAATTGTAGTACCAGAAGGTACTGCCTTGATTACATTACAGGATGGGGAAATAACCGGGCTTGTTGCTGAGCCAGGTGGATTTATATACTCATCTGATGATCCTAATGCTAAATCAGTATTTGCAGGAGATGGAATTTTAGCATCTACAATATTGCAATCATGGGAGCGTTTTAAATTTGGTGGACAACCAGGCCTACAACAGCTTGCATTTTATGTTAATTTAAAAGAAATACCAAATAACCGCTTTGGAACACAATCAGAAATCTACTGGGATGATGCATATTTAGGTGCACAAGTTGGAGCAGTTACAAGAGGAACATATACTTTAAAAATAATTGATCCAATATTATTTGTAAAGAATTTTGTACCTGTTATGTATTTATTACCAGATGCACCATTATTCGATTTCGCAGATATGGATAATGATGCAGGTTCACAACTATTTAATGAAGTTGTAAGTAGTTTAGCACAAGCATTTTCAAATTATACTAATGACCCTAGTAAAGGAAATCGAATTGCCAATATTCAAGGGGACCAAATTGGATTTGCTCATTCAATGTCACAAGCTGTAGAAGATGGATACCAATGGAAAACAGATAGAGGTCTTGAAATAGTAAAAGTTGCTTTACAAGCAATTGAATATGATGAAGATACAAAAACATTGCTAAGTGATGTTAAAAAAGCAGATGCTTTATCTGGAGCACGTGGAAACTCATTTATGCAACAATCAGTAGCACGCGGTATGGAATCAGCGGGAGAAAGTGGTGGTGGAGCAGCAATGGCGTTTATGGGAATGGGAATGAACGCAGCTGGTGGTGTGATGAATGCTTCTCAACAAAATGGAGAAACCTCTCAATCACAAAATATTCAACAACAGCCACAGCAGCAACAAGGAACCGAACCACAAGTACCAGAATTTAAAGAAGAAGATCCATATGATAAATTATTAAAACTTAAAAAATTACTTGATGAGGGAATTATATCTCAAGAAGAATTTGATAGGGAAAAATCTAAGATTCTGGGATGATAGTCTATGCAAGAAGATGTGAATAATTTTGAAAATCCAAGTGATAATAATGTAGATAATTCTACTAATGAAGCTAAGATTGTTCAAACAGATAAAGATGCTAAAGATGGACAAACTAAATGCCCTAAATGTGGGTCAACAGATATTTCACTTAATTCTGGCACTGGAAAATTAAGATGTAACTTTTGTAGACATGAATTTGAGCCAGAAAAAGTTAGTGGAATAGAAACAGATTTACATAAATTGGAAGGTGAATTAATAGCTTCAGGAGCTCAAGATATCATTGCAGATGTAGAAGATGTATTGACTTTAAAATGTAGTAGTTGTGGAGCTGAGGTAATAGTTGACACAAGTGAAACCACTCAAGCAAGATGCCATTGGTGTAGAAATACATTATCTGTTAATCAACAAATCCCAAATGGAAGTGTACCAGATATGGTATTGCCATTTAAATTGAAAAAGGAAGATGCCAAAGCAGAAATTGAAAAATTTGTAGGAAATAGGCAATTTTTTGCACATCCAAAATTCAAACGAGAATTCACAACGCAAAATGTTATGGGTGTTTACTTACCTTATATGGTTATTGATATTAATGCTCACTCAAAATTATCAGGACAAGGAGAACATGAAGTTAGAAGATATACTCGTAAAGTTGGAGATAATGAAAAAACATATTATGATGCAAATTTATACAATGTTGAACGTGAATTTGATTTACTTATAGATGATTTAACAATCGAATCAAGTTCAGACAAACTAAATAATATGCATGATAAAACAAATAACATTATAAATTCTATAATGCCCTTTGATACTGAAAATGGTGCTAAATGGAATGCTAATTATTTAAAAGGTTACACATCAGAAAAACGTGATATAAATATTGAACAATTAAAAAATATAGTAAATAATCAGGCAAAAGACATTGCAAGATTTAAAGCTAACGAAACTTTAATACAATATGATAGGGGTGTAAAGTGGGCAGATGAACAATTAAATATTAAAGGGCAACAATGGGAAGCTGCATATTTACCTGTATGGCTATATAGCTATCAACAGGTTAAAAATAATGGAAAAAAACTTTTGCATTATGTTGCAGTAAATGCTAGAACAAAAGAAACAATGGGAAGTATACCAATACATATGCCAAAGTTATTTGGTGTTTCAGCAATAATAGAACTAGTAGGAATTGTTATATCTTTGTTTTTATTTTTATCTTTATATGATAATGACTATTCTTGGTATGCTTGGATTTTTGCTCTTGCAGGGTTTATATATTTTGCTTACATCTACTATAGGTATCGTAATACAGATGCTAGACATTACCATGAAAAAGAAACCAAAGCAACAATGGAAAATATTCAAGAGGTTGATGAATTCGTTACAACTCTAACTGGTCTTTCAAATTCAAAAATGAGTGGAGCTAATAATACAAAAGTAAGTAGTAAATGGGGCAATTCAATCTTTGATAAACTAGTAGATGAAAATAATATTCTAGATGAAATTTTGAAATATATATCTAAGTTATAGTCTTGACAAAAATTTTCAACTAATAGTTTATCTTATTTTATTATAGGCATTGACAAAAATTTTGTAATTAATGAACTATCTAAATTTTATTTAGTTTAGAAAATCCAAAGGATTTTCTAACATTGTAAAATCGAAGCTTAGAAAAACGAAGTTTTTCTAACATTGCAAAATCGAAGATTTTGCAAAGATTTTGCAAAGTTTTAAATAATTCGACAATTTTTTTGTTTAATTTAATGAATTTTGACTATAAAATCTTTATTATTAAATATATAACTATTATAAACTTAATTATAAAATAAAAAATTTATATTAATATTTAAAATAATGATTGTTTAGAAAATTTATTTCTAAAACTATAATATTTGTAAAATTAAAAAAATATTTATTTAATTTAAAGATTTTAGCTTTTAAAGCTAGAAAAAATATTTAAAAAAGAAAAAAAGAATAAGAAATAAAAAATTAAATATTTCTTAAAATTTATATTTTTTACTTATAATTAACCCTAAATTCATTAACAACAATAATAAGATGTTTATTATTGGTATTCCTGTGTTTTTCATTGGTATGTTTTTATCTTGATTGTTAATACTTTTATTTTTCGCATCGATATTGTTTGGTTTAAGGTCTGGTGTGATGTTTGCTTCAGGTTCAGGGATAATTGATTCATTTTTTTGAGGGACTGTTAATTTAGGAATTGTCAGTATTATTGAGTTATTTGAACCATTGTATTCATCATCTTCTTCAAAAATTGCTTGGAAGTTGTAGATTTCGGGATTGTTGAGGGTGTAGTGGTAGTAAGCTTCTCCGTTTGTATTGGTTATGTTTTTTCCAATAATTTCGTTATTGAGTTTAAATATTATCCATTTTCCTGCTATTAGGCTTTGGTGAGATAGTGTAGCTACAAGTTTAATGGTTTTGTTAATTCCAATGTCTCCTTCAGTAGCTAAGTTAAGGAAAGTATTTATTTTAGGAACTGATAATTCAGGAATCTCTAATTCAGGAATCTCTAATTCAGGAATTACTGATTTAGGAATTGTCAGTATTATTGAGTTATTTGAACCATTGTATTCATCATCTTCTTCAAAAATTGCTTGGAAGTTGTAGATTTCGGGATTGTTGGGTGTGTAGTGATAGTAAGCTTCTCCATTTGTATTGGTTATATTTTTTCCAATAATTTCGTTATTGAGTTTAAATATTATCCATTTTCCTGCTATTGGGGTTTGGTGAGATAGTGTAGCTACAAGTTTAATGGTTTTGTTAATTCCAATGTCTCCTTCAGTAGCTAAATTAAGGAAAGTGTCTATTTTAGGAATTGCCAGTCCTGTAAAATTATTTGAACCATCATAATCATCATCACCATCAAAAATTACTTGGAAAGTGTAGATTCCACTACTGTTAAATGTATAATAAAAGGATACTTTACCATCAGAGTCACTAATCTTACTTTCAATAACTTGTCCATTGACTAAAAAAGTAATATTTTTATTAGCTAAAGTTTGTCCTTGAATATTTTTTAAAACAGTATTAATAGTAACAGTTTTATTTATATTCAATTCACCATCAATACCCATACTTAAAATAGTGTTACCTTTATCAGAACTAAAAACCACATCTAAAATAATGTTTTCATAATCTAACACAATAGTAAATTCTTCTGTTCGTGGATATTTAATAGTCATATTCCATAATTCAGTTAAATAAGCTATTTTATCCCCTATTTGCTCATTAGACATATTTAATAATCGTGCCTTGAAAAAAGGTAGCTTATCATACTCACCCATGTCATGAGTATTGTTAAGGTAAAAAGTGTAGTTGATAAGCCAATCTTCACCAACTATTCCAGTATTTTTATATGGGCTAGCATTAACTACATAGTAACTAAGCACATTAATATTTAAGAACCTTGCCATATCTGGAGTATTATTTCCAAACCAGTTAGCAGAAGCAGTATTATTAGTTCCTTTATTAGAACCATGTTCTGTTAAGTTTATGAAAAGACTATTTGTTAATATACGATTATAAGAAATATTCAAATTATTAATGTTGGCATAAGAGTTAGTACCTGCGCCTACAAGAATAGCTGTGCTTCTAACATTAATATTATTACTCCAAATATTAGTGTTATTCATCTCATGATCAAAGGTATATAAATAAATTCCATAACTACTGCTTCCAATTGTGCTAATATTATTAGAAGAAATACTATTATTAATCCCAACACCTGCATATATTATTAAAGAGATGCCACGACCATTACTAGTTCCACTTGTTTCAATGGTATTATTAGAAATATTATTATTTTTCACATTAATATGATCTCCATATACATAAATTCCATAATGACTAGATCCTGCAACATTAATATTATTGCAAATAATAATGTTATTTTCTAAAGCACTATTAGTAATTCCTGAGCTACCATTTAATGAGTGTAAGTAAACTCCATGAGCACTAGTTGTAATATTATTACCTAAAATAATATTATTATTTAAAGCACCATTATTTGAGCGTAAATAAACTCCATAGGAATTAGCTCCAGTAGTTGTTATATTATTGTTTTTTATCACAGAATTATTTAAATCATTGTAGTTTGTTGTTATGTTTATTCCTATTCCATTAGCTATTATCTGATTATTTTGTATTAAAATATAGCTGGTATTTGAATATATAGCTCCATTATACCCTCTAATTGTTAAATTTTCAATAGTTACATTAGAACTTGTAATATTGAATAAAACATTGTTAGGGTTTGATGTGTTTCTTAAAATTGTGGCATTCTTTCCTGAAATTATTATATTTCTGTTAATATTAAGAGTGGATAGATTATTGAATTCTCCTTCAAAGATTATATCATTATTTGTAGATGATATAATGTTTTGTATCTCACTTGTAGTATAAGTGCTAGTAACAGTTATTTCTGCACTATTAACACAAGATAAAGATAATAATAATGTCACGAACAAAAGAATAGAAAATATATAAGTCTGCATAAATTTCATCATTTTCAACCTCCTAACCATTTATAGATGCAAACAACTTAGGTTGAATATTTCTATATAATTAAATTATATATAATATTTTCTATTTTTCTTAAATATTTAAAATCTAACTATACTTTTTTATAAATTTTAAATTATTCTAATTAATTCATATATTTTTATCATTGAAAATTGTCTAATTAAAATTTTGTCACTATTTTTCATTCTTTTTTATTTTTTTTATAAATTTTATTATAGTTAATATTGTAATATGTATAATGTTAATTAAATTTATAAGATATAATGTATAATTTCACACAATTGACAGTTGACTATAATTTTGTGAATTTTGTAAAGATATGTTAATTTAATTGTTCGTTGATTTAAATCTTAATCAATGCTTATATAGTAGTTTAAATTTATTTAATATATTTTAAGTTGATTAACTATAAAAATAATGATTTTCAAAAAATTAGTATTTGAATAGAGAATTTGGAAAAGTCAAACAAAAAATAGCTATTGTTTAGAATATATTTCTTTTGATTAGATGTTTATTGAAAAATATACTGAGTTATTAAAAAGAAGTTTTTTATAGATATTACTATTATTTTATTATTTATCGAATGTTCGTTTTAAGATAAATTTATATGTACTAATAAGTATGTATTTGTAGTAATATTTACCAAACAATTTATACAATGTTTTATATTATCCTGTACATTTAAACTATATGCTATTGCATGATACTTGGGTGTCATATCATGAAGAAGAACAATAAGGAAATAATAATTGAAGCCGCATTTTTATTAGCTCTAAAAAATGGATTTAATAATGTATCTATAAAAAAAATCCAAGAAGTATCAGGATTCTCTGCTGGTTCAATATATTATCATTTTAAAGATAAAGATGAAATTTTATTTCACATGATAAATGTCTATCTTGTAGATAATTTTAATAAATATAGAGAAACGGTAATAAAGTCTAATGATCCTTTCATTGAGAAAATTGAGAGTATCTTCTGTTACTTACTTGGCTTTAACAAAAAAGAATTAAATCCTTACCATAGTTCCACTTTATCAGAACTTAATTACAGAAGATATTTTGGATTGTTTTCAAGTATTTTTCATCAACATCCTGAAACTAGACCATTATTTTATAAATTACACGCTGATTCATTCAATTTTTACCAAAAGTTAGTTGAAGAAGCTATAGAAAACAATGAAATAAAAGAAGGTTGGGATGTTAAATCATTAACCATATTTATTCATTCAGTTTTAAAAGGATATTTAGATTTAGCTGTATTTCATCCAGCTTTATCAATTGAAGAAATTATGAATGTGAATTTAAAAGCGATTAAGGAAATTACTAAAAAAATAATTAATTGATTTTTTATTTTTCATGATATTTTTTCTATAATTAACTTTTTCATCCTGAGCTATTTATTCTTTAAATAGTATATAAATTAGTATTTTTCAATGAATTATCTCTATGATTACCATGTGGGCTTAGCACTTTTTAATTTGCATTTAATAATTAATTGTATTTGTTAGATTTATTTCATGAAAATATTAAATTGTATTTTTTTTCATCAATTTTATTTTTTTGAATTTATACTTGTAGTAAAAAATTTACACTTTATAAAAATTCTCATTAGAAATAAAAATTTACACTAATAATAAAATCATGATAGAATTTTAGATATTTGTAAATATTCATTAAATTTTTATATGATGAACAATAATGTTTTTTATATTATTATTTTTTTATTATTTCTAAGATTTAAAAATTAAATTATCTTTTTTTTTTTAAAATGATGAGTATTTTTAATTTTTAAAAATAGATTCTTTTAAATCATTTAAATCTTAATATATAAGAATAATAATAAAATTAGAATAATACAAAAAAATTATTTATTTATATGAATTTTTATTCGATGGTTTTTGATTATTATAAAAACTAAATTTAATATAAGAAGTATTATTATGGCTTTTGAGTATTAGATAATTTATTTTATGATAAGAAGTATTATGGTTTTTGATTATTAAATAATATAATTTATTAAATTAAATATTTTTATTTAGGTGAATATTATGGCACAGTTTGATGGTAGTCAACCGATTTTTATCTTACCTGAAGGTACAGATCGTTTTATGGGAAAAGATGCTCAAAGAATGAATATAATCGCTGGAAAAATATTAGCTGAAACTATAAGAACTACTCTTGGTCCAAAAGGAATGGATAAGATGTTAGTTGATAGTATGGGAGATGTAGTTATTACAAATGATGGTGTAACTATACTTAGAGAAATGGATATAGCTCACCCAGCAGCTAAAATGCTTGTAGAAATAGCTAAAAATCAGGAAAGTGTAGTTGGAGATGGAACCACAACTGCAGTAATCATTGCTGGAGAATTATTGAAGAAAGCTGAAGAATTATTAGAAGATGGAATTCATCCAACAACCATAATCCTTGGTTACAGAAATGCAGTAGCTAAAATTCATGAAATTTTAGATGATATTTCTTTAGATGCAAAGGATGAAGATACTTTGATGAAAGTAGCTATGACAGCTATGACTGGTAAAGGTTCAGAAAAAGCTAAAGAACCATTAGCTAAAATCCTTATAGATGCTGTTTTGAAAGTTGAAGAAGAAGGAAAAGTTGATAAAAAAAGTATTAACATTCAAAGAATATCTGGTTCATCTGTTAATGAATCTGAAATCATTGATGGTGTTCTTGTTGATAAAGGCAGAGCTGATCCTAATATGCCTAAAAAAATTGAAAATGCTAACATAGCTTTATTAAAATATCCTTTAGAAATTAAAGATTTAGAAACTGATGCAAAAATCAATTTAACTAATCCTGCTCAAATGCAAGCTTTCCTTGATAATGAAGAGCAAATGATTCAAGAAATGATTGATAAGATTGTGGATTCTGGAGCTAATGTTTTATTCTGTCAAAAGGGAATTGATGACATGGCTATGCATTATCTCTCACGTGCTGGAATTTTAGCTGTTAAAAGAACTAAAAAATCCGATATGAATAGGATTAAGAAAGCTACTGGAGCTAATATAATCACTAATGTTAACGATTTATCTAGGGATGATTTAGGTGAAGCTGGAATTGTTTATGAAAAGAAAGTTTTTGATCAATTAATGATTTTTATTGAAAAATGCAAGGATCCTAAAGCTGTTTCTATAATATTGAGAGGAAGTACAAGATATATTACATCAGAAATTGAAAGAGCAATGGAAGATGCAATGGGTGTTGTTGCAGCTACTTTAGAAGATGGAAAAGTAGTATTTGGTGGAGGAGCACCTGAGGTAGAAATGGCTAAACAACTTAAAGAATATGCAGAAACTATTAGTGGAAGAGAACAATTGTCAGTTAATGCATTTGCTGAAGCTTTAGAAATTGTTCCAAAAACATTAGCTGAAAATGCTGGTCTTGATAGTATTGATATTTTAGTTAATCTTAGGGCCTCTCATGAACAGTCTTCTTCAATGGGTCTTGATGTTTTTGAAGGAGAAGTAGTAGACATGGAACTTAAAGGCGTTATTGAACCTCAAAGAGTTAAAAAACATGCAATTGATTCTGCTCAAGAAGCTACTGAAATGATTCTTCGTATTGATGATATGATTGCAGCTAGTGGTGCATTACAAGCTGTTGATAAAGATGATTCTTTAGATGATAGTGGAATGCCTCCAGTACCTGGTGGTATGGGAGGAATGGGTGGAATGCCTCCAATGATGTAATTTCACATCATTTCTCATTTTTTTATTAATGAATCTGTCAAAATTTTGGTGTTTTAGAATTTTAATTAATTTTATAATATAGTATAATTACTGAAAAATCGCAAGAAATGATAATTTTCATGATTTTTTAAAAACTTCTAAAAATCCTTTAATTTAAATTTAAAGAATATTTATAACTATTAAATATTTTCAAAATTAAACCATCTGTAGCAAACCTTTGGTAATAGACTATATTTCATATTTTTTTACTAATTTTTAATTAATTTTAATTTTTTTCCCTTTTTTATTTTTTATAGCTATTTTTTACTTTCCAAAATCATTGATTTTTTAAATCTTCTAAAATCTTTGACTTTAGAATGTTAGAAAAACTTTGTTTTTCTGAACTTTGTAAAATTTCTGATTTTATAATATTAGAAAGTCTTCGATTTTATAAATTTTTATTTATCATTTATTTTCCTTTTTTAACAAATTTTTTAACAATATTGGACAAAATCTCAATAATTACAAATATTTATATAGATGTAACTATAAATAATGAGATTACACTTTGATAAATAATATTATAATAAAATAAATTTTAGATTTATATCAATGTTTTTATTTTTTTAAACAAATCAACATTTTAAAATAAAAGTATATTTTACTTTTATTTTAAAAAAACTTTTAATAAAGTTTAGTTAGGGATTTAGTTTAATAAATTGAAACATTTAAATAATTAACTTAGTTTTATATTTTGTTTTAAAAAAATATAAAGATAAATATAATAATAATCAAAATTGGCTCATTTAATAAATTTTAATAAATTTTAATAAATTTTAATAAATTTTAATAAATTTTAATAAATTTTAATAAATTTTAATAAATTTTAATAAATTTTAATAAATTTTAATAAATTTT
>JAITUQ010000028.1 GCA_031286225.1 Candidatus Methanorudis spinitermitis
TAATAATTTAAATAAGGAAAAATATTTTATTTAATATAAAAAATAATAAATATCACTAAGTTATATATGAAAATAATGATTATGATAAAAGTTATTATTTTTAAACATTTTGCCCATTACTATAAATAAAATTTTTTTTATTATAAAAATTTGCTACATGTTTTGATGAAAGCTTCAGCATTGTTTAAATCAGCTATTGCATCTTCGTTTGAAAAAATTATATGGATATCATAATCTGCATTGGTTCTATCATTTTCAAGATCTTTTAAGATTTTAGCTATTTCACTATCAAAATTCCCATTAACGACATATTCTAAACCAATTTATGTATAGTTCCAGCATGTTTTTTAGTTTTAATTCCTTTTTTAATCAGCAAAGCTTTTGCAGCATAAAAAACTGCATAATAAGAGCGATTTATAGATAAGTTATATCTCCCATTCTTTAATGATAATTTTGATTCTTCAATAGATTCTAATGCCTTGTTAAAATATAAATGAGCTTCTTCATCCAATTACAACACCATCTTCATTTACATTGGATAAAAAAGAAAAATTTTTATTTTTTTCATAATATGACTTGGATCTAATTATTAATGAAATATATTCTCCTGTTGCAAGAAGAAGATCCCATGCTTTATTAGAAATTTCCTCTTTCAGATCTTTAATATTGTCACTATTTGTGATGATTAATAAATCTATGTCTGAATCTTCTTTGTCCTCTCCACGAGCAACAGACCCAAATAAAATGATTTTTTCTATTTTAGGATCTTTCAAACTTCTTGCAAAATTAATAGCTAACTGTTTTTTATCCATAAAAACACATATAAACTTTGATTAATTAATAAATATAGATTAATTAATAATATATGTAATAAACTATATATTTTTATCTGGGAAGTATTGATTTTTTTGGTGCTTAAATTATAATTCTATCTGGATTTGTGTATATATTGAACCTATTTTCTCTTACAAACCCAACCATTGTAATATTTGCTTTATTAGCTACAGTGTATCCTGAAAAACTTGGAGCTGCATTTGAAGCAAGTATAGGAATTCCTACTCTAGCTACTTTTATTAACATATCTGCAGGCATTCTCCCACTGTAAATGATGTATGACTGACTGAAATCAAATTTTTCTAAAGCCCCTGCTCCAATTACTTTATCAACAGCAACATGCCGACTAACATCTTCTTTTACTATGAACTTGTTTTTGTTTATGATTGCAGCTACATGTGTTCCCCCAGTTTCTTGCCAAATAAAAGCATTTTTTCTTAATTTTTCCATATTGTTTATTAAGTCATCTTTATCAATAGCTAAATCTGATTCTACTTTATTGATAAGATCAATTTTTGATCTCCATCCTCCAGAACTATCTGAAACAAGGACTAATTCTTCATCATTTTTTAAGTTTTTTGGATCAATAGTTACTTTAATAGTTAATTCATCAATCTCAATCTTTTTTATATCTTTAGCATTAGCTACTAATCCTTCTCCTAAAATGTATCCTGTAGCAAACTCTTCTAAAGAATCTGGAATGGTAGAAAAATTCCGACTAAAGTGGTTATTTATTAATAACTTCACATTATAATCAGAAACAACTTTTTCAGAAACTTTTTCAGTTTTTCCATCTGTTAAATTAATTGCATTAACTGTTTTTGTTAGTTCCATTACTATTCCCCATTTAATTCATTCAATTTATGATGTTTTTTGGATTATTATTTATTTTCTATTTTATACGCTATAATAATCAAGTAGAAAAATAATTATAAAATATTAATGAGTTTATGTATTCATATAGGATTGATTAAGAATTGATAAATATAACCATTAGAAAAATTAAAAAAATCTAACTTGTGAAAGGTTTGGTTTTTTTAAAAGCAGCACGACGAACAGACCAATGAGCATCATTTTTTCCAATATCTAATAAAATGGATTCATCACTAATCTTTTCAACTGCAATATAACGAACATACTCATTATTGTCATTTTTGACAATATTTATTAGTGTAGCCTCATCATTGATTTTTTTAACAGCACTGGCACGAACATGCTCATCTATATCTTTTTGTGCTATGTTTATTAGTGTAGTTTCATCATTGATTTTTTCAACCGCGGCAAAGCGAACATCTTCATCTATATCTTTTTGTGCTATGTTTATTAGTATTGCTTCATCATTGATTTTTTCAACCGCAGCACGACGAACACTAAAATAATCAGCATTTTGAGCTATGTCTATTAATATTTCCTCAGCAGTGATTTTTTCAACAGCAACTTCACGAACATACAAATCATCATTGTATTTAGCTATACATGCTAATACAAACTCATCATTAATCTCTTTAACGGCAGTTTCACGAACATCATGGTAATTAGTAGTTTTCACATGTTTATAATGATACTTACCATCAGCAGCAGTTTTCACAGCTTCAAAGCCTAAATTTTTCCCCATGTCTAAAGAGAGAACAGGGGTATTGGGTGAACCTTTTGCAAATGCGTTGGCTCCTATGGATATGATATGTGGGTTGCCAAAGAAATCTGATAATTTTTCACAATTAAAAAATGCATTCCTTCCAATTTTTCTTACTTTAGGAAAATTTACTGTTGTTAAGTTATAACAACCTCTAAATGCATTGTCCACTATTTTTTCAACATTAGGAAAATCCACGTCTTTTAAGTGAGAACAATCTGAAAATGCAGAATATCCGATTGTTTTTACTTTAGGGAAATTAACATTTGTTAAATTAGGGCAGTCCCAGAAAGCTATGTTTTCAATTGCTCTTACTTTGGGAAAATTAGCAGTTTTTAAATTAGAGCAGCCATGAAATACGTCAATTCCCATTGTTTTAACTTTAGGAAAATTTGCAGTTTTTAAATTAGAGCAAACCAGAAATGCACTTTCTTCAATTGTTTTAACTTTAGGAAAATTAATAGTTTTTAAATTAGAGCAACCAGAAAATGCACTGATTCCAATTTTTTTAGCATTTGGAAAATCTACAGTTGTCAAAACAGAACAATCTCTAAATGCATAATCCCTAATTTTTTTTACAGTGTTTGATTTGACTTCAAAAATATTAGATTTTTTTTCGAAAGCACCATTTTTAATTATTGTAATATTTAATTCGTCGGGTATTATGACTTTTTTATCTTTACCTTTATATTTTACAAGTATTTTAGTCCTGTCAGTATCATTTTCTAACTCATAATCATCTGTTGTATTATGGTCTAAAACATTCTTCAATCAAATCAGTCCTTTTTATGTAGTAGATACTATGCTTGTATTTTGGTGATTTAAGAATAAAATAGTATAAAGCACTATTTTTTTAAAACTTCATTATATATTTCCACAAATTTACTTATGGGATGTTAGAACTTAAAAAAAAATGGAACCTGTTAAAGTCTTGATTCACATATTTTTAAGATGATTCAAGCATTATTCAATAAATACAAGTTCATGGTAATTGATTATAAAATTAAAAGGTTTTTTTAACTGTAAAATTTAGATAAAAGTATTTTCATATACTATATTGAAGTTAATATGAAAATACTATTCAAGACATGAAAACCTTAAGTATATATTGACTGACTTAATATTTATAGATATTGATATAGTTAAAGAAAATGAAAATTAGCTAAAATTAAAATAAAACAGTCAATAAAAATTTAAAATATAGTAAAATGTAAAAACTTGCATATTTTATTGCTTAATCACTATGTTAGATTTAATTGAATAATGATGTAAAATTTAGAAATGATTTTCCAATTTGTTAGATTATTATATGTAAATGTACTTTTGCTGGATTGATAGTACAAACTTAAGTTCAGATGATGAGGCATATGCTTGATTGTTTATAAAAATTTAACACCCTATATTTTTAATAGTTTCATAATCATAATAAAAAAATATAATTAAAATGATTTATGATTTGGTATTTAAATTGTTTTTATTTAATTAAACCGTATATTATAGCTAAATTTTATGGGTTATGATCAACAAATACCTAATTCTCATTACAAAACTTATATCAATATTTGGAAGTGTTATCATTAGAATAGTTTCTGTTGTAGGGAAAAAAAACACAGGAAAAACTTTGTTAACTGTAAAAATCATTCAAGAACTAAAAAAAAGAGATTTTAAAGTAGCTACTATTAAACATTCTCATCATAAAATGGAAATGGATAGGAAAGATACTGATACTTGGAAACATAAGGAAGCTGGTTCTGATATGGTAGTAGGAGCTGGAGATAGAACATTCTTTAATATAGCTAATGATTTACCTCTTGAGAGAATATTATTTCTCATAAAAGTCATTGAAGAACCTGATTTTGTAGTGGTTGAAGGTTTTAAAAATTATAAATATAGTAAAATATCAACTTCTAGAGAATTAGAAGATGAATTTACTTTAAAAACTGTCGATGCTTTTAATATTGATGGAAATGAAGTTAAATCTTTAGTTGATATTATAGAAAAAAATAGCTATGATATAATTGATACATTATATACTAATGAATGTGATTATATTGATGGAGAATCTATTGGAAAAGCTATTGTTAACAATGAAATAAATTATGATTCCGAGGATACAGATGTTTATCTTTCTATTAATGAAAAAGTTATAGGTTTAAATTATTTTGTAAATAATTTTATAAAACATAGTATTATTGGAATGCTAAAATCACTAAAAACCAAAGAATATGGAATCAATAAAAATAATGGTTTTGAAAAAATTGAACTTATTATAAATGACAAAAATAATAAATAATAGCTATTATTATTTTTATTTCATTTTTTTATTATTAATTCTATTATTAAATAGATCCTGAAAGATTGTGATGTTAAATGAAGAAAATTGAAGATAGATTTAATCGCCCAATCATTTCACTTAGATTGTCTATAACCAACAGATGCAATATCAATTGTTTATATTGTCATCATGATGGCATGACACCTTCAAACGAAGAAATGACTCCAGATGAAATCTTTAAAGTTCTAAACATAGCTAAAAATATTGGAGTTGAAAAAATTCGTTTTTCAGGTGGAGAACCTCTTATAAGGGAAGATATTGTGGAAATAATTGAAAAAACTTCATCACTTTCTTTTAAAGATATTTCAATAACTACAAATGGAATTCTTCTTAAGAAATATGCAGAAAACCTTTTTAATGTTGGATTAAATCGAATCAATGTAAGCTTTGATACTTTAAACCCTAAAACTTATGAAAATATCACATCAAAAAATTATTTAAATGAAGCTAAAGAAGGGATTTTAAAAGCTGTTGATGTAGGTCTACATCCTGTAAAAATAAACATGGTTCTTATGAAGGGGATTAATGAAAATGAAGTCATGGATATGTTTAAATTTTCTAAAAAAAATGGCTTAATACTTCAGCTAATTGAACTCATGAAATCCGAAAACTGTGATGATAATTCTTTTTCTGAAGAATATCATTTTGACATGGGAGCACTTGAAAAGGATTTAGAAAAAATAGCTACTGATATTAAAATAAGAGAATTCATGCAAAATAGAAAAAAATATTTTATTGATGATGGTGAAATTGAGGTAGTACGTCCAATGGATAATACAAAATTTTGTGAAAATTGTACTCGTCTTAGAATAACTCCTGAAGGTAAAATTAAACCTTGCTTATTAAGAAATGATAATTTGATTGATCTAATTGGACCTTTGAGACAAGGATTTTCTAAAAAAAAACTTGAAAAAATATTTTTAAAAGGAATCAACAATCGTGAACCTTTTTATATTGATAATACAAAAATTTTTTAAATTGATTCTTAATTTTAACATTAATCACTTAATAATAATTATAGTAAAAAATTATAGTAAAAATGAAATTATTCTTTTTTTATAATAACAAAATCTTTTTAAATGATTTTTTAAAGTAATATTAATTAGATGTAGATTAATATATTAGATATATTTATTAATCTAAATAACTTAATTATAATCAATTAATTCAATGTTTTAAAAATTTTATTTCTTTAGAACTTTATTGAATTAATCATACCTAATTTTTATGATATGGTTATGGTGTTTAAACTACACATCTATATATAAACATTTCTATTTTTTTTTATTAGTTATCTTTATATTAATAGGAATCATATGTGTATATATTACACATGGTGAAAGAACATGCCAACTCATATTGCTTCTGGTCTTAAATACTTAGCTGCAATAGAGCTGAAAAAAAGAGGTTTTAATCAGCAAATGATTGCAAATGAGCTTGAAATTGATCGTTCAACTGTTTCTCACTATTTAAATGGTAGAAACTTATCTTGGCATTCAATTGATGTAGCTAAGACCATAACAAATTTGTGTCCAAAAGATTTTTTAATAATGACACATTACTTATTTAAAGATGCGCAAAAAACTCGTAAAATTGTTTCAATTTGTAAAAATGGAGAATATAATGGTGAAATTGCGGATTCTTGTATTGGCTGTGGATTGTGTGTAGATTTGTGCTTGATGAAGGCAGTTAATTTAGACTCCTTGAAAGCTCATATAAACTCCATATGCTGTTGTGGTTGTCTTTTATGTGAAGAAGGATGCCCAACAAATTCTATAAAAATTTTGGAGGTAAATAATGATCGTGAATTCGAAAGAAGTTAAAGATGAAGGCTTTGACATTAAAAGATCAACAGAAAAAATAAGAAACTTATCTTTCAAAGATCATATTTGTATTGGCTGTGGGATATGCGAAAGAACATGCCCAGTAGAAGCTATCACAGTAGCAGATATTGGTCCTATTGTAAGACATGAAGTAGACATATCTAAAATAGACATTGATGAAGATGAGTGTGTTCTCTGTGGTATGTGTAGTGGAGTATGTCCTGTGGATGCTTTAGATTTCACTATAGACAATGTGAATATTTCTGAAGTTCCTACTTATCCTAGTTATATTTCATCTGCTGAAATTGACGATGATACTTGTATTTATTGTCAAAGGTGTGAAGTTGCTTGTCCTAGAGATGCTGTTACTATAGCTAGATTTTTACCTGAAAGACCTAAATTAGTTACTGGTGAAATAGAAGTAGATGGGGATGTGTGTGTTCACTGTGGAATATGTGACGAAATGTGCCCAGCTGATGCTATCGTTGTAAATAAAACTCCTGGAGAGGAAAGCACAGTAATTGATAAAGATAAATGTGTATATTGTTTGATTTGTAAGAAATCTTGTCCTGTAACTGCAATCATGGCTGCTTGTAGGAGTTGCTCTTATGGAGATTATGATATTAACTTAGAAGATGCAGTAACTACTGGTAGTTCATTTATTGATGATGAATTATGTGTAAAATGTGGTTGGTGTGAAGAAATTTGCCCAGTTGATGCAGCTACAGTTAAAAAACAGTTTGAAGGTACTTTAGACGTTGATCAAGACAAATGTACTGTTTGTGGTACTTGTATTGATGTATGTCCGTGTAATGCTTTAGTATTCCCTAAATTCCCTGGACCAGCTACTGTTGTTGATAATATAGAGAAACAAGAAGAATATTGTATACATTGTGGTGCATGTGAACGAGCATGTCCTGTTGATGCTATAGATGTTCAGATTACTGATGTTGATTATACTCCTACAAAATCCAAATCTTGGATAGAGAAATTTGAGGCTTTAAAAAATTAATATAGTTATAATTATTGATTTGGTGATTATATGGAACTTAATGTAATACAAGATAACTGCCTTGGATGTGGTGTATGTGTAGTTGCATGTCCAGTAAACGTTTCAATTAGTGAAGACGTAGCTGGAGGGCATGGGTCTAGAACAGAAGATGTAATAATGATGGTTGAAAATGGTGTTATTAAGCTTTTTAGTGAAGATAAGTGTGAAAAGTGTGGAACATGTCAAATGTTTTGCCCAGTTGATGCCATATTTTTAGAATAAGGAAGGTGTTAGTTTATGACATATATTGACAAACCAGCTGTTCCAAATGTAGTAAAATTTGATGAGCCTTTGGCAACTAAAAGGGATAAACTTGAAGTTATTTTAAATACTGGATCTGATATTTATCAAGGAGCATGTAAAAAAAGAGGTTCTACTTTAAAAGATGAATATCGGCGTGTATCAGGTACTGCATACATGGATCCACGAGATATGGCGAGATTGGATGTAAAAAATTGGGATACTGCTATAGTAAAAACTGACTGGGGAGAAGTAGTAGTTTTCACAGCTCATTCAAGAGATGCTCCTCATGAAGGTCAAATTTTCATTTGTAAAGGACCATGGGCAAATACTGTTGTAAGTCCAGATACTTACTGCTGTTGTGACCCAACTTACAAAGGTGTGGATGCAACCATCGAAAAAACTGATGAAGAACCATTACTCATGGCAGATCTGATGGCAAAAGTTTATATGAAGTATGACAAAGATGCTGAAAAAACTATTAATTGTTTAACTGATAAAAAGGTTAATGTGGGCATAACTAAGCCAGAAGAATAAATAGGAGATATAAATATGGCATATGAAGAACCAATTAGAGATTATGATAGAATAGTCGAAAATTGTACTTGTGCTTTCTGTGGTTGTAATTGTGATGATTTAACCTATCTAATTAAAGATGAGCATGTTGTTGGTGTAAGACATGCATGTCGTTTAGGTGCAAGTAAAATTATGGAAGATATGGACCAAAGACTATTAGTACCTATGATTCGTAATGAAGAAGGGAATCTTGTTGAGACTGACTGGGATACTGCATTAGATAAAGCTGCAGAACTCATTGCTGGTGCTGTAAGACCTGTTTTCTATGGGTGGAGTGAGACATCAATTGAAACCATGAAACAAGGTATTAAATTAGGAGAAAGTGTAGGTGCAGTTTTAGATAATCAAGCTACTATTTGTCATGGGCCTTCTCTTCAAGCTGTTCAAAATTCAGGATACCCTGTCAACACATTAGGAGAAGTTAAAAACCGGGCAGATATGGTTGTTTACACTGGAAGTAATGCAATGAATTCTCACCCAAGGCACATGGGAAGATATTCTGCTTTCCCAAGAGGATACTTCAGAAAAAGAGGTAGATTTGACAGAACTATTGTTACTATGGATCCAAGATATACGGATACTGCAAAAATGTCTGATATATGGGTAGGATTTGAACCAAATGGTGATTATGAGTTTTACACTGCTTTAAGAGCTGCTATAAAAGGTAAAGAACTTAAACAAGAAGTGATTTCTGGAATTCCTAAAGAAACTGTCGTCGAGTTAGCTGAAGCAATGAAAAATACTCAATATGGTTGTCTTTTCTTTGGTTTAGGATTAACTCACTCATTAGCTAAACAAAGAAATATCGATGCAGGAATTAGATTGATTCAAGATTTGAACAAATATACTAAATGGAATTTGGTGCCTATGAGGGGACACTTTAATGTTAATGGGTTTAATATTTTCATGTCATTTGAAATGGGATACCCATATGGTGTTGACTTTTCAAGAGGTTATCCAAGATACATGAATGGTGAAACAAACACTATTGATTTGTTAACAAGAGAAGAAGTTGATGTTTTCATGGTAATTGCTGCTGATCCTGGTGCTCACTTCCCTGGAGGAGCTAACAGACATCTAGCTAATATTCCTGTTATTCAAGTTGATATTCATTGGGGGCCTTCTACAGAACTTGCTGATATTGTTCTTCCAGGATCATTCGTTGGCGTAGAAGTTGCAGGAACTAGTTATAGGATGGATGGTGTTCCAATATATATGAAAAAGGCTATTGATAAGCCTGAAACCTGTAGAGATGACGAATGGATTATTAAAGAACTTTATGATAGAGTTCAAAAAATTAAAGGCGAAAGAATAGCTAGTAAATAATAGGTGAAATAATGGAATACATAATTAAAAATGGTACTGTTTATGATCCTACTAATAATGTTGCTGGGGAAAAGAAAGACATTATGTTTAAAGATGGCAAGATTGTCGACAATGTTTCTTCTGATGCAAAGGTAATAGATGCAAATGATAAAATTGTCATGGCTGCTGGTATTGATCCTCATTCTCACATTGCAGGACCAAAATTAGTTGTAGGAAGGTTATACAGACCAGAAGATTCAAGAAGGGGAATTAAATCTAAGACTGATGTTACTCGTGCAGAAACTGGATTTTCTATACCGAATTGTCCTGCAACTGGTTACAGATATTCTAGAATGGGATATGGAACTGTTATTGAAGCAGCTATGCCTCCTTTAGAAGCAAAACACACGCATGAAGAAATTATAGCAACTCCTAATATTGATATTGGAGCATTGTCATTGTTTGGTAACAACTGGTTTGTATTAGAATATGCAAAAGATAACAATATTGATGATTTGGCTACTTTTATTTCTAAATGGTTAAAACTTACTAGGGGATATGGAGTTAAAATAGTAAACCCTGGTGGTAGTGAAGCTTGGGGTTGGGGAATGAATGTACATGGTATAGATGATCCTGTTCCTTATTTTGATGTTTCTTCTCGTGATATTATTCATTCATTAGCTGAAGCTAATGAAAAATTAGGACTTCCTCATTCAATACACCTTCACCCAAACGATTTAGGACATCCTGGTAACTATGAAACTACTGTATCAAGTATGGATATTGTAAAAGATGTATCTAAAAATTCTCCTGTAAGAGATCAAACTGTCCACATGACTCACATCCAGTACCACTCTTATGCTGGTACTAACTGGAGAGATTTCGAATCTGGTGCTGAAGATGTAGCTAAATTCATTAATAATAATGACTATGTCACTTGTGATGTTGGTCAGATAACTTTAGATGAAACTACTACAATGACTGCTGATGCTCCTATGGAATTTGATCTTCACCAATTGAATGGTCTTAAGTGGGCTAATAAAGATATTGAACTTGAAACTGCAGCAGGTATTGTTCCATTTATTTATTCTGGAAGAAACAGTGTACATTCTGTTCAATGGGCTATTGGACTTGAAATGTTCTTAATGGTTGAAAACCCATGGCAAATCATGTTGACCACTGACAGTCCTAATGCAGGACCATTCATAAGATATCCTAGAGTTATCTCTTGGTTAATGAGTAATAAACGCAGAGTGGAAATGATTGAAAATGGAGAAGTCCATAAAGCTGTAGGAAGAAAATCTATAATAGCTACATTAGATCGTGAATATGATTTCAATGAAATAGCTACTATCTCAAGAGCTGCTCCTGCAAGAGCTTACGGATTTGCGGATAAAGGTCATTTAGGTGTTGGAGCTAGAGCAGATATAGCTGTTTATGACATTAACCCTAATAATATTGATCCATCTAATGATTATGAAGCTATTGAACATGCATTTGGAAATGCAGCTTTAACAGTTAAAGATGGACAAATCCTGGTTAAAGATGGTGAAGTTGTTTCTACTAAAGAAAGCCAAACTATTTGGACAAATGTTCAAGGGTTAGAAGAACAAGAAAATGTACTTATGAAAAAGATCATGCCAGTATTTGACAAATATTACACTGTTAAATTCGAAAATTACCCTGTCTTTGATAACTATGTACCTAACCCAATACAAGTCAATGTTCAAGCAGGTAAGTAAGAACTAGAGGTGTTTAATTTGAAAACTATAACTTTTAATCAAAAGAAGATTTCTTCAATAGCGCTTGAATTCGATGAATTGATTCCTGATGAAGTTTTTAACTGGAAAAAATCAGATTTCGATAAATATATGGTACCTATTGGAAATTCTAGATTTCCACTTTCTGACTATTTTGATATTGAAGTGGAAGGAGAAGCTGAATCTCCTGCTCAAGTTAAAATGGTTCTTAATGGGGATTTAGGTAGAGTTAAATATATTGGTTGTAAAATGACTGATGGTCAAATTGTTACAAACAGTAGCGTGGATCTTCACTGTGGTGCTGAAATGTCTGGAGGCAGTATTCTTATCAATGGTGATGCTGAAAGCTATGCGGGCAGAGAAATGACTGGTGGAGAACTAGAAATCATGGGTAATGTAAAAGAATTCTGTGGTGCTTCTTACATTGGTGATTGGAGAGGTATGACTGGAGGAATTATTACTATTCATGGTAATGCTGGAAAACAATTAGGAGAATGTTTATCTGGTGGAGAAATCCATGTTAAAGGAGATTGTGATATTTTAGCCGGTATTCACATGAATAAAGGACTTATTCGGATTGATGGCGATGTAACTAGGTCACCTGGTGGGCAAATGTTAAATGGAGATATTGTTATCAATGGCTCTGTTTCAAGATTCCTTGAAAGTTTTAATCAGGATGAGATTGTTTTAGATCCAACTATCGCTGGAAAATCATTCCTAGGAAAATATGTGAAATTCACTGGAGATATTGTAAGAAACGGTAAAGGAACTATTTGGTTATCTGCAGAGAAAAATAGGCATTTGCTCTGATTTAACCTTTATTTTTTTTATTCTTTTATTCTTTTTTTTATTTTACCTGATATTTCAAGATACATTTGATAAATTGTTTTTTGTTATAACTAATAATTTATTAGTTTTCAGTTTTTTGTATAATCTTTTAAGTTATTCTCGTATTTTTGATAAGTTATAAATAATAACTTTTTAGTTTTTAGTTTTTTGTTATAATTGTGTAAGTTATAAATAATAACTTTTTAGTTTTTAGTTTTAATATATAAGTTATAACTAATAATCTTTATTTTACTTATTAATAAACTTAAGTAAGATAAAAATATAAAAGAATATAAGAAATTTTATTCTTTTATAAAATTTTTTTATAAAATAAAAAATAATTAATATTATAACTAATAATCTTCAGTAGCAAAAAATTGTGGTTAATATGAATGAAGAAATTGTGCTAAATCCCGATGAAGTTTTAAATTATGTAAAATTGAATGTAAAAGAAGAAGATACTTTAGAAATATCTTATAATAGGATATTTGCACCAGGAGAAGTTTTGGATGTTAAAGTAGAGGAAGAATTTGGGGATGAACTCATAATCATTTCTCTTCATTTAAATGGAGAACTTGTTAATGATGTTGTTGAAATTAATTTGAATGATATTAAAGATGATTTGCTGGAAATTTGCCACATAACTGATGAAAAAAAAACTATCATTGTCATTGAAGATTAAATAGCTAATTTCTAATTGTTAATAGAACATCGTCTAATTTAATTAAAAAAGACTTATAACTTTCTTTTATATATATTAATAATTATCTTTTCAGGATATTATATAAAAAAATAGATACATAAACAATATTGATTTTTGGTTGGTGGAAATGATGATTACAAAAGAAGTAGAGATGGATTGTGATTTAGCTATAGACTATATTAAAAAAAATGTGAATGCTCATGATATATTAGAACTTTCTTATAATCGGGTATTCACTCCTGGTGAAGTTTTAAGTATAGATACATCTGAATATAATGGTAAAGAAGGATTAAAAGTCATAATTCATGTTTCCGAAGATACATTTACATCTACTGTTGAAGTTGATGTTGAGGAAATAAAAGATGATTTAATAGAAGTTACTCACATTCCGAAAAATAAAGATGAAAAAACAGTCATTTTAATAGAAAAATGTGAATTATAGTTATTTTTGAAATTAGTTAATAGTGGCATGATTAAATTTTTCATGATCACTAATTATATTAACATTCAATGATTTGAAACTAATATACACTTCTTTATTTTTTTTCACAGATAATATATCTGCTGAACTTTTGGTCAAAAGCCCTTTAAATATATGATCTTCAATAGCTACATTTACTAAAACAGTAGGGCCTGATTCAATGATTTCTGTTATTTTTCCTTTCATTTGATTTCTTGCTGAAGATTCAAATTTTTCATTAGAAAAAATAATATTTTCTGGTCGAATAGCTATTAAAACTTTAATTTCCTTATTTATATATTCATTTTTTTCATTAAAAATCTCTTTGTATTTTTTATTTATTTTATTGATACAGTTAATATCTGAACTGTTTATGGTTGTTTTATCACCAATTTTTATTTTTGCTACTTCTGGACTTATTTCAGTAATTTTTCCTTCAAAAATATTTTGAACTCCCACAAAGTCAGCTACAAAATTACTTTCAGGTCGAGAAAAAACTTCGGAAGTATTGCCCAATTGGTGTATGTTCCCATCTTTCATAATACCTACTCTATCTGCTAAATTCCAAACATCATTAAAGTTATGAGTAACATGAAGACATGTAGTTTTATATTCTTTGCAAACGTTTTTAATTAAGGATGTTAATTTAGACTGTGTGGCAACATCTAAAGCACTAAATGGCTCATCCATCAAAATCATCTTTGGCTCAACAATAAGTGCTCGAGCAAGGCTTGTTCTTTGAGCTTCACCTCCACTCAATGTGTCAATATTCCTGTGCAAAATATTGTCAATTTTCATTTTTTTAGCTATTTCGTTTATTTTTTTAGCTACTTCTTTCTTTGAAAATTTTTTTTGGGCACCATAAGCTATGTTATCATAAACATCCATATTAGGAAATAAAATAGTATCTTGATATACTATACTGATACCACGATCTTCAGGAGGAATATCATTTATAATTTTATTTTTTAACTTAATTGTTCCTTTAATTGGTTTATAAAAACCAATAATTGTTTCAAGCAAGACAGATTTTCCTGATCCTGTAGGTCCAATCAATACAAGATATTCTCCTTCTTTAAGATTTAAATTTACATTTTTTAAATGAAATTCTCCTAAATCTACAGATAAATTTTTAATTTCTAAATACATTACTAATCAAAACCAATTGTTTTGTATTTCATTATTTTAATCATAATTTTTATTTTTGAAAGATTTATAAATATTTTTTTTAAAAACTTGAACTATAGCTTTCTTTTGCATATTTTTCCATAACAGCTATTGCTATAAAAGAAATTATGACCAAAAGAATCCCTGCTGTTATTGACATGTCAATATCTCCAGTTGAAAGATTTAAATACATTGAAACAGCCAAAGTTTCAGTTTTCATCAATATTCCTCCACCAACAAAGAGAACAGACGCAAATGTTCCTATGCAACGAGCAATAGCTATTATCCCACTAGCAAAAAGTCCTTTTTTGGCTAATGGTAATGTAACATTAAAAAAAGTAGCTATTTCACTGTATCCTAAACTACGTGACACAAATTCATATCTTGGATCTATATAATTAAATGTTGAATATAAGACTTTCACTGCAAAGGGAAAAGCTACAAAAAATTGGGCAATTATTATTCCAGTAGTATTAAAAACAAGTTCAATTCCTAGGATTTCAAGATAATTTCCTATTCCATTAGATCCTAAAAACATTAAAAGAGCAATACCAACAACAATTTCTGGAAATGCCATAGGTAAATCAATTATAATTTTGAACAATCTTTTCAATGGAAATTCATACCTAGCTAATGTATAGGCCATTGGAATACAACAAATCATAATAAGGGTTGCAGATATTAAAGAAGTAAATAATGTTAATGAAATAGCAAAAACCATTTCTTCTGAAAATAAAGCATTTATAAATCCGTCAAAAGTAGGTATTAAAAACATGCTTCCTATAACTACAAAAAATATTAGTGTAATAGCTATTGTTATTCCAATAAACATTAATTCAAATTTTGAACGCATATATTTAACACCTTAATTGATTAGTTGACTCATTCTTTTTAAATTGGAGGTATTATTATTTAATCTTTTCTATTTTGTCGAATAGTAACTGATTATACTTCGAATCCCCATTTTTTCCAAATTTCTTTACCTTCATCTGATGTAATAAATTCTTCAAATTTTTGAGCAGCATCTTTATCTTTAACAAAGTTTGTAATTCCAATAGGAACAGTACTTATTTCGTTTTCATCTGTAGGTATTTTTATAACTTCTATTTTACCATCACTTTCTTTCCAAGAAGCCATGTCTTCCCAAACTATGGTTGCATCTACTTGCCCAGTTATTAAATAGGTAAGTAACTGGTTAACAGTTGTGCTGGTAACCACAATATTTTTTTCTACAGCAATGTTCAAGTTATTTTTTTCAAGTATTTTAGCTGTGGCTTTACCAATAGCTGGACCATTCTTTTCACCAATTCCAACTTTAACTCCATCTTTAGCTAAATCCTTAAGTGAGGTTATATTTTTAGGATTTCCTTTTTCTACAATTATCACAGGAACATTTTTTGTAATATTTTTAACAGTATTGTTATCTATGTAGCCATTGTTCATAGCATCTTCCATATATTTATAATCAGCAGGTAAAAACACATCTCCTTTTTTTTGGCTTTCAAGAGTTGCGAATAATTCACCACTTCCACCATACTTAGAATTAACTTTTATATTTGGGTATTTTTTATTAAATTCACTTATAAGTTCTGGACCAACTTTACTAAAACCTGCAGCAAATAATACATCGATACTTTCTTTTTCATCTAATTCAGAATTATTAATGATATCACTCAAATATATTCCAGTTATAGCTATAATAGCTATTGTTACAATACAAATTATTGTTATTTTCTTTTTTTCCATATATATCTCCTTTTAAATAAATTTTTCCATCATGATATATTATGCATATCGATGTTGTAATTAAATTCAATTTTATTATATATAAATATTACTCAATGTTCAAAATTTTTCTATTAATGCTTCATTTAAATTTTTTTTATTTTAAAAAATTTATTTATTTTTTAAATTTAGAAAATTTTTATTATTTTTAAAAAATTCAGATAAATTTTTATTTAATCTAATAAATAGTTATTATTAAATATTCATTATTCTATATATTGATTATTATTAATTAAATTATAAAATAAAAGATTTATATTAATATTTAAAATAATGATCATTACGAAGATTATTTTCATAACTATAAATTTATAAAATTATAAAAACAAAATTTATTTTATTTAATAACATTTAAAAGATTAATGGTGAGATTTTTCATGAAAAAAAATGTTTTTCCTTTTACAGCTATTGTAGCTCAGGAGAAAATTAAGAAAGCTCTTATTTTAAATGCTATTAATCCATCAATTGGTGGAGTTTTAATAAAAGGAGATAGGGGTACAGGTAAAACCACGGCTGTAAGAGCATTAGCTGATCTTTTACCTAAAATAGAAGTTGTAGAAAACTGTGCATTTAATTGTGATGAAAGTAGCTATAAAGAATTTGAGCTTTTCAAAGCCAATGGTAAATTAGCTAGTGATGAGATATCATTGGTTGAAAAACCTATGAAAGTTGTTGAACTGCCTTTAGGTGCAACTGAAGATAGGGTGCTTGGTTCTCTTGACATTGAAAAAGCTTTACATGAGGGTATTAAGGCTTTAGAACCTGGTATTTTAGCTCAAGCAAATCGTAACATATTATATATTGATGAGATTAACCTTCTTGATGATAATCTTGTTGATATTTTACTAGATGCGGCAGCATATGGTGTTAATATTATTGAAAGGGAAGGAATATCTATTTCTCATCCATCTGAATTCATATTAGTTGGTACCATGAATCCAGAAGAAGGTGAACTTAGAGGACAACTATCAGATAGGATTGGTTTAGAAATTCAAGTTAAAGCTATTTTAGATATAGATGAAAGGATTCTTATAATGAAAAGAAGGGAAGAATTTGAAAAAAATCCTATTTTATTTAACAAGAACTTTGAAAAAGACCAGAAATCACTTCAAAATAAGATTGTTGAAGCAATCAAAATTTTAGGTAATGTTGAAATTAATGGTACTTTCTTAGAAATAATAGCTAAAATAACATTAGAGTTAGGTAGTGAAGGTCATAGAAGTGATATTTCTATTTTAAAAACTGCAAAAACAATAGCTGCATTTAATCAACATTTAAAAGTTAGTGATTCTGATTTAGAAGAAGCTATTTCTCTAGTACTTGGAGAAGATAATCTTCTTTCCCAAAGAATTCAAAAGATTAAAAATGCTATTGAAAAAAGAGAAGAATTAAATGAGGATGGAGAAAAAATCAATGAAACATTCCAAGATTTACTTAATGATAAACTTCAAAAAATAAATGAAAAACTCGATCAAAGCATGGTAAAGGATGAAAATCATCATAAAAGTAAAGAAAATACTGAGCATGTTGATTTAGGAAACAATAAATCAAAAGAATTAAATTTTCTAGATGATTCTGATTTTGAGGCTAAAGATGATTTTGAATCTAAAATAAATGAAGGTGAAAGATTAGAAAATTTTAATGAAATAGAATCACTAGAAAGGAAGATTGATATAAAAAAATTCTAATGGTTGAAGGAGATAAAAATGAGAGACTCTATGGAAAACGGGTTAATTCTCAAAATAAAAAAGGTAAATATATTAAAAGTAAATTTTCCCATTCTTCTTTAGAAGATGTAGCTATTGATGCAACTATTAGAGCAGCTGCTTTGAGGAAAAGAATAAATAATAAAGAATTTTCGAAATCTAAAAGTAAAATTAAAAACTTCTCGAGATCTAAAAAATATAGAAAAAAAAGTCAGTTTAGGATTAAAAAGGAAGATATAAGGGAAAAAATTAGAAAACATGGAATCAAAGCATCTATTACAGTTGTAGTTGATATGAGTGGTTCTATGATCTCGGAAGAAAAACTTAGCTTGATAAAAATTATTTTACAAAAAATAATAACTAATGTTCATATGAATAAAGACAAATTAGCTGTTGTTGGATTTAGAGGGAAAGACAGCGAAATAATAATTCCAAGTACAAAAAGACCTAATTTATTTTTAAACAATCTTGGAAACATTAGTGTTGGTGGGACTACACCACTGGCTGCAGGATTGGATAAAGCATTAGAAATTTCAAAAAAAGAGGCAAAAAAAGGAGAATATATTCCAGTAATGCTTATTTTGTCAGATGGAGTTACTAATGTAGGATTAGACAAAGCATCTGGAGGAAAATATAATAAGGATATTAGAAACAAAATAGGGAAAACTAATAATAAAATCAAATATTCGATAAAAAAGAATAGTAAGCTAATTAGTAATCCTATAGCTGATGCTTTAGCTATTGGGGAGGAAATAGCTAAAAATAAAATTCACACTGTTATTATCAATTTTGAAAAGGAAAAAAGTAAAGGATTTAGTATTAATAAAGAATTAGCTTTTATAATTAATGGAAGATTTTATGATTTAGAAAGGTTTTATGATTTAGAAAAAATATCTGAATCGGTTGAAAATGAGTTAAAAATGAATGGGTCATCAAATAATTCATTAACTTTTGATTCACTTAAAAGTAATGTTTTAAATTTAGCTATTGATGGAATATTGAATTATGAACGTAATAATATTTAAGAAGTTTTTTTGTTAATGTCAAAAAGTTAGAAATAATTTAAGTTATATTAATAAATTTCAGATTTGTTAAAAGTTATAAATTCTGATAAGTAATAAGAATAATTATTTAAGAAGAGACCCACTTGAATGGGGTCAGGGTATTGTTTAGGTCTCTTCTGGGGTCATGATAAAAATTTTAATGAATTTTAAATCTGTTAAATTATAACAAAAGAATTCTTTAAAAAATCATAACCTAAGGTACTTATGATTTTAACTTATTATAAATGTTGCTATAGTGCAAAAAAAACATATAACATAATGAACACTCGTTCCATAAATGTTTAGAAGATCTAAGTCTAAAAAATTGCATTTGTATTGTTAACTTAAACTTCCACTAAGGTTATGATACAAAAAAATCCTTGTTGGCTTAATCAACATATGGATTTTAAAATATATATCTGCTGATATCTTTTATTTGGATTTAAGATATTTTATTAACTAGTATAGCTAAAAAACTGTTAATAGGGAAATATTTTCTGTTTTTTAGCTTATTTCATCCAAAAACAAATCTTCTTTTTCAAGATTAAAAGTATTATAATCTCATATACTTCTTCTGTTCATAACCAAATACTTGTATGCGATATTCATCCCATTCCTTGTATTTTGATTCTAGGAATTTTTCACTAATATGTGATCCTAAACTATTTTTTACAATTTCATTTTCTTCAAATGCATGATAAGCTTCCCATAAGCTTGCAGGTAATAAGTTAATACCTTTTTTCTTAAGTTCTTCATTGGTGAGTTGGTAAATATTGAATTCAGCTGGTTCTCCTGGATTGATTTTACGTTTTATCCCATCTAAACCCGCTTCTAACATAGCTGTAAATGCTAAATAAGGATTGCATGAAGGATCAGGACTTCTGTATTCGATTCTTGTTCCTTTTCCACGAGCTGCAGGTATCCTAATTAAAGCGGATCTATTTTTAAAACCATAAGCTATGTAAACAGGGGCTTCATATCCTGGAACTAATCTTTTATAAGAATTTACAGTTGGAGCCACTATAGCTGATAGTGCAGGGGAATGTTTTAATAACCCTCCCATAAAATAAGAAGCTTCTTTAGATAAACCAGTTTCACTATTTTCATCAGCAAATAAATTTTTATTTCCTTTAAACAGACTTTGATGACAGTGCATTCCACTACCACTTACTCCAAAAAATGGTTTTGGCATGAAAGTTACTATTGACCCCATATTATCAACAATAGCTTTAATAGCTTGTTTAAAAGTAATTACTGCATCTGCAGTTTTTAAAGCTCTGTCAAATTTAAATGCAATTTCATTTTGACCAGGAGCTACTTCATGATGACTTGCTTCTACTTCAAAACCTAATTCTTCTAAATCTAGAGTTAATTTTCGTCTAAATTCAACTCCAGTATCAGCTGGCTCAACGTCAAAGTACCTTGCCTCATCATGCGGTATCCAATTTCCTTTTTCATCTTTATCTACAATAAAAAACTCAGGTTCTGGTCCAATATTATATTCATATCCTTTATTTTTGATTTTATCAAGTGATCTTCTTAAAACAGTCCTTGGGTCTCCATCAAAAGGTTTTCCATCTGGAGTGAATATGTTACATATAAATCTGCATACTCCAAATTCTTCTGGTCTCCATGGTAGTAATGAAAAAGTCGATGGATCTGGTTTCATTAAAAGATCACTATCTTGAATTTCAACAAACCCATCTATTGAAGATCCATCAAATAATATTCCATCATCAAACAAATTTTCTATATCTTCATCACTTTCAAAGGGAATTGACATGCTTTTTGGAATTCCATGTATATCAACAAATTGTAATCTTACAAATTTGATTTTTTTTTTATTCATCTTTTCAATTACATTTCCTATAAGGTCTGCCATTTTAATCTTCTCCAAGATAAATAATGAAAATATTTGTAGAATTTTTATTATCAGAATAGCTTTTTTTTTTTTTGATTATAGTTCAATATTTTTAATTAAATTAATTTTGCTTTTATATGAAATTAATATAAAAATCAAGCTTATATACATATTACACTTATGATCTTTTATTTTATATAACTATCTATAGTTCATATTACATGTTCATGAACATTTATCAAATTTTTATAAATATCTCTTGATATTAAGTTATTGTGGATTGGATATTTATAAAATATCTATAGGGGAAGTATAATCTTTAAAATTGGAATTTATAGAATTAAATAATAATTGAAGTGAAAATAAAGAATTTTTATTAAAGAATATATTTTTTTATAACTTTAGACTTAGTTTTTAACAATTTAAAATTTAATTTTTAGGAACTTTTATTAAATTTTTTATAAAAATTTCCTTTTATTTCATTTTTAATTAAAAAAATTATTTATTTTTTAATATACATTTTATTATAGATTTATTTTTAAAAATAAAAATAATAAAGGATTTATTTAAAAAATCAATTGAAATTTTAAAAAATAAGTTCATATATGATAAATAAATATTAATAATTTATAAAAGTGAGAAAATTATAATTCAAGACATGAAAGTGAACTTAAATCTAATAAATCTAAATTAAGGATTTTAGGAGCTAATGTTACTTCACCAATCTTTGTTATTATTTTGAAAGCTTCAAAAGCTTCTAATGATCCTATAATATTAGCTATTGGTCCAATAACTGGAGGAGTACTTTGACTTATATTTTGAATCTCTTGCTTGGTTTTACTATTAAGTTCTTTTCCAGCTGAAGGTAGTGAAAATAATTCTTCATAAGTTATAGTATTTTTGTTAAATACAGTTAATTGCCCCATAGTTCCATGAACAGCTCCATGAACAAAAGAAATTTCTTTTTCTTTTGTATACCTACTGACTAAAACTCTTGTAACTATATTATCCAATGCATCAATAGCTATATCACAATTTCCAATTATTTTCTCCAGATTTGTCTCATTTAACTCTTCATTGATTGCATTTACTTTAACATAAGGATTTATTAATCTTATTTTTTCTTTTGTAACTTCACTTTTTGGCTTTCCAATGGAGTCAATACTGCTCATTACCTGTCGATTTAAGTTAGACATATCAAAAGAATCTTTATCAATAATAGTAAGATTCCCAAGACCCATTCGAGTTAACATTTCTATTATTGTCCCACCAAGCCCACCACAACCTATAACAGCTATTTCTGATTCTTTAAATCGAGTTTGTTGGCTTTTTGTAACTATACTCATTTGTCGAGTTATAATTTCCCAATATCCCATTCCAGTATACCTTTCTGGCATTTAAATCACATACTTTATAAAACAATCATAACTACTTTTAAAAAATAGCTATTAAAACCTATTATTTTCCAAAAAGTTTTTTTACTTTTTTAAGCTCTTCAGGAATATTAATCATTTGTGGACACATTCCTATACAGTCACCACATTCTATGCAAGAGGATGCATAATTTTCTTCATTTAAAAGAGTAGAGTATTGCATTAAACTTGCTTCAACATTATCTAACATTTTTGCTATATTATACTCTTTAAAACAATTTGGAATATCAACTTTTTGAGGACAAGGCATACAATAGCTACAGAATGTACAATCAATATCTTTTCTTTTTTTATAGCTTTTACTTACTTCTTTTATTAAATTTTTCTCTTCATCAGTTAAGGAATTCGGATAAGCATCATTAGCTATAGCTACATTTTCTTTCACTTGTTCAAACGAACTCATTCCACTTAAAACAGAACTCACACCTTCCATATCCCACAAATATCTTAATGCCCATTCAACAGGAGATCTTTTTATTTTTGAACTATTCCATAATCTATTTATTTCTGGCGGAATATTATTTACAAGAGTCCCTCCTCTAAGTGGTTCCATAACTATATTTCCCATTCCAATACTACTTAGATATTGTAGTCCATTTATTCCACTTTGATAATCTTCATCTAAATAATTCATTTGAGTAAATACAAAGTCCCATTCATATGAGTCTAAAATTTCTAAAAACAGATCTAATTCATCATGAAAAGAAAAACCAATGTATTTGACTCTACCATCATTTTGTATTGTATCCATGAATTCAAAGACATCAAGAGAGCTTAAATTTTCCCAATAATCTTTTTTCAACGAATGAAGTAAATATAAGTCTATTTTGTCAGTTTGTAGTCTTTCAAGCTGTTGATTTAGGAAATATTCCATATCCTCTTTTTTTTCAACTATCCAACTTGGTAACTTTGTAGAAAGCAATACCTTTTCTCTAAATCCAGTTTGTAAAAATTCTCCAAGAAATGGTTCACTCATTCCACCACTATCAAAATCAACTCCATGATATGAATAAGCAGTATCAATAAAGTTTATTCCATTGTTTATACCAAATTCGAGCATAGTTGTAGCTTCTTTTGCATTGATTTGATCTGGTTTATTGTCAATAGTTGGAAGACGCATACATCCAAATCCTAATATTGATATTTTTTCTCCTGTTTGCCCTAAATCCCTATATAACATTTATTCCACCAACCAATTCAATAGCTATTGATAGTATAATTTTATTTTTTTTCAACTGGACTTTACTTTAATAATTTTTATAGTTTATATCTTAATTATTTTATTATTTATAAAAATTTTTTATCTTTATAAGTTTAAAATGAAGTTTTATTAGTTTATAAAAATTCAAAATTCTTAAATAAATCTATATTTTAATAATAAAAATAGGTATTATAAAAGACATAATCAAATTTTTAGATGAGAATGTAATGAGTAAATCATTATCTACTGATGAATCATATTATGATCTTGAAAATAAGAAATTACAAGGAATTTATTCAGATTAAATTGTTTTTTCTAATTTAAAATATAATGATTTTTCTTTAAACCTTGACATGTTTGTGATTGCAAATGAAAAAATGCATGAACTCAATAAAAAGGGAGAAAAAGCAGGATTAAGAAAAGATTTTAGTGGAGTGGGTTTATTTCACTATGAATTAGCAAAAAGACTAAGTTCAGATGAAATCACAGGATTAATTAGGTTTATATCTGTAATATTAAAAAATACTCCTGTAAAATCAATTGTTAGTTCAGTTTTTAATGTTAAATTTTTAACTAATCAACTATCCTGGTTTGAACAACAAATACTATATCGTGATCAATCTGGTGAAGATAATAAATATCAATCTGTTTCACTTGACTCAGAAAATAAAATTTTTTTAAAAAACAAAAAGTTGATTTTTGAATATGATGGAAAATGTTTTGCTGTTAATCTAAAGACACTAAGCAAAAAAGAGTCTAAATCGACTTTCCCTAAATTCATATCAAAAGAAAAATAATTTTTTAAAATTTTGACAATATAAAAAATTTAAATTTTTATAAAAATAAATTTACAATTCACTATAATAACAATTTAAATATCTGTTCCTCTTTTAACTTTGTCTTTTTGTTGCTTAATTATATTTTAAGAGTCTTACAATCGTTGATGATATGGATTGAACTGAACTTTACCTTTTTGTTGTTTAATTAATTTACCTTTTTTATCATAACATTTTATAATGCAAAATTTATTATTAGGGTTGTTTTTAACTGAAAAGGACTTATATAAAGAATCATCAGTAATTCCTGAGAGTTTCCATCCTTTCGTAGGTTTTTTAAAAATTATGGTTTTGTATCCTTTAATCGTAACAGTAATTTTATTAACTTTATTAAGTTCTGCTTTCCTTTGAGTAATATATTTAGGTGAATCCCAGTTCTTTGCTGTTGAACCAATATTACTAGCAATACCCAATGTCATTTTAGTTTTACCATTAATTATTTTATTTGAATGTGACCATGTTTCACAATTTAATTTTGCATTTACAGGTGCTATTATACCAACTATTGCTATTGCAAATAATATTAATATTAATGCCTTTTTAATATTCATTTTCTTTTCCCTCCAGTTCACACTTATTATAATATAATTATAATATTAAATTATTTATATATTTTTAATAGTTTCATTAAATGAAAAAACGGATTTTAAGGTAATAGCTATTGTATTAGATGATTAAATATGGTGAACAATAAGAAAAAAAGAAGTTATGAACAATATAACAAAGAGATTAACAAGTATATTCTAGTTAATCAGTTTCAAAACATTAGCATTAAAACAGGAGCCATGAACTAAAATTCATAAGTTTGATAGGAAATAAGATAGAAATATAGCTAAAAAACAGTAAAGAATTAAAGAAGATAAGAAAGTTAGGAGTTATCATCTAAAAAGTCAAATAGTCAGAAAAGTGAAATAACTAGAACAATATTAAGTACAATATAATTAAAGAGTTAATTAATTAAAACAATACTTGTAATGATTATGAGCTATTTAATTAATCAAGAAGATTTAATATATTAGGTATAAATACTAACCATGATTTATAGACTTAATATAAATGTGGAAAATTAAGTAAAAAATAGTATTATATGGATTAGTACCTAAAAAAGAATAGATGAAGTGAATTATTGTAATTTGATATCTTCCAAATTTTTGAAGAATAAATAAAAAGAATTAAAAATAGTTAATTCCTGGGATTATTACATGGTATGCCGGGAGCGGGATTCGAACCCGCGGCCTCACGGTATCCCAGGAATTAGTCAGAGCACTGCTTAAAACCCTATGAGCCGTGCGCTCTAACCAGCTGAGCCACCCCGGCATCTGACTATTGTCTATCAGTATATTATAACATTTAAACTTTTCGATTATTTGACAATATTTAAAAAAATGAGTAATTATTAAAAATATGTATAAATTATTTTAAAATTTTTAAACATTTAGCTGTTTGATGAGACTATTGTATTTTTTTTAGAGTAGTTATTGTTATTAAGTACAATAATTAAAGATAATTATTATTATAAATACTTTTATAAAATTTTTTTAAATTTATTTATAAATTATTAATAATTTTTATAATTTATTTAAATAAGGAAAATTTTAAGATTAAATATATTTTCATTTCCTTATTATAAGTTAAGATTTAAGATTAAATATATTTTCGCTCTTGTATATTCATTGGGCTGTGAATTTTAATGTTGATATATTAAAAATGCGTTTAATATTTTTGAGGAAATCTATTTAACTATCTATTTAAATTCTCCATATAGTAACAATTATAGGTTGTCATTAGTTTCTATGAGTTTTCACCATTACTAGGGAATATTGCGAGTCTATATTTTTATATAAAATAAAAATTTTAAGATTAATATTAAAAATAAAATTAAAGTGAATATTATGAGTAAAGTTAAAGACATGAAATTAGCAGATGAAGGTATTAGAAAGATAAAATGGGTTCAAAAACACATGCCTGTTCTTGAACACATTAAAAAAGAATTTGAAAAAACAAAACCTTTTGAAGGAATAACAATTGGATCTTGTCTTCATCTTGAACCTAAAACAATTAATTTAGGCCTCACATTACAAGCTGGTGGGGCAGAAGTAGCTATGACTGGTTGCAATCCTCTTTCAACTCATGATGATGCAACAGCTGGTGGTGCGGCTCTTGGATTAAATATGTATGGTTGGAGAGAAGAAAATGAAAAAGAATACTATGAAACTATAAGTGATGTTCTTGATTATAAACCAGATATCATAATAGATGATGGGGCGGACATGATACTTGTTCTTCATCAAGAAAGAAAAGAGCTGCTTAAGAATGTTCAAGGAGCATGTGAAGAGACCACAACTGGAGTTCATAGATTAGAAGCTATGCATAGAGATGGAGCTTTAAAGATCCCACTTGTAGCTGTAAATGATGCATATACAAAGTATTTATTTGATAATAGATATGGAACAGGGCAATCTACAATGGATGCTATTATGGGAACAACCAATATGCTAATAGCTGGAAAAACTGTAGTTGTATGTGGCTATGGTTGGTGTGGTCGAGGAGTAGCTACTCGAGCAAATGGTTTAGGTGCAAATGTTATTGTAACTGAAGTTGATCCAATTAGAGCACTTGAAGCAAGGATGGATGGCTATAGGGTGATGAAAGTAGAAGAAGCTGTAAAATATGCAGATTTACTTATTACAGTAACTGGAAATATTGATGTTGTAAGTGGAGATGACTTTAAAAACATGAAAGATGGATGTATGTTAGCTAATTCTGGCCACTTTAACGTGGAAATTAATCGTGAGGATTTAGAAAATCAATCAAAAGCTATTGAAGAAGTAAGGGATAGTATTGAGGAGTTCACCATGAAAGATGGGAAAAGAATTTATCTTTTAGCTGATGGTCGTTTAGTTAACTTAGCTGCTCGTCGTGCCCAAGGACATCCTGCAGAAATTATGGATTTAAGTTTTGCTGCTCAAGCTTTATCTGCTAAATATATTCTTGAAAATGATTTAGAAGTTGGAGTTATGAAAGCTCCTGATGAACTTGATTATGAAATAGCTAGAATGAAACTTAAAGCAATGGATATAGAAATTGATAATTTAAGTAATAGACAAAATGATTATTTAAGTGACTGGCAAGAAGGAACATAATTATTGGCATTTTAAAATATGAATACATCTAGAATATATTTCCATACAATTTACATTTATTAGTTAAATGATTGTATATTTCTAGACAATGTTTTTGTACAAAATTTTCATGTATTTATACAATTTGTATAATTTTTATCAATTTTTTCACCTTTATTTTAAATATTTAATATTTCATCATAATGAATTATCTTTTCTAAATCAACTATTAACTTTGAAATTTTTAATTTTTTTAAGTAAAACCCTTTAGCTAAAGTAAACTCTTTAGCTAATTTTAAATTTGTCATAGGTAAATATGATTTATTATTGTTGTTTTATTATTTTTTTTAAATAGAAAATTTGTTTTTATTTGGTGCAATTATGTCTTTTTTTAAATGTATAAATAAAGGAAAGGGTCCAACAAAATTATTTCTCGGTGGAGTTCATGGAAATGAGGGAAAAACAACCATCAATATATTTAGATCTTTAATAGCTAATGACTTTTCCAATGGAAAAAATATAATCTATAGTTTTGATGAAACACCTTATATTTCTACATTAAAAGAGGAATACTATTTTTCAGATATTGGAAAAGAAATAATAGCTATTATAAAAAAGTATAAACCTGATTTTTACATGGAACTTCATTGTTACAATATCAAAAATTACAACAAATTGATTTCTCCAAAAAGACAAGAAATTCAGGGTGTTCCTCCATTGATTGAACTAAAAAATCATGTTTTAATAAGTTCTGTATCTCCATTAATTAGAAAAAAATATTTTAAAAAAGAAACTGTTTGTAAAACTTTGGAAATACCTTGCTTAAATGAAAATCAATCAAATAGCTATTTTGATAACATTCATGATTATAATAGAAGATTAGCTACTAAAACTTATTTGAATATTGTTAAATTAATTGCTAAATCAAAGAGTAGAGAAGAATTTGAAAAGGAAATGATAGCTTTTTATCCAAAACAAGTGGAACTAGCAAAAAAATATGCAAAAGAAATTTTTGGAGAGAATTATCCTCCTTTTTAGTTAGATTGTGATAACTGTGAAAAAATCCTTGGGAAAAGTTAGATTTAGAAATTTATGAAAATCACATGAAACTAGCTACTATATCTTAGCTACACTTTTTAAATAAAATTATGAAATCTTAAGTTTATACTCATTGAAAAGTGTATCTGAGTTAGTATTAACTGTTAGTGATAGTGAATTAATATTTAAATGGATAGACTTGGATTTAAAATAATTTTTAGAGAAAAATTAGCTTATTTAATGAAAAAACCCTTCTTCGATTAGATTTAAAAAATAATGTTTAATAATTTTACATATGTTAATCAAAATTTATTAAATGAAATATCTTATATATTATAACATTTTTTAATCATTAATAAATTATATTTGATAAAAAATTGTCAAGTAGAATTTTTCACAGAAGGTAATGGCTTATATTTTTAAAATAGCTAATAAAATTTTAATTATTTTTAATCAACACAATATCAATCTTTTTCCAGAAATTTTATCAAAAATTATATCTTAAATTTTTAATTTCGCTATTTTAGTTCCAGTTTTTTCTAATTTTTTTTTTGAAAAAAAATTTAACAAGTTTTAGTCAACTTCTATGTTTTTTCTAAAAACTTATATACATGTTATAACAAATCGTCTAATTGGTGAATTAGATAGTTATATATGAATTGTTTTATAGAATTTTAAAGAATAATACACAATTGATATTTAAGAAAAGCTAACTTACCACCGCAAATAGCTTTTCAGCTGATATTTCACTAATTTTTACTAGATTTGGATTTTAAAAAATAGATGAAAATTTTTATTTAGAGAGAAAGAAAGGAAAAATATCTGATAACTTTAATTGATAGTTCATGATTTGTTTAAAGCATCGATTTTGATTACTTATTTCAATAAGGACAAATTAATCAAAATTTATAATCATTAAGATAATTGTGGATACCACAAATAAAAATTCCTGGAAATTTTATCTTTTTCGTTTGCTATAAACAAATTTTTAAAAATTCATAAAAAATTACTGTGGATAATAAGCTTAATAAAAATGTTTCATTTAAGAAGTTTTACCATTTCAATTTGAGATTTAATAAAGATTGATTTTCAGATGGTAAAAATGAAAATCTGAATGTTTAAGTAGTTATTTATTATAATAATTCTTAAAACATTGAATCAAAAATAATAATTGGAGTTAATTATTTATCTTAATTTCCTCATTTATTCACCAAAATGTTATGGGAATCTAAAGATTTTATAAAAGATCAGTACTGTTATCTATGATTGATTCCATTTGTTCATACATTGGGATTTCTTAGAAATAAAGTGATCTTTATTTTGTGAGAGATGAGAATCCTTTACTTTTTTATACTAATTAATTCATAAAAGGTTGAATTTTTAACTAGCTACTATTTTTATATCTTAATAGGTCAATTTTATAAAAAAATAAAAAATTAAGCTGGGTTTTATATAAAAATATTGCAGAAATTAGTATGTATTGTAATATATTTGTTGATTTTAAATCAAATTCTACTAATAAAAACTTATATTAATAAATTTTTATAAGATTTTTAATAAATATTTTAAAAATAATTTATTTATATCATTTAACTAAACCAGTCGGTTAGGCTTTTTTGGGTTGTATCTGTTTTTTCCATTTTTTTAACAGCAGCTAGTACTCTTTCTTGTGAAAAATCGTGATTTATACACATGAAATCTATGATTTCCTCTTTATCAACAGATTTCCATTGAATATTATAGTCCTTGTTTATTTCAGGATTTAAAAATATATTCCTAAGATCATCAGTAGCTAAACCTAAATCAGTATTCTTTTCTTTTAAATATTTATCTAAACTAGAGGTTTTAGCTATTTTCAATCCAGTTTTTGCACCAACTCTTTTTATACCTGGATTGAAATCAGTACCAACCATTAATGCCACATCAATTAATTGATTTCTTGTAAGTTCAAGTTCATTTAAAACTTTTTTAAGTTCTAAATATTCCAAATCCGCTAAATTTCCACTAAAAGTTAAGTTCCTAATGATTTTTGGGGAACCAAATAACAAACAATCATAATCCTGAGAAGCTACTGCCCATGCATCTCCATTTGCTACCATGTATGATGCTTGAGCTTCACCTTCTCCAAAAGATTGAACATATGGAATTCCCATAATATCCAATAGCTTTTTTGAAGAGTCAATGATATATGGAGACATTCTTGAAGATCTTGTTGCATACTTTCGGGCTGTTTCTTCATCACCTTCTTCTAAGGCTTTTTTCCATCTTTTCTCTGCCTCTTCTCTAATGATTCTTCTTTCCTTAATTGTTCCATCTTTAAGCTTTGAAGGTTTCCCATCAAATACATAAATTGGTTTGACTCCTTTTTCAACAATAAATGAAGTTCTGTATAGAATACCACTTAAATGAGAAGTTACATTCCCTTTACTGTCCATAAGTGGAGTCCCATCTTTTTGACGAATACTTGATAAAAATTGATAAAGTGTATTAGCTGCGTCAATAGCTATTATTTTTCCATCTAAATCTTTTAAATTGATTTTTTCAGGAGATATAATGTCTTTAAATTTAACTCCCATTGTTTCACCATAAAATTCGATTTTGTTTATTATAATTTTTAATTATTAGTATATTGATGTTTATAATTTATAATAATAATCTTTTTAAGATAGAAAAAGGAAGCTTTTCTTTATTTAAAACTAAATATTTATTAAGAAGATAAATATTTTTAAAAAAGTTTATTTTAAAAATTTTTATTTTTTCAAGTAGGAAATCTATGATTTTCTTTATTTAAATCTAAATTTTTATAAAAATAAACTTTAAATTCCCATTGTTTTTAATAATTTAAATATATTAATCATTCATGTATAAATCTATTGGTACAAATTCAATAGAAAATATAAACGCTTAAATTTTATTAAAATATCGAAGGATTAAAATGTATATTGATTCGATTACTATAATGATAATCATGTTCATCTCCAATATAGTAAGATGGAATTTAAAGAACCATCAATTATACAAGAGCGATATTATTTTTTTTTAAAATCAGATTTTTAACATATAATATCATGATTTTGTAAGGTTTAGAAAAACAGAGCTTTTCCAACATAGTAAAATCAAGATTTTACAAAGTTTAAAAATTGTATTATTAGAACTTTTAAAGCTATAGTCTATTAGCAAAGGTTTGCTACAGATGGTTTAATTTTGAAAATATTTAATATATAAATATTCTTTAAATTAAAGGATTTTTAGAAGTTTTTAAAAAATCATGGAAATTATCATTTGTTGCAATTTTTCAGTAAATATACTATACTAAAAAAAACTTTTTGTATTTGGATTTCTAGAGTAAAAATAGAAAAAAATGGTTGGAATTTTGTTTTATCCAACCAAAAATTGTTGATTTCCACATTCAGGGCAAAGAGGCAATATATCGAAACTGTCTTCTAAATATAATGCTTTACTACATTTTGTACATAAATACCTTCCTTTTCCTGAGTGGTCGCCTGAAATGTACATATTATCTCTATACCTCCATATTTAAATAAGGTATTATATACATATACTCATATTTATACTTTACTATAAATTTTAAATAGTAAAAATATATACATGTAAAGAATAAACACTGAAAAAAGAATTAATTGATTTTTAATATACAAAAAAGAAGTATTTCTTACTATCCTTTAGGCAGGCTTTAGAGATAATATAACACTGTTTTAAAAAAAATGCAAGTTTATCATAGTTTTTATTAAATCATGATTGTTCAAAATAACCTTTCTTTTTTTAGTAAATGTTTAGAAATTATTGAGTTCATAACTCATTATTCTATGTTTTGGAGCAATTTTTAAAGTAACAATAGAAAACTTTAAATAGACAATCATAAACATTATAATATGTAAATATTAACATATCTGTTAATTGAACAATTAAATATATGTGAGTATTGTTGCTTTATTCATAATAGATATATCCATTTGTATTAATCACGAATTTTTGTTTTTTTATCATTGATAAAAAAAGTAGGGTGACTATCTTTAAATTTATGGTCTAATATCCTACACAAAAATTCTCCAAGAATTATGGATTTTTATTGTTCATTATTGATTAGGACAAAATGATGATTATCTTTAAATTTATGGGTAATGATTTTATATAAAAATTCTCAAAACAGTACTCATTATCTAAAAAATATACAATATACAATTGCATAATTTTTTTATATCTCGTGATTATGAGTTTGTAGAATATCAATAACATTTAGAATTTATTTATAGAGATCAATCATATTTAATTTTTCAAAAATAACTATAAAATAATATTTATTTACAATTTTAAAACTATTTATTATTGAAATGAACATTTATAAAAATTTGAATGAATCTTAATTTAAAATAGTTTTAAAAAACATTGAGAGAATGGGGAGAAAGTGATAAATGGATTAGGAATTATCAGTAATGGATATAAAACAAAATACTTTTAAAAAAATCACGACTCAAATAGCTACTAACATTTGTAAGAGAAGTAATTTAAGTGAAAATAGCTTCATAAATGTTATAATTAATAATAATAACAATTTAAACTATGTTAGTAGAAACAGCCCAGAAGCTGATTATTCTTTTTATATAATAGCTATTGCTTTAGCTAAATTTAATAAAAATAATTTTAATAATAACTACCTTAGTTTCAATACTTTAGCTAAATTTAATTTTAATACTTATTCTAAATATAATAATAACTATCATTATAATTTCTACAATTTTTCTATTGTAGAAAAAATTTCTAATTTTAATTATTTTATTTTTGAAAAAAATATTCATTTTAACAATTATCTTAATTATACTACTCTTTTTAATAGACTTTTGGTTAATGCTAATATAAGTTATAAAGGCATTAGCTATTGCTCATTTAATAAAAATACTTCTATCTATAGTAAGGATATTTTTACCTATTTTAATAACTATTGGCTTTTGGAAGCCGATATTCATAGTTATCTATTCATTAATCAGGAATATTATAACCGGGGTTATCTTAAAAACTTTAAAAAGATCTAAGAAACTGATAAAATAAAAATATATGGAGGTGAAACTTTGAAAAAAGGGATTTTGCTAATATTAGCTATTTTGATATTGTTTATATCCATAAATATTGAGGAATTACTTGTTAATGCTGATACTATAGATTCAAAATTTAATGATTATTATATTAAAAGCATTTGTAATAACCCTTCAATTTTTCTAAAAGAAGGTGGCTGTCCTGCAATTAATTTTGTAGGGCAGCCATAATAAAATTTTATATATTTAATCAAAAAATGCAAAAAGAATTGAAAATAATGAGAGAGAATTTTAATACTATTGGACTTTTCATGGTTCAAAATTTTATTTGGAGGTGAATATTTTGAAAAAAGGGATTTTGCTAATATTAGCTATTTTGATATTGTTTATATCAATATCAACTGCTAATGCAGAACTTGTTACTAGTGTTGGAGACTCAAATTCCAATGCTTATTATTTAAAAAGTAATAATCCTTTATCTGATTCACACGAATTTAAAAATGATTTTGTGATTTCAAAATCTAAAAGTATTAATAAACATGAAGTAATCATATCAGGTAAAATAGTTAACTGTAATGATTCTGAACCTTTTGAAGGAGCAAAGATTTTTGTTAAATCTTTAAAAGGCAAGACACTTGCCACAACAATCTCCAATTCTAATGGTAAATATAAAGTAAGTTTTAAAAGTGATGATATTTCTTTCATAGTACAAGCTACATATCCTGGTCATGTGAATCCAAGTAAAAAAATTACTGTATCTGGCTCTAAAAAGGTTAAATACGGAAGAGCTAATTTTGAACTTGGTGAATTAGATGTAAGAATATGTTCTGGTGACATTGCTGTTTATGATAGTAAAATCACTGATAACTTTCCTGACACTCATTTAATTCACTTGAATATTACAAATAATGGTTCTGAAACTGCTTACAATGTTTCAGTAAATTTCGCTGGTTTTTCTAATAATTATAGTGGTACTTATCATTTAGTTTCTGGTGAGAATTCATCCAAATTCATTGGAAATATGTCTCCAGGGGAATCAATTTGTGTTTTTTTCCTAATAAATACTCCGCATCCTCCTAATAATGGGGAACATTTCCTTACAAATTATAATATAACAGTCAATGGTTCAAATATAGCTCAAATAAATAAAACAGGGCCTATTGGAACATTTAGAACTCAAGGGCAAGATAATAGTGAAAAAATCATTAATTTTTCTGCCAGTACCAAAGTTACTTTTGTTGGAGATATAATAACTTTTAATATAACAGATCATGGTCCACATGGTGAAGAATGGTTTACTCCATTTGTTTCATTTGATCCCACTGTTTTCAGATTAATTAGTGTTGTTACTACAAATGGAACTAACTATACTACTGATTCAGTAATATATACAGGGATGTTAACTGAGGGTCATAATACTAATTATACTACTACTTGGACTTTTGAAGTAATTGGTTTAAGTAGTGATAGTGAGGTTTTTGCTGCAGTTGATGGTGGTAATTCTCATGGTGTTCAACATTTTAAGATTGGTGTTGGTAGCCCAATTCATATGCAAGTTTTACCAAAAGTTAACTTGACTATTAATAAAACAGTTAGTGACCCATACCCTAATTTTGGAGATACAATTACATACACTATTAATGTAACCAATAATGCTCAAGATGATGCTACTGGAATATCTGTGATAGATCCTCTCCCAGATGGATTAATATTTGTAAGTGCGCCATATGCTTCATATAATTCCACAACTAGGATGATAACTTGGACAATAGGAAATTTACCAGCTGGTCAAACAGTTTCATTAAATATAACAGTTATTGTAAATATAGCAGGTTTCATTAATAATACTGCTAATGTAACAGGAGGGTACAATGAAAATAATAACAGTTCAACTGTGACAATATATGTTCCTTCTGTAGATTTAGCTATTACAAAAACTGTTGATAATCCATACCCTGATTTTGGAGACAATGTTATATTCAATATTACTGTAACCAATAGGGGTCCAGATAATGCGAATGGAGTATTTGTTGTAGATAAGCTCCCTGATGGATTAGTTTTTGTAAGTTCAAGTGACCTTCCTTCATACAATCCAGGCACTGGAAACTGGTATATTGGAAACCTCAATGCTGGTGATACAATAACGTTGACTATATTGGCTACTGTGAATAGAACAGGTACCATTACAAACTTTGCTAATGTAACAGGAGAGATATATGATACAAATCTTACTAATAACTATGCAAATGCAACTATATCTACTCTCACAGCAGATTTAGCTATTAATAAGACAGTTAGTAATTCAACTCCTAACTTTAGAGATAATATCAATTATACTATTATTGTAACCAATAAAGGTCCAAATGATGCTTCAGGAGTATTTGTAGTGGATATTCTCCCTGATGGATTAATATTTGTAAGTGCAAGCCCAAATATAGGGTCATACAATCATACTACTGGAATCTGGAATATTGGAAACCTCATGGTTAATCAAGAAGTTACATTAACCATAACAGTTACTGTAAATAAAACAGGTACCATTACAAACTTTGCTAATGTTACAGGAAATGAAAAGGATGAAAACCTTACTAATAACGAAGCAAACATGCCAATTAATGTTCCATCTGCAACAGATTTAGCTATTAATAAGGTTGTTAGTAATTCAACTCCTACCTTAGGAGATAATATCACTTATACTCTAATTGTGACTAATAATGGTCCAGATAATGCCACCAAAGTAAATGTAACAGATATTCTTCCTGATGGATTGTTATTTGTAAGTGCAAGCAGTGCTACATATGACCCTGTAACTAGAGTGATAACCTGGAATATAGGAGACCTTGATGCTGGTGAATCAGTAACATTAACCATAGTAGTTACAGTAACTAAAACAGGTAATATTACAAACTTTGTTAATGTAATTGGAGCTGAATATGACATAGATCTTTCTAATAACGATGCAAATGTAACTATAAGGGCTGTTGAACCACGAATAGTTGGTGTTACAGATGCAGACTTAGCTATTACAAAAACTGTTAACAATTCAAGTCCTTACTTAGGAGATACTATTACTTACACTATTACTGTAACCAATAATGGTCCAGATAATGCTACTGGAGTAAAAGTAGTAGATATTCTACCAGATGGATTATTATTTGTAAGTGCAAGCCAAGGCACATATGACCCTACTACTGGAATCTGGAATATTGGAATCCTAAATAATGGTGCTTCCATAATACTAAACATAATAGTTATCGTAAACAAAATCGGAAAAATTACAAACAAAGCTACAGTAACAGGCAACGAAAACGATACAAATAATCAAAATGACAATTCAAGCGTAACAATTGAAATAAAAGATCCTGTAATAACAAAAATTTTCACCGACACTAAAGATCCTGTTGATAAACCTGTTAATGATACAAATAAGACAATCGATGATAAACCTGCTAATGATACAAAAATTGATATTAATGCAACTAAAACTGATATTAAGCATATTTTAATGCAAAAAACTGCATTACCACCAGTTATGCTAATATTAGTGATTTTAAGCATATTTGGATTAATACTACCTAGATTTAAAAGATAAAAAAAGTAAAAATAGACTTGGGATTTTCCCATTTCTTATTTTTATTATTTGACTATTAAGTCCAAATCAAAAAAGATGAATATAATTGATTTTTACTTGTTTTCAACATATTATTAAAAATAAAATTTATAGTTCAATGTAAATTTGTTTTTTATTCTTATTTTGATATTATTTAAAAGCTTTAAATTAAACTTAAAGAAATATATGCTTGATTTTAAAATAATTTTTAATTATAAATATTAATATTATTTAAAATAATTCATTTTAGGACTTACTTTTTTTATATTCTACAAATTATTATTTTGAAATACTTTGTCGAATATATAATTTTTCATATTTTAAATTTATATTAATAACTTTTCTGAAATTACTAAAAATACTTTAAAAGCTAAAAAAATATTAGGGTCATGGAGATTAAGTGATAGCATAAATTCATAGAAAACTATTGACTAGATATAATATTAGATAACTGGGAGTTTAAAAAGCATGATTAAAAAATCTTTTTAAAATATTTAATCCTTTTTTTAATATAAAAACATGGAAAATTTATGGACCATTAGGTACACAAAAGCCAAATTTTATGGAAGTGTAAATTATTATAAAGTTTGTGGAAATAGCTATTGTTTTGAAAAATAGTCTAATGGAAAACTTTCCTTAATCCATATTAAAACTTTACCATTTCTAATTATATTATAATCTCTAGTTAAAAGATCAGCATCAGAATTAAAAAGTTTTTTTAAATCGTTGTTAGTTTTTTCAATAGCTACATTTTTAACTTCTCGTCTAGATTCAATGTTATATTTTCTAAGTATTCTTCCAATAGGCATATCTGCCATTATCAAATCCTTTTTAAAATCATCACCTAATCTTTCAAGAGGAATATAAGATATAGCGTGAATTAAAGGTTTATCATCTTTGTGCATTAATACAACACGGTAGTTTACATCATCATTTACTTTAATGTTTAATAACTTAGCTATTTTTTCATCAGCTTTTTCAAATTGCTGAGTTAAAGTTTTAATTGAAATTTTACCATTTAAAACGTCTAAAATTGTTGTTACAGATCCATCAGTAGCTAAAAGTATTTTTTGAGTATTAGAAAGATTCCCGTGGTTTTTTTCCAATTTAGCTATTTCATTGAGTATATTAGTATCATTTTTTTTTCCATTCATATAAACACTTTTAAATATTTTCAGGATTTTCAATAAATCCTTTAATAACTGAACTTGCAACTACTCCAGCGTTAGACAGGTAGACTTCAGAATCTGGATCTCCCATTCTTCCTTTAAAATTACGATTTGTAGTGGAAATACTTACCTCACCAGATGATAAAACTCCCATATGCCCACCTAAACATGGCCCACAACCAGGGTTACAAACAATAGCACCTGATTCAATAAAAATTTCTATAATTCCTTTTTCAATAGCTTTTTTATAGATTTCTGAAGATGCAGGAGATACTATTAACCTAACATCTTCATGAACTTTTTTATTTTTTAAAATTTTGGCAGCTTGCTCAAGATCTTCTAATCTCCCATTAGTACATGAACCAATAAACCCTTGATCAATATGAGTTCCTTCTACTTTTGATATATTTTTTACATTATCAACATCATTTGGACAAGCTATTTGTGGTTCCATATTAGTGATATCAAAGGAAAATTCTTTTTCATATATACTATCTTCATCTGATTTAAATATATTAAAATCTTTATATTTTTTCCCAGTTCTAGAACTTAAATATTCAAGAGTGGCTTTATTAGGATACATTATTCCATTTTTAGCTCCCATTTCAATAGCCATGTTACAGATGGTCATTCTACTGCTTACATCAAGATTATTAATTGTAGATCCTGTAAATTCACAAGCTTTATAAGTTGCACCATCAGCACCAATATCTCCTATTATTTTAAGGATGATATCTTTTGAACTAGTATTGGGACTCATTTGTCCATTCACTTCAATTTTAAATGATTCTGGGACCATGAACCATGTTTTACCTGTTGCATAAACCATAGCTACATCAGTAGAACCCATTCCTGTAGAAAATGCTCCAAATGCTCCATAAGTACATGTATGGGAATCGGCTCCTACTATTATCATCCCAGGCTCAACAAGACCTTTTTCAGGTAATATTTGGTGACATATTCCTTCTCCATGAGTGAAAAGCTTTTTTATTTTTTGTTTTTTTCCAAAATCTCTAGCTACTTTTTGAAATTCTGCAGAACCAATTGTGTTTGCTGGAATGTTATGATCAAAAGCTATAACTATTTTATCAGGATTCCAAACATCTTCAGCTATTTTTTCGAAAGTTTTAATAGCTGGTGGAGATGTTCCATCATGGGACATAGCTAAGTTTATTTCTGTTTCTATGATTTCTCCGGGAGTAACTTCTCTTTTTAAATGTTTTGACAATATTTTTTCTGTAATATTCATTTTAACACTTAAATAATTATAAGCTATTATTAAAAATAGCAAAAATATATTTTATATATCATTTTTTAATTTTTTTTATATCAATGTATTATTTAAACTCTAAAAAAAACAATTTTAAAGATCAAAAGGTCCTTTAACGGTTTTTACAATATGTGAAAATACTTCATCATTAATATAAGTTCCCTTTTCTCTACTTTTTTTAACTTCTTCAACAATTCTGCAAAGCTCATCTTTAGTTACTTCAAATCCACATTCATCAAGCTTAGCTTTCACAGCCCTGCAACCTGAATGTTTACCTAAAACTAATTGTCTTTGCTGACCAGTCATTCCAGGTAAAAATGGCTCATATGTTAAAGGTTCTTCTATAACTGCATCCACATGAATTCCTGATTCATGTCTAAATATGTTTTTGCCAACGATTGGTTTGTTGCTAGGAACTTTAATATTTGTATATTTTTCCACTAAATTAGAAAGTTCTTGAATATACTTTATTTTAAATCCTAAATCTATACCATAAATGATTTTCAATGTCATAATCAGTTCTTCTAATGAAGTATTTCCAGCACGTTCTCCAATACCATTTACTGTAGTTGAAACAACACTTCCTCCAGCTAAAAGTCCAGATATTGAGTTTGAAAGAGCCATTCCAAAGTCATTGTGACAATGCATAGCTATTTCCATGTTTATATTTTTTTTAAGTTCTTTCACAAGAAAATCCATTCCTTGAGGACTTATAGCTCCTACAGTATCTGCAATATGCACTCTATCAACGCCAAACTCCTCGGCTTTTTTATATACTCTTTTAAGAAAATCTAAATCAGTTCGAGTTGCATCTTCAGCTGAAAAAGCTACAAATAAACCATGATCTTTAGCATACTCAATTGAATTCATACAGACATTTAATGCTTGCTGTCTACTTAACTTTAGTTTATGTTCAAGATGAAGGTCTGATGTAGCCATAAATGTAATTACTCCATCAACATCACAGTCTAGTGATGCATCAATATCTTCTTTTTTAGTTCTAGCCAATGATATTATCTCAGCATTTAATCCTTCATTAGCTATTGTTTTAACGGATTTTCGTTCATGATTTGATACAATAGGAAATCCAGCTTCTATTTGATGAATTTTTAATTCATCAAGCTTTTGAGCTATTTCCAATTTTTCTTCAGGGTTTAGGCAAACATCTGGAGTTTGTTCACCATCACGAAGTGTAGTATCATAAATTGTGATTTTTTTTGGAAACTTTAATTTAGTTTCTTTATTAAAAGGACTTACATAATATTGCAATTTAAATCATACCTATTAATGATTATTTATAAAAAAAATTTAAGATTGTTAATTTGATTTTTTGAGTTTTTATAAAATTTAAACTTGAATAAATTTTAATTATAATAAAATCTATTGTAGAATTTCCCATTTTATTATAAATTTATTAAGATTTTTAATGTATTTTTTATCTATATACTTTTGTCATGAAATTTCTAGTATAATATAATAGGATATTTATTAATTATACTTCAATGTGGGACACTAGAATATATTATAACTGTCATATGATAAATATTGTGTTGTTTAAGCTTTAGTATTATTTTGCTTGCTCATTTAAATTTTTTTCTAAAAGTTCTAGATAAGACCTTCTTTCAAAACCATTAACTATTCCTAATTTTTTAAACGTTTCAAAGATCCCATCTAGTGCAGGTTTAAAATCATTTCCATTTTTTAAATCTACTTCAATTTCCATATAAGGGCTTAAACCTTCAACATCATCTAAACATATAATATATTGATTTAATTTGTAAATTTCTCTATTTTTAACAACAATATTTGCTTTTTTAAAACCTAAATTTTCAAGTAGTTTACAAATTTTATATCTATCACCAATAGCTATTTCAATCTCTTCCCTAGTCTTACTATTGTGGTCTATTTTAGGACCTTTATAGGTTATAAAAGTGTTAATATCATTTTTGATTGAGATTTTTCGTATTCTAAGCGCTTCATCTGTTTTTGCAAAGTTTTTAAAAGGGCTATCAAAATAAATATCTTTTTGATGTTCTTTTCTTATTTGTAAGGCATTTATTCTTTTTAACTCTCTTTTAATACTTTTAAAGTCAATTATTTTTGCTTTTACTTCTACTTCAATCAAATTATCCTCTTCTAATATTTTATTCATATAATTCAATTTAGATATTCAATTTTAGATTTTTAACTTTTAGATATATAGTAATATATTTATATTCGATGAACATATATTGTATAATATAGAAAAAGTTGAGAATCAATCATATTCATAGTAGAGTTATTATTATAAAATTATAATAAATGATAATTACTAAAATTATTTATTGTTTTAAATAATTATTTAAAACATTAATACTCGCATTGATTATTTTTTTTTAAAAATTTCATATTAATTTCATATCTACTTAAGCATAAAAATAATTCGATGACAAATTAACATATTTTTTACAATTTTTTAAATAATTCTCTTTTTAAGTATAGTTTAAATAGGTTTATATATTATATAACTAAGAAATTATATAAAGTAAATTTTTGTTTACTTTTTTTTTTTTTTTAATTTGATTTGGAGGTATATTAACTTGACCGATGTTGATATTAAAATAGAAAATATTGTAGCTTCTGCAAGTATTGGAAAAGACATTGAGTTAACTGAAGTTTCTAAAGCTTTGGAAGGGGTTGATTTTAACCGAGAACAATTTCCTGGATTAGTTTTCAAATTAAAAGAACCCAAAACTGCGGCTCTGATATTTAGTTCTGGTAAATTAGTATGTACTGGTGCTAAATCCATTGAAGATTCTAAATTAGCTATAAAAAAAACTGTTGACATGATGAGGACCATAGATAAAGATATTCCTCACGAATTTGAAATTAAAATACAAAATATTGTAGCTTCTGCTAATTTAGAGGCGACATTAAATTTAGAAGCAGTAGCTTTAGAATTAGAAAATACAGAATATGAACCAGAACAATTTCCTGGTTTAGTTTATCGTTTAAAAGATCCTAAAGTTGTTTTGCTTTTATTTGGTTCAGGCAAAGTTGTTTGTACTGGTGCCAAAACCCGTGACGACGCCAAGCTGGGTGTGGAAAGGGCTTATGACCGGCTCAGCGAGTTGGATTTAATTTAATTGGTGGTATGTTTGATTGAACTTGTAGTATTTGACTTAGATAATGTTATTATTGATGGTGAAGCCATAGATGAGATTGGAAAATTAGTAAATGTTGAAGAGAAAGTGGCAGAAATCACTGAACAAGCTATGAGCGGTGATTTGGAATTTGAAACCTCTTTAAAAGAGAGGGTTAAACTTTTAAAAGGAGCTTCTGTTGAAGAAATTAAAAAAATAGCATCTGAAATGGAACTTATGAAAGGTGCGAAAGAAACTATCAATACATTAAAAGATAAAGGATACGATGTAGCTATTATAAGTGGTAGTTTTGATTTAATTACAGACTCTTTAAAGGATAAAATTGATTTTGATCATATTTTTACAAATACGCTAGTTGAAAATGATGGGACATTAACTGGTGAGGTCACAGGACCTTTAGTTAAAGGTTCTAAATTTGATATTCTTTCTGAACTCATTAAAGATAAAAATATATCATTAAAAAATTGTGTTGCTGTTGGCGACGGTGCTAATGATATTTCTATGATTGAAGCTGCTGAATATGGAATAGCCTTTAACGCAAAACCAGCTGTTAAAGAAGCAGCCGATATAATTGTGGAAAAGAATGATTTAACAGAGATATTAACTATTATTACTAATTTAAATCCTGATGAAAATGTTGAAGATATAAAATCTGAAAATGTTGATGAAGAAATGAATGAAACTGTAGAAATAGCTACTAACGATGATTTTGTTGATGAAACAAGTGTTAAGGAAGATGTAGCTCTTGATGAGGATAATGAAACTGTTGAGGCAGAATTAGAAACAGTTGCAACTGAAAAAAAAGAGGAAACTGAAATTTCAGAAGATGAAAGTGATGTTTCTGATAGTAGTGCATTAACTACTGAAAGCTCCAAAGATTCACAGGATAATGAGGTAAAAAAATTTCCTGAAAGTTCATTTAAAGTCGCTGACACTCCAGAAGGTGTAAGGAGACAAAAAGATGAAAAAGAAGCTTTAATAGCTAAAATAGCTGAAAAAAGAGAAGAGTTTAATAACCAAGCTAAAGAACAACGGAAAATTCGGGATGAATTGAATGATTCTTTAAAGGAAAACTTGAAATTAGCTATTGAATTTAGAGATAAACGTAATGAAATCAACAAAGAAGTTGAAGAAAATAAAAAATTGCGTGATAAAGTTAATGAAGAGCTTAAAAATCTTGAATGGTCTTCTGGAAGAAGAGATAAACTAAAACTTGAGAATGAAATTAAAAAAATTGATAAAGTTATTGAAACTCGCGTTTTAGATATTAAAAAAGAAAATCAATTGGTTAAAAATGCTAATGATCTTAGAAAAGAGTTAAGCGAAATTAAGGAAGATGATCATACAAAAGAGGAAGCTCAAAAACTTAAGAAAACCTCTGAAGAATATCACCTTGTTGTAGTTGATCTTTCAGAAAAAGCTCAAGAATCCCATGAAAACATGCTTAATTATTTTAGAAAAACGGATGAGATTAGAACTAATGCTGATGAAGCTCATAAATTATTTATAGAAGCTAGAAAATCTGCTTCTCTTAAACATGAAGAGTTTAAAACAGTTTTAAGTGAAATTCATCAAATCAATAAAAAACTTGGTTCTGGAAAATCCAAAAGAAGAAGAGCTGAAAAACAATCTAGTAATAAGAAAAATCGTGAAGAAAAAGAAAGAGCTGAAGATATCTTTGATAAATTTAAGAAAGGTAAAAAACTTACTACTGAAGAGCTTTTACTTTTACAAAAACACGATATAAGTTAGTTAAAATAATAAATATTTTATTATTTATAACTACTTAAATTTTAATTAAGCTATTTCCAATTAAATTAAGAATTTTGCATTCATGATATACCCAATTGTGTTTCATAAATCTTTAAACTATTTAAAATTAATCAATTAATCTATAACTCATTTTCTTTTTTTATGGTGTGATAATGAAAGATGAAATCAAAGATAAGTTTCCTTATCAAAATAGCATAAAAAATGAAAAGATTGAAATATGTTATGTCTGTGGTGTAAAATTCAATATTAATGAAGATAATGATGGTCATTACCATTATGGTAAATATCCAATGTGTGGGTATTGTAGTGAATTTTATGGCTTTTATAGAAAAGACTTATGATTCATTATTTATTTCTTTTTTTCATTAATGATGTTTTGTTTAAATATAGTTAGTTATTTTTATGTTTTTTATTTTTTATTTCTTAATTTTTTTTTTTTTTTTTTACTTTGTAGTATTATTATTTTTTTAATAAATATTTTTTTATCAAATAATTTTTTTTATTAACTTATATTTTATAAAATTAGGGAAAATTTAAATAATACTTTAAATAGTATTTTTAGTAAAATCAAGTTAAATATTAAAGATAAAAAAATTATCTTATTATTATTAATTATTATAAATTATTAATTATTATAATTATAAAATATATTATAATTATTATTCAATGATTTAGATGTATATCAAAACTTTTTAATTTCATTTTTTTTACATTAATCTAGCACGTGATATCATGCATGAAGTAATTGTTTGTGAGAAGCCAAAATCATCTGAAAAAATAGCTATGGCTTTATCTTCTAGTGCCAAAAAGAAAAAATATAATAAAAAAGTAGCTTACTGGGAAATTGAAGAAAAAGATAAAAAAATCACTGTTTTATCTGCTGTAGGTCATTTGTATTCTTTAACTCCAAAAAATCCGAAAGAAAAAGTATTTTTTGATTTAAATTGGGTGCCTATTTATGAATTGGATAAAAACAAAAAATATGTTAAAGATTATGTTTATGCATTAAAAAAATTTTCTAAAAATGCAGATAAATTTATTCATGCGTGTGATTTTGATATTGAAGGAACGTTAATTGGTTATAATGCTTTAAAATATGCTTGTGATAATAATTCAACTGATAATGCAGCTAGAATGAAATTTTCAACACTTACAAAAAAAGATATATTAAAAGCATATGACAATATGATTGATGTTGATATTCATCAAGTAGATAGTGGAATAGCTAGACACATACTTGATTACTTTTTTGGAGTTAATATTTCAAGAGCTTTAATGAAAAGTGTTAAAAAAGCTAAATCTAGGTTTTTAAAACTGTCTGCTGGTCGTGTTCAAACTCCAAGCTTAGCTATTTTGGTTGACAGAGAAAAACTAATTAAAAAATTTGTTCCAGAACCATATTGGATGATAAAAGCACTGCTTGAAGGAGAAATAATCGCAGACCATAAAAAAGCTAAAATTTTTGATAAGAAAGTAGCTGAAGAAATATTTGAAAAATGTAAAGGTGAAGATGCTCTTATTTCTAATGTAAAAGTTACAGAAACAACAAGAAAACCTCCCATTCCTTTTAATTTAGGAGGACTTCAGTCTGAAGCATATGGAATTTTTGGATTCAGTCCGAAAAAGACACAGATTATAGCTCAAAACCTTTACACTGAAGGATATGCTTCTTATCCTCGTACATCATCTCAAAAACTTCCTGAAAGTTTAGAATTTAAAAAGATCTTTAAGGAATTATCTAATAGCTCTACATTTAAGGAACATATAGATAAACTTCCAAAATCCTTAAAACCAAATGAAGGTAAAAAAAAAGATGCTGCTCACCCTGCTATTCATCCAACAGGAACAATTCCTAAAAAATTAGGTAAAGATGAACTTAAAGTTTATGAATTAATTGTTTATAGATTTATCAGTGTTTTTTCTGAAAATGCAAAAATGGAGACCATGAAAACTGAACTTAAAATAGCTAATGAAGATTTCACTTTTAGAAGAAAAAGAGTTTCATACATGGGATGGTTGGAACATTATCCATTTCGTAAAATTGAAGATGATGAGTTTCCAAATATTAAAAAAGGAGACATTCTTAAGGTTAATGAAATATTATCTGAAGAAAAAGAAACTAAACCTCCTGCAAGATATAATGAAGCATCTCTTATAAAAGAATTAGAAAAAAGAGAGCTTGGAACAAAAGCTACAAGAGCAGATATAATTGCTAAGTTATATGATAGAAAATACATTTCTGGTAAAAAAATTGAAGTTAATCAATTAGGAGAAAATATTATAGATAATCTTAGGCAGCACTGTAAAAATTTAACTAGTGAAGAATTAACTCGTCAATTTGAAAAAGACCTAGAAGGCATAATGACTGACAAAACAACTAAGGAAAAAATTATTGGTGAAGCAAAAAAAGAAGTATTAACGATTCTTGATGATATTGAAAAAAATGAATCAAAAATTGGTGAAAAACTTTATGATGCTTATCAAGAAAGTAGAATAATTGGAAAATGTGCTTGTGGTGGCGATCTACTTACAAGATATTCTCCAAGAAATAAAAGTCATTTTGTAGGATGTTCTAATTTCCCTGATTGTAATGTTTCGTACTCTTTACCAAAAGGAGCTACCATTTTAAAGAAAACCTGTGAAAAATGTGGATTAGCTATGATTTCATTTGGTAAACCTCGCCAACATGCATGTCTTGATCCAAAATGCGGAAAACAAAATACTAAATCGTCTACTCCTGAAATTGTAGGGTCTTGCCCAGAATGTGATAATGACTTATTAAAAAGATCTGGTAGATATGGGGATTTTGTTGGTTGTAGTGGTTTTCCTAAATGTAAATTCACTTGTTCTTTAGACGAACTTGAAAATATATCTAAAAAGAAGAAATAGCTATTTTTTTGAAATTATTGTTAATCTTTATTTGACTCAATTTATAGGATTTTTTGAAATAATTTATGATAATTTTTATTATAATAATTTTATATAATAATAAAAGCAAAAATTATTTAAAAATTATTCTTATTGTAAAAAAATATAATTTTGTTAAATATTTGATAATAAGAAAAATCATAAACTTTATATTGTACAAAACTCATATAGCATAAGTTAAGAAGATTTTAGATAAGTTTACTAAAAATTAAAAAATACTATTTTAAATTTTCAATTAAATTTTTGTCAAGCATTGAAAATTATTTTTAATTATATAAATAAAATAATGATAAATTAATAAGAAAATGTTGTCAATTTAAAAAAATAATTATTAAACAATTATTAGCTTTTTAATTTTCATTAATATTTAAATTATAAAGCATTAGTTTAATTTTATACTTTATAATTTCTATTCTATCATGGATTTGATAATTCATTGACATACTAATATTTATACTTATGATAATTATTGAAATAATAGTTAAAGAGGCTTTTTATGAATAAAAAGAAAACATTAACCATACTTAAGTCAGTAGCTATAGTATTAATAATAGTCTTTTTTGCATTTTTATTAAGGGCAAATGCTTATAATTTGTCAATAATTCCAGAAAACCAAAAAGATATTTTCATTGATTCTAATGGACTACCTTACTTCAGTGAAATGGATTCATACTATAACTTACGATTAACACAAAACTATGTAAATAATGGACATTTTGGAGATACAATTAAGGATGGAGTTCCTTGGGATATGCACCGTTATTCTCCTGATGGATTGCCAGTTGAATATGAACCAATGATTGTATATGTAACGTCTTTCTTATATTATTTAGCTAATATGTTTTCGGAGATGTCTTTGAAGGAAGTTGCATTTTGGACAGGAGCTATAATTGCCCCACTTGCAGCCATACCTGCTTATATATTTGTTAGGAGAATCACAAATGATTATGGTGGAATCACTGCAGCATTACTTGCATCACTTGCACCAAGTTACTTTGGACACACTTTTGCAGGTTTTTTTGATACAGATATGTTCCAAGTAACTCTTCCTATTTTCATTGTTCTTTTCTTTATAGAGAGTATAAGAAGTGATAAATTATTATATAGAATAATTTTTGCTTTGCTTTCATTAGTTTGTATTTTCCTATTTTCATTGTCATGGGTAGGTTATATTTTTACTGTTGCTGTATTAATCATATTTGTGATAGTATATTTAATAGCGGGTTTTCTATTGAAAATGAACTTAATAGAACCAATTAAAGACTATTCTAATAAATTGTCATGGGTTATTAATCAAAAAGAGATATTTTCAATTTTATTAATAGCTATTGTAGGCTTTGTTGTTGTAACTATCACTGGAAACCTTGGAAATACTGTTGATTCAATTATAGGGTTAGCTGGGGCAACACAAATTCAAGCTGCAGCTCATGCAATAACAGAATATCCTAATGTAGGGATTTCTATTGGAGAACTTCAACTTATGAATCTTCTTTATGGAGGACTAGACGGAGCATTTTTGTCTGGTCCAGGAGGAGTCATAAATGGTATTGGGGGGATAGTATCATTTTTTGGAATTTTAACAATACTATTTATATTTGCTCAAAGACTTTGGAATCTTCAATCAATTAGAACTGACAATAGAAAAGGGAAAGCTCATAAAAGTGAGAGAAAAGCACTATCTAAATTAAGTGATGAAAAAAATGGAAAATCATTTATGGACTCTACCTTAGGCAGTCTTAATACACTTGATCAAATAAATAAAAGTAAACGTGAAACTTTACTTTACTTAACTTTATTTATTGTATGGATGGGATTATCAGCATTAGCTATTACTCAAGGTTCAAGGTTCGTATTACAACTTGTAATTCCTGCAAGTTTAGCTACTGGAATATTTGTTGGATATGCAGTAATGTATATTAAAAATAAAGTTGACAAAGATACAACATTAATGGTTATATCTCTTATTGGGGCTTTTTTAATAGCTTATCCGATCCGAGCTACTGTATATAGTGATTATTGGATATTATCCTTTTTGATTTTTGTAATTTTTGCAGCTATAGCTATATATGGAACTAAAAATATTTCTTCAAACTTTAACATTAAAAAAACAGCTGTCATGATGATTATTACCTTAGCTATTGTTGCTCCAACTGTTGCTGGAGCTTATCAATCATCTGTTCAAACTGTTCCAGGTACTAGTGATCCAATGTGGAATTCAATGACATGGATTCAAGAGAATACAAGTAAAGATACAGTTGTTACTTCTTGGTGGGATTTTGGCTATCTTTTTACAATAGCTGCTAATAGGCAAGTTACCTTTGATGGTGGTACTCAGACTAGTTATAGGATATTTTGGGTTGGAAAAGCAATGACAACGACAGATACAGAATTATCAGCGAAAATATTCACTATGTTAGCTACTTCTGGTGATATTACTTTTTTAGCTCTGGATAATTACACAAATAATAGTGGTAAATCTGTTGAAATTCTTGAAAAAACTTTAACACTTCCAAAAGAAGAAGCTAAGACAATAATGACTAATGAATATAAGTTAACCTCGCCGCAAGCAGATGAAATATTAAATTATTCACATCCAGCTAATCCAAGACCTGTAATATTTGTAGCAAGTTCTGACATGGTACAAAAAGCTTATTGGTGGACTTATTTTGGAAATTGGGATTTTGAATCAAAAACAAGTAAAGCTTATACTTACTTAATGTCTAATACTCCTGCTGAAATGAAAAATATTAGTGGAGGACGTCAACAAGCTATTATTACAAATCATGAAACTAATATTGGAAATGTACCTGTTTTATATCAAACAATTTTGACTAAAGGCTCTGGAGATAATGGAACTATTAATGCATCCTTTGTAGCAAGATTTGTTAATGGTAGTGAAATTAAATTGCCTAATGGTACAGTTTTTAAACCTATGTTTAATGATGAAGAAGTGAAAATTAGCAAATTGTTCATTGTAGAAGATGGTATGTTAACGAAAAATGAAACAGTAGATAAAGATGGAAATTATGCTTTATTCATCTTTGGTGATGGTGGAGTATATACTTCAATACTTATGAGCAAAGAATTGGAATATTCTATGTTTACTAAGTTGTACATACTTGGTGGTTTTGGACAAGATTCATATGAATTTGTTCACAGTGAACCTGGTGTTTCATTATGGAGAGTAAAATGAAGTAAATGATTTATTGATAATCTTAAGCTTCATTTTTTACATTTTTTTTCAACCTTCTTTTTTTATATTTTTTTATAAATAAAATTAATATTTTAGAATAATTTCATTTTAAACACTTTAATGGATTTTTTTTATTTTAATATTTATTGATTATTAAAAAAAATAATCAAACTATAATAATATTTATTAATAGCTTGAAATAGATTAAAAATAGAATATCATATCATAGTTAGATTATAATTAAATAAATTTAAGCACAATTATTATCTATTTTAAATTATTCTATACTTTATAATAATTTACTATTTTTGATTTCATGGTTTTTATTATTTTGGATAATAATTAAGTGAGTCCTATGGATATTGATGATAAAATAAAGAAAATTGAGGATGAAATTCAAAAAACTCCTTATAATAAAGCTACATCTCACCACATAGGTAAATTAAAAGCTAAAATATCAAAATTAAAAGAAGAATCTATAAAACGAAAGAGTTCTGGAGTAAAAGGCAGGGGTTTCCACGTTAAAAAAACTGGGGATTCAACAGCTGTTTTGGTAGGATTTCCCTCTGTTGGAAAATCAACACTTTTAAATGAGCTTACTAATGCAGAATCTAAAGTTGGTGACTATCAATTCACAACTTTAGACATTGTTCCTGGAATCATGGAATACAAAGGAGCAAAAATTCAAATATTTGACATTCCAGGTATTATTACAGGAGCTTCTGGAGGTAAAGGAAGAGGCAAAGAAATTCTTTCAGTAGCTAGAACTGCAGATATAATATTAATAGTTTTAGATGTCTTTAATCCCCAACATTTAGATATTATCTTAAATGAACTTAGAGATATTGGTATTCGCCCTAATGAAAAGGAACCAGATGTAACGGTAAGAAAAAAAAAGATTGGGGGGGTGCATGTTTCTTCAACTGTTGAATTAACTCACTTAAATGATAAAATAATAAGGTCAATTATAAATGAATATGGTATGCACAATGCAGATATTTTATTTAGAGATGATATTACAATTGATCAATTCATAGATGTTTTAGAAGCTAATCGTTCATATATTCCAATGTTAGTACTTTTAAATAAAGTTGATCTAGTTGATAATAGCTATTTAGAAGAAATTAGAAAAAAAATGCCTCAATTCATCCCAATTTCTGCTGATAAGAAACATAACATTGATTATCTTAAAAATCAAATTTTTGAAGATTTGAACTTAATAAGGATTTATTTAAAACCACAAGGGAAAAAAACAGACTATGAAGATCCATTAATTATAAAAAATGGAACTACTGTTCTTGATGTTTGTGGGAAACTTCATAGAGACTTTGTTAAAAACTTTCGCCATGGAAAAGTTTGGGGAAAATCAGTTAAATTTCCAGGACAAAAAATAGGCTCAGATCATGCTTTAGAGGATAAAGATGTTTTAAGAGTTATTCTTAAAAAATAGCTATTAGATTATCATTTAACTTTCAATGGATTTGATTAGTTATTAATGCTTTGATTATTTATTTATATTTAGCTTTAATTGAATATTAATATATTATTTAATGTGAAATAGATGAATAAAAACAAAAAAGTTATTTTTATAACTGGAACTCCTGGAGTTGGAAAAACTACTGTAGCTACTTGTTTAAATAAGGAATTAAGTAAAAAATATAATTCAAAACTTTATAAAATTAATGAAATATCTATTGAAAATGATTTAATTTTAGGAAAAGATAGTGAAAGAGGATATGAAATTGTTGATATTGATAAATTAAATGAAAAACTTTTTGAAATAATTAAGAAGGATAATATTGAAAATACTCTATCTAATAATTTAGAAATATTAGAAATAGTAATTGTAGAAGGTCATTTAAGTCATCTGTGTGATAATTGTGATAAAGTTATTGTTCTTAGATTGGATCCAAAATCTCTTGAAAAACGATTGAAAAAAAGAGATTACTTGGAATCTAAAATTCAAGAAAATTTAGAAGCTGAATCATTAGCTGTATGCACAGTAGAGGCTTTCCAAAAACATGGTGATATAGTTAATGAGATTGATACCACATCTATGTCTATTGATGAAGTTATTGGAAATATTAAAAAAATAATTTTTGATGAAAAAGATTTTCCAGTTGGAAAAATAGACTTTATGGATTGGTTGATGATATAACACCTTTCATTATATTTTTACATTATTAAATGTTTCTTACCATTAATTTATTCTTTATTTCTTAAACTTGCCTATAATTATATCTTCAACTTCCTATGTATCTGTAAATTTAGCTATAACTGATTTTATGAAAAGTATTAATTATAATAGAAAAGGTTTTTAAATAGAAAAAACAAATCATTATTATTGTTCTTCTTGTACCTAAAATTTTTAGGTTAACTTTTAAAATATTATATTAAATAGCTAAATCTTATTTATCAGACTTATTACATATTATATTTTATTTTAAAATGATTGCACTAAAAACATATGAGGTTTGATGTTGCGAAGAGGAAGAAGACCAAAATGGATGATAGATATAGCTAAAGAGCGTATGGACATTCTTTTTTCACTTGCAGAGAAAGAATTTACGCAATATCCTCATAGAGCACATCGTTATGTGAACTTAGCTAGAAAAATTTCAAAAAGATATAATACAAAAACTCCTCTTAAATGGAATCGTAGATTTTGCAAAAGATGTTATAAATTCTTAAAACCTGGTAAAAATTCTCACATACGTCTTTTGAATGAAGAAGTTCATATTAAATGTAGAGAATGTGGTAATATTATGAGAATTCCTTACAAGAAGGAAAAAAAAATTAAAAGGAGAGCTATAATTGAGTCTCACATTGTCAAAAAAGGAACTAATGAATAGGGCTCTCTCAGCCATGACTTTAAACATTGGAAAAGATGGAATTAATGAAAATGTAATTGAAGAGATAAAACGCCAGTTAAAATCTAAAGAAATCCTTAAGTTACGATTTGCTAAAGGCATAGCTAATGAAAAAGAATCTTATATTGATAATATCATTGCTGAAACAAAATCTAAACTTATTGATTTAAGAGGAAATGTTGCTATTATTTACAAAAACAAACCTTGATAAAATGATATAGGATATTTTAAAGAAAATACAATTTTAATAACCTTGATTAATATAGAATATATTGATAAGAAAATACTGATAATTTTAATAAAATTAACATTGGAGAATTTAAATGACTACTGTATATGATGTACCTGCAGATTTATTAATAAATCAAGTTGCAAAAGAATTTAATGATTTTAATGACAAAATAAATCCTCCTGAATGGGTTGACTTAGTAAAAACTGGTGTACATAAAGAAAGAAAACCTGAAAATGTAGATTGGTGGTATGTAAGATGCGCATCTATTTTAAGAAGAGTTTATGTTGATGGACCAGTTGGTGTAAACAGCCTAAAAACATTTTATGGTGGAAAAAAAGATGGAGGAGTTAGTCCTGAAAAGTTTAAAAAAGGTGGAGGGGCTATTGTTCGAGGAGCTTTACATCAACTTGAAGATGCGGGTTATATAGAAAAAATTGAAGGTGGAAGAGTTGTTACAGCTCAAGGAAAATCTTTTTTAGATAAAACTTCTGGTCTATTAATAAAAGATATTCCAGATCTTGAAAAATATTAATTACTATTTCAATTTAATTAGCTTAAATTTAGTTAACTAATAATTATCTTAATATTAAACTCTTAATTTTTATAAAATTACATTGAATAAGTTTTAATATTTCTTTAATTATAAATCATAACATTGCTATTTAGTATTATTAAATTTTGGAGGCTTATAAATGAGTGATCTTGAGGAGTTGCGCCGTAAAAGGATGGAAGAATTGCAAAAACAAGCTATTGCATCAGAAAATCAGCAAATCCAGCAACAACAAATGCAACAAGAGATGGAAATGCAAAAAAAACAGATTATGATGCAAATTTTGACTCCTGAAGCTCGTAGTAGATTAGCTAATATTAGACTAACTAAACCAGAATTTGTAGATCACATTGAACTTCAATTGATTCAACTTGCTCAAAGTGGTGGAGTTCAAAATAAAATAACTGATGAACAGTTGAAAGATTTACTCAAACGTTTATCTGGTCAAAAGAGAGATATTAATATCACTCGAAAATAGCTAATATTTTAAATACAACATTAATTCTTTAATATAAATTTTTCAATGATAATAATCATATAATAATTTAATACTTAATTTAATTACTAATTCATTAATTTAATATAATAATTAATTGCAAATTATTTTCATAGTTTTATATTAGAACTATATAATTTATCTTTAGAAAATTAACAGTTATTTCAATTAATAATAAATTATAGATACTATCATGTTTGAAAATTATTGATTTGATTTTATGAAGGTTGGTGTTCTCTATAGTGGGGGAAAAGACAGCTCTGTGATGGCAATCATTCTTAAAAGAATGGGATTTGTTGTTGAACTTGTAACAGCTAATTTTGGTCTTTATGACTCTTATATTCCTGCTTCTAAATCAGCCGAAGCTTTAAGTTTAAATCACAAGATTTTGAATTTAGATAAAAATATTTTGAAAAAAACAGTAGAAATAATTGTTGAAGATGGTTTCCCAAATAATGGTATTAGCTATGTTCATAATAAAGCTATTGAAGAAATAGCTAATATTTACTCGATTATTGCTGATGGAACTAGGCGTGATGATAGAACTCCTAAACTAGATAAAAATCAAATTAGAAGCTTAGAAGATAGAAAAAATGTTCAATATATTAATCTTAATGGTTTTGGGTTTCGAACTATAGAAACTATTGTTAATGATTTGTTTGAAATTAGCTATGAAAAAAGCAATAAAAAAAATAGCTCAGATTATGAGGTTGAAATAAGATTCTTGATTGAGGAAGAGGGTTATTTATCAAAAGATTTTTTCCCTGAGCATTATCAAACAAGAGTCATTGGATTTAAATGAAATGATATAATATTAGAGAAAATATTCATTAAGATAAAAATCAGTTGAATTATTCAATTATATTATAAAAATATTAAACAAATTTTACTAAAAACTTTTAAAATGGTGAAAAGATGAGTAGAAATAAACCATTAGCTAAAAAATTAAGACTTGCAAAGGCAAATAAACAAAATAGAAGAGTTCCAATCTGGGCAATGGCAAGAACAAATCGTCAATTAAAATATAGGCCTAAACCAAGACATTGGAGAAGGAATAACTTAAAAGTATAAAGGCGGATTTCAATGACAACTGAAAGAGTTTACACAATACCACTTAGAGATGTTAAGAATGTACCAAGGAGCATAAGAGCTCCTAAAGCTGTTAAATTTGTTAAAGAGTTTTTACAAAAACACATGAAATCAGAAGAAATTATAATTGATTCTTCAATAAATGAAAAAATATGGGAAAGAGGTATTCAAAAAATTCCTTCTAAAATTAAAGTTAAAGCTACTAAGGATGAGGAAGGTGTAGTTGAAGCTAGTTTAGAAACTAATTAATATTACTTAAATCTAAACAAAACGATTAAAAAAATCATCAAAGATAATAATTTTCTACTTTAATAATTTTTCAAATAATCATTATTAAAAACAAGGATTATTGTTAAATATCATATCAAGGAAGAATAACAATGCTAAAAAGAATTAATCTCACTGGTAATCCTAATTTAGGAGTTTATATATCTGTAACAGATGAAATAGCCATTGTTCCTTTGAATCTTCCTGTGATAATGGAAAATTCTATTAAAGAAGCTTTAGAAGTTGAAGTTATTAGAAGCTCAATATCTGGGAGTAATTTAGCTGGAGCATTATCTGCTGGAAATTCAAAAGGAGTTATAGTGTCTCCATATACATTTGACAAAGAAATCGAAAATCTAAAATCAAATGGAATAAATGTAGCTAAAATTCCAGACAAATATACTGCAATAGGAAACATCATGGCTTTAAATGATAATGGCGCAATAGTTACTCCTCTTTTATCTGATGCTTCTGTTGAAACCATTGAAGAGGTATTAGAACTTAAAGTTAAAAGATTTTCAATTGCTAACTCTAATATAATTGGATCACTAGCTACTGTTACAAATAAAGGTGCTTTATTACATCCAAAAACTACAAATGAAGAGATTGAATTTGTTGAAAAAGTTTTTAAAGTCCCTGCTGATATAGGAACTGTTGGACGAGGTATTCCTCTTGTTGGAGCATGCTCAATAGCTAATTCTTCTGGAGTAATTGTTGCTGAAGATACTACTGGACCTGAAATGGCTAGAATTGAAGAATCATTAGGTTTTCTTGAAAATTAAATTGCTTTTTAAATATTTGCGTTTAATTAATTTCAAATTATTTAAACTTTAAAATTGCAATTATATGATAATTTTTCACTTTTAAAACTTTTACTATGTTATAATTTATATAAACCTTATTTTGAGGGATGTTATGAAAACAAAGATATACAGAATTCATGGTAAATTTGTAATGGGGGATACCTCCCAAGTATTTACCAAAGAACTTAAGGCAATGAATGAAAAAGATATTCATGAAAAAATTTATTCAGAATTTGGAAGTAAACATAGAATCAATAGAAACCAAATTAAATTAGATAAAATTGAAGAAATCAGTTTAGATGAAGTAACTGATCCTTTAATAAAGTCAATATCATAATTAATAGGTGTAATAATGGAAGACCAGCAAAAATTAGAAGAACTAATAAATCAACTTAATATATATAAAAATCAATCTGATATATTACAACAACAAGTTGAAGCTATTCAAGGATCAATAGCTGAAATCGAAATTTTAGAATCAACATTAGAAGATGTTAAAAGTAAAGACTTTTTGGAAACTTTAGTACCTGTTGGTGCTGGTTCTTTCATGAATGCTGAAATAAAAAAAACTGATGAAATTATTATGAGTGTTGGTGCTGGAGTAGCTATATCTAAAAATGTAGATGAGGCAAAAAAAACTATTGCTTCTCAAAAAGAAGAATTAAAGGAAAGTTTAACTAAGATGCTGGATAATTTACAAAAGATTAGTCAAATTGTTTCTCAGCTATCTCCTCAAGCTGAAGCTTTAATGGCTAAAGTTCAAGGTGCAGGGCAGATACCCGTCCAATGATTGATATCTCCTAATAATAATGGATTTTTATAAGCCATTGTTCACTTTCTGATTATACCTACTATCTTTTTACTTTTTCTGATTTTTATAAATTGTATTTTTTGATTTTTATTTTCATTTTCTTATTTTTTTTGATAAATTTATTAATCGTTTTTTTTTTAAATATAAATTTAATAAGTTTTAAGATAATATAAAATAATGTTTTAATATAAATGTTTATTTGAAAATTTTATTTAGATACAAAATTTTAGTTTAATAATAGTCACGAATAAATGAGCAATAAAGGAAGGTAATAGTTTGTTTGATTCTTTAAAGAAGAAATTTTCAGCTACTGCTGGAAAATTAACTAATAAAGTTTCTAAAGAAGCTGAAAACGAAAATAATATTAAAGTTATTGAAGATGATATTGAAATTCAAAAAAAATCTACTGAACATGCTATTGATGAGAAAAAAGATAAAAAAATCAAAGAAACTAAAGATACAATAGAAGATAAACAGATTAAAGAAACTAAAAATGAAAAATTTTTAGATTCTAACGAAGATAAAATAACTAATGGGTCTGAAATCAATGAAAAAACTGAGATTAAAAAGGGGGGTGATGAAAAAGACGAAAAATATAAAGAGGGTAAGCTAAGGGATAAAATAAGATTATCTTCATTTAAAAGTTCTAAAGATGATTCTGATAAAAATTTATTATCTAAAGAAGATTTAAAAATAGTTGCTGATGAAATAATGGAAGATATAGAAGAAACTGACATAGAAGAAAAAGATCTAAAGAAGAAAAAATCAGGAGTTTTTTCTTTTATTCGTGAAAAAACTATTTCTGAAAATGATGTTGAGGATATTCTTTGGGAATTAGAACTTTCTCTTTTAGAAAGTGATGTAGCTATTGATGTAGCTAATGTTGTAGTGGAATCTGTTAAGAAGGATCTTGTAGGGAAAAAAATTAAAAGAAGTCAGGACATTGAAAATTATACTTATGAGGCTTTACAAAATGCTGTTTCCAAGATAATTGATATTGAAGGAGAAAGCATGACTAAAATGATTGAGAAAAAGAAATTAAAAGGGGAACCACTTGTTGTAATGTTTATTGGTATTAATGGAACTGGAAAAACAACAACAATAGCTAAGTTAGCTAATTTTTACATGAAAAAAGGTTATACTCCTGTAGTGGCTGCTTCTGACACATTTAGGGCAGGAGCTATTGAACAAATAACTCATCACACAGACAATCTTGATATTAAGATTATTAAACATCATAAAGGGTCAGATCCTGCTGCAGTTGCATTTGATGCTGTAGAACATGCAAAAGCTAAAAATAAGGAGCTTGTTTTGATAGATACTGCAGGAAGAATGCAGACAAACACTAATCTAATGGATGAAATGAAAAAAATTAAAAGAGTAGCTAAACCAGATCTTGTTGTTTTTGTAGGTGATGCTTTAACAGGTAATGATGCAGTTGAACAAGCTACTAAATTCAATGATACAATTGATGTTGATGGTGTTATATTAACTAAAGCTGATGCTGACTCAAAAGGTGGAGCTTCACTTTCAATTGGTCATGTTATAGGTAAACCAATCATGTTTTTAGGAATAGGTCAAGAATACGATGATATAAAAGAATATGATTCTGAATGGATGCTAAACCAGATTTTCAGCTAATTTAATGTTTAAATATATTAAAAAATCAATATTATCTATTAAAATAATTATAATTCATTATATTATATTTCACTAAAAATAAATGTTAATAGGTTATTTACAAAGGTTATTCATCATTAATTTCACTTAATAATTTCCCACTCACACCAACATTTTCCCTTTCAAGTTCTTTTATTAACACAGTAACGGTATTTTTTGGTAATTCATATATTTTGGATGTAATTTCAGTTATAGATTTCACAAGTTCTCTTTTTTTCTCAATATTTATTTTATTTGATTCAATAATGACTACAGGCATAGCTATTTCTCCTTTAAATTTTTAAATTTTATTAAGAAATAATATTTTTTTTAATAAAATCATGAAGAACTATTTATCTTAAAATATATATTTATTATAGGTAAAATTCATCCTAACATAAATACATATTTATGAATCAAACCAGGTTTTGGAAACATATACATATAGATTAAGCTATTAATATTTTTTTTAGTTAGGATATATATATGATAATATTATAATATGGTGTTATTAAAATGCTTGGAGAGAAAGAACTTATTAAATTATTCCCTGATTTTGCAGAATTAATACAACCTTCTGGAATAGACTTGGCTCTTGAGGAAGTATTTATTCAAAAGTCTTCTGGATCATTAATTGATAATGAAAAAAATCTTCCTAATATTGAATCTTTAGATGGGCCAATTTACACACTTAAATCAAAGACTGCTTACTTAGCTACTATTGATAGGAAAATTAAGATTCCTAAAGGATATGCAATGTTATATAAACCAAGATCAACTCTTCTTAGATCTTTTGTTTCTGTACAAACAGCTGTTGGAGATCCAGGTTTTATTGGAACCTTAATGTTTTTGATTTATAATCATGGAGATTATGACTATAAAATCAAGAAAGGGGATCGAATAGCTCAAGGAGTTGTATTTGAAGTTAAAGGTTCTGGAGAATATAGTGGTAGCTATCAAGAAAAATAGCTAATTTTTTAATTTATTTTAATTTTTTAATTCTTTTTTTATCCTATTTCAATAAATTTAACTAATTAATTTTTATTTTTTAATTATATTAAATAATTTTTACTAAAATCAATTGATTTTAAATAATTTTTTATAGCAAATCTTTAATATTGTTTTATTTTACAAGTTATTTAATATCAATGTTAACAATGAATATAATTATAAGTTATAACTTATACTAAATCTATTAAATTATTTATTTTAGATTAACCATATTTATTAAATAATTGATTTTTTAAATTGTAGATTTTTAAATTGTATATCTAATTGATAATATGAACACTTCTAAAGCTATAATAAAATTACTTGAAGATGAAGGAGTCAAACATATTTTTGGTCATCCTGGAGAACAAATTCTTCCATTATATCAATCTTTGAATAATTCTAAGATTAAACACATTTTAACCCGTCATGAACAAGGAGCAGTTCATGCTTCAGATGCTTATGCAAGAGTATCTGGGAGATTTGGAGTATGTATAGCTACTGCAGGGCCAGGGGCATTAAATCTTGTCATGGGAGTAGCTACTGCCTATAAAGATTCAATCCCTATGCTTGTGATTACAGGAGATAATCCGAAAAATTTAAAAGAAAAAAATAGTTTTCAGAGTATTGATATAGTATCTATTTTCAAACCAATTGTAATAAAAAGTTTCAACCCATATAATGGAAAATTAGCTATTGCAAATATTAAAGAAGCTTTGGATATTTTAGAAAAAAAACCTCATGGACCAGTTCATATAAATCTTTCAAAAGATGTTTTATTAGATGAAAACCTTGGAAAGGTCATAAGTAGAGAATTTACATTTTCTCATAATTATAGTTATGATAATTTAGATGAAGCTATTGGACTCTTAAAAAAATCTGAAAGACCTCTTATAGTAGTTGGTGCTGGAATTAGGTGGGGTAGAGCTACTCAGGAATTTGAAAACTTTATAAATGTAAATAAAATACCAATAACCACTACTTATCACAGTAACGGAATTATTAGTGAAAAAAATCAATTAAATTTAGGAATGATTGGTATTCGTGGCACAACATTAGCTAATTATGCTTTAAATCACAGTGATTTAATTTTAATTTTAGGCTCAAAACTTTCAGATCGAACAATAGATTTTAAAAAATCTCATTATAATGATTCTTTTTTAAAAAATTATAAAAGTAGTAAAACTAAAATAATTCATATAAATATTGATAAATCATCTTTTAAAGGAGATATAAGGATTGAAGGCGATGTAAAATTTGTTTTAAGTAAATTAAATCATTTAAATAAAATAACAAGCTCTAATAGTAAAGATTGGTTAGATGAAATATATAAAAATGATAAAAAAATAGATATTGATGGGATGAATTCTAATCAAATAGCTTTGAAGCCTCAAATAGCTATTGATGAAATTTTAAAATCTTCAAAGGGTTTACATGTTGTTAATGATGCTGGAAGTCACACAACTTGGGTCAACTTACTTATAAAATCAGATATTCCAGGAAAACTCGTTTTTTCTGGAGGAATGGCTCCAATGGGTTATGGACTACCTGCTTCTTGTGGTGTATCTATAGCTAAAAATGGTGAAAATGTGATTCTTATTAATGGAGATGGTGGATTTCAGATGAATATTCAGGAATTAGCTACTGTAAAGGTAAATAATTTACCAATTTTGATTTTTGTTTTAAATAACTATCAGTTAGGAGTTATTCGTCAATGGGAAAAGTTACTTTCAGATGATTTAAGATATGAGGTCGATTTAGAAAATCCTGATTTTGTAACTATAGCTAATGCCTATGGAATTGACGGAGAAAAAGTTAAAACAAAAAATGATTTGAAATTAGCTATTGATAAAGGATTAAAATTGAAAAAACCATATTTGGTTGAGGTTATTGTTGATGAAGAAGACATTCCACTTCCAGAATCACTAAATAAATAATATTTGATTATGTGGAGTATAAATTTTAAATTTAAATAAGATTTATTAAAACTTAAAAATAGTTCAAATTATATTGGATTGTTTATTGAGTTCATGATTTTTTCAAATGATATGGGATCTACAATGTATACTTTTTCAAATGGATGTTTAGCTAATCTTTTAACACTAATAAGATCTCTATTTAAATCTTTGTGTAAATTTGATTTGGTGTTATTAGAAATATCTTTATAAACAACAAAATAGTGTTTTTCAGCTTTTAATAATAATGAGTTTATCAGATTTTTATCTTTCTTGGAATAATTATCTATTAAATGTGGAAAAACACAGCTTAATGTTTCTAAAGGTTTAAGTTTTAGTTTCACTTTTAGCTCTTCAATTGCTTTGGCATATGTTTTTTCATTGCTTAAATTTACATGTTTGAATTCTATGAAAATTAGTTTTAATTGTTCACCTGATTTTATATAATGCAATCCATCTACACTACTGTGTTTTGCTACATTATTGTATTTTTTCTTCAATTGTTCATAAACATCTTCAGATAAACTGTCCATAGATAAAATTTTATCTTTTTCATTTTCACTAACATATTTATAAGGTTTATCTCTGGATCTTGAAACTTCTTTAATAGTCTTTAAGAATTTTTCATCACTTGAAAGTAAATCTAACATTTCTTCAAGAGGATTAATTCTGACCATGAGACCACCATTACTTTAAAAACTATTTTATAATATTTTCTTTGAACTTCAGCAAATCTAGTGTATTAAAGATTCATATATTAATTTGAGATTCATATATAATAAGATATTAATTCCTATTAATTACTAATTAATTATAGTGGGATGCAAAAATTCATATTAAAAATTAAATGAATTTCTAAAAAATAATATATAATCTAAAACTATCTTAAAATTACTTTTTTAAGTAATTAAGAATAAATTTTTATTATTTTCATTTTTTTAATAATTACAAGTTGAATTTTAAATGGAACATTATTGTAAACACATATTATATAATTTAAATTATTTAAATAAAATTAACTTTTATAGAAAATATGAAAGTATTATTGCAAATATTTATAATTATTCCAATAAAAAATTCTAAAAATTATTTATAAATAAACGAAATTTTTCAAAATAGCTCCACAAAAATTTACTTCTCCATTAAATAGAAAAATTTAAATCAGTATTGAAATAACAAATCAATATACATAGTAAATTAATTGCATTTTAAATCTAGATATATAGGATGTATAAAAATGGATAAAAAAATATTAGCAATAATCATAGTTGTTGTAGCTATCTTAGCTATAGTCACAAGTGTGCTTGTTTTAGATGTTTTCACACCTAAAGCAGACTTTGAAAATAAGTTTATGACAGGAACTCTATATGGTTTATATTATATAGAAGAGAATGCTACTAATACTACTGGATGGGAAGATGCATATATTGATTCTACTAATAATATTACATATGACTTCCTTGCTATTAAGAATAGTACTTTTCTTATAGATATGCTTAAACACTTTGGAATGAAAAAAATATCTTCAGAAAATTATAACGGCCAAAATTGGGATATTTATTTCCTAAATTTTAATGATATGCCTGACCTTTTTAAAAGTTATGATTCAGGATATTTGCTAGTTACAACTAAAAATGATGTTGATTATATAGTGATGGTAAGTAGTTTTAAAGTAACCTCAGACACATCATTAGATTCTGAACTTTTCACAAGCTATATTAACCCATTAATGAAGACTATAACTCTTAAAAATGCGTATAATGCTCCTGAAATTTATAAATTTATGGATATATCAAAAGAAGAGTTTAATACTATGGTTAAATATATTGATGCAAATGGATGGGATATTCTTAATAAAATTTAGACTATATTAATAAGAATTAAAAATCTTTTTTTTTAATTTCTATTTGTTATAATGTTTATAATTATTATTTTCTAAAAAATAAGAAATGAATCATAAATATGATTCATTAACAGCAGCTAAGCTAGCACCCATTTCAATATCTAATCCTAATCCTTTTAAAGTCATTTCCATCGCGGAAAATGTAATAGCTAATTCTTTATAGGAAATATTACCCATGTGCCCAATCCTAAAGATATTTCCTTTTAAATGATCTTGACCACCAGCTAATTCAACCTTATATTTATTTCGCATGGTTCCTCTAAAATCACTGTCTGTTACACCTTCTGGCATTTTAACTGCAGTAACAGTTGAGGATGAAATCTCTTCTTTTGGGAATAATTCTAAATTCAAAGATTTAACAGCATTTTTCACAGTTTTCGCAGCTTTTTCGTGTCTAATTACTCTGTTTTCTAGACCTTCTTCTTTTATAATTTTTAAAGCTTCAGCTAAGCCGTAAATCATTGAAACAGAAGGGGTGTATGGAGTTTCAGGAGGAGTTCCAGCTCCAGTTTTCCTGTATTTTTTCATGTCAAGATAATAAGCTTTTGAATCAACTTTATCAATTACTTTCCATGCGTCATCTGTTAAAGTAATAGCTGCCATACCTGGTGGCGCAGCTAAACACTTTTGGGAACCAGTAATACAGATATCAATACCATACTTATCTACCTCTACTCTATCTCCTCCAACAGATGAGATAGCATCAACAATATATAACGCATCGTAATTTTTCATAACTTTGCCAATTTCTTCAATAGGTGCAGTTACTCCTGTAGAAGTTTCATTATGTACTACTGTAATAGCTTTTATATCTTCATCTTTATCTAAAACTTCTTTGACTTGTTCTGGTGATACAGCATCACCCCATTTAATAGCTAACTCTTGAGTATTTCCTCCCATTGCATTAGCTATTTGCATGAATCTTTGACCGAATTTTCCACCAACAACATTTAGTATTTTATCCTTTGGGTTTAAAACATTTGCTATGGCAGCTTCCATAGATGCAGTACCTGAACCAGTAAGTAGGTAAGATTGATTTTTAGTTTGGAATACTTCAGACATTAGCTTAGTTGTTTCTGTAAATATTTCTCCAAATATTGCACTTCTGTGGTTAACAATACTATCAGATATGGCTTTTAACACTCGAGGAGCAACAGTTGTTGGGCCAGGAAGCATTAATAATATATTGTCCATTTATATTTTCCTCCAATTAGAACACTTAAAACTTAATTTACTTTATAGCTTTTATTTTTCCATTATAAATTAATGAAAATCATTATATTATAATTAATACAGTTTTGAAAAATAAATTACTTAAAAGCATACTTTATTTTCAAACTATTTATTTCTTATTTTCTTGTATTTAAAAAACTTTTCCTATAAAAGTAAATTTGGCTTTTTCATTAAATTGAACTTTCTAATTTTAAGTTTTTATTTTTTTATTTTTATTATTTTTTTTAATCAATGGATAATATTTATTTTATATAATTTATAAAAAAGATCATTGATGAAATTTAATCAATGGGAATTATTCTATAAGCAAATTTTAGATGACTTTGGATTTTCAAAAAAAACTGATGAAGAATCAGCTAATCTTTTAAGTATTATTTTAAAAAGTCAAGGTTCAACTAAATTGGAAAATTTGTTATTTAATCTTCCAACTAAAAAAATTGCTACCAAGAACTTCATAGTATTTGGTGCAGGTCCATCTTTAAAATTTAGTATAAAACACATTAAAAAAAATTTAAATATTGAAAATTATATTTTAATAGCTGCTGATGGAGCAACAACAGGGCTTTTAGAGGAGAAAATAACTCCTGATATTGTGGTAACAGATTTAGATGGGAAATTAGAAGATTTATTAATAGCTAATGATTTAAAATCTTTTTTTGTTATTCATGCTCATGGAAATAATAAGGAGGAGATTATTAAATATACTCCAAAGTTTAAAAAAGTTTTAGGAACTACACAATCAAAGCCAATAGCTAATTTATATAATTTTGGAGGATTTACAGATGGAGATCGTGCTGTATTTTTAGCTATTGCTTTAGGGGCAAAAAAAATATTGTTAGGTGGAATGGATTTTGGAAAATTTGTTACTAATTATTCTAGACCTGATATGAATGTTAAAGTTACCATAGCTGATGAAATTAAGCAAAAAAAGTTAAAATACGCTGAACAACTAATTGAATGGATAAAAAATAACGAAAATGTTGATATTATTAATATTAGGAAATAATTGAATATTCAAAATTTTAATCTATACATTTTTTTATATATTAATCTTTGAAAAATTTTATTACTTATGAATTTTTATGAAAGTAAGTCCCAATTTAACGAGAGGGTATGGTGTTTAAAATAGGAGAAAAACTTATTAGGGGTTATGTTAAATTGAGACTCCTTTTATTTTTGCAAATATTTTTTAACCAAAAATATAATGGACATTATTAATAAAAAAATATTCACATTTCATTATATTAAATTACTAGTATATAAATTTTATTATACAAATTTTTTGTATATTTTTTTATTATACTAAATTTTTAATATATATTTTTTATTAATATTTCATGAAGAAGAAAATAATGAATGAAAAATGTAGATGATAAACTCATTTAATAAAGAAAAAATAGAAAAATTTAGTGGAAATGTTTTTTTTAAATGTAAAAATCCAATCCAAACTATATATATTTAGATGAAAACAATAAAGAGTGTTGAAATTTAAAAAGTAGATTATTTCTTATAATTTTTAAGAATAATTCTTAAAATAATATTTTTAATACTTAAATTGATGTTTTCGTATAATTTTAAGTGTAAAAAAGCTAAGGAAATTCTAAATTATTGTAGTAAAACGTTTTTGTTAAAAAATTTTTCAAAAAACTCATTTATAGATTGTATATTACTATTGTTTATTTTTATTTATTTTTATTTATTTTTATTTAATTTTGATTTTTTTACTTAACTTTATCATTTTAAGTAATTTTTTATATAAGTTTAAACAAAATTGTTTTCATGGGAATAGAAGATATTTTACTTCATGATGAAACAATATTTAAAAATATTAATGCTTTTAATCCAGACTACATGCCAGATAACTTTAATTTCAGAGATTCACAAATGGAAGCTATGGCTATGTCAATTAGACCTGCTTTAAGAGATGGAAGGCCAGTAAATTCTGTTATATTAGGCTCATGTGCTACTGGAAAGACAACATCCATTAAAAAAGTTTTTGAACTTGTAGAAAAAAGTTCAAATAAGATACTTTGCTGTTATATTAATTGTCAGCTACATACAACACGTTTTGGAATATTTTCTCAAATTCATCAAAAAATATTTGGTCATCAACCACCTGAAACTGGTGTTCCATTTTCAAGAATTTATCAAAAAATCATGAAATTTTTATCTTCAGAAAACAAATCACTTTTAGTGGCGTTAGATGATGTTAACTTTTTATTTCAAAGTCAAAATGCTAACAAAATATTTTATGATTTACTCAGAGCATATGAAGAGTTTTCTGGTGTTAGAACAGGTGTTTTCGCTATTCTATCAGACCTTGAATTTAGATATGCATTAGATAAAAATGTTAACACAGTTTTCATTCCACATGAGATTACGTTTCCTCCTTATAGAAGAGATGAGATTTTAAGTATATTAACTGATAGAGCCAGATCTGGATTTTTTGAAGGAGTAATTTCTGAAGATATTTTGGAAGAAATCACTGATTACACTCTTGATAGTGGAGATTTAAGAGTTGGAATTGATATTTTAAGAGTTTGTGGAAATATAGCTGAGGCTAATGCAAGTAGATCTATTAAACAAGAACATTTGGACGAAGCTATTAAAAATCAAGTTTCAGTAAACTTATCTCACACATTAAAGTCTCTAAATGAAACTGAAAAGGTGCTTTTTAGAATAATTGCTGAAAGTGAGGAAATTTTAACTGCTGGAAAATTATCTGAACTATTTTCAAATGAATTGGATACTAGCTATGCTACATTTAACAGGACTTTAGAAAAATTAGAATTTTTAAGGTTGATAGATACAAATTTCACTGGAAAAGGGACTAGAGGAAATTCAAGACAAATAATTCCCCGATTTGATCCTGAAGATGTGAGTAAATGTATGATGTAGCTACTAGATTATATTTCAATTAATATTAATCCATAACTATTATTAATACTAACTAACTATAACAATTTTTTACAATTCAACTAACTGAGTTATTATCCCAATAGGAGAATACTCCAATGATTCAACTTGTTAGATAGCTATAACTTAGCTAATATTGCCTTAGATATTTCAAGCGAAATAATCAATTATATTCTAAATATAACACCAGGGTTTGGAGAAGTAGTTACAGATAGTATACTAAGTAACAATACTATAAAAACAAAAAGTATTACCATACAGGACTGAATACTAATTCTATTAAAGAAAAAAATGTCTGATATATTATTTTTTTTTCTTAAATCATTTTTTAATTGTGGGGCTAAAATTTTTTGCATATTTATCACCAGTAATATCTAGTGAGTTTAAAAGCCTATATAAAAAAAGAGAAAGAGCATTTGAAAACTAATAAATTAATAAATAAATCAATATTTTGGAACTTTCTTTAAAAATAACTATTTTATTTTTAAATTTTAATTAAAGTTTTTTTTAGAAAAAAAATGATTAATATACTATCTTCATGGATAATATGAATAAAAAAAATCAAGAAATTCAAGAAAAAATTCATCAAAAATATGAATTTTTTGATGTTACAGCTGATATTGGATTTTGGGCTTATGGGAAGACCTTAGAAGAGTCTTTTGAAAATGCAGCATTAGCTATGTTTAATGTTATAACTAAAACAGATTCAGTAGCTGAAAATGAATCTAGGAAAATAAACATTGAATCAGAAGATTTAACTTCATTGTTATATGATTTTTTAGAAGAACTATTATTTATTTATGAAGTTGACCTGCTTCTTTTTTCTAAGTTTGACCTTAGCATTAAAAAAGGAAATATTGATAATAATGAGATTTACAAGTTAGAGGCAGTAGTTACTGGTGAGGAAATTGATTGGAATAAACATTATAGAGGTTCTGAAGTTAAAGCTATTACTTTTCACATGATGGAAGTTTTATGTGAAGATATTTGTAAAATTAGGGTTATATTGGATTTGTAACAATTTTTTTTAAATGTAAATATCTTGTTTGTATAAATTAACTCTTTATATTTAAAAGCATTTTCATAACCTTGAATCCTTTTGCTGTAAGCATGTATTCTTTGTGTTCTTGTTTTTGAAATATCAAATCACTTTTTTGTAATTTATTTATATGAAAAATTAAATTTCCTCCTTTCAAATTGGTTAAATTGGAGAGATCTGAAAAACTTTGAGGTTCTAAAGCTATTGATTTTAGGATTTTCAGCCGTTTTTCATGAGATATTGGGTTTAAAACATTTTTTACTAATTGGGTTTCATCTATATCAGAGATTTTTTTTTCATTTTCTTTTTTTTGATTGTTGTAAATTTTAATGGAGTTGATTAAGTCCACATGATTTTCAAATATATTAGAAACTTCGTTAAAACATGTATCACATTCTTCTTTCTGCTTATTTTTTTTGATTTTTTCAAATTCCTGTCTACTATTAACTATTCTTTTATTTGATATAGTATTTGGACTTAAATTATCTGTATTTTCTTTTAAATATTTTTTAAAAACATTTTTGCATTGTTTTCTCATATCGCATGGGTTTATCATTCTTTGTTCTAACTCTGGATCAATTTTACCAAGCATATATCCATTCATAGAACTAATAAATTCATTCTTAAGATTTGAGTACATAAGGTTTAGATACTCTTCATTGGATTTTTCGGTCATATTTTTAAGGTCTTTATGAATATCTTTAATCATATTTTTAATTTCAAATATTGTTTCTTGATTATAATTGATATACTCTTCATTAACCACGTGAAAATCTTTTTTAGAGCTATTTTTTCTCTTCATTTTATTATTTTCCTTTTTTTTATCTCTAATAAATTTTTAAATAATTTTTTTTATTGTATTAGAGTTTGAATTAACTAAATCTTTTTGGGTTATCTAAATATATTTAAGTACATTTTTATGACGAAAAAGTATATATTTATATTTATTAATAAATTGTTTTGCAGAACATTTAAAATTTTTTATTAATGTTTAAAAATAGTATGTTTAACTGTTCTGCGAATTAGTTAAAATATGAAATGAGGTAAAAAATGTCAGCAAAAGAAGAGATTTATAATCAAATTGTAGGAGCATTAGAAGGAGCTAAATTTCCCATAAAAACACCTGATGAATTATTTGATGCATTACCAGATGGTCCGGATACTATATGCAAATCTGGCGATGTTGTTTTGAAAGCATCTGATGCTGGAGAAGTATTGTCTGCTGATGATTTTCCATTTGAATCAGCTGAAAATGTTGCATCAACTATTGTAGATAAAGCAGGACTTTAAGTGTTTTAATTTTTTAATTTTTCATTTACTTTTCTTTTTTTTAATATTGCTTATTCTCATAATTGGAATTTTTAATTTCTATTATAACCTTAATGTAATTTTTGTTTTTTATCTTTATTTTTACTAAATCTCTATTTTTATTATTTAAAATCATTTATATTAAATTTAAAGATTTTTTAAATCTCTATTTTTATTATTTAAAATCATTTATATCAAATTTAAATAATTAATTTTAAATATTTTAGTTTAATACTTGATGCAAATTTACAAAATTATATTATATTGTTTACATGAAAAATTATAATAATCTCTAAGATATAATTAAAAATAATATGGAAAAATTATAAATATTATATATGAACATTGTTAAGTTTTTAATTTAACACTTGATTTACAATTTAAAAATCTTATCTCTATTTTTTAATTAATGATTTAAAAATATTATAATAATTTAATATATGAATTTATTAAATCAATTTTCACGTGATTATTTATGGATATTAAAGAAAATATTGTTGAAGTAAGAGAAAATATTTGGGAAATTCCAAGTAGTTATAAAAAAGAAATGAGAGTCCCAGGAAGATTATATCTTGAGGAAGATTCACTAGCTAATTTAGAGAAAGGAGCTTTTGAACAAGTAGTTAATGTTGCTTGCCTTCCAGGGATTCAAAAATTTTCAATAGGGCTACCGGATATTCATTTTGGTTATGGATTTCCAATTGGGGGGGTTGGAGCTTTTAGTGCACGTACTGGTGTAATTAGTCCTGGTGGAGTTGGTTTTGATATTAATTGTGGGGTTAGGATGATTAGAACTAATTTAACTGAGGATGATCTTCACCCAAAAATGAAAGAAATTGTGGATAATTTATTTGCAAATATTCCATCAGGGGTTGGAAGCAAAGGAAAGGTTCGCTTAAAAAATGATGAAATTGATGAAGTTTTAAAGTTTGGTGCAGAATGGGCTGTAGAACATGAATATGGATGGGAAGAAGATCTTCAATTTTTGGAAGAAAATGGAAGAATTCTAGATGCAGATCCATCTGAAGTTAGTCAAAAAGCTAAAAAAAGAGGAATACCTCAACTTGGATCTCTTGGTTCAGGAAATCACTTTTTAGAAATTCAAAAAATTGATGAGATATTCAATGAAGAAGTAGCTAAAACTTTTAATCTTGAACCTGATACAATTACAATCATGATTCATAGTGGATCAAGAGGATGCGGTCATCAGGTATGTTCAGACTATCTTAGAGTAATGGATAAAGCTTATAAAAAACACAATGTTAATATTCCAGATAGGCAATTAGCTTGTGCACCAATTGATTCAGATGAAGCTCAATCTTATTTTAGAGCTATGGCTGCTGCAGCTAATTATGCTTGGGCAAATAGACAAATGATGCTTCATTGGGTCAGAGAAACATTTGAAAAAATATTTTCTCAAAGTGCTGAAGATATGGAAATGAGCGTTATCTATGACATAGCTCATAACATTGCTAAAAAAGAGGTTCACAAAATCAAGGGAAGAAACGAGGAAGTTATTGTTCATAGAAAGGGAGCTACTCGTGCTTATGGTCCTGGAAGGGTTGAAATTCCTTCTGAATACAGAAACATTGGCCAACCTGTACTTATTCCTGGGACAATGGGGACTGCTTCATATATTTTACATGGTACAGAAATAGCTATGGAGGAAACTTTTGGTTCTACTGCTCATGGTGCAGGGAGAAAACTAAGTCGAACAGGAGCTAAGAAAAGATATAGTAGTAGTGAGATTAAAAAAGACCTTGAAAGTAAAGGAATACATGTAAGGGCGTCTTCAGCCCCAGTTTTAGCAGAAGAAGCTCCTGGTGCTTATAAAGATGTCGATGAAGTTGTTAGAACTTCTGATAGTACTGGAATAGCTAAACTTGTAGCTAAAGTAATTCCATTAGCTGTTACTAAAGGTTAGCTATTTTTAATTTTTAGACTTATTTTATTTTTTTACACATTATTTTTAAACAATCTAAAATTAATATAATAGAAATCTTTTTTTATTTAAAAATAATAATATCTAGTTCAATAAAACCTGGAAATCAGTCTTACCTTATGAAATTTCTAGCTAAATCTTGTCATATCTATAAATAAAATCTTATTTTTTGTTTAAAATACCTTTATCTGCAATTTTAAAAAGTTTCCCTATCGTTTCTTTTTTATTTAAACATTCATCAAGATTATGCTTTTTTAAATCTATTAAAGCTTTTTAAGCATGAATTGGAGGTATACTTATTTTTTTAGACATTTTTGAAGGTATTAATATATGATTATCCAATATTAATTAATATTTTTTCATGATGTTTTGACATTTACATAAGATAACAATTTAATTGTTTATTTATTCATTATTACTACTTATCATTTAATAGATTAACAATGACCTAAAACTTTTCTAAAAATAACACAATAATTACAAATTATTAAGCAAATATTTATATATTAAATTTTTGTAATATAATATTGTGGCTGTCATATGAAGATGTTTTTAAGTATTACTATCTTCAGTATGTGAAATATTAGATTATTGTTTAAAAATATAAGGAGGCTTTTAAAAATGAGAATTACGTATCAATCAATTATTGGGATTATTATAGGTATTGGATTTATTATAGGTGGACTATCTGGAGAGTATGTCTTGGCAGGAACTAACAGTCCTGAGTTACTTATAATTGCAGGTGTTGTTATTTTAATAGCAGATTTGTATTATATGTTTTTTTATAATAAAAATTAGTAAATTTGGTGATAACTTTGCATATTTTGTTATATTTCTAACGAAAGTGCACAAATTGGTGTAAATGGACATGATACCTTAAATTTGGTTTTTTCAATTAATCGTTCTAATAAAAATCAGACATAAGATGGTTTAAAGTATCGTTAAATTACACAGATCCAAATGCAGGAGATGGTGAGATTCACACACCTATTTTTACAAAAAATATCACTACTGATAATGTAACAGGATATTTATCTTTTTATTTACATATCAATATTAAAAATGCCAGAGGATACACACAAGTCTAAATTTCATTATTAACTTCTATTATTTTTTCTATCTTTTGCATTGTTTTTATTGTATAAAATATCTTCTTTTTTTCTTTTTATATATTAATTAAATAACTTGATTTTTTTATTTAATACTTTTCATTAGTTATCTGTTTTTTTTAAAGATTATTCTTATTATATTTAACACTGAAAAATATCACATTGGAATACTTTTAACAAAGATTCAAAAAGGAAAACAGGGGGATACAAATTATACCACCTGAAAATCTTTGTTTTGGAAGTTAATTTTTATAATTTATTTTTTAAAATTTTCAAAATATAATTTTATAATATCATATTATATATTAAATAAAAGCTATAAGATATCTTATAGCAAATATTCTTATAATATATTTTATTTTTATGATTTTGTCTTTATTTGGTTTCAATTTTAGGTGTATTTATGATAGGAATTATTGGTGGGAGTGGTGTTTATGATATTACTAAAAAGGCACAAAAAATAGAGAAAAAAGTAATTCAAACTCCATATGGTAAATCTTCAGAAATTTCACTCTTTGAAATTGACGGGAAAAAAATAGCTTTCATGCCGAGACATTCTGGAGACCATAGTTTACCTCCTCATAAAATAAATTATCGAGCAAATATATGGGGACTTGGTCATTTAGGTGTTAATCAAATCATAGCTACTAATGCAGTAGGTTCACTTAAAAGAAAAATTCACCCAGGGTCATTAGTAGTGGTTGATGACTTCATTGATTTTACATCAAAAAGAGAAAAAACATTTTATGATGATAAAGTTGTTCATGTTGATGTATCACATCCATACTGTAATCGTTTGAGAAATCAAATAATAGCTAATAAAAATACTGTTTCTAAAGGAAATCTCCTAGATAAGGGAATTTATGTTTGCTGTGATGGTCCAAGATTTGAAAGTCCTGCTGAGATAAAAATGTTTCAAAAATTAGGAGGAGATTTAGTAGGAATGACAGGTCTTCCTGAGGCAATTCTTGCTAGAGAAAAAGAAATATGTTATAGTAGTATTTGTATTGTTTCTAATTATGGAGCTTCAATATCTCCTAACAAACTAACTATGGATGAAGTTTTTGAAATTATGGAAGTTAAAGGTACAGAACTTACTAACTTGATTTATAAGACAATTGAGTCTATGGATGAACAATTTGATTGTAAATGTTTAAATGCTTTAAAAGGAGCTAGTGTTTAATCTCAATGTTTGATCGTTGGATGATGAGAAGCTTAATTTTCATCATCAATAAAAAGCTCTTCTACAGGAATTTGAAAGAATTTAGCCATTTTTAAAGCTAATTTTAAGGAAGGATCATATTTGTCTTTTTCAATAGCTATAATTGTTTGTCTTGATACTTGAAGTTTTTTAGCTAATTCAGCTTGTGTTGTATCGTTTATAGCTCTAAACTCTTTCAATCGATTTTTCATTTATTCAACTACCATATTTTCTTTTATAATAAGTTTCACTTATTATAAATGTGATAAGTCCAATAATAAATACACTAAAAAATGCATAGGATAGCATTGTATATTGGGGATAAACATTCCTAAGAGTAAATATAGCTACTCCAGAATAGAGACTAACTACTAGCACCATAGCAAAAGATGGAAGTGATGATTTTTCCTCAATAAAATCTTTTCGCTCATCAGCTATTACTTCTCCATTTTTTGTTTTAAAGAATTCAATTATATCTTTATAATATTTAATTGTCGGAATAATGGATATAGCTAATACAATCATTGATAATAAGAACAAGTTGATATTTGCAAATATTAATCCTAAAACCCACAATAAAGTTGTAATGCTTGATAATATTGTACTTATTATAACTACTGTTTTAATTTTCATTTCTCATCACTTTTTAATTTAAACTTTTATACACAAAATATTTTGAGTGAAAAGGTTTATAAAAATAAAAATTAGCTAATTTTTTTGGAAATGATAAATAGAGTAATACACAAAACTTTTTTTTAATTAATTAATGATTTATCAAAGTATTATTTTCATACACAATTTAATAATATTCGATATTTTTTATATTAAGTTAATAAATATTATTATTTTCATTATTAAAATATTTATAATTTTTATTTTAATAATTAATATAATAATAGATAATACTGTTTTTTTGAAAAGTTATGGTAAGTACTATATAAATTATCTTTTTTTTAATTAAATTATTTCATTATTCATTTTGCAAAAAATTACTTTAAGGATAATATAGCTAAGTTTCTATTTTCACTTTTTTTTCTTCTAATGATGTATTATTTATTGATTTTATTATTTTTCCATCTAGTACTTCTATGGTTCTATCTGCGAGTTTAGCTACATTCATGTCGTGTGTTACTATTATTAGTGTTACATTTTTTTCTTCATGGAGTTTGCTTAATTGGTTAAGGATTTTTTGACTTGTTTTTGAGTCTAATGATCCTGTTGGTTCATCAGCTAGTATTATGGATGGATTATTAGCTAATGCTCGTGCTATAGCTACTCTTTGTCTTTCTCCACCTGATAATTTTGTTGGTTTCATTTTAGC
>JAITUQ010000020.1 GCA_031286225.1 Candidatus Methanorudis spinitermitis
TTTTCACCAAAAATACAAAAGTATTTTTAAAATGAAAAAACAAATAACTTGAAAAACAATAAAACCAACCAAAAATAAAGCTCCAAAAAACTTCAAAAAAATAGGGGGCTAAAAATATAGATTGGTTTATTAACTGTGGTAAACATTATGAAGAAAAATTATATTTCAATTATTTAATAGAAGAAAATATTAATAATGCTTCAAAGCATCTAAATCAGCAAACAGATTCAAAAGGATATGTTACACTTGAAGGATTACTTGGTGAAGCTGATAGTCGATTAAATTGGTATTTGTACCATCATTATAAAAAAGAACATAATATTATAGTAAATGGAAAGCTTATTAATCTGATTAACAAACGATTTACTGATGATTTGAAAAAAATTGATTTAAGCAAACAATCTCTTGTTTTTAATGAAATGTTTGATATTAATTATGGTTATGATTGGATTCAATGGATTTTCAATAGAGTAATATTCGAGATTTATTTTTTAGAGCATATTCCAACCATTCCTGTTTTTTACACGAAAATATTTAAAATTTTTCAAGATGGGCATGTTTTAATAGGTTGGAATGGGAAATTTCCACCTGAATATTTATGTTTACAAACACCAATAACCTATGAAGATGGCAATTTAATTATATTTTAATTGGTTCTTTAATAAATTTGATATAAACTTATATAATAAAAAATTTTTATAAATTTTAAAAATTACAATAATTCATTGTTTTTAAAGGAATTTATTTTGAACAACATTGTAATGAAAAAATAGTTCTTTTATTTTTATAGTTTAAAACAAAAATAATTAGCTTAGATTAATCAATAGATCATTGAGTAACAAATTTAATGACTTATTTTCAAACTTTTTGAGTCTTTCTTTTACAGAATCATCTGGGAATTCTTTTAATTGTGGAAAATCATAGTTAATTGAGTATGCCAATATTAACCACGAATAATAATAAAAGCTTATAAACAGTTCGTCAGGTATGTTTTCATGATATTCTTCTGATAACAACTCTTCATCATCATAGTAATCTTTGTATATTGATATTGGTGGAAATAAGTTCTTCTCTTTAAGCATATCTGAGAAATGAGGAAGTGGGGCTTCATTTTTCTCTTTATATATTTTTAAATAGGCATTAGCTATTTTGTATATAATTTCATATAAGTCTAATATAGCTACTATTTTAACTGGATTTTTCACTTCATTTAAAGTTTTTCGAAGAATTAACATAATAAAAGGTGTTACAGACCATAAAGTTTCCTGATGTTCGAAATTCAAGGCGATCTTTTCTTTTCCAGTAGTTATATGATCAGCACATTTACCTGTAAGTGAAGTAATCCATTGAGGAAAATCTGTACATCTTTCATATGGTCCTTCTAATAATTCCCAGGGGATGTCCTCAATTTTCGTTGTTTCAATGAAAATTTTATTATTTAATTTCATTTTATATTAAGTGATTTAATTTTTAATATTAGGGGTGTAAGACTGTTATAAATAATATAGACTAAAGCTATATTATTATACAATAATATAACTTTTTTTAACAGGAGCTTGTAAATCATATAATATAACTTTCTTTAATTGTGATGTAATTCATTTTATGGCATTAGCTATTATTTTAGCTACAGAGATACTACTAACTTCAGACTTTAATGAGTCTGTTCCAGCTATTGATTTAGCTCCAGCTGCATAAATTTTTAATATTGCATCGTTAACAAGAATAGGATGAACACAGCAAACACTAACTGATTTAGCTCCATGTTCCTTAAGTATAGCTATTGCATTAACAATCGTTCCTCCAGTAGCTATTATATCATCAACAATAAAAGCATCATGCCCTTCAACATAATCAATGTTAATGTCTGCTATTTTTGTTTCTACCTTCTCAGGGCTTAATCTTACTTTTTTTAAATAGCTAAAATTACATTCTAATATCTTTGATATTTCTTCAGTAAAACCTAATGCTCCTTTATCTGGAGCTATGATAACTGGTTTATTTGATATATTTGCAATATATTCAGCTATTGGTGCTGTAGCTGATATGTTTTCAATTGGTATATTGAAAAAGTTTCTAACACTATCTTCATGGAGATTTATTGATATGATTTCACTTGCTCCTGAATTTTCGATTAAATTCGCTACGATTTCTGCAGAAATAGCTTCTCCTTCTTTAAAACGCTTTTCTTGTCTTCCATATCCAAAATAAGGAATAACAACTTTTATTTCCCGAGCACCTAAGCTTTTTAGATTTTTAATAATAAAAAGTAGCTCTATTAGATTTTCATCTTGAGGATATCCTGTTGATTGAATCACAACAACTTTTTTTTCTATGTTTCCTTTTATCCTAATGTATCTTTCTCCATCAGGAAATTTTTTTGTTTCAATTGGACACAAATATTCTCCAAGCTCTTTTGCAACTTCAGCTGCTAATTTTTGTGATGCTGAACCACCTATTATCAATAATATCACCATGAAACTTTTTATCATGTATAAATAATATCAAAATATATAATAATCTTGTATAAACTATAAAGAAAGAATCATTTTCTAAAGATTATTTTAGTTACTAATTCTATAAACTTATTAATTTACTTATTTATAATTCATTTAATTTATTTTTTATTTTATAGTTTATTTAAAATTAATTTTTTTATTTTTAATAAAGTATTAAATAAATAAATCTACAAATTATTGATTGTTATTCATTAATAAAAATAATAATTTTAACTATTTTTATAAAATAGATTATTTGAATTCATTATGTTTAAATAGATGTACTATTCATTTTATTTGAAATATTTAAAATTATAATTTAATAATATACTTTATATTAAAGCTTTATCTATTTTTGTTTTTGCAATAAATTCGTGAATGTCATTGAATTTTTGAGTTTGATAATGTACGTTATTTAAGATTGTTGTTTATGTGAATTTTTGGATTTTATCTTAAACTATAATTAATTATAATATTACATTTAAATATATCAAGATATATAATAAGAAAATTAAGATAAAAATTCTTTATATAAATTATTATTTGTAGCTAAGAGGTGTGCTAATGCATGAATTATCAATGGCTGATGGAATATTAAAAGCTGTGCTTGAAAATGCTCAAAAAAATGAAGTTACTGAAGTTTTAGAAGTGACAATTCAAATTGGAAAAATGGCTTTATTAAACCCAAAGCAAGTGAAGTTTATGCTTGGTGTTTTAAGTGAGGATACAATAGCTAATAAAGCTAAATTTATAATTGAAGAAATTCCAATCGAAATTCAATGTTTGGAATGTGGTTTTGAAGGAAAAGTTGATGTTGATGATTTAGACCATTATGCTCCAATGGTCGAATGCCCTAAATGCGAAAATAAACGTATATCTATTATAAATGGAAAAGATTGTACTGTTAAAAGTATTGTCGTTGAAAAAGATGATTAATTATTAATTTAATAATTCTGTACTAGATTTAACTTAAATATTATCTATTATTAAAAAAATATTTAGAACTTATTCAAATAAAGGTGAATTTATGCATAAAGTATCTGAAATAGAGGTTCAACATAATATAATGAAAGCTAATAAAAAATTAGCTGATAAAAATAAGAAGAAACTAGAAGAAAATGATGTATTTGGGATTGATTTTGTAGGGGCTATTGGTTCTGGAAAAACTTCGCTAATTGAAGAACTTATTCAAAATATGGATGGATCTATAGGAGTTATAGCTGGAGATGTTATAAGTAAATTTGATGCTGGAAGATTTAAAAAATATGATGTTCCTGTTGTTGGTTTAAATACAGGAAAAGAATGTCATCTTGATGCTCATTTAGTAGAGCATGCATTAAATGATATATCTTTAGTTGATGTGGATTATTTATTTATTGAGAATGTAGGTAACTTAATATGTCCAGTAGACTTTGATTTAGGTTCACATATGCGAATTGTGGTTGTTAGTGTTAGTGAAGGTGATGATACTGTAGAAAAACACCCATTTATTTTCCAAAGTGCTGATTTGATTATAATTAATAAAGTAGATATAGCTAATGCTGTTGGAGCAGACGAAAATAAGATGGCAACAGATGCTAAAAAAATCAATCCTGACGTTAAAATTATAAAAACAAGTCTTAAAGAAGGTAAAGGATTAGATGAAATAATTTCAGCTATTGAAAAATTTAAAATAATTATTAGCTAATTAGTGACTTTCTAGAAAAGATATTAATTAATAAATAATATATAAAAAAATAGCTGGTGGTGATAAAATTTGAAAATATGGATAGATATTACAAATGCACCTCATGTTAGATTTTTTAAAGATATAATTCACTATTTTCAAGATGAAGGTGAAGATTTAATAATTACGAGCCGACAATTTGGAGATATACATAGATTAATGGATATGTATGATATTGATTTTATTTCTGTTGGTAAACATGGTGTTAGTCTTGCTGATAAATTAAAAGAAAATACCCAAAGAGTAAATGATTTAGTCGACATTATCAAAAATGAAAAAATTGACATTGCTTTATCAAAGCATTCTATTGAACTTCCAAGAATTTCTTTTGGTCTTGGTATTCCAAGTTTATATATTTTAGACAATGAACATGCTGAAGCCGCTAATAAACTTACTTTACCTTTGTGTGATAGAATAATAGCTCCAAGAATAATTGATACTTGGAAATTATTAGGTTATGGTGCAGATCCAAATAAAATGATTAGATATAATGGAACATCTGAAATCCTTCACTTTAAAAGTTTTCAATATAATGAAAATATTTTTGAAGATCTTAATTTAAACATAACTTTACCAAAAACAATTTTAATGAGGCCTGAACCATCACTTGCATCTTATTTAGATGCTGATTGTAGAAAATCAGTACTTTCTCCTGTTGTTGATGTATTAAAAGATTATGCGAATATTTTAGTTTTACCTAGATTTAAGGAACAAGCAGCTATTTTTGAAGGTATAAAAAATGTTACTATTCTAAAACCCCCAGTTGATACTTCGAGTATAATTAAAAAATGCGATCTTATGATTGGTGCTGGAGGAACAATGAATAGAGAATCAGCTATTTTAGAAACACCTGTTATCTCCTGTTATCCTGGAGTGCCATTATCTGTTGATCAATTTTATATAGATCAAGGATTAATGTTTCGCTCTAATGCAACAGAAGAAATCATAAATAAAGCTTTAAGCTTACTTGTATATCCAAATAACCACGTTGAACTTAAAACTGATGATTTATTTAATATAATAATTGAAAATACTTATGATATGGTTAAAAGATAATATTTTTTTAACTATATTATGGGGATTAAAACATTAAATATAAATACTAAAAAAATAATTTTATATTATATGGGCTGGTAGCTCAGATGGTAGATCGTCGCCTTGGCATGGCGGAGGCCCCGGGTTCAAATCCCGGTCAGTCCATTATTCTCTAATAAAATTTTAATTCTTTTGTTTTATTTTGTTTTTTAGAATAAATTTTCTTTTTTATAAAATTATAAAAAAATCAAAGTTATAAAATTTATATAGTTGATTATATAAATTTATATTTTAATTAATTTATTAAAATAATATTATGAATTATTTTATAATTTTGATAATTTATTCAAAGATTCATTAATTTTTATTTATTATTTATTCAATAATGACTTTTTAGCTAATTAGTATCTGCATGATTATAATATATATGTATTAAAATTTAAATTATTAATAAAATAACTTTTATAGGAGTTTTAAATGCCTTTTATAGCTCAAAATCATTTCCAACTTATTTTAGAAGTAGCAATGATATTTTTTTCAATAATTGTATTTATTTTTAATTTAGTTCCAATTTCTCTTAGTGTAATTACTTTTATATCTTTATTAACTTCAGCAATATTCACATTTCTTTTTGGAATAGATGTTATACTTTTATTTATGTCATTTGGTCATTATGAGTTTACACATCCTTTTGGTCCAATTGCACTTTTAGCTATAATAACTGCATTAGCATCATTAACTGTTATGGAAGAATCTGGTGTTAATGTTAAAGGACTTAAAAATGTAATTTTCGCTCTTTTGATAGGAGTGAGTATTTTTGGAGGATTAATGCATAGATCTTTCTTGTTATTATGGATTATTGGGTTATTTATAGGGTTTTTCCTTATATCTAAATCATTTAGACAAAAATCATTCTTAACAATGAGAAGGATTCTTATATTTTTAGGTATAGGTGCTGCTGGTTTTGTAATACTTGAACTTTTATCAATTATATTTAATATGGATGTTTTTAGCCCATTACTTAGAGTTGGAAGAATAGAAGAAAATTCTATTCCAAGTTTGAGAATGGTTTTAGATAATACTCAACTAATTGGCCATAACCCAGATTCATCTTTTTGGGGTCCTGATGGAACAGGGTTTGCTGAAGGGTATATAAGTTTACCAATGAGATTTATTTTGATCTTTGGTTTATCATTTCCATTATTTTATGGAGCTTTAGTTACTAAAAAAGATATAATTGATTATATGCTTCCAGGAATATTTGGATATGCATTTGATTTTGGTTATATTGTTATGATTGGATTAATAGCATTTACAATTATTACTATAGTTTTAGGACTTAAAATGCTTGTTGTTTATCGTAGAAGAAGAGAAATGAATAATAAAAAATATTTAGGAAAGGAAGTTCTCCTTATAGGATCTTTAACAGCGTTTATCACTCAAGCATTAATTGGTTTATTTGTTTTTAATCGAACAATTAATGGACAAGCATTGTTAACTTTTATATTTTTAGCTGCAATGGTATTAGCTCATACTATTTCATTAAAAAGAGACTAATAGTAACTCAAACTTATTTGTTAAATATTTATTCAATCATTTAATTTAGAGGATTATTATTAATATTTATTTATTTCAATCATTAAATATAAGAGGAATATTATGAAAAAAGCATTAATATTATTGGGATGTCCAGAATCACCTTCTCAAACACCTATGGCTGTTTATGCAGCGCAAAAATTAGCTAAAATGGATTATGATGTTACTGTAGCTAGTACACCATCGGCTTCAAAACTTTTAGAAGTTTCAGATCCAGATGAATGTTATATAAAAAATAAAGTTGATATAGAATCAACTTTAGATGCTTTAAATGAAGGAACTTATGACCTTTTAATAGGTTTTGTTCACAAAGATGCAGCTGCTTCTTATTTTGTGACTTTTTATCATATATTACAGTGCGAGTCAATAGCACTAGTGTTTGAAAAAGACTTTGAATTATTGCAAGAGTTTGAAAATATTGTTAAAGAGAATACTGATGCAAAAATAGTAGCTGTTAGAGCTTTTCATAACCCAACACCTCTTAAAGTTAAATTTGACAGGGTACTAGAAAGCTTATAATTATATTATCAATATTATTTATTATGAGAGATTAAAATGTCATTTTGTTTAGAAACTTATCTTCAACAGTCTGATGACTATGAAGTTTTATTGTCAAAAGCTGGGTTTAAAGATTGTGCAAAAGTTATCAAAGAAAAATCTGATGAAGTTATCTATATTAATGCTGGTGAAAAAATATTAGGAGCACGTATAATTGGGATTCCTCCAATACCAATTGGGGTTAATGAAAATAAAGGTACAATCATAATATCTTACACAAAGCCATGCCATGGAACTGCAGCTATTGAACTACCTGTTGAGGAAAATGAAATAGAAAAGATTAGGAAAATAGCTATTAAAAACTAATTTTTAGTTAAAAGTAAAATTCAGATGAAATTTGGTTTGTAGTTATTAACTATTGGTTTTTATAATCAGAAAAATAATTTTTTTGCAGAAAATAATATATTTTATAATTTTTTTTTTGATTAAAAAATTTAGTATTTTATCAAAACAATTGATAATAATCATACATTTTATTAAACTTTATTTTAATTATAAAAGATTCATTATTTAATAAAATAGCTGCTAAATTCATTATATTTACATTTAATAATAATTAATAATTTAATTAATTAAGATATTTTTATTTATTATATTTATAATTAGCGATTATTAATTAGTAATTTTATAGACTAAAATATTTTTATTCATTATATTTATTATTTCTAATAACTAATAATTTATTTAGTTAATTAAGGTGTTTTTATTTATTATATTTAAAACTAATATAATTAAAAAGTATTTCATTAATTAAAATATTTTCATTTATTATAACTAAAAATTAATAATAATCAATAAATATTTTAATTAATATATATTATATTTTACTGAAAAATTGCAAGAAATGATAATTTTCATGATTTTATAAAAACTTTTAAAAATCCTTTAATTTAAATTTAAAGAATATTTATAACTATTAAATATTTTCAAAATTAAACCATCTGTAGCAAACCTTTGGTAATAGGATATATTTTAAAAAATATTTAATAATTGTGAAAATCTTGAAAAAATAAAATTTTTTAGTCATAATTGGGGAATTTTATGATTAGTACTGTTGTTGGAAGTTATCCTGTAATTATTCAACCACCTAAAACAAGGAAAAATAAATTATTCAATGTTATTAGGGGTAATGATAAATGTAAAACTGCTATTCAACATTCAGTAAAATCTCAAGTCAAAGCTGGAATTGATATAATATCGGATGGTCAAGTTAGGGGAGACATGGTAGAAATATTTGCAAAATCCATTCCAGGATGTAAAATTGAAAATAATACTTGTGTAATAAATTCTAAAATATTTACTCCTTACCAAAATATTGGAGTTAAAGATTTGAAATTAGCTATTAAATACATGAAACAAGAATTAAATGAATTAAATATATCATCTAAGGATAAAAAAAAGAAAGGCGTAAAGGGGATAATAAGTGGACCATCTACAATAGTTCAATCTTCTAAAATAGGGCCTATTTATAAAAATAAAGATCTAGCTATTATTGACATGGCTAATGCTTTAAAAAGTGAAGCTATTGCCCTTGAAAAAGCAGGAGCAAAAATAATTCAAATTGATGAGCCATTTTTATCTACAGGATTAATAGATATGGAAATAGCTAAGGAAGCTATTAATATAATTTCAAAAAATCTCACTGTTCCAGTAGCTATTCATTGTTGTGGAGATATAAAAAATATTTTTGATAATTTGATTGATTTTAATGTTGATATTATTGATTGTGAATTTGCAGGGCAACCTACTAATTTAGATGTTTTAGATAGTTATTCTACAAATTTAAAAAGTAAAAAAATAGGTTTAGGAGTAATTGATACAAAAAAACAGTCTGTTGAATCTGTTGAAGAAATAGCTATGCTCATTGAGAAAGGTTTAGATATTGTTGGTGATAAAAATCTTTTCATCGATCCAGATTGTGGATTGAGATTATCTTCTGATGAGATTGCTTTTAAAAAACTTAAAAACATGGTTGAAGCTATGAAATTATTTAATTGATTTAGCCTATATTAAAAAATAATAAAATATATTATAATTGTTTTCTATATTGATATTTATTAAAAAGTATTTTAATTTATTAATTTTTTATATCATAATTAATCAAAAAATTATTTTAATTAATAATAAATTACTTTAATTAAATTAATTTATTTTAAATAATTTAAGAGGAAAATAAATGACCATACTAATTGAAGATGATGAGATAGCTGATTGTTGGGAAAAATTAGTTAAGAAAATCATTACTGAAGGTGAAGAAGTTAATGATGAAAGGGGTTCATTAACAAAAGAAATAAGAAATATGGTGGTTTCAATCAAAAAACCTCTTGAAGCTAATTCTAATGATTTTTTTAATATTCAACCTTCAAATATTTTAGATATTCGTGTTCCAGAAGGATATTTTTGGAGTGGGGATAAGTTAAAAACATATAGTGAACAATTTATTAACAAAGATAAACAGGGATTTGTTTATACCTATGGAAATAGGTTAAGATCTCATTTTTCAGAAATTGATCAAATAAATGAAGCTATCTTAAGATTAAAAAATTGTCAAGAATCAAGAAGAGCTATTTCAGTCACATGGGATCCAACTATTGATTCTAAGAGTGATGAAGTTCCTTGCATGATTTTGGTTGATTTTAAAATAAGAAATGATAAGCTATATACTACTGCATTATGGCGAAGTCATGATATATATGGAGCATGGTTTCCTAATGCTGTGGGATTAACTTACCTGTCTCAATATGTAGCTGGAAAAGTTGATGTTGATATGGGATCTATAACTATTCATTCAATTAGTGCTCATATTTATGAAGTTAATTTTGATGAAGCTAGGGAACTTTTGAAATGATTTATGAATAAAAGTAACTTAAGATAATTTTAGCTATTATTAACATTTTGAAATTCCATTAAAAAATTTTGAAATTCTAATTTATACATTAAATTAACCATTTCTTTTGACTATTTTTTATAAATTTTGAAATTTATTTATATATTAATTTATTCATTTCTTTTTAAAATAAATTATGCATAATATATAAGATTGTTTTTTCTTAATTCATATATTAGTAAGTTGAGAATTAACTTTAGCTATTTTTTATTTTATTCTACTTAGTGGTAATGTCAAAAACTTTGTGGTTTTTTAATTTTTTGCCTTTTTGATTGTAAAATTTAAATATATTGAAAATTAATAATATTATATTATAAATAGCAATATAATTATATAGATGTTTATCTATGATAATATACATGTTTATTTAATACAACTAATTAATTGTTTAGTGATTTTGAGGTAAAATTATGCTTAGTGTTAATATTGAAGCAAAAAAAACTGTGGATTTAATGATTGAAAATGCAGATGAACTTAACATAGCTATATCTAAGTTAAATAGTGGTGCAACTATTATTGACTGTGGTGTGAATGTAGTTGGAAGTTTGAAAGCTGGTGAATTATACACAAAGATTTGTCTTGGAGGATTAGCAGAAGTAGGTATTTCAATTCCAGGAGATCTATCTGAAAGCTTTGCATTACCATCAGTAAAAATTAAAACTGATTTTCCAGCTATTTCTACTCTTGGTGCTCAAAAAGCAGGTTGGTCTGTTTCTGTTGGAGACTTTTTTGCATTAGGTTCTGGTCCTGCAAGGGCATTAGCTAAAAAACCAGCTGAAACTTATGAAGAGATTGGATATGAAGATAAAGCTGATATAGCAATATTAACTTTAGAATCTGATAATTTACCAGGAGATGATGTTGCAGAAGCTATAGCTAATGATTGTGGCGTTAGTGTAGCTAATGTTTATTTACTTGTAGCTCCTACATCTTCTCTTGTTGGCTCTATTCAAATATCTGGAAGGGTTGTTGAAAATGGAACTTATAAAATGTTAGAAGCTCTTAATTTTGATGTTACAAAGGTTAAATTTGCTGCAGGTATAGCTCCAATTGCTCCTATAGATCCTGATGGATTAAAAGCTATGGGTAAAACAAATGATGCGGTTTTATTTGGTGGGAGAACCTATTATTACATTGAATCAGATGAAACTGATAATATTAAAGCTTTAGCTGAAAATTTACCTTCATCTGCAGCTGATGGTTATGGAAAACCTTTTTTTGATGTATTTAAAGAAGCTGAATTCGATTTCTATAAAATAGATAAAGGAATGTTTGCCCCTGCTGAAGTTGTTATAAATGATTTAAGAACTGGTGAAATATTCAGGGCAGGACAAATAAACGTAGATCTTTTAAAGAAATCTTTTGGATTATAAAAACAGATAATATAATTTAAAGTCAATGATTTAATCAATTTTGTTAATATTTTATCAAAATCATTATTTGTTAAATCATAATTAATATAATTTAATAATAATGATTTAATTAATTTTGTTGAGATTTTATCAAAATTTTTTAATTATTTTTCATTTGATTTTTTATATAAAAACTTAAAATCATGTTTTTTTACAATTATTTTAGCTATTTCTTCCTTTTAGTTCATTTTTAGCTAATTTAAGTTATATTTTATAATTAATAATTTTTAATCTTTCACATGGTGTAAAAATGGAATCATCAAGCATAGAAGAACAAACCCCTGAGGAAAAATTAGTCGATGAATTAGTAGGAATAGGGATGCAAATTGAAGGGAAAGTTAGGGAAGATGTTCCATTAGCTAAGCAACGTGAGATTAAAAGTGCTGTTAAAAAAATCTGGGTAAATGGTGCATCATGTGAAGAAATAGAAGAGACATATTATGAATATGTTAAAAATTCTATTGATTTGGAAGATAAAGGTGTTGAGGATAGTAAATTTTCTAAAAACTTCTCTGATTTTGGAACGAATATAAAAAAAGAGCTTAAAAAAATCGATTTTAATTTTATTCATAATGCTAATATAAAAGATAATGCTTTAAATTGGTGGAAAGACATAAAAGGATTTGAATATATTCAAAAAAATAATAATGGATCTTCTAAGATAATATTAAATAAAAAAAATAATATTTCTTACAATAAAGAATCAAGTAAAGAAAATAATAGATTTTTCAACAAAACATTAAATAAAAAAAATAATAGATTTTTCAATGATACATTAGCTAAAAAATTCAGAAGGTTTGAAAAAAATGAATTTAAATCTCCAGAATTTCAATCTTCCATTAATTTTGATGAAGAAAAGCACAAACAGGAAGATTTGAAAGAAAATTTGGTAGATGAATTAGTTGGATTAGGACCTTCCTTTGGAAAAGAATTAAATTCTTTAGATATTTTAAATATTTATAAATTATCTATTAAAAGCACAATTCAGTTTGTTTGGAAAGAAGGAGGATCCATTGATCAGATTCAAAAAACTTACGATGATTTAGTTACTAAATTTTTAGATGATAAAATAGAATTAGAAAACCATAAACTATTAAAAATGGAACTAGAAGAACTTAAAAAAGAATCTTTAATTAAAAAAGAATTAGAAAATGAGAAATTGAAATTTGAAGGTTATATTCAAGAAATAAAAAAAGACTTTCAAAATGGTAATGAGAAAGAATTTTACTGTAATACTCTACTTGAAGATAATACAATTCTCATTGAGAAAAAAAAGCCAGTTAGTAAAAATTTTTGTGGTGAAAATAAAATATTATACTTAGATATTTTATCTGCTATTTATGAAAAGGAAAACCCCCAAAATGAATATATTCAGATTTATACTAAGGATTTCATTTTTAAATTAATAAATAAGAATAGGGATAAAAATTTAAAAGATTTTTATGATAAATTAATGGAAAAAATAAATAAAGAAAAAAGATACCATGTAAATAATATTCAAAAAGAGGATAAGTCAACTTGTTCTAATGCTGATGAATTGATGAAATGGTATGAATTAAAAGAAAAGGGAGTAATTACCCCAGAAGAATTTGAAAACAAGAAAAATAAACTGTTATAATCTTGTTTTTTCAATTTGAATATTTATCATAAAAATCATTTTAAATATTTATAAAAATAAATGTGAATATTTATTAGAAAAAATATTATTTAAAAATAATTTTTATTATTTAATATTTTAATTTTATATATTTATTTTTCATTAATCTTCATAAAAAATATTTTATTTAATTGATTATATTTCTAAAAAATTATTAAAAAAAGATTTTTGTCATTTTCATAATCACTAATATTTGGGATTTATATAATGTTTCTTAAAGATAAAATTAAAATAAACTCGTCAAAAAGATTTGAAATTATAGATATTACAGCAAAAGTTCAATCTGCTATTGATGGGACTGGAATTAACAATGGAATTATAAATATATTCTCAAAACATTCTACTTCAGCTATAATAGTTAATGAAAATGAAAAAGGTCTTTTATTAGATTTTGAAAGAATTTTGAAAGATATTATTCCAAGTAACAATAGCTATAAACATGACACGGTTGATAATAACGCAGACTCTCATCTAAAGTCTTTTTTTATAGGCTCAAATGAATCTATTCCAATTAATAATAAAAAATTAGCTATTGGGACATGGCAATCTATTTTTTTCATTGAATTAGATGGACCAAGAAATAATAGAACAATTGAATTAACTATTATTGGCGATTAAACCATATAGTTACATATCATTTAAAGGATACATTATGAATATTTTAGCTAAATGTTAATTCAAAGGCTATTACAGGATATTCTAATTCAAAATTAATTATAACTTCAGGAGATACTTCTCCAAAGAAACCATTAATCTTTCCATTAGCTGATTGACCACTAACATTAGCTACTCTTCCTTTAATAAAAGTTGGATTATCAGAAGATTCAACTGTCATTTCATATCCTAAATTAGCTAATAGTGTAGCTACTGTTGATTTAATTTCTGTAAAATTAGCTGTAGAGTGACTTATAGCTCCAGCTACTTTTTTAACACTTTTAATATTTGTTTCTTTAGTTTTATCAATGTATAAAACATCTCCAATTTCAAAGATTTTTTGAGGAAGATCTTCATGTTTATTATCTTCTAAAAATTCCATCAAACTATTTATTAGACTTTTTCTAATCATGGTTCTATCAATTGTAATTGGTTTAGCTACTTCAACATGTTCATCTTCTATTTGTTTCATTTTTTCATAATGGCTTTTTTCACTAGTTAACATTAAACTCATTACTTCTTGAAAACCTAAACCAATCATTATCTCTTGAATCTTTTTATCTGATTTAAACCAATAATTTTCATAAGCTATTGTAGCTACATCAGGAAGTTTTCCATCAAATTTTTTTATACAATGTTGAATAGCTACATTCTCAACTAAATCAACTTCATGAAGAATATCAACTCTATAAGAAGGAATTTTAACTTTTAATTCTTTATCATTTAATAATTTTGCATCCATTCTTGATTTTAAAAGTAATTTAGCTATTTTTTCACCATTAAGACTTAGTCCAGTTAGTTTGTTTACATTTGATACTCTCAAATTTCTTATTTTTGGAGTGAGATTAGGGGTAATTTCTGTTTTTTCAGCATATACAATATCTAAACTTTTTATTTTTCCTCCAGTTTCTCCAAATGAACTACAAATAATATTTAATGTTTGACTGACTGCTTCCTTATCAGTTCCTGTAACATCTACTAAAATGTTTTTAGTATCTTCAGTAAGTTTTGTTAACTCACCATTAATAATCGGAGGCAGGGATAGTATATTGTTGTTTTTGTCAATTATTAGAGGATACTTATCATATACTGAGAGAAGATGTGAATATTTACTACCTTTTTCATGACTTTCTAATATTTCATGGGGGCTTAATTTATCTTCATGGTCTAATGGAATAAAACTGTTTTCATTTGGGTCAGTAGCTATATATTTGAAAGGTCCATTTACAGGATCTGCATTATGAATCCCAATAGCTACTTTTTTCCGATCTCTTCCAATAACCCAATGTAAGTTTTCTTGGAAATCCATAACTTGTTTTAGTTTATTTCCTGTGAAATCTAGATTTTCAATTAATGCAAAACCAATGTATGGTCTAATTTTTTTTAATTTCTTATCTACAAAAACTTTTTCATTAGATTTTTCAACTTTGTAGCTTGGCAATCCAAGCTCTTGTGATATGAATCCTTTTAAACTCCGAGAAACTCCTTCAACTGATAATTGATCTGGTCTATTTGGAAAAAACTCTACTTTGATTGTTTCATCATCATAGTTTTCAATGTCACTTCCAAGCATTGGCAATATATCAATTAGATTTTCTTTTTCAATATCAATTCCAAGATCTTTTAAATCTTGATATTCAAATGTAATAACTGGCATTAAATATCTCCTGAAAACAGTTTCTTTTGCTATAGTATTAATTTATTGTAAAAATTATAATGTTTCTCTATTTCTGTTGGTTTAATTTTATTGTAAAAATAGTAACGTTTTTTTATTACAATGGTTTAATTTTATTGTAAAAATAGTAACTTCAATCACAATTCTTCGTGTATTAAAATTAATTATAATGATTAAAGTCCAAATATAATTATAAAAAATATTGATTCAAATGTGAAATGGAGAGCTCTATGCTCTAAGTTTGTCATATTTTTTATGGTTAAGGAATGTATAAGATCAATTACAAAATGTATTAAAGCTGCTAAAATTCCAATTTCTAAAGATACAAAAACAATTGATAAAATTATAAAGTGAAAAACAGCTTCTAATCCTTCATGAATTAGCCAAGCATGTAGATTTGAAGAAACTATTTTGTTCACTAATCCTCCAAAAATTATATAAAAATCATTGAGGACACTCCACATAATTTTTCCATGGATTTCATCACTAATAGCTAAGACAATTGCTATATAAAACCATAATAATTCCATTGACTTTCACCACAGACTTGTTTTTTTTTATTTGATAATAATATTTTTATCATTTTTGATTTTTTTATTTAAATTTATTTTATGATAATTAATAAACATTTCAATATTTTTTATTTTAATATTCTTTTATTTTTGTTTTAACTTTGAATATTTTATATCTTTTGAATATATAATAATTAAATATTTGTTTAATAAAATTAATATAATTAAAATTAAATAAATTGAAATATATCTATTATAAAAATATTTAGCTATTGAAAAATATTTTAATTACTATAATAGCTATTTGATATTATTAATAATAATCTTTTAGCAACGAATTTAACTTTGCATATTTAATAATATTTTTTTTATATTTTCTTGTGTTAATTAAACTTTGCTATAAACTTTCTTTGATTTCATCTTTTTTTCTTTTTTAGCAATAGATATTTTAACTTTTTCACTTGTTAATTCTCGTAGTGAATCTTTAGCTATCCAATGGGCTGATTTTGAATCAATTTTATCAATTTCTTTTGCAGTAGCTATGGCCTTTTTATTTAAATTATTATTTCTTTTTCCAATTTGTCTTAATGCCCAATTAACAGCTTTTTTTACAAAATTTCTTTCATCAATAGCTTCTCTTTTTGTAAGCTTTAAAAGATCTATGAAAGTTTCATCATTTGTTTTTTTATCATGTACAGCTAATACAGCTATTAAAGCAAATCCTGCTCTTTTTATAAATTCTTTTTCATTTTTACTCCACTCGTAAACTTTATCATAGGCATATTCTGTTTTTCTAAATAAATTAATGCAACACTGATCACATAATTCCCAATAAGTAAATTCATCTACCCATTCATCCATTTGTTTTTGTGTAACTCTTTTAGGATCATCTACTAATGAAGCAATTATTCTTGTTTCTCTTGTATTTATTTTCCAAAGATCAATAGCTAATTCGTGATTATTTTTATATTCTTTAGCTATTTTTTTAAGAATTGGCATTCTTATTCCATATGTATTTTCTGGATTTATTCCAAACCTTTTCATTCCTTCTACTTCTTCTGGTTTTGAAAGTTTTTCAAGCTTTTCAATAATTTCATCTAGTTCCAATTGATTCACCATTAGCTAGTATTTTTTTCTTGAAATAAACTTAAAAATCATGAAAGAACTCAATTGTTTCACCATTAGCTACTATTTTTTCTAATTCTTTTTTAAAATTTTTTCTTTTTTAATTAATTTTTATTAAAATTACTTGAATTCCATTCCAATAAATATATATTACTTGAATATTATGTCAATAAATATATATGATGGATTATTATTAATTAATATAATTATTAAATAATGAATTTTTTAGAGAATAAATAATTATTTGATAATGACTATATAAAATTGAAAAACAATAAAAAATATTATTATATAGAGATTTAATTTGCTAATATATTAGATTATTTATTACTTTGAGGATTATAATGAAAAATGAATTTTTTGATTCAATACTAATATTTCTTCGTGGACTCTTCATGGGAACTGCAGACATTATCCCAGGAGTTTCTGGTGGAACAATAGCTTTAATTACAGGAATATATGAAAGATTAGTACATGGAATAGGTAAAATTAACTTTAAATTTGTTAAACCTCTTATCAAAGGAGATTTTTCTGAATTTAAAACTATGTTCCTTAAAGAGATAGATTTTCAGCTATTTATTCCATTATTTTTAGGAATTGCTCTAGCTATGCTTACACTTTCAAAAGTAATTGGGTTTTTACTTGATTATTATACTGCATATACATTTGCATTTTTCTTAGGTTTAATTTTAGCTTCTTCTTATGTTTTATATACTCATCTTGTGAAAATTTCACCTAAAATAATCATGATTTCTATAATTGGATTTGTTATTGCCTTTATTTTTGTTGGGTTAAATCCAATAGCTACAAATCATACTTTACCAGTACTCTTTTTTTCAGGAATGATAGCTATTTGTGCTATGATACTTCCAGGAATTTCAGGAGCTTTCATACTTGTACTTTTAGGACAGTATAAATACATGCTAAATGTTTTAAACACACTAAGTATTGTTGAAATAATCACTTTCTGTTTAGGTGCATTAATAGGTATATTAGGTTTTTCAAAACTTTTAGATTATCTTTTAAAACACTATAAAGAAGCAACATTAACTTTTTTAATTGGTGTGATGTTAGGTACTCTAAGAACTCCTTATAATGAAATAGCAAATAATATAGATGGATCAAACTTGGTTAGTGTCATAATTTGCTTAGCTTTAATCATTATTGGTTTTATTATAATATTTGTAGTAGAGAAAAAGTTTAATTATGTGAATAATTAATATTTTTTACTTTAATTAAAGTCATTATTTTAATTTTTTATTATTTTTTTAATTTTTTATTAATTATAATCTTAATTTTTTTTTCAAAGAATTTATTAAATCAAATTCTGTTTCAAATTCAGGTGAATTTCCAAAACCACAATTAGGGCAATGAATTGTTTGACATTCTTTTTTCCCACATCCTTCACATTCATTTTCCACGGTTTTTTCATCAAATGTATATCCGCAGATTCTACATTGCATGGATAATCTCCTTTTCAATATTAGTGATATAGTTATATATTAACAGTTACAATTTTTAAAATTTGATTAAATAGATTTGAACTTAATAAAAATTATTTATATTATTTTAATTTAAAGAATAAACTAAAAATTGTTTTTATTTGTATAAATTATTTATATTATTTTAATTTAAAGAATAAACTAAAAATTATTTTTATTTATATAAATTATTTATATTATTTTTATTAAAAGGAATAAAATTAAATTTAAAAGGAAAATTTCTTGATTTTTTTTTTAAAATTAGCTATAGCTGTTTTAAATGTCGAGATATTTGTTGTTGGATTATTAACCAAATCCTAAAAGTATCCCTCCTTGATAAATTATAAATGATATTGTATAAGCAGTGAGAGTAGTAATAACTACCATCATTAATGGCCATTTCCAAGAGTTAGTTTCTTGTTTTACTGTAGCTATTGATGCAAAACATGGGACATATAATAGTACAAATACCATAAAAGCATATGCTGATAATGGAGTGAAGAGTCCATGTAATGTAGCCGTTATCCCACTTCCACTTTCTACTACTCCAAATAAGGTACCATATGTTGCAACCACAATTTCTTTACTTACAACTCCGAAAATCAAAGATACTGCTGATTGCCAATTACCAAATCCGAGAGGAGCAAATATTGGTGCAATAAATGTTCCAATTTGCCCAGTTATACTTTCTTGAGCCCCATATTCAACCCCTATAGGTAAACTACTTAAAATCCATATAATAACAGAAGCTGCAAGAATTATAGTCCCTGCTCTTTTAATAAATGCATATCCTTTTTCCCAAGTATGCATTAAAACTCCTTTTACAGAGGGTAATTTGTATGAAGGAAGTTCCATGACAAAAGGGCTTGTCATTCCTTTAAACAATGATTTTTTTAGTAAAAATGCCACGATAATAGCTACAATTATTCCAATTAGATATAATGAGAGAATTATTTCTCCTTGGTAAATGGTAAAAAATCCTGCTACAAAGAAAGCATAAACAGGCAATCTTGCAGAGCAAGACATGAAAGGAATTATTAACATGGTTAATAGCCTATCTCTTTCATGTTCCATAGTTCTTGTAGCCATTATTCCAGGAACAGTACATCCAAATCCTAAAATCATCGGTATAAATGCTTTTCCATGCAAACCTACTAATTTGTGCATTATTTTATCCATTACAAATGCTGCTCTTGCTAAATATCCTGAATCTTCCAGAATACTTATCATTAAAAACATTAAAAAAATAATTGGTAAAAATGTAAGGACTCCTCCTACTCCTCCAATTATTCCATCAACAATTAAAGAAGAAAACCAAGTTTTTCCAAAGATTATTAAAATATATTCTCCAAGAATCCTAAACCCATGATTAATTAGATTTTGGATAGGTGTTCCTACTATAAAGGTTATTTGAAAAATTGTCCATAAAATAGCTATAAATATAGGAATTCCTAAAATTCTATTGATTACAATATTATCGATTCTATCTGTAAGAGTAATTTTTTCAATTTCAGGTTTTTGTACTGTTTCTTTAATTAGCCCATCAATAAATGCATATCTGTAATTAGCTATTATTTCCTCGCTACTTTCTCCAAAAACATCATTCAAATGTTTTTGAAGTTTTTCTAATTCTTTAAATATTTTTGCACTGAATCTTGAATTTTTTACTTTTTCAATGATTATATCGTCATTTTCTAGTAGTTTAATAGCTGTCCATGATGATGGAACATTTAATAGACTTTTATCTTCTTCAATGAATTTTTGAAGGTCTTGAAGGTGTTCTCCTAATTCTTTTCCATATACTAATTTTTTACTACTATCTACAGGATTGTTCACAGCTTTTTCTACTAGTTCTAATAATTTTTCTTCCCCAGTACCATCACTTGCTTCAATTTCTACTACTGGTACTCCTAATAGCTTTGTTAATTCATTTATATTAATGTAATATTCTCTTTTTTTAGCAAATTTATTCATATTTATGACGATAATTAAATTTGTTCCAAGTTCCATCATTTGAATGGTTAAATATAAATTTCTTTCTAAATTATTCGCATCAATAACATTAATAATTAGATTAGAACTTTCATCAACTATAAAATCTCTTGAAACTACCTCTTCAATAGAGTGTGCACTTAGAGCATAATTTCCTGGAAGATCAACTATGTTTATCCTATGTTTATTAAAATTTAGAAAACCTTCTGCTTTTTCAACAGTTTTTCCAGGCCAATTTCCTACATGTTGGTGTAATCCAGTTAATTGGTTAAATAATGTTGTTTTACCAACATTTGGATTTCCAGCAAGCCCTATCCGTATATCATCCATTAATAGTTCACCTGGAAAAATAAAATTAGTTACTTGATTAAGATTTAAAATTAAATAATTTTACTAAATGTTTATGATTAATAAGTTTGAATATTGATTTAATTTTAGTTATTTTTATTAAATGTTTATGATTAATTAACTTATTAGATTATTTAATTAATTATTAGATTACTAATTGGACTTTTATATTTTCTGCTTCATTTTTACGAATACATATTGAATATCCTTTCAATTTAAGTTTTATAGGGTCTCCCAATGGTGCAGTTTTTTCAAAAGTTATTTCTGAGCCTTTAACGAATCCCATTCCTAATAAATGCCTCTTTAATTCGTTATTTCCTTTATCGTTGAATGAAACAATAGTTCCTTTCTCTCCATTTTTAAGCTCATTTAAACTTTTTATAGACTTATTTTTTTTCTCCTCCATATTATCACTCTATAATCACTTTTTAATCAATCTACAATCATTTTTTATAATTATTTTTAGAAAAATTTAGGAATGCCTAAATACACTTAAATATTATTGTCTTTTTTATATATAAATTTTAGGTTTTACTAAAAAATAGTATAAAAAAATTATAATAAATTGTTAAATATAAAAATAAAAAACAGTAATATGATGAAGAAAACTACAAATAATCATTTATTTTAATAAAAGAAGAATATTGGCATTGAATAGCTATAAACAATGATTTATTAAATTAATAAAAACACTGATTAAATATAACTATAAACACTCCTTTATTTCTTTAAATAAATGAATAATGCTGGTTTTAAATAGCTGTCACTGATTATTTGTTTTTATAGTCAAAAGAAAAATTTTATCGATAATTTAAGCTACCATCATTATAAAGCTTTTGTAAATCAGATAAATGACTTATTTCAAAAGGATAATATTTGTTTGATAAAAAGGGCCATATTAATCCTTTTATAATATAATAATAGGCACCAAGCCTTCCATAATATTTCCAGCAAATTTGAGTATATAATGGAAATCCGCAACCAGGATTCACATAAGCTTCCCCTGTTCTAACAGTTCCATGAAAAAACATAGGAATTGGACCTTCTTGCCCACGTTCTTTAGCTATTTGGTCAATATAACTCAATGCTTCATCTAATGTTTGAAATTCAATTCCATCGGCTCTATAAGTGTACCTATCTTCAGGAATTCCAAATAGGAATGTGTAAATAACTTCACCCCAATCAATATTAGTTTTATATGTTGGAGGATCTACAAATGCTAACTCTAATACTGTAACATCATTTAGAGCAAGGCTATTTTCTTGTGCAAAATGACGATAATTGGAATCACCTCCATAATGCACAACTAAAACACACTTAGAACCTTTTTTTGCAGCATATTCAGCAATAACTTCAGCATTAGGATGGTTTGGAAACATATCAGGATTAGCTACTTTAGTAACTGTTAACCTTCCCACAGGTTCAACTAGACTAAATTGGGACATTATCCATAAATAAAGCCCGAAAATCAGTATAATGGCTATTATAATTGAAGTTGTTCTTGATTTTCCCATTACTATCACTAATTATTAGTTAAAAATTAGCTTGATTAAAGTAAGCGATTTTTATTTATTTTATTTTCTTAAATAACTATTAATATATCATTTTCTACTATAAACAATTTTAGATAAAAATACATTAAAAATTTTCATGAAAATGATGCAGTCATTTATTATTTTTGAAAAAAAATAATCTTTTAATTATAGTTATAATAAATAATATTTAAAAAAAATATAAAATTAAACTCTAAAATTTTCATCTAAATAGCTATTAAGCTTTAATAAAGAGTGTTCAACAGCAATATCTGGGATATTAGAATCTGCTTTAGAAAGTTCATGGAATTCAAGATTAACAGATACATCAACATCAAGTTTATCATCATATGATACTTCTATTTTAATATCAATATCTAAAATCTCTTTAGATGGAACATTAGCTAATATATATTCATTTATATTATCTGATAAAAAATCAGAAATTTCATATAAATCCTCTTGATTTATTTCTTTAAGTTTTTTCAAAAACAGACACCTAAAAATGATGATTAAAAAAATAATTTTTAAGTTTTTTCAAAAACAGACACTTAAAAATGATAATTAAAAAAATAATTAAAAATAAAAAAACATAATAAATAATAGCTTCAATAGCTATTATTAAATTAATAGATTCAAAAATTAGTTTTCAGGAACAGTTCCCTTCATTGAATCTTGAATGGAAGCTTGCATCTCTTGAAGCTTTTTTAAGACTCTTTCTTCTTGACGAGCCATTGTTTTTTCTCTAAGTTTGAGAGTTTCTAATTTTTCTTTCAATTCTTCATTAATTTCCTTACAATCAACTTTAATAAGTAAATTACCTGCTGTTTTAAATACATCAGTTCCAACTTTTGTTTTCTTAAGTTCTTCAAGAGCTCTTTCAGTTTCTTGAATTTGAATATCTACATTTTGTTTCTGCACAGTTACAGCTTGTGCCTGTTGTTGTAATTGTTGAAACTGATTTAATTGATGTTGTACATTTTGAGGAACTTCCATTTTTTCACCTATTATTTAAAAAATTTTATATATAAAATTCATAATTGATTAAAATTCTATTTATATTAATCTAATTTATTTTCTTTAGATTAAATCTATTTATATTAGATTATTTTTATTTAATGTTTTTTAATTTTTTTTATTAGATTTATTTTTATTAATTTAATTTTTTGGATAAATTTCATTTATATTAAGTTATTTTTATTTATATTTATTTAATTTATTTTTTTTAGAAAAATGTAATTTATACTAATAACAATTTATTTTTTTCAATATTTATTATTATCTAATCTATAAAAGTTTTTACTTTGAAAAATTTTAACTAAGGTATTAACGAGGGATAAATTATATTTAAAAATATTAATCTCAGTTAATAGCTAAAAATTGAACTATTAATAACTATTTGGTAAATTAGTTATTTTTAAAGAGAGCATAATCAATTTAATAGCTGAATTAATTGAAGCTCTAAATGATGTAGAATCTTCTGATTTAATAAAAAGTTTAATAGAACTTTTTTCAAGTTCAACAACTACTTTAGATCTGAAATCTGGAATTGTTTCAAATTCTAATAAAATAGAATTGTATATAATTTCAGCTTGTTTTTCATTATCAAAATCAATGGAAATATTTCCTTTGATTTGATTTAAAGGTGTTGAAAAATTACTTGAAATCTAAAGTCCTCCATGAATTATTAACCCTTTTTGGTTAAGGTATTAATGAAAAGTTAATTTAAAATCTTTAACTAAATCTGACTAATATTATGAAAAGTTAATTTAAAATCTTTTTATTTATAACTGGCTAAGGTATTAATGAAAAATTAACTTAGAATCTTTTTAACAATAATTTGTAAACCAGTTTTATCTCCAAATTTATTATAAAAATCGATTATAGCTAATTTATCCATTTTAGACTTTGAATTATCATGATCATCGATTTTTTGAATACTAATATAATTTTTTTTTACAAAATAACTATTTTCAAAACCTAATATATTTCCAAAAATAGCTAATTTTGAGTAATCACATTTAACTTTAATTTCATTAGTATTAATATTAAGTTTATCCTTAGTTATATGCACTGATACTAGAATGGCTAATTTTTCATTACCATCATTAGAAAAAAATGTTATTTTAGAAGGGTTTCCTTTAATTTCATAAACTAAAATTGTAAAGTCATAATTCAACTGAGAAGATTTTACAAAAAGGTCTTTTATATTCATTTTTCCTCGATTTATATATGTAAAATCTAATGCATGTGATAAATTTTTACAAAAAGACCTTGTTTTTTGTGATGGTTTTCTTGATGTGGAAATTAACATTAAATCAACTTCTAAAAAAATGAATAATGAAAATTAAATTATAAAAATTAATCATTGTTTTTTATATTAAAAAACAATTCTAGAAAAGTAAGAATTATTTAAAAAATAGTAGAATTATAAAGCTAAAGCTTATTAATATATTCTTTTAAAAGATTTTTTTCTCCAAAATTAAAAAAATTAATTATTTCATTAATAAAGAATGATATTAATTAATTCAGTATTAAATAATAAAATTGTTAATTTATTAAGTTAATAATGAATTTAAGATTAATTAATCAGGATAAAAAAAAGAATTTAAGATTATTTATTAACCATAATAATAAAGATTATTAATTAATCATGATAATAGAATAAAAAATATTAGCGTGATTTAATTGTTTTTTTAACTTCAGGAACTTTTTTAAATAGTATCCTATATCTACATTTAGGACATTTATTTTCCATATAGCTTTTAAGATCGATTTCAGTTCCACATTCAGAACATTTATACAATTATTGGCCTCCAATAATTCTTTTTATATTACGTGAAGCGGTTTTAGTCATAGGAGTTTCAGGAACATATGCTCCACCTGTAAACACAACATCACATTTAGTACATTTCCAAATTCCAGCACTAACTCTTTTTACATATGGTCTATCACATTTAGGGCAAATATGCTTTTTTTTCATGTTTTCTTCGATGGCTTTTACAGTTCTTTTAGCTTTTCTTCCATAACGAGCTCCAAATCTCCCTGTAATACCAACTTTTTTTGTTCTTGCCATTGTATCACTTTAAGAAATATTAAAATTTGTAATTTTTTTAGCTAAATTATATTGAGAAATATTTAGTTAAATTATAGATTTTTAAGTTTTTTTCATAATTTTCTAGCTAAATTATATTGAGAAATATTTAGTTAAATTATAGATTTTTAAGTTTTATTCATAAATAATGATTAAATAGAAAATTTTTAGATAAAATTAATATTATTTTAGTCTAAAACCAGTTGTTGGTTTTTTATTTTGCCAACTGTATCTTCTTATTTTCTTAGATCTGCCAAATCCACAAGAAGCACAAACTTTTTTACGAACATGATAAGAATTTTTTCCACATCTTCTACATCGAATATGGGTCTTTTTATTTTTTTTACCCATTGAAGGTGTTCCTTTCATTAATTATCCTCCTTAAATTAATAGTTAATAGTATAATACTATATTTGATAATGATTAGATAAGTGTAATAATAAATACTCAGTATTTAAAAAACAGCTATATATTCAATAAAACAAATTATTTAAAATTAGTAAATTTATAAGATAAGAAATTAATCAATAATATAAAATATGAATTTTAAAATCTTAAAATAAATTTAAGATTTTGAAGTAATAGTTCTATAGAAATAGCTATTAAATAGCTATACTCTATGGAGAGATATATACGATATTATCTCCTCTAATCAGAACAGTTCCAAGTCTTCGTGTAATTTCACCTTTTTCTAATTCCTCAGCGTCATTAAGAACCAGGTTCATATGTAAATCGAAACTCTTTAGTATACCTCTGAATTCCCTATCTCCTTTTAGTTTTATTAAAACTGGAGTGTTTGTTGCTTTACCTAATGCATCAAGTGGTCTTTGAACATTTTGTTGTCCGCTCACGATTATCACCTATTACTATATTACATATGTTAGATTCATATTTAAATGTAACTACTTTAACTATTCTAAATATTATTATTTAAATCTGACTACAATTATTGATTAAAAAATTAATCTTTAAAATAGCATTGAGAAAATCTATAATTTTAAAAATAGATTTATTAAATTAAATAATAGATTAACTTTGAATAATATTGTATAAATAGTTTTGGCATATAATTTTAAAATTTTATAAAATTTTTTTAATGATAAATAATAATTAAGAGTAAATTAATAATGAAATATATAATTTTAAAGTTTAGAAATTAAGTTATTAATTATTTAGAAGTGAAGTATTATAATTTTAAAGTTTAGAAATTAAGTTATTAATTATTTAGAAATGAGGTATTATATTCATATAATTTAGAAATTAATCTATTAATTATTTAGAAAAGAAACATTATTATAAATTTTAATTTAGCTATTATTCATTGTCAAATGACAATATTGTCTTTAATATTAATTAATAGGACTAATAGGTGCTAATTTTGAAAATTAAAAAAAGATATCATCTCAAAAAAAAGAAACTTAAAGAAATAAAAAATGAATTAAAAGAATATTCCGATATAATATCAGATAAAGCTAATGTTGAGATGTTAGAAACAGATTCTTATTCTTTTATATTAATCAATAGCAATCCCTATATTATATTAATAAATAATAAACCATTTCCAACATTGAAAGCTATTATGGACAATAATATTCATGGAAAACAAGTAATAGTAGATATGGGTGCAGTTAAATTCATGGCAAATGGTGCTGATGTTATGAGTCCTGGTATAGTAGCTACTGATGAAAATATAGATAAATCTGATGTTGTTGTAATAGTTGATGAAAATCATGAAAAGCCATTAGCTATTGGAATAAGTCTAATTACAGGTAATGAAATGGTTAAAAATGATAAAGGTAAAGCTATTAAAACCATTCACTTTATTGGAGATACTATTTGGAATTTTCAGCTATAATATTTTAAGAATTTAAGGACAATTAAATAATTAGACAATTTTTAAGTAATATAAACTTTGTTTTATAAATTATAAAAATAAAAAAGTTCTTTTAAAAAATTAAACTTCATTATTAAAAACATAAAATTATTATAAATTATAAAAATTTTGTTTTTAAGCTTATAGAAAATATAAAATTATTGTAAATTATAAAAACTTTGTTTTTAAACTTATAAAAAATAAAAATTTTTATAAGCAAATTAAATTTCATTATTAAAAATATAAAATAAAAAAAAAATTCTTGTAATGATAATATGGTTGAACTAAGATATACTGCAGGAAATATAATAAATCCAAATGTTCATAAAATTGGAATATTAGCTCTTGGATCACATTTAGAAAATCATGGTCCTGCACTACCTATTGATACAGATGCTAAAATAGCTTCCTATATAGCTTTGCAATCATCACTTGAAAGTGGAGCTAAATTTTTAGGAATAATATATCCTGCTCATGAGATTGAAGAAATAAATCATGGTGTTCATTTTTCTATTGAAGAAGTGGCTAATAATATAATAGAAGCTTTAAACTCAGCAAAGAAATATTTAGCTATTGAAAAAGTAATAATAGTTAATGCTCATGGAGGTAACATTCCCTTATTTGCATATATCGACTCTATTGAAGATAAAACACAGCTAGATATAATAATAAATAATAAAATAGTTGAGAGTGAAGGCCCACATGGTGGTTCTGGAGAGCTTTCTATGTGTAAAATTCTTGGAATTCTTAATGAAGATGAAATAGCTAATCAAACTAATTTAATAGAATTTGGAGAAGTTGGTTTATCTAAATTTAAAAAAGCTAGAAAAAATGATCCTGGCATTGAAGAAGGAGCTTATGAAATTGAAAATAATGGTGTTTATGTTGATGATACTTTTGGAAAACAACTACTTAATCTAGCTATTAATTCAGTTTTATTAGAAGTTGAAAAGCTATTGGATTATTAATAAATTCTTTTTAAAATCTTTTTTTTTAATTTAAAAAATTTTTTTCACTACCTTTTTGTACTTTTCAAATGCTCTTTCTGAAAAAGTAAATAATAAAGGTATGAAAATTATGAATATGAATGATATTTAGATGCTCAAAAAAGTACAAAGCACAAGAGTTATATTAGAAAAGACTTTTAATTATTATAAATCTGCAGTAGCACAATACACGGACCTACACGAACTATCTTTAAAAGAACTAATGGATGAAGCAATAAAAGAACAAGATAACAATATTAACTGGAAAAATCAAAAACTAAACAAAGATTAATTACTCAAACAAAGATTAACTGATTATAGATTATTCTTGTTAAAAAATTATAGTATGGGGACTCTTGACAGCTATTTACCTATGGTGAAGAATATTTATAGAATTTTTGAGGTTACAATACAAGATTAGGTTATGTTAATAGAAAGCAAGGTAATTATTTTGAACCGATTGGTTTTGATGATATTCCTTCAAAAAGAAATAAGAGACGCTATTGATGTTACTAATCCTTTAATGACAGCAGCCATATTATTCATTTCCAATGCCATTATTTAAGAGGAACGCCGATTATTTTTCCAAAAATTTCCAAAAAATCAATGAAAAACTAGAATTAGGTACAGTAGGACCATACAATCGATTTAAACATCTCATGTTAAGAAAATTTCATGCTAGTAATTTGTATGAAAAAAATCATCTTGATGAAGAGGACTAAAAAATAGGGTTAGGTATGGATTTGATTATCTTAATACTTATTTTAAAGGTAGGATTAGGGATATTAAATTTTATAGTCGTGTGTTGGCATGTGCAGAAGTTTTAACTAATTATAAGCAGAATCAAAGTGAGGGAATTGTAGGATAATTTTTTGTTAATCACTGATGTTCGCGGTTGATATGATGTCCCATACTGTTGTTTGACATTGGGTCTTGGTTTTTTTCTTCTGAATTATTGATTTCATCATTAACAACATGTATTTCTCTTGTATCATGCGTATTATGTTCTAAATTCCAATTGAAGACTGTTTCAACTGCATTAGTGGTGATTATTATAATTATGATTGTTGCTAGTATTATTATTATTTTATTCATTTTTCTCACTATTGTTATTTTTTGTGTGTATTGATATGTATTATGTATTGTAGTATATATCTTTTTTGTTTAAGTTTTATTTGGTGTTTTTTTACACTTGAAATACATATCTTATTTATTTATAATTTAATATTTATTATTTAATATTAGTGAATTTTTTTTATATTTAAATTTTTATTTTTTTAAAAACATTTTTAGCTATTGTTTGAGCGATAGCTAACTAATAAAAACGTTATAGGAAATGAATTAATTATGAAACTATTAGAATACATAGGAAAAAATCCTTGTAAATTAAGATTCAGAATATTTGCAACAGTAACAGTAGTGTTAGGGTTAATTGCAAGTTTTGCTTCACAATTAGGCATGTCAACTGGAATTATAGGTTTTGCAACTACTATTACTGGGATTTTCACTGCTTTTGACTGGTAAGTTTTGGAAGGATTATTTCAAATACAAAGAACCTGAAATTTAAGATTTAGAAGAACAAAAGGAAAGATAATCTGTGGATGACTTTATAATGTAGTAAAATAACATGGTTAATGAAATAACTGTTTCATGGGTTGTTTGGCATGATGGAGAAAAAAGATATCAAACATTCATCAAAGCCTAACAAAACAGAACCTAAATGTCCAAAAACAAAAAAGTATTTTATAAGAATATAGGGGAGGGCATAATTGAATATTAAAAAAATATTTGTGTTAATATTATTTGCTATAGTAATATTTGGAGTAATAAACCCTGCAAATGCAAAGCTAAGCAGAGAGGTAATTCAATTATCATATATGCAAATTTTTACCATTTACTTTAGGGGTTTCTAGTAATATTGGTATGAATTCTCATAACTATTGGGATTCTGCTAAATATAAAACTACAAGAACAAAAGAACTTAATACTATTAATAAAATCACTATTAAAGTCACAGGGTATAAAACTATAACTTTTAAAAAACCAAGTAAAGGTTGGAAATTTAATTATGATAGGGCGTACATTGATTACTTTACTCTTAATACTATAAAAATTTAAAAAATAAGAACTATGATCTAATGCTGTCAAGTTTAAAGAAATTCTCTTAAAAATTTGAATAATTTTAATTAATTTTTTAAACTTTGCAAAATTTTCGATTTTGCAATGTTAGAAAATCCTTTGGATTTTCTAAATATATATTTAAATGAAAAGGATAAATTCATGGAAATTAAAATAATTATTCCTTATCTTGACAGCATTGAACTATGATCTTAAATTATATGATAAAAAAAATAAATTAGTTAAAAGTAAAAAAGGCAAAATTTTTTAGAAAATAATTTTTTTTACTTTCTATTTTTAATTTATATTTCGTTTTTTATTCCCTCTATAATACGTTTTCATAATCGCTGATGTCATGGTATGTACTCAATTTTGGCTTTGTTTTGATTAATTACTTTTTCATTTTTATCATAGCATTTCATAGTGAAAGATTTGCCATTAGGGTTGCCTTTAACAGAATATGTCTGATATAGAGAACTACTAGTGATTCCTGAGAATTTCCATCCTTTAGCAGGTTTTTTAAAAGTTATAGTTTTGTATCCACTAATAGTAACAGTAACTTTGTTAATTTCATTAATTAATGCTTTAGTTTTAGTACTGTATTTAGGTGATTCCCAATCAATTTCTCTGGAACCCGAGCTACCACAAACACCCCACATCATTACAGTTTCACCTTTAATTTCTTTTGAAAATGACCATGTTTCACAATAATCCAATTTTACCTCTTCTGGAGGCATTTTAGGTAAATAAGTTAATATTTTACTATTTTTATCTAGATTCAAAGATACATAGTTCGGTAAAACTTTATTTTTTTTATAAAAATCTAGAATTTTAGCATTAGCATAAATATGTGCTTGAAATTGAACATTACCATATTTAGAACTAACATAAGAAGGAGTCTTATCATTTTCGATAAAATAGTCAGCTACTCGTTTATTCATATCGCAGAATGTTGATTTATCAATATTAGCTTTAATAGGAGTAACAGTGGGTTTATCAACTTTAAATTTGAGATAGTCTGAAACAACAGCTTTAAGTCCATATAAACATATAGCAAATATAAAATCACTGCTCATATACATGTATTCTTCCATAGAATATTTGATCCCAGAAATTGTAACATAATTAGGCAATTGTCCTTCATTTTCAATAAACTTTTTTTTACATTTGTTGATGATTGCAAAAAATCATTTTTATTAAGAGCACCCATACTTTTTTCTCCATTTATTAATTTTTCAATTTTCATCTTATTTTATTCTTTTGTTTTTTTTATTAAATTATTTATACTATTTTTCACAATATTATTTATATATCATTTAAATACTTTTTTTAACATAATTATCATTTACTTTTCAGAAAACCAAAAAAGGTATGGGGGTTTCAATTTTTTTAATTAAAAAATAGGAGTGTTTTATTATTAATGTTAAAATTTTGAAATTTTTTAGTTTGATTACATTTATTTTAGGATTAGCTATTATACTATTAAATTTGCTTTATGGTATTTTTGACATGCTTATTGTTATTTTAGGAATTGTTTTGATTTTTTTAGGATCAGCTAATTTTTATCTCTATTCAAAAAGATTTTAATTCATATTTAGCTATAAAAGAATAATTTTTCAGAATTTTAAATCTATTAGCTTAATAATATTTATCTCTTTTTTTTTAATTACATAATAAATAGTTATATGTTAATAATTAATATATATGGCTACTTTTGTTAATAAAAAAAATATACAAATTATTTTAACAATAAAATTTATATACTATTAAATTATATTATTAAATGTAAATATTTTTTTATAAAAAGTCATTTCAATGAAGTAAAAAATATATTTGCAAAAAAGTTAATGAAGAGAGTCTCAATTTAAACATAAAAATTCATCTCTCTTTTTATGTCATGAAGTATTCATATCCTCACTCTAAGAATTTAAAAATGGTTTGTTTTGGAAAATCTTGTTTGATTGAGACTTGTTTTCATTAAATAATTTTTTTATAGATTAAATTCTAACTATAGCTTCTTTTAAATCGTTGTATCTAATGATATTCTGTTCTCATTTATCATGATTAAATTTTAATTATAGCTTCTTTTAAACCATCAATATAATTTTGTGAGATAATGTTTAATACAAAAAAATTTATTTTATATTGAAGAATTAGATTTTTGGCACTATTACTTATAATTTTTAATATAGGATATTCTTTTATTTATTTTTAAAATTATATATTATGAATATTTATTAATATAATTATATATTTATAATTTATTTTAATATTAAATAAATTTTAACTATCCATTTTAAAAAATACACGTTTTCATTATAATTAAAAAAATTAAATTTTTAGCAATTTTTATGTTTTCAACCATAAACAAAAGTTTTTTTAAACATTAATAAAAACCGAGTTTCATTATAATACAAAATCTATTTTAGTCATTTTTTTGTGTAAATGGTTACTAAAGCTAATCATCTAAATCTATCATGCCAAATCCTAAAGAATTCTTTTCACCTAAACCACAGTCATATCCGAATTTAATCAGATTTTTATCCCCTTTAATAGCTATATCCATCATAAATGCTTTGTTATAAGTTTTAATATTTCCTTTTTTAATAGCTATTCTCTTTCCTTTGACAAATTTCATTTCTGAAGTAATTTTTATATTATCAGTAGCTATTTCCTTATCATAGAGTTTATTGTATTTTTTTACAAGATTTTTTTCTAGATTTATATAAAATGATGGATCTGATGGATTTAAATCCCAAGTTTTCAAATCCCCATCAATTTCTTTTTTTGTTCTAATAATAATTGGCGAAATCGTTTTAAATTTCATTTCATTTTCAAACTTTGGAATTGGTAATAATTCGATTTTTTCTACAAACAAGTTTTGTCCTTTAAAATTAACTTGAAGATCTTCAAGATAACCTTCTACAAGCGATTTTATTAGGTATTCATTGGGAGAAGCTATTTGAAAACTAATAACTCCATTTTTTGAAATAAAACCACTTTTAACCATCTTTCGTTCTTGTATATTGATTTGAGAGAATGTAAAGAATTTGAACGAGGTAGATGAGTGCAATTCATTAGCTAAATTTAAATCAGCTATTTTATTATAAATTACTGAAGATAATATGTGGTTATAGTTGAATGGGATATGTAAATGCTTTTTTGATTCTAATTTTATTTTAAGTCTCATTTTATTATTAACTCCATAATCATCCATTTCATAATCTTTTTTCATGTGTTTCTGCAATCTGTAATGCTTTAATATGTTTTTAATTTCTTTCGGATCGTTTTTTTATTTTTAAAAACTGATTTGTGTAATATTTCATATTTATATTCTTCGATTTATAGATAGTGAGACTATTAATCGTTCATATCCTTAAAATTTTCACGAAGGATTTAAAATTAGGTTGAAATTAAATTTGATGAAATTTACTTATGATTTAGGTCACATGAGGTCTCAAACCCTTTTTTATAATTAAATTCGATGAAATTTACCTATGATAATGAGTTGGGTGAAAAAATTAGTTTAGGATTAGGAATGATTTTATATATTCGCTAAATTGACTAAGATAGATTATACATATATTATTTAAGCATTTTAGAGGTATAATTTAGGAAATTTTTTAAAATTATATATATTATGCTGTGTATATTATTTATAAGGATTATTATTAAATAAAGTATTGCATTCACAGAATTTAAATATTCGCATGATAAAGAAGATGACAATGGAAGAGTTACTAAAGTTAAGCCAATAGCTACACTACTTGTTATTGTTTTTACTCAAATTCATGAAAAAAATATTATAAAAAGTATTATAATAAGAATAAAATAATTTTACTGGGAGTAGCTATTTCTAATAAAGATATAGGTGTTAAATTTCAATTGTTTAAGTAGATAATTATAATATGACAGATTTTTAAAAAGGAGTTAAGGTTATAAAATGATTAAAGACCTGGTTGAATTTGGTAGATGGATTTATGAAAATAATCAAGACGATCTTTGGAAAAATAGTGTTAAAAATGAGGATTTTATTCTTCCAATTACTTATAAAAATGATGAATTTATATTGGGTGATTTGAATAGAATTGAAGATTGCGACTTCAAATATTTTGATAACTCTTTATATCATGATAATTTATTGTTTTCTGGAGATCAAAAAGTTACAATAGCTAATATAAATGGTTTGATGGGATTAACACCATTTTTTGTCAAATTAGATCATAAATTTTTATCTAAAACGGATTTAAAAAATTTTGATTTTAATAGGGACTGCTTGTCTCAATTAAATAAAAATAAATGTAAAAACTTTGAAAAAAGTAAAAAGAAATTAAGAGACAAAATTGAAAGAACAAAAGAAGGCAATGAGAAAAATAAGCAGTTTAATCAGTATTTAGATTTTATTTGTCAAAATGGAGGTAATGATTTTTTACAGCATTTACCAAAAAATAAAATAAAAGATTTCGAATGTTTTTTTAATCAATATTCTGAAGAATTTATTAAAGATATAATTAATAAATATCATGCATTTTTATTGGATAATGTAACAGAGATAATTAATAAAATATTGGAATTTAAAAAGTCTGATGAGTATAAAGAGGGAAATAATTTTTACTTAAATTGTATTTTTGGAAGTAATTTAGATTTTATAAATGATTTATTTATAACATATACAAAGCTTTTTAAAAATGTGAATACTCAAATTAAAGATTATGAAGATGGGATTTGCAGTATTTGTGGCAATAAAGCAATTACTTATCCTTCTTTAGGAAATTATAGTATAAAATTACCTGCTTATTCTTTTAATCATGTAGCTGATGTTAAAAATACTAAATTAAGATTGTGTAAAGAATGTAATTCATATATTAGATCTGCAGAATATAAATTAAAAAATATTTTGCCAAATAATATGATTATCATTCCAAAACCTAAAAATACTGAAAATTATGATGAATTTTTAAAAATAGGCAATTTAGAAGATAGCTCTTTTAAAAAAATAAATAATTTTTTAAACACTAATAATAAAAATTTTAATCATGATTTGCTTATTTATAATATAAATAATAATTTAATTTACATTCAAAGATATATTGAAAATTATCGTGCTTTTTTAGTGAAATTTGATAATATTCAACTTTATAATAATACTAGTTTAAATTATCTATTTGGTGAAAAATATTTTAAACAAGATAAAGACAAATCTTTTATTAATAATACTTTTGATTTAGAAGCAGTTTTTAAAGATTTATTCATTGATATTAAAGATAAACAAGTTAAATATCCTAATTTATACCATTTTTATCAAATTTATATAAATTCTAAAGATATTCTTAAAGGATTTGACTCTAAAACTACTGCCATTTTTGCTAAATATATGCATGATATATTTAATTTTGTTTATGAAGTTAATTTTAATGCTTTAAGTAAAGATATGACTAATGAAATAGTTTTAAACTCTTTAATTAAATTGCAAAGAAATACTTCTGTAAAAAATTATGACTGCCATATTCGCAAAAGATTAAATTATTATTTCATGTTTAAAATAGAATTTTTGGAGGATACTATGCAAAGAGAAAATCTTTCTTCATTAACAAATTTGAAGAAAATATTTGAAAAATATCATAAAGAGGATAAAACTAAAAAAATAGACGATGAAGATATTCAAAAAATAATGAACTATATAAACGAGGATGTTTCATTAAAATATTACTTAATAGGGCAGTTCATAGCTCTTATTGATAAATCAAAAGGAAGATCTGATAAGAAAAGTGAAACTTTTTCTAATTTTGTTATAAATGTAAATAGAAACAATTTATCAAAATTTTTCACAACCGAAATTTTGCAGAAAAATATTTTATATATTAATCAAATGAATAAAAAAGGTAAATTTATATTTAAATTATTTGAAACAAATTCAAATTCATTGTTTAATGAAAAAAATAGTTTTTCATTTGAAGACTACTTGTTACTGTTATTTACTGGATATTATACTGAAAATATTTTATCTTCATCATATGGATATGTTAAAAAAGAAAATGAAGGAGAATGATTTTATGAGTGAGAATAAAAGCGTTGAAAATTATTATCAAGGAATTTATTTAACTGAAACGGTTTTAGGAAATCCAAATGGAGATTTTGTTGATAATTCCCCAAGAAATATTGATGGAAAAGTTTTTACCACGGATAAGTGTATAAAGTATAATATAAGAAAATATATGCATGAAACAATAGAAAATATTGATAAAAAAGAAAATGTTATATTTTTTTATCCTAGACTTACTAAAGAAGCAAATAAAGGAGAAGCTAGCTATCAAACTCGGGAAGATGTTTTTAATAATCTCTTTGATAAAAATTTTGAAGATATGATTAAAAATTCTCCAGATGTTAGAATGTTTGGAGGGACTTTTAGTTTTGAAGGTGGAGGCTCTGTTTATGGACCTATTCAATTGACTTATGGTAAAGATTTGAATAATGCACAGATTCAAAGACTTCAAATTGGTGCTCCTTTTTCAAATAATTCAGGGGATCAAAAAACTATTGGTTCTGAAGCTGTTGTAGATGATGCTATAATAAGTTATGATATAACAATCAACCCTAACTCTCATCCAGAACTTTTAAAGGTTGAAGATTTAGATTTATTTAAAAAATCTTTATGGTTTGGAACTAATTTAAGAAAGTCCACAAGTAAAAAAACCGATTCTAAATTATTAATTCTTATTAAATTTAAAAATAATAAAGATAATGTTATAGTGAATATTGGGGAATTAAAACAATTAATAAGTATTTCTAATAAAGATGAAAGAAATAATGGAGAAAAATTTATAAAGATTGATTCTACTAAATTAAACAAAAAATTAGAAAAATACTCTAAATTCATAGAATCTATTGATATATATAGGGATGAAGATGATATTGAGATTGAATTTCCTAATTTTGAAGAGTCTGATAATGATATTAGTGTGAATTATTATGAACCTATTGAGCTATTAGGGTAATTAAAATGAAATATTCAAATATTATAGAAATGGATATTTGGAGTAGCTTTGGTTGTTTTACTAAACCTTTTTCTAATACTGGAGGATTGTTAACTTATTTAATTCCTCCTAAAACATCTATAATTGGAATTATTGGAGCTATATTAGGATATGAATTCAATGATTTCAAACAAATTGATGAAAATAACCGGAAATATAAAATAGAAGAACTTTACGACATTAAAATAGCTATACAACCATTATTTGATTTAAAAACAAAGAGAGTTACTTTTAATTATGGTTATGGAAATGAAAAAGGCTTAAAGAACATAAAACAGGATGTTTTAATTGAACCTTATTATAAATTATATTTATCTTTTCCAGATTCTTTAGAAGATAAAGAAACTTTATTTTTAGAAAGAATAAAAAATAAATTTTCAATATATTCTTTATATATGGGGCGTAATGAATTTTTACTTAATTATAAGTATCTACAGTCTTTGCCTTTTTCTAATCATATATTAAATATTAATAATCAAAAAGTATTTTTTAAGAATAAGCCAAGAATTTATGGTTCACTCAATCGAAAAAATGTTAAAAAAACTAAATTATCTTCTGAAGAATGCTTAACTTCTGGTGAAATTTATAATCATAATAGACATCAAAATATTCGTAATTTAAAAAGTTTTTATGAATATATAATTAAAGAATTTCCTATTAAAAGAAAAAATTTCACAGATTTTGTGTATTCGGATGTTTCATTTTACTCTATTATTGAAAATGAGGATTGTTTCTTTTCTAAAATTGAACTTAAAGATGATTTCGATCTGGAATTAGTAAAAATTGGTGAAAACAAATGGATATCTATGATTTAAGATATAATAATTTTAAATCTTCTTTCAAACTTTCAAATGATGATGAATTTAAAATTTATGCACATGAAAATGAATTGTTATTTGAACACATTGAAAAAACAAAAAAAACTTTTAATAAGATTTGTGACTTTAATCTTATTATTAAGTTTTATGAATATTTTCATGGTGAAAATGTTCTTAACACATCTTATGATCAATTTTTAGATATTATTAATAAAATGATTGAATTCCATGATGTTGGAAAAATATCTTTTAACTTTCAAATTAATCGTTTAAATAAATATAATCATAAAATTCGTATTGAACAGCAAAATATTCTAAAAAAGCATAAATTATCTAATTATATTGATGCCATTGAAGCTAATCATTCAATCACAAGTTCAATGTTATTTTTTTCTTACTTACATGAAAATTATGATCTTGAAAACAATTCAATGCTAATAATTTTGGCATATATAATTTATGGTCATCATACTGGCATTAAAAATGTTTTAATAGAAGAAGGCTTTGCATATGACTTAAATAGTAGTCTTGAAAAAACTCTCAACTGGTTCTATGAATTCACAAATAATGATTTTTATCCTTTTTGCGATTATCAAGATATTCAAGACCAGTTTATAGAGGAAGAACTGGACACAAATGAATTAGATTTAAATACTAAAATATCTTTTTTTTATTCTTATGTTTATTCATTACTAATTTCTGCAGATGTTATTGCAAGTAGCTATTATAGTAAAAGTATTGATGAACTAAATTTAAATAACTGGAACAATAGATTAGATGAGGCTAAAAAATCAGAAATGTATTATATTTTTCATGAATTAGATATTAACAAAGATTTAAAAGAATTAACTAGTCTCAATAATCTCGATTTTAGTGATAGCATAAATGATATTAATATTTTAAGAAGAAATATGCTACTTGAATCAAGCTTTAACTTAAACACGGCTTTAAACAATTTTCCTTCAAAAAAAGTGTTTTTCTTAAATATGCCTACTGGTGCTGGGAAAACTAATACTTCAATGAAATTAGCTTTGGAAATATTAAAAAATACTGATGTAGATAGAATCATATATTCAATGCCATTTATTAATATTATAGAGCAAAATTATGATATTATACGAGATAATTTTGGATTAAATGAAGAAATTGGAGAAATTAGGGAGATATATTCTGCTTCAGAAAGTATTTTTCCAGATAGCTCAGATGAGTATAAATCTGAAGCTATAATAAAAGATGATTTTTTTGACTATCCTGTGATATGTACAACATTTGTATCTTTATTTAATACTATAATTAAAAGTAAGAAAAAATACAAATATGCACTATCTCATTTAACAAATTCAGTTATAATATTAGATGAAATACAATCATTACCTTTTAAAAATTGGTCTAGTTTGTATTATTTGATAAATGAACTTTCCAAAAATTTTAATATTTATTTTATTATTATGAGTGCTACATTACCTGATTTTAACAGTTTGAAATTAAATACAAACTCTAACATAACATATGATTCAATACACTTAATAAAAAATCCAGAAAAATATTTCAATCATCCTCTTTTCAAAAGGACTAAAATAATTTCTGATGTGAAGGATCTTGATACTGAAGATCCGCATGATTTATTTTCATATTTTAATGAAATTATCAAAGATAATTTTGAAAAAGGATTTAATAAAGGTCTAATAGTCTTAAATACTATTAAAACTTCAAAACTCATTTTTGAATATGTTACTAAATTAGGAAACAAATGTGGGTTTAAGACAGAACTGTTAAATTCAACAATAATTCCTTTAGAACGAAGAAAAATAATAGACAGAATTAATGAAATGGATTGTGAAAAATATATTTTGGTCAGTACACAAAGTATTGAAGCGGGGGTTGATGTTAGCTTTGATTTTGTTGTAAGGGATTTTACAGTATTAGATTCTATTGAACAAGTTAGAGGGCGATGCAACAGAAGTAGAGAATTGAATAAATATTTTAAAGATGAAAATATAAAAGGTAATGTTTATATTACTAATATACAGCGAAAGGGACATTTTGAATATAGTTATATTTATACTAATGAAGAAATTGAAAATAGGATAAATGAATCTATGAGTATTTTGAAAAATAAAATTAATTATGAATATAATGATATTTTAGAGTATTACAATAACATTTCTCAAAATATTAATAGTATGCATGAGGATAAAAAAGATAATTTTGTTTTTAAAGATTTAGATAATATTAAACATTGGCAAATGTTACAATATTATGAAATTTCAAATAAAGAATATGGCATAAATATAATTGATAAAAAAGAATCTAATTCTTTTTCATTTTTTGTTTCAACAAATATTGAAATAAACATAGAGGATAATTCTTTTGATATAAATAATATGAAAGAATTGTATGAAAAAAGCCCAAAAAAGTTTAATTTTTCTTATAATGAAATTAATTATCTAAAAGATTGTGCAAAAGAACATGGGATTAACTTAATTCAGAAAAACAAAGTTATTGGATCTAATTTAATTGAACTATATACTAAAATGTACAATGAAGCCAGTAAAGATTTTGTTACTAAAAAAATAATTCAAAAAGAGTTTTCTTCAATTTTATATAAATTCATTTTCCAAGTAGCTAATAATGACATTGAGGATATAATTTCATCAGAAGATTTAAAACAAGTTGGTTACTTTTTTGTGATTCCTAAAGATAAAGTAGGTAATAATGTTAATGATATATATTCTTTGGAATCAGGATTCAACTTTAATTTTGAACTTGAGGAACATGATTGGGAAGTATGTTAAATTTATGGGTAGTTTCAAAATTTCAGGTCAGCAAGTAGGTTATTATTTTATATGTAAAGCAAAGCTATGGCTAGCTGCACACAAAATAAACATGGAATTAGAGTCAGATGCTGTGTTAATAGGAAAACAACTTCATGAAAATACTTACAAAAGAGAAAAAGAATTTTTAATAGACAACTTAGTAAATGTAGACTTTATTAAAAAAAGAAAAAGCATAGAAATCCATGAGGTTAAGAAGACCCCTAAAATGGAAAAGTCTCATGAATATCAGCTATTGTATTATATGTACTATTTAAAGAATGAAAAAGACATTGATAGTATAATTGGCTACATTGATTATCCTAAAATTAGAAAAAAAGTTAAATTTGAATTAACTCCTGAAAAAGAGGAAGAAATTAAGGATATCATTCAAGAAATAAATGAAATTATAAATTCAGATATTCCTAAACCTAAAAAACTAAAAATTTGTAGAAAATGTGCTTATTTTGAACTATGTTGGGTATAAGGTGTTATAATGCCAAAAAAGAATTATTATCTTCTTTCTGATGGAATATTAAAAAGAAAAGAAAATACTATTTATTTTGTTAATGAAAAAGGTAAAAAACCAATTCCTATTAATAAAATATATTCTATTTATGCATATGGTCAGATAACAATATCTTCTCAAGTAATAAGTCTTTTTGCTAAATCTGGAATTCCTATTCATTTTTTTAATTATTATGGCTTTTACAATGGGAGTTTTTATCCACGAAAAACACTTTTATCAGGAGACTTAGTAGTTAAACAGGCTGAAAACTATTTAAATAATGTAAAAAGAATTGAATTAGCTAAGCTATTTGTTGAAGGATCTGCAAAAAATATAATGAAAGTTTTAGCTTATTATAAAATAGAAAATTCTATAAACGAAACCTTAAGTAATTTAAGTTCATGTAAATTAATAACTGAAATTATGAATGTTGAAGGAAGAATTAGAGCTGAATATTATGAAAAATTCGATGAAATACTTCCAGAAGAATTTAAAATGGAAGGTAGGAGTAGACAACCTCCTAAAAACATGATTAATTCATTAATAAGTTTTGGAAATTCTATGATGTATTCAACGACATTAACTGAGATTTATAATACTCAATTAAATCCAACAATTTCTTTCCTTCATGAGCCTTCTGAGAGAAGATTTTCTCTATCCTTAGATTTAAGTGAAATCTTCAAACCTATTTTTGTAGATAGGTTGATTTTTTATTTAGTGAATAAAAATATGATATCTAAAGAAGATTTTGATCAAGATTTAAATTGTTGTCTTTTAAATGATAAAGGAAGAACAAAATTTGTTCAGGAATACAATAAAAGACTTGAAAAAACTATAAAGCATCGTGATTTAAATAAAAAAGTTTCTTATAGAAGATTAATAAGACTAGAATCTTATAAGCTAGTCAAACACATATTAGGAACAAAAAAATATAATCCCTTTGTAATATGGTGGTAACATATAATAGCCTGATTTTAAACCTTATTTAAAATTAGTTAAGTCATGTCAACATGATTTCAATTCCATATTGGTCTGATTTTAAACTCCAAGAACAATGTTATATAGAATGTTGCATTGCACATTTCAATTCCATATTTGTCTGATTTTAAATTGAAGAGTATTAGTGAATTATTAGGGTGGAAATATCATTTCAATTCCATATTGGCCTGATTTTAAACACAACAAAAAATGGAAGCATAACAGCGAATACTACAAATTTCAATTACATATTGGTCTGATTTTAAACTTTGTTTTTTAATGGTGTTAGCAGCTAAAAAAAGACATTTCAATTCCATATTGGTCTGATTTTAAACCTCAGCACCTTCTATAGCAGAAGGCATATTAGCAAATTTCAATTCCATATTGGTCTGATTTTAAACTTTGCACATTCTTTCCAATCATCATGAATTAACTTATTTCAATTCCATATTGGTCTGATTTTAAACCAGCTGATAAATTAAACTGGATATTTGCTTGTATATTTCAATTACATATTGGTCTGATTTTAAACATATCCTTATGTATGTGTACATTGCTTTGAAAATTTCAATTCCATATTGGTCTGATTTTAAACTGTATTTTCAGCTAATTGTATGGAACTCCAAGATGAATTTCAATTCCATATTGGTCTGATTTTAAACTGAGCCTGAAGATACTTTTGAACACTATGATTTAACATTTCATTTCCATATTGGTCTGATTTTAAACCTTGGTAATATTTGTTTAAGTTTATTTTCAGCTATATTTCAATTCCATATTGGTCTGATTTTAAACCATTCTAACACAACCCTAAAATTACTATTTTCACTATTTCAATTCCATATTGGTCTGATTTTAAACAGCCAGGGGATGAAATAGAATGGATAGCTTTAACTAATTTCAATTCCATATTGGTCTGATTTTAAACTCTCCAGTTTCAGGGTCAATACTAAGTGAATCATGAATTTCAATTCCATATTGGTCTGATTTTAAACCAGACGGGTGTGAGTCTGTATGATTAATGTGTGTAAATTTCAATTCCATATTGGTCTGATTTTAAACAATTCTTCATACCATATTCTCTGCTCTTCTTTTTCAATTTCAATTCCATATTGGTCTGATTTTAAACTATCTGATTATTATTCTTGAAGGTGATTCTAGAAGTATTTCAATTCCATATTGGTCTGATTTTAAACATTATGAAGCACAATAATCTAGTATTCATTGTAGATTTCAATTCCATATTGGTCTGATTTTAAACTATTTTTAACAATTTCAAGCTGGGATGGAAAAACTAATTTCAATTCCATATTGGTCTGATTTTAAACTAGTTGATTATTTTGAAAATATTATATATCCTTTTTTATTTCAATTCCATATTGGTCTGATTTTAAACGTGGAAAATGAGATAGTATTGAAGATAGATGATAAATTTCAATTCCATATTGGTCTGATTTTAAACTTTCATCGTCAGTTTTCTCATGAAAAATAGTGATCAAATTTCAATTCCATATTGGTCTGATTTTAAACTGGAATGTTAATTTTAATAGCTACAGGTGCTTTTTTATTTCAATTCCATATTGGTCTGATTTTAAACTCATGATAAAAAATATGTTTTACATGAAGTTGTTGATTTCAATTCCATATTGGTCTGATTTTAAACACATATTCTTCATCAGTAATTTCAACTAATACCTCATTTCAATTCCATATTGGTCTGATTTTAAACCTGCCCATCAATGAGATATTAAAGACCATGAAGGATTTCAATTCCATATTGGTCTGATTTTAAACTGGGATTACAAAATTCATCTTTGACTACTCTTAACTTAATTTCAATTCCATATTGGTCTGATTTTAAACGAGGTGGACTAATGAACTCCCAAACTGCTTTTAATTTATTTCAATTCCATATTGGTCTGATTTTAAACTCGTTTCAACGATATATTTAGAGAATTAACTAATTCATTTCAATTCCATATTGGTCTGATTTTAAACGGAAATCCACTTTTGCCAGTGAATACTGTAAAGAAAGATTTCAATTCCATATTGGTCTGATTTTAAACCAATAAAAAAGGACTGTTATGTGGTATAGAAAATGTATTTCAATTCCATATTGGTCTGATTTTAAACATATTGCTTTGATTGTTCCGTATTCTTGTAAGTCTATTTCAATTCCATATTGGTCTGATTTTAAACGAAGAAGATGAAGAATTATACTTACAATTAACTGAATTTCAATTCCATATTGGTCTGATTTTAAACTAGTATACAAGAACACAACAAATTGTGTTCAAAAAAAGATTTCAATTCCATATTGGTCTGATTTTAAACTAAAGGTTTATAAAATTCTTAAGGGTGTGGAGTGTAAATTTCAATTCCATATTGGTCTGATTTTAAACATAAATTATTCTTGTTCAATATTAACTGTCGAAAGTTATTTCAATTCCATATTGGTCTGATTTTAAACACCCATTTTTTAGCTATTTTATGCCATCTAACTCCATTTCAATTCCATATTGGTCTGATTTTAAACTTGAAAACATCTTGAATAATTTCTTCTTTTAAATCATTTCAATTCCATATTGGTCTGATTTTAAACCCAATCTATGGCTAAGAACCTATTCATCTTTGGTAAATTTCAATTCCATATTGGTCTGATTTTAAACTCGTCTTCATCTAATACACATAACAATGTTTTCTCATTTCAATTCCATATTGGTCTGATTTTAAACTAGATTTTACTGACTTTATTGGCAATGACTTTTAATTTCAATTCCATATTGGTCTGATTTTAAACCACACCAGCACAAACTGTGAAACCTTTATATTGTGTATTTCAATTCCATATTGGTCTGATTTTAAACCCACTTAAAATCGCAGAAGTATTGAATATAAAGCAATTTCAATTCCATATTGGTCTGATTTTAAACACTATGTGTTATAGTCCTGAATCACAGATTAAAATATTTCAATTCCATATTGGTCTGATTTTAAACCAGACTTATCCAAGTGGGATGCAAATAATTAAAAAATTTCAATTCCATATTGGTCTGATTTTAAACCTTCAAAATCTGACATTTTGTTTGGCGTTTCTTCTGCATTTCAATTCCATATTGGTCTGATTTTAAACTTTTCTAGGTTTGTTAATCGTAGATGGTGCAGGAATATTTCAATTCCATATTGGTCTGATTTTAAACTTGTGGAGCTAATAATTGTCTTTTATGGAATCCTAAATTTCAATTCCATATTGGTCTGATTTTAAACTATTCGTGATGTGAAGTTTTATACTCGAGCATTAACATTTCAATTCCATATTGGTCTGATTTTAAACACTTTTTTATCTAATGTTGAGGGTAGACAAGTGTTATTTCAATTCCATATTGGTCTGATTTTAAACACAGATATAATTACATTAAACAATTTTTAATATGATTTCAATTCCATATTGGTCTGATTTTAAACATGATGTAGACATATTCGACATTCTACCATCTGCCGAATTTCAATTCCATATTGGTCTGATTTTAAACCTCATATTTATCAACTTCAAGTCATGACTTTTTGTAAATTTCAATTCCATATTGGTCTGATTTTAAACATGGTTTGATGATACTGAT
>JAITUQ010000051.1 GCA_031286225.1 Candidatus Methanorudis spinitermitis
AAATAATAAAATAGAAATATTATATTTTTTAAACCAATTTTTTTTTTTTTTTTTTTTTTTACTTTAAAGTGCTTATTATCGAATATAAATTTTTATGTGAAAAAAATCCCCATTATATCTCACAAATACTTGTGTAACAATTTTAAAATTTATTTTAGAGATTTTCAGGTGATAATGATATATTTATTAGCTATTGTTGAAAAATAAAAGTTTAGTTTATTTTTAAAAAGTATTTTCAAGAAAATAATGAGAAACACGATAGTTATAGAAATCTATTAAGCAATTTTTACTTCTATTGTAGGAAGGGAAACATTATTGGATTTTAATGAGTCAAAAAAACAGTTTTGTTTTTTATTGTTTAGACAAACTTCAAAGTTAAGTTCAAGAAATATTGATTTTTCAGTAATTTTTACATATACATGTACATTATCAATAGATTTAAGAGAATTTTTTGGAACTTTGAATATTTTGGAAGTGTTTAATAGTTCAATAGCCACAGGAATGCCATCATGATCGTAATCAAGAATTATATCATGATCTAATTCAATTGAAGAATCATAAATATAATCTTTTTTATTATGTATAAATAGAGCATCAATTTCATCATTATATTCATAATATGCTTTACAAATTTTCATACCGCTCATGTTCTCACTCTTCTTTTTCTATTATGGCTATAAACTGTTATTAATTTAACATTTTCATCCTCATCAACAGCTATTATAATATAAATATCTTGACTTTTTCTTCTTGGATGTTCGTGAATTATTTTAAATGTATTATAATTTGATTTACTAATTCCTACAGGTGTTTTATGAATTAATGAATTATAAACTGTTTTTCTACTGAATTGAAGTGATCTTCTCCCAAATCTGTGGTTGCTATGCCTAGTTTCTCTAATTTTTTCTTCAGTAATTTCAATCTTTTTAAGATTAGCTAATATGTCAATTACTTCCTTTATATTATATTCGAAAATCCGAAACACTTCCATTTTTACTTTTTAGACACTCAATTAAAGTTTTCTTAGTTATATATCATAATTTAAATATATCACAATTCAGACATATTAATATTCTTAATTTAAATATATCATAATTTAGATATATTAATACTTATATATATTCTAATTTTAATATATCAATATTTTATTATATCATAATTTAAATATATCATAGTTTGGACATGTTAATATTTATATATATTCTAATTTTAATATATCAATATTTTATTATATCATAATTTAGATATATCAATATTTAGATATAAACTATATTTATTTTCGGCTATGTTTTATTTTTCTTTAAATAGATTAAATTTTATTTTTCATTAAATGTATTAAATGAAATTTTATTGGATTATATCTTAATCATAAAAAATAATTTACATTTATCAATTAAATTAATATATAATGATGTATCAATATTTATTGTTTGATAGTTCTAAATATAAATGTCAATAAAATTATTATAAAATTTCTTATATTAAATTTCTTATATTTTGTTAATGAATAAGATTTAATTAATTTATACATTAATGAAAACCTAACTAACATAAATATAAGATTATCTAAACATATTAAGGTGTCAAATTTTATCAACACTTTAAATTATAAAGTTATATTAAATTTATTTTAATATCGATAGATATTATTTAATATAAATAAAAATGAATTTGATTTTATCTATATGAGAGTTAGGAGATTAAAAAAAATGACTTGTAATATTTTAGTTGGTGGAGCTTGGGGAGATGAAGGTAAAGGAAAGTGCATAACTTATCTTTGTGACAAGGATAAACCTAGTATAATAGCTCGTGCTGGAGTTGGTCCAAATGCTGGTCATTCTGTGGAGTTTAATGGGGAAAAATATGCCTTAAGACTTACACCTGCAGGTTTTGTTAATAAAGATGCTAAACTCCTTATTGGCGCTGGAGTTTTAGTTGATCCTGAAGTATTTTTTCATGAATTAAAATATTTAAATAATTACAATGTAGGAAACAGAACTTTCGTAGATTATCGTTGCTCTATAATAGAAAAAGAACATAAAGAGCGTGATCAAGCTTCAGATCATTTATATAAAAAGATAGGAAGCACTGGAACAGGTTGTGGTCCTTCTAACTCTGATCGTGTTATGAGAACAGTTAAATTAGCTAAAGAAATAGATGAATTAAAAGACTATATCACTAATGTTCCCTTAGAAACTAATGAAGCTATTGATAATGGTGAGGAAGTTTTCATTGAGGGTTCTCAAGGATTCGGTCTTTCATTGTATTATGGTACTTATCCCTATGTCACAAGCAAAGACACAACTGCAAGTACCTTTGCAGCTGATGTTGGTGTTGGGCCAACTAAAATTGATGATGTTTTCATTGTTTTTAAGTCTTATATAACAAGAGTAGGTGAAGGTCCATTTTCAACAGAAATGAATCAAGAAAAAGCTGAGGAAATGGGACTAGAAGAATATGGTACTGTAACAGGTAGAAGAAGAAGAGTTGGTCTTTTTGATATGGATTTAGCTAAAGAAGCTTGCATGATAAATGGAGCTACTCAAATAGCTTTAACTTGTGTTGATAGATTATATCCTGACTGTGTTAGAGTTCAAGACTATTCAGCTATTTCGGGGCAAACAAAACGGTTTATTGAAGAAATTGAAAATGAAACTGGTGTTCCTGTAACCATTATTTCAACAGGTCCAGATTTAAAAGATACAATTGATTTAAGAGAAGAATTGATGTAATTATATGAATAATAAGTCTTATTAAATATTTGAATATTTTTAAGGTTAGTATTTATTCAATTTTTTATTTTTTTATTTAAATTTAATTATTTTTTCATTTAAAGATTATTTTAATTTTTAATACTATTTTTATTTTAAATTTTATTTTTTTTATAATATTTTTTTTATTTAATTTTATTTTTTTTTTTTTTTTTTTTTTTTTTTTTTTTTAATCAAAATTTTATTTTTGTTTAATAAAAAATATATTTTTATTTAGATTTTTTTATTAAATTTTGAATTTCTTAA
>JAITUQ010000041.1 GCA_031286225.1 Candidatus Methanorudis spinitermitis
CATGATTTCAGAGTAGCTAATTCCATTTTAAAAGAAAGGTGAATTATGGATATGTGGTGAAATAATGATTAATACAATTTACCGATTAGTATCTCCAAAATTATTTGAAGAAACTTATGATGAAGTACATGACTTAAAAAATCGTGTAGTTGTAAGGTCTACTCACTTATCCATTTGTCAAGCCGATCAGAGGTATTATCAAGGAAATAGAGATCCTGAAACATTAGTTAAAAAGCTTCCAATGGCATTAATTCATGAAGGAATTGGAAAAGTAGTTAAAGATAACACAGGAACCTTTAACTATAATGACAGTGTGGCAATAATTCCAAACACTCCAGTGGAAAATGATGAAGTTATTGCTGAAAATTATTTAAGATCTAGTAAATTTAGAGCTAGTGGATTCGATGGATTTATGCAAGATTATGTTATTTCCCCTCCTGAAAGATTAGTTAAACTCCCTAAAAATATTAACAAAGAAGTTGCTTCATTTACAGAACTTGTAAGTGTTAGTGTTCATGCTATTAATAGGTTCTCTAGTATTTCACATAAAAGAAAGAATAAAATTGGTGTTTGGGGAGATGGAAATGTAGGATATATAACCTCTCTTTTACTTAAAATACTTTATCCAAAATCTGAAGTATTCACTTTTGGAGTACATGATGAAAAATTAAGTTTATTTGGATTCGTTGATGATGTTTTTAAAGTAAATGAGGTGTCGAGTAATTTTTGCATTGACCATGCATTTGAATGTGTGGGTGGAACTGGGTCAATATCAGCTACAGATCAAATAATAGACATTATAAATCCTGAAGGAATAATATCTCTTTTAGGAGTTTCTGAATATCCTATTCCAGTAAATACAAGAATGATTTTAGAAAAAGGACTGTATTTGTTTGGATCTAGTAGAAGTGGTAGAAGTGACTTTCTTGAAACAATACAAATATTTGAGAGATACCCAAAAATTATTTCTTATTTAGAAAATATTATAAATGATACTATTAGAGTAAGAGATTTGAAAGATATTAATAAAGCTTTTGAAAGGGATTTTAACTCTGATTTTGGAAAAACAGTCTTAATTTGGGATAAATAGCTAATCTTTTTTTTAATAAACATAATCATCTCTTATTTAAAATAAATTTTAACTTTTTGCTGAATTTCCATCTATTTTCTGGAAAATTTTTTTATTAACTGATAATTAGGAACACATATTTAATAGTGGTTATATGAGAGAAATAAAGGTATCTGTTATAGTTCCAGTATATAACTCTGAAAAATATCTTGAAAAATGTTTAGATAGTCTTATTAATCAAACATTAAGTGAAATTGAAATTATATGTGTGGATGATGGGTCAACAGATACTTCACCTGAACTATTAAATGCTTATTCTAAAAAGGATAATAGAGTTAAGATAATTACTCAAGAAAATAAAGATGTGGGGGCTGCTCGAAAGGCAGGGATAAAAATAGCTAAAGGGGAATATATAGCATTCACCGATGATGATGACTGGATAGCTAAAGATTCTTTTGAAAAATTATATAAGAATGCCAAATCTAATAATTCTGATCTTGTTATGTTTAAAGTTGTTTTTTATTATCCTCATAATGAATCTTATGTTTATCCAAAATCTTTTAATCTTGAACGATATTTTAATGAAATTAATGACTATAATAATTTTGTTTTTAAGGCAGAAGACATTAAAGAACAAGTTTTGAACGCTTTTTTCGCCCCTTGGTTTAAATTTTACAAATCAAAATTTTTGAAAAAGTATAATTTCTATTTTAAAGAGAATATAACATATCCTGATGTTCCATTTCATGTTCAAGCATTATTAAAAGCTAAAAGAATATCTTTTTTACCTGAAAATTTGTATTTCTATAGACGAGATCATCAAGAGTCAATGTTATTAATTTCAAAAAATACTCCTAGAATATTTGATATTTTTGAAGTAGTAGATGAAGTTGAAAATTTTTTAATTGAAAATAATTTAATGAAGGAATACAGATTTGAATTTATTCAATTTAAACTAGAACAAATAAATTTCTGGTTTTTAAGGTGTGGTAAAAGCTATAAGGATGAATATTTTAATAAATCAAAAAAAATTCTTCTAAATATGAAATTATCTGAAAATAAGTTGAAAAAGTTACCTAAAATATATAAAAAAATTTATTTAAATATTGTTAATTCTAATTCTTATAGAGAAGTAGAGCTATTAAATGAAATTAATGAATTAAAAAATAAAGTTAAAAGATCTAAAAATCAAAAAAATAGACTTGAGAAAAGAATTAAAAATAAAGTATCATCAGGTGTTTTAAAAACTTTCAAAATATTAAAAAGAGTATTGAATGTTTTAAAACATTTTTATAAAAAAAAATAAATTTCTTTATTATATCTGAATTTTTTTTTAATTGATATACTCAATAAATATATTATTAAATCTATTATTAATTAGTTGATATACTCAATAGATATAAATAATCTATTCTAATTACAGCTTTAGCTCTAACACTCACATGTGGATCGTTTTTAGCTATGTCTGTTAGAATTGTTGTATTAGTTATTCTTTTCACAGTTTGAGCTCGAATATAATAATTTTTACTATTTTTAGCTATGTCTGTAAGAATATCCTCATCATCAATCTTCATCATAGCTGTTTCAGCGAAAAATAAATGTTCACTATTTTTTGCTATAAAACTCAGAATTTCTGGATTATTTATTTTTTCCACTGTTTCAACTCGAACACTCTCATTTTCGTCAGTTATAGCTATATTGAGCAGATTATTTTCCTCACCTAAATTATCAACAGCCATTTCTCCTATTTTTAAATTTCTATCCGACCATTGCTTCTTATGCATGTTTTTTATTGTCATTTTAATCATTAATATTAAAATAATACAAAATTTTTGCTTTTGTTCTTTTTCATATACACATTTTTTAACTAGTTCTAATAACTGAAAAATTCAGTATAGTACAGTTAACAAATATTATACCTATATCCCCTTGCCGAAGAACTGTTTCTAAACATTAAAAAAAATAACAGCTATACAGCAATAAACTATTAAAATAACAGCTAAGAATAAGAGTTATTAACCCAAGAGATATTTTTACTTAATATCCATATTCTTCACCTAAATTTAAGTTAACTATCTAGCTATATAAAGTTTATTATTTAGTGTATTTTTATTCCTAAAAAGTGAAGAAAATGTTCTGTAAAAATAATTAGTTATTTATAGAGAAATTTTATTCCTATAATATGAAATATTTTTGAATGTTGATTTTATTGTAGAAAATTTGTAATTTTTTATGAAAACTATGAAAAATTATTAAATATAAATATAACTTATAAGAAATTAATAAGAAATTTAATATTTAAATTAGGTTTTGAAATTATCCATAGTTAACATCTCTAATTTATCTTCAACATTTAAATCATAATGTTTTAGATATGAACATAAAAATAGTATAAATAAGGGCAATATAAGAAACATATAGACTAGTTAAAAATGTTTAGTTAAAAAATAGTATAAATTGATGTTGTTACATTTTACCCTTATTTATACTATTTTTATTTTTTCATTCCTAGATTTTATAGTATGTATCATGCTAAAAATGAGGTTTTTCATGAAATCTACTAAAATATCAGTAATAATTCCAGTATATAATTCTGAAAAATATATTGAACAATGTTTAGATAGTGTTCTTAATCAAACATTTGAAGATATTGAAGTAATTTGTGTTGATGATGGTTCTACTGATAATTCACTTAATATTTTAGAAAAATATGCTAGTGAAGATGATAGGATTATTATAATAGCTAATGAACATAAGGGATCTGGAGCAGCTAGAAATTCTGGGTTAAAAATAGCTAAAGGAGAATATATATCCTTTATAGATTCTGATGACTGGGTTGAGATAAATACATTTGAAGAACTTTATGCAGTTGGAAAACCGAAAGATGTGGACATGGTTTTTTTTAAAATGCTTAATTATGATGAAAAAAACGATGAACTTTATAATACTGATTATTATGATTTTACATGTATAAAAAACTTTTTTACAGGTTTAACATACGATTTCCATGATTTTAAAGATAAATTATTTTGTATTGCTGTTTCTCCTTGTAATAAGATATATAAAAGAAATTTTTTAGAAAGTATAAGTTCAAAATTCCCTGAAGGATTAATTTTTGAAGACAATCCTTTTTTCTACCATAATGTCCTAAATGCTAAAAAAATTCTATTACATGATAAGTACTTCTATTTTAGACGAAGAAGAAAGGATTCTGTCATGTCTTCAATTGATAATAATCATTTTGATATTATTCCAATAACTAATGAAATAATCAATGTTTTTAAAAATAATAATCTTTTCGAAGACTTTAAGGGAAAACTTTTGAATAAAAAAATAATTTTAATTAAAAATTTTGTATATGAGAAACTAGATGAAAAATATCAAAAACAGTTTTTTGAAGAGATTGTAAATGATTTTAATGAGATTTCTAAAGACTCTAATCAGAGGATGGACTATCTTTCTAATTTAAGTCGAAGGAACTTGCATTTTTATTTAAATATTTTAGAATCAAAATCTTTTTCTGATTTCACTATGTTAAACAATATTTCTAATTTGACAATCGATAATCATAATCTTAAAAAAGAAATTAAATCTTTTAAGAAAGAAAATATGATGATTAAAAAGAGGATTAAAACTCTTGAAGAGAATAATACTATTATTAGAGAAAAAAATAAACTTTTAAAAGATAAAATCGAGCTAATGGAACAGTCTAATAGTTGGAAAATAAGCAAACCTATTCGAATAATTACAGATTTTTTTAGAAATTAAGTGAAATATATAAAAATTAGAATACTTAATAAATGTCTTAGTAAGTAATATAAAACTATTTAATCACATTTTGATTATCATTAAACATTATTTTGCTGATTCTCTGTTAATAGCAATTATATTATTATTATCATTATTATTATTACTATTATTATTATTATTTTCATTATTTCCATTATAAAAAAAGTTTTTTATAGCTATTATAGTTTAAAAACTTATTAAAATATAATTTAATTGAATATTTTAATCTTAAAAATATTAAGGTGTAATAGATGCCAAAAGTATCGGTTGTAATGCCTATATATAACATAGAAGATTATTTGGGAGAATGTTTAGATAGTATTATTAATCAAACCTTAGAAGATATAGAAATAATTTGTATTAATGATGGATCTACAGATAATAGCTTATCCATATTAGAAAAGTATGCAGAAAAAGATAATAGAATAAAAATATTGTCTCAAAACAATAAAGGTGCGGGTATCGCAAGAAATGAAGGTTTAAAAATAGCTAAAGGAGAATGTTTATCTATATTAGATGCAGATGATTTTTATGATTTAGCTATGCTTGAGAAGATGTATGAAAAAATAAATAGCACTAACTCAGACATTACAATTTGTAAATCAAGACATTATGATATGAACTCCTGTCGTTATTCTGATATTGAATATGCAGTACATCAAAGATTTATAAACAAAAAAGAAAACGAAAAAGAAGTTTTTAATTATAAAGATTTATCTGGACATATATTTGACTTTTGTGTAGGTTGGAGTTGGGATAAATTATATAAAAAATCTTTTGTAAAGGATAATAACTTGGAATTTCAAGATTTGAGAAGTTCAAATGATCTCTTTTTTGTTTTTTCATCAATTGTCAAAGCTAAGAGAATTTCAATAGTAAATGAAGTTTTAGCAACCCATAGGAGAAACGTTGATACATCATTATCTAAAACAAGAGAAAAAGATCCTTTATGCTTTTATGATGCTATTGATGCTTTAAAAAGAGAGTTAATTGATATGAATATTTTTAAAGGGGATGTTGAGCAGAGTTTTATTAACTGGAGCTTACATTTTTGTTTTTGGCATCTTGACTCAAATGAGGAAAGAGATCTTATTTATGAAAATTTAACTAATAAAATATTCAATGACTTAGGCTTTTATAATTATTCTAAAGAATATTTTTATAATCAAAGAAATTATAAGAGATTAATTAGAATGAAAAATCCTTCAAAGATCGCTAAACTTTTGAGCATGAATGAACCATCAAATATTATTAAATTATTTAAAAAAATAGCTAGTTTTTTGAAAAAAACACTTTCATTTTTTAAAGAAAAATGGTAATAACTAATGTTTACTATTAAAAAAGAAAATTTAAAATTTACTTTTATTAAAACTTAGATAAACAGCTTTTAAAAGATAATAATATTATTTAAAAAAATTTCTTTTAAATATAAATAATATTTAATTTTATATACTTGAAAAATAAAGAACTAATACTTCACATTTAACATAAATAATGTTTATCTAGTATTTCAATTTTAAGTGATTCTATGCTTTATATTACCATAAAAGAGAAATTTAATATTAAGAAGGCTTACACAATTTATAATGCCTCTAAATTAATAAAATCTCAAAATTTTTTTTATGAGGATTATTATTTGGAAAAATATCCAGAGGTTCGAAATTCAAAAATAAGTCCTTTAAATCATTATATTTATCATGGATATAAGGAAAAAAAACAACCAAGTGAGAATTTTGATGGAAATTATTATTTAGAAAGATATAAAGATGTTAAGGAAAGTTCAGTTAATCCACTAATACATTATATTCTTCATGGTCAAAAAGAAGGAAGATGTCCAAATAAAAAAACGGAAAATGAAAAATTTCATAAGTATTTATCTAAATTAGATAATATTGACGAAAAATCTCTTATGCCTTTTTTAACTAAGTTTAGTAGAGAACTCAAAATATCTGAAGATAATAATAGTTTAGATAGCTCTTTATTCCAAGCATATCAATGGGAAACGTTGCAAAAAATCCTCAAAGATCATAATGCATTTTATATAAAGAATCATGTTCCAGAAGAGAAATACCCCGAATTTTTAGAAGAATGGTACTTTAATAAAACTGGAAAAAAATTAGACCTTAAAAACCCTAAAACATTCAATGAAAAAATTCAGTGGCTAAAACTATATGATAGCACTCCTATAAAAACCAAACTTAGTGATAAATTTTTAGTACGAGAGTGGATTAAAGAAAAAATAGGAGAACGATATTTAATTCCTCTTTTAGGAGTTTATGATGATTTTGATGAGATAGACTTTGATAATTTGCCAGATAAATTCGTTATCAAAACTAATCATGGAACTCAGATGAATATAATAGTGGAAAATAAAGAAGAATTAAATAAAAAACTTGCTAAAAACAGGATGAATACTTGGTTAAACAAGAATCAAGCTTTCATAGCAGGTTTAGAACTTCATTATTCAGACATAAAGCCAAAAATATTAATTGAAAAGTACATTGCCAAAGAAGATCAAGTTCTTAAAGAATATAAAATATCTTGCTTTGATGGAAAACCTAAAGGTGTTCGGGTTGATTGTGATAAACAGGATAATCATAGATTAAATGTTTATGACACAGAATATAATTTACTTCCTGTAGAGGTACATCCTATAAAAAAGGTTATTCATAATTTTAAAGATGAAAAACCTAAAACATGGGATGAAATGATAAAATTAGCTAAAATTTTATCTGAAGGATTTTCTTTTGTTAGGGTTGATTTTTATAGTGTAGATAATAAAGTATACTTTGGAGAGATGACTTTTACACCTGGAAGTGGAGTTATCGTTATTTTACCAGAGGAATTCCATAGAAAATTAGGAAATTTAATAAAGTTACCAATAAATCATTAAAATAAAAATTACCCACATATACGTTCATTTTAAAAATTAAACGAATTAACAACTGATTTAGTTTATATAATAGCTGAACAAAAATAATTGTGCAACAAGCTCAGGATATGAATTATTATATATTAAATTATATTTATTAGATCTAAACTGTTTATTAAAGTTTAAAAATATTAAGGTGTAGTGATGGCGAGAGTATCAATTGTAATACCAGTATATAATGTAGAAGAATATCTAAGAACTTGTTTAGATAGTGTTGTTAATCAAACATTAGAGGATATAGAAATAATTTGTA
>JAITUQ010000045.1 GCA_031286225.1 Candidatus Methanorudis spinitermitis
ATCTATAAAGAAAATATTCAAAACTATAAAAGGTTTAAAAGAATATTTAACATTGCAAAACAAAAAATGGGAAATTAAACGAAAAATAAAAAATTCCAACTAAAAAATGGACAATCCCAGAATTTTTAAGTTATAAAAAAAATTAAAAAAAAACTATTTAAAAAAATGAAAATGACCATTTAGGGATTTTTAAGTTATAAATAATATTTTTTAAAAAATTGAAAAAATATTTAATAAAATACCAAATAAAAACATTTTTGACTTTAAAATGTAGTATTGCAAAAATATATAAAATATAGAAAACAAAATATGATATATAATATATTTACATATGGTATGTTGTCAAACATTGAAAATTAGCTAAATATTTTAGGATAAATTCAAACAATACTATTATTCAATTTTTTCAAGTAAAATGAGGTGATTTTATGACAAAACTTAATGATATATATAGATGTAATGTCTGTGGAAATATGGTTGAAATAATAAAAGAAGGTCTTGGTGAATCAATAAGTTGCTGTAATCAAGAAATGGAACTTTTAGAAGAAAGACAACTTGATGTTGGACCTGAAAAACATATTCCTATTATTGAAAAAGACGGAGAAAAAATTATAGTTAAAATGGGGGAAGTTCCTCACCCAATGGAAGAAGAACATTATATTTGCTTTGTTGAACTATTTGTTGGAGATAAAATTTATCGTGAAACTTTAGAAGTTGGCGATGATCCAAAAGCAGTGTTTGAAGTATGTGCGGATATAGATGATGTTAAAGCTCGAGAATACTGTAGTATTCATGGACTATGGCATTCTTAATTAATTTTTCCTTTTTTATTTTTTTATTTAAATGTGGCTAAAATCTTATTTTTCCTTTAATTAATAATAAAATATGATAAAAATCTTATTTTTCCTTGAATTTAAAATATTAATATATCATTTATTATTTTTATTTAATTAACACATGTTGAATATATTTATATGATTTTTATTTTTACTTAATTAACAGACCTTAATTTACTTAATTCTCAATTTGATTAAATGAAATCTGCAGTACTTTTTTCAGGTGGAAAGGATAGTGTAATGGCACTTTATAAAGCTCTTGAAAATGGAGATGAAGTAGCTTATCTTCTTTCCATAATATCAGAAAATGATGAATCATATATGTTTCATGTTCCTAATATTCATCTAACAGATTTAATAGCTGAAGCTATTGACATTCCAATCATCAAAGGATATAGTAAAGGAAAAAAAGAAAAAGAACTAGATGACCTTGAAAAACAATTATCAATCCTCAAAAAAAATGATGTTGAAGCTATTTATAATGGAGCATTATATTCTAAATATCAAAAAAGAAGAATCGATGATTTATGTGAAAAACTTGGTTTAAAATCAATAGCTCCTCTTTGGCATGTTAATGAAGAGGATTACATGTATGAAATTATTAATTTAGGATTTGAAATCATTATAACTGGAGTTTCTGCAGAAGGTTTAGATAAATCATGGTTAGGTCGAAAAATAGATAAAGTAGCTATTGAAGAGTTAAAAGCTATTAATAAAAGATATGGTATTAACTTAGCTTTTGAAGGTGGAGAAGCAGAAACATTAGCTATTGATGGACCAATCTTTAAAAAAAGAATTAAAATTATTAAAGCTGAAAACCAATGGAACTTTGATAATGGGATTTTTAATATTGAAGATGTGGTTCTAGAAGATAAATAATTTTTTGAATTAACAAACAGATACAAATCACTATTTTATCTGAAATAGAATTTAGTACACCCAATTATAATATATTAATATTAAAATTGCTTATTAAATTGTTATCATAATATTTAAATATTTCATCAATGAAAGATTAGTAACAGTTACCTATTGTAGTTGAATTTTGTGTGATAAAATATAAAAAATTATCAAATTTAATAGATTTTATATTGAGTTTTAAATAAATAGCAAATAATCATCTCTTTTTTATAAAAAGTGCGATAATTTTACAAAAAAACATCAATAAAAATTCAGCTGAACATGACTTAATATTTAAGTTAAAGAAGTTCAAGATTGTTATATGAAATACTATAGAAGCCATGTTGTTTAATGGAGTATTTAGATGGAATATACACTTATGCAAATAATTACTAGCCTTTCAATTGAAATAATAATATTATCTATAATTTTTATAATAGGAATAAGTAGTTATATTGGATATTCAATTTCCTCAAAAGAGCCTGATTTAAATAGTTGGTTAAATCATAGTCAAATTTGGGGAATTATCGCAGCATCATCTTTTCTAGTTGGAATAATTTATTTAATATATTATACAAGTCAAAATGAATTTATGGTAATGTTATCAATCTTTTTTTTAATAGTAGAAGTTATTTGTATTGTATTTTGGTTTTATGATCCTTTATTATATGTTTTGGCAGAAATCAAATTAAAAATAAAGTATAAATCCATATCTAAAGGAAATATTGCGGTTGTTAATAAAAATTATAATAATTTTGCAGTTATTGTTTGCGCATATAATGAAGAAAAAGTTGTAGGAAATCTATTAAAGTCAATAAGTAATTTAGACTATAACAAAATGTATTATGACACATACGTAATTTGTGATAACTGTACTGATGGAACAGAAAAAGTAGTAGATTCATTTGATGTAATTAAAATGGTACGTCATGATAACATGAAAAAAGGAAAAGGATTTGCTGTGGAATGGTTTTTTAACTCTTTAAATCATGATTTAACTAAGGGAGACTGCTATGATGCATATGTAATATTAGATGCAGATAATTTAGTCAATAAAGAGTTTCTAACAAAAATGAATACTCGATTAAATAAAGGTTCAGAAGTAATTCAAGCATATTTAGGTTGTAAAAATCCAGATGACACATGGATTTCACTTTCATATTCTCTTGCATATTGGATAACCAATGATATTTTCCAAAAAGCCCATAGTACATTAGGTTTAAGTGCACAACTTGGGGGAACTGGGATGGTATTTAAAAGATCCGCAATGGATGAAATAGGTATTACAGGAGGATCTTTAACAGAAGACGTTCTATTTACAACCGAATACGTCCTTGAAAAAAATAAATCATGTTATTGGGATGATGAAGCAAGGATAGTTGATGAAAAGCCATTGAAAATAGGAAGTTCAATAAGACAAAGAACAAGATGGATGCAAGGACATGTAAACACATGTGCCAAATACTTCGTTCCACTTCTATGGAGCTCATTTAAAAATAGAAGTTTCCGTCAATTTGATGTAGCTTTCTACTTAATTAAACCAATATTGAACTTATTCCTATTTTTTGGGTATATAATATTAATAACTGCAAATATTTTACTACCTAATACATTTATACCATTCCAAATTTTTGTATCATGGGAATTTTTTGTGGGCTTATTAATATTTCACATGATATTATATTCATTTATATTACACAAAGCTGGAAAATATAGATATATATTGCTGATACCCATTTTAGCAATTTACTCCTTGACATATTATATTTCAATATTTAATGGAATTATTAAAAGAAATGAGCAGCATTGGGTTAAAACAGAACATACATGTACAGTAAATATCCATGAAAAATCTTCTAATTCTGATTTACAAAGAGGAAAATAACTAACTTAATAAGTTACATCTTTAAGAGTGTCAAAAAGTGTGGAACTTTTTGAAAAAATTTGATTTTTATTTATAATCATTTATAAGTAAACTTGAAAATTTTAGAAAAAACTCCACAAAAATTTACACCTTCCATAATTAATAATTTTATTATAGTCTAAAGCAATATTTTTCATTATAAATATTATTTTTCGCAAAAAATTAATGCTCTTTTATAGTCGATGATTCTTTAAATTTCATCTTACTATATCAAAGATGAGCATGATTATTATTATATTAATTATGTCAATATGCATTTTAATTGTTCAATATTTAATAAAACTTAAGCGTTTATATTCTCTATTGAATTTATACCAGTAACTTTTCATGAGCGAAAATTAATTCTCCAAATATTATCTAGATTTTAAAATTTTTAATTTTAAAATTAGCTATTTTCATGAAAAATTAACTACTTAAATTTTTAATATTTATTTCAATATTTATAATATCATTAAAAAATAGTTTGAAAATTATCATGATATTTTTAGTTTATTTAATTAAAAATAGCTATCATAATTTTGATGGTATCTCTTTTTGAAAGAATTTATTAATTTGATTTTTGTATTTACCAATACCTTCTTCATTAACTATAATATAATCAGAAGTACTAATTACTGTACCAATACCAAAGTCAAGTTCTCTTTCATCTCTCTTGTGAAAGTCTTCAATATGAATAGAATCATCGGATCTCTTTCTATTTTTCAATCGATTAAATCTTGTCTTTGGAGATGAAAATATTGAAAGTAAAACAAAGTTTTTAAAGTATTTTTTTAATAATTTAACTTCATATGGACTTCTAATTCCATCCACGACAAAAACAGGTCCTTTTTTGTAGTTTTTATTAGATTTAAATAATTTTCTTATTTTTACAATTGTAAACTTAGCTACCACATATTGACCATGCTCTTTTCTTAAGTTAACAGCCACAGTTCCAGAATCTTCATTTCTTTTTTCAGCTTCTTCTCTTATAATATCTCCCATTTTAACAACATAAACTCCATATTTTTTAGATATATTAGAAACTAAACTTTTACCTGATCCTGGTAAACCTGAAACACCAATAACTTTCATGAAATTCACTTGCTTTTTTCAATTAAAATTAGAATAATTATTTATTATACAATAAATTTTAAATGATAATTATGAAATTTTTAAAATAATAATATACAATATTTTTAAAAAATAATTTATGACATTTTTAAAATAATAATTATGGTATTCAACTATTTAATTATAAGGAAATAATTGTTTATAATATTCAAAAAAATTTAAAATAATTATGATATTTAATTATTAAAAGCAATTATTTTAATTTAATATATTCCAATGATCTTTTCAAATTTTCTTCATTTGAAAAATTAGATATAATCTTTTTTAAATATTCATCATCTTTTTTTTTAAATTCCTTAGCTATTTCAATCATTAAAGGAATAGCTCTTATAATATTATCAACAATTGTAATATCAGCCATTTGCGCGGTTCTAGATAATGGATTCAAATCAATAGCTATTACTTTCTTACCACTATTAACCAATATTTCTGTTCTATCTCCATCTTCTAAAGATACTAAAACAAGATCTGCACTATAAGTCCCATTTTTACTTGCTGTAGCTCTTGAAGATTCTATTCCACCAATAAATAATAATTCATCATCATTTGAACCTAAAACATGAATTCCTCTTTTTTTAAAAAGATTTTTTATTTTTTTCACTCTTTTATCAGTTCTATAGAATAAATTGATTTCAATTTTTCCATTTAATACACAGGACAAATTTATTATATCATCGATAGCTAATGCTATAGAATTTCCATTCACTGATATTACAGGATTTTTTGCAAGAATAAAAGTAGCCACAGCAGTTTTAATAGCTTCATAAGCAGCAGCTATTGTTTCCTCCCCAATTAAATAATCAAAAGCTTCTCCTCTTCCATGAGCTATCATTCCTGAATCCGCCAAGTATCCTTCATCATGAGCTTTTTTTATTTTTTCTCTTAAAACCAGTGATTCATATCGAGGATGATTTTTAGGTATCATATTATAAATAAATACAAATGATATTAATAAATTTATTGAAATTACTTTAGAAATTATTAATCAATATTATAAATCTTATTATTAAATATAATTTTCAGTTATTTAATAAATATTTTTAAAAAAAAAAATCATTTTTATTTTAATTATTTCTTTTTAATAAATCTTAATTAATCTCAAAGCTATTTAGAATAATTTATTTATTAATTTAATATTCATAAAAATTATTTATAATATGATATATAAATCAATACAAAATAATTAATTAGTTTATAATTATTAAATAATTAAGTAGTTAATAATTATTTCTTATAAAAAAATTTGATAAATTTATTAAAGTGATTTAATGGCTGAAAATGAGAGAGATATTCCAATTAGAACAAAAAGTAGACTAAACAAAACAGGAATTTTTATTGGGATACTGTTAGTATTATTTGCTTTTTTATGGATAGCTTCTAAATTAGGATTGATTCCTTCAATATTTTTTAATTTATGGCCACAAATTATCTTAATAATTATTGGAATCTTTATTTTGTATAAATCATTATAGCTAATTATATTTATTAAAATAATTATTTTAATAAAAATTTTATTTTTAAAAAATATTATAATTATTAAAATCAAAATGATTAAAAAAAAAATCTTTATTCTTAAAAGCAATACTTTTATAAAAATCAAAATGATTAAAAAAAATATTAAGATATTTTATTAAAATAATTATTTAAAAAAATCTTTTATTCTTAAAATTAATTGCTAACTTTTTTATATGGTGAAAATATGACATTAATGAAAAATCTCTCAATAACTCCAGGAATATCTGGTTTTGAAGGAAAAATTGTAGATATTATTAAAAAAGAGCTAAAAGACCATGTTGATGAAATTCAAGATGATCTTATGGGTAATGTAATAGCTATTAAAAAAGGTGAAGAAAAAGCTACTAAAGTAATGTTAGCTGCACACATGGATGAAATTGGTTTAATGGTTCGGCATATAGATAAAAAAGGATTCATCTACTTTACAAAAATTGGAGGAATCAATGATCAAATGTTACTAAACCAAACCATGATTATTCATAGTAAAAATGGAGATATAACTGGAGTAATTGGTTCTAAACCACCACATGTAATGAAAGCTTCTGAAAAGAAAAAAGTTATTGAATATGATTCTATGTTCATAGATATTGGTGTTTTCTCAAAAAAAGAAGCTGAAAAATTGATTTCTGTTGGAGATCCAATAAGTTTTAAATCTAGCTTTGAAGAATTTCCAAATGATTTAATAATGGGTAAAGCTTTGGATAATCGAATTGGATGTTATATAATGATTGAAACCTTGAAGCGTGTGAATTCTAAAGCTACTGTATATGGTGTAGGAACTGTTCAAGAAGAAGTTGGTTTAAAAGGAGCCAAAACATCTGCATTTAAATTAAATCCAGATATGGCATTTGCCCTTGATGTTACAATAGCTGGAGATCATCCAGGAATTAAAGAAGATAAAACTCCTGCAAAAATAGGTAAAGGTCCAGCTATTATTTTAGTAGATGCAAGTGGAAGAGGAATAATAACTCCTGAAAAGATAAAGAATCTTTTAATTTCCACGTCAAATGAATGCGAAATACCTTATCAACTAGAAGTTAGTGAAGGTGGAACAACTGATGGAACAGTTATTCAATTAACAAGAGAGGGAATCCCTACTGGAGTTGTATCTGTTCCTACAAGATATATTCACACAACAGTTAGTATAGCTAGCATGAAAGATATAGAAAATACCATTAATTTGCTAGTTAAAACAATTGATACATTGCAATAATCATTAGCTATTTTTTAGTGATTTTTATACAATTGGAAACTTAACTCTTGTAATTTTCACACTAAATAAGGCATAAACTTGACGATTTTACAATTTACAAAAATATTTCATTAGTCAAAGCATGAAAAAATGGGTTTTGCGTAGAATCAAGATTGCAGAAAAAACATTTGTAGTTGTAATATAAATGATGGAAAACAATTATGATTCTAAAAAATGTTGAAGCAATTCCTACAACTGATCCCAGTGGGTTAATAAAGATACGTGATAGTATATATGCTGCTGATTTGTTTACTGTTGCTACATCTCACCTTAAGCTTTTTTCGTGGTTAAATCTTAAATCACCGAGTATTAGTGAAATATGTACTGAATTTCGAATTAAAGAGAGACCAGCAGATGTTATGCTTACTCTTTTAAAATCATACAAGTTAATAACTGAGAAGCTTGGCAGGTTTTATTTAACAGAACTTGCACAGGAACATTTAGTTGATTCTGCAGAGTGGTGTTTAGAACCATATATCGCATCACAAAAAAACCGTTCTGCTTGTTTAGATATGTTGAAGGTTTTACAAACAGGAAAGCCAATTAATTGGTGTGGAGAAAAGGATGAAAATGAGTGGGCAATTGCTATGGAAAAAGAAGAATTTGCTGAATCATTTACATCTGCGATGGACAGCAGAGGAGCATATCTAGCACCGGCTTTTGCAAGAAGTGTAGATTTTTCAGAGTATAACAGACTTTTAGATATAGGTGGTGCATCGGGGATTTATTCAGCAGCAGTAGTTCAAAAACATGGACACATGACAGCTTCGGTATTGGAAAAGCCACCAGTTGACAAAGTCACTAGATACTCAGTTAATAAAAGGAAAATAGCTGATAGGTTGAGTGTTATTGCTGGTGATATGTTTAAGGAAGATCTTCCGAAAGGTTTTGATGCTCATCTTTATTCAAATGTTCTTCACGACTGGGATACTAGCGATGTTAAAATACTGCTTAAAAAATCATATGATAGTTTATTACCAGGAGGTATACTCTTGATACATGATGCCCATATTAATGCTGAAAAAACTGGACCTATTGAAATAGCAGAATATTCTGTACTATTAATGAGTTCAACAAGAGGAAAATGCTATTCTGTGAAAGAAATGGAGGACATGCTAATTAGTGCAGGATTTTTAAAAATTGAGGTCATACCAACGGTTGCAAAAAGAAGTGTAATTAAAGCGAAGAAACCCAATGCATAATAAATTATGGATAGTTTAAAGAAAAACTTATTTAAAAATGCAAATAAAGTTTTATAATTTAATGCTACATTTAAATTATATTTAATGAAAAATATCATAAACAACTCTAGCTACTCTTTTATTCAATCCTTTAACATTAGCTATTTCATCAACACTTGCTTTTTTAATGTTTTCAATATCTCCAAAATGTTTCAATAAGTTTATTTTCCTTTTTTTACCAATTCCTTTAATATTATCAAGTTCAGATTCTTCAATAGCTTTTGACCTAAGTTTTCTATGGTATGTTACTGCAAATCTATGAGCTTCATCTCTAACTCTTTGAAGTAGTTGTAAACCTTCGTTGTTTTTTGGAATAATAATTGGATTTTGACTTTGTGGAATAAATATTTCTTCAAATTCCTTAGCTAATCCAATTACTGGAATATGTTCAAGACCATATTCTTTTAAAACTTCAGTAGCTATTTTTAATTGACCTTTACCCCCATCTATCAATATTAAATTAGGTTCTTCCTTCCTTTCATAATTAAGTTCTGTATTTTTATCCTTTATTCCAAGATTATTTTTATTAAAATCTCCACCATTTAAATTAGCTAATGATTTAAAACGTCTACTAAGTAGTTCTCTCATCATTCCATAATCATCAGGTCCTGAAGTTTCAAGTTTAAATCTTTTATATTGTTTTTTGTTTTGTTTAGAATCTAAAAATGAAACTTTAGATCCTACAGCTAATTTTCCAGATATATTTGAAACATCATATCCTTCAATAATTCTTGGGAGTTTTTCAAGTTTTAAATATTTTTTAATCTCAATCATTGCATTTTGCATTTTTTTCTTTTGTTTTTTAATTATATCTGCATTTTTAGAAGCCATTCTAACTAAACGTAGCTTAACTCCATCTTTGGGAACTGTAATTTCCATATTTCCATCTCTAAGATCACTTAACCAATCAATAATTAATTTTTCCTCAGATTTATCTTCAATAGCTTCTTCTAAAATAATTTCTTTTGGAACATGACGATTTATTCCATAATATTGTTGTATAAATGCAGAGATAACTTCATTAACTTTGTTGTCTTTGGTTCCTGCCATTAAAAAGTCATCTTTTCCATTTATTTTTCCATTCCTAATTGAAATAACCACTACAATAGCTGAATCCTTGTCAAAAGAACTAGCTATTATATCTTGATCTAATTCATCAGTAAAATCAACAAATTGTTTTTCCATTACTTCAGCTATTGAAGCTATTTGATCCCTCATGACTGCTGCTTTTTCAAAGTTTTGTACGCTCGCAGCTTCTCTCATTTCTCCTTCAAGATTTTTAATAATTTCAGAATACTTTCCTTGGAAAAATAAATCTATTTTAGCTATTGATTTTTTATATTCTTTCTTTGAAATATTCCCATCACAGGGCCCATAACACAAATCTATTTGATTGTTTAGACATGGCCCATCCATTCGTCTACATGTTCTAATTTTAAATAATGATTTTAAAAATTTTACAATTTGACGAACAGATCCTACATCTGTAAAAGGTCCAAAATAGCTACCAGTTTTTCCAATATTTCTAGTGATAATAAGTCGTGGGAAATCTTCATCAGTAATTTTAACATATGGATATCTTTTATCATCCTTAAGTCGAATATTATATTTTGGTCTATGTTTTTTGATTAAGTTAGCTTCAAGAATTAAAGCTTCTTTTTCACTATCTGTAATAATGTATTCTAAACTATTGAAATGACTCATTAGAATTTGAGTTTTAGGACTATCATATTTATCTTTAAAATAAGATTTAACTCTATTTTTAAGTGATTTTGATTTTCCAATGTAGATGATCTTATCATCAGAATCTTTCATTATGTAGATTCCAGGTTTTTTAGGAAGATCTTCAGCTGATTCAACTTTAGTAGACATAACAATCTAATAATTTCATAAAAACTAACTTAAACCAAAAATATTTTGTATGATTAATAGCTACTCCTAAGCAAATAAATTAAAAATTAAGAATAAATAATAAGCATTCCTATTTATAACTGTTATAAATAAATACCAATATCATTAATATAGGGTCCTAGATTTTTGGGAAAAATTGAAGGCATATGATACATTATTTAATATGTTTAGAGTTTGTTGTATGTTTGTCCTATAAAAGTACAAATTGTATGGTCTTTTTGAGTGAAAATTCTAAAATTTAAAGCTTTGAATCTAATAATAAAGAAAATTCATATACCTCAAACTTGGGTAAAAATCGACTTCGTGAAAAACACTTTAAACCTGTGGTCAATGATTTTACTAAAAATAAATGAACTTTAAACTAAATTTCATTCGTACTTTTAGAAACTCCGCGTAATCCTAACTCAAAACATAGCAAATAACCATTACATACTCTTCATTTTTTCATGAAAATCTAGCACCCTATCATTAATAAGTAAACACCAACATCATTAAAATATTTATTTATATTCTTTATTTTATAATTTAGTTAATTAAAATTAATATTTTTAAAAATAAATACTTTATGATATTATTTAATTAAATTAAATATTATTAAACCTAATTTTATTAAATAAATATGATTTAGATATGATTTTTTTTTAATTAAAAAAGGTCAAGGACTATAAAAATATTGAATTTAATTATTAAAAAAAAAAGTTTTTTAGTATTTTTGACTTTTTCTTATTTTATTAATTATTTTCAACATTTTCATGATAATATTTACATAAATCAGTAATTGGACATTTATCACATTGAGGATGAGTTGGTTTGCAAATAGTTTGACCAAACTGAACCATTAAATCATTTAAATCTATCCAAAGTTTTTTTGGGGCAGCTTTTTTCAATTCTACCTCAGTTTTATCAGGATCATTAGTATCTACAATTCCCCATCTATTAGAAATTCTATGAACATGTGTATCTACTGGAATAGCTGGTTCTTGAAATGCAAATAATAAAACACAATTAGCTGTTTTTCTACCAACACCAGGAAGTTCTAATAATTCATTTATATTCTTTGGTACTACTCCACCAAATTGATCTAATAATATTTGTGAAACTTCTTTTATTCTCCTTGATTTAACTCTATAAAAACCTGCACTTTTAACAAGTTTTTCAACCTCTTCAATTGGAGCATCCACAACTTCATTAATATCTTTATATTTAGAAAAAAGATTATTTGTAGCTTTTTCTGTATTTGCATCTTTTGTTCTTTGAGAGAGTATTGTTTTTATTAAAACTCTATAAGGATCTTTATCCTCATGAACTCTAATGGTGTAAACTTCTTTAAGTTTTTTTATTATTTTTTCAATCTTTTTAATTTTTACCACCAAAAATAATTATTAAAGCAATAATTGCAAATGATTTCTTTGTTCTGTGAATAATTGAAAAATTTTAAGCTATGTGTTTGTTATGTTAATAACTGGAAAATTTTAATATTATAAACTATGTTTTAATAGGAGAATAATTGAAAATTAATACCTATTTCTCCCATAGCTTCAATAAAATTAGGAAAAGATATGTCAAATACTTCGCCATCTTCTACTACTACATCATGTTTGAGACCTATTAAACTTAGAGCCATAGCTAAACGATGATCTTTATGAGAAGTGACTGTTCCTGAGGTAACTCCACCAATGATTTTTAATCCATCAGGATTTTCTTGAATATTTACTCCTAATTTAGCTAATTCTTCACAGCTTGTTGCAATTCTATCTGTTTCTTTAAATCTTCCATGTTCTACTCCATAGATATTAGTTTCACCATTAGCTAATGCTCCAAGTACAGCTATTGTTGGTAAAAGATCAGGTGCTTCTTGCAAATTAATATTAACTCCTTTTAAAATTCCATCTGATTTAAGAGTTACTGAATCATATTTAACTGTTATTTTAACACCCATACATTTCAAAACGTCGATAATCAGTTTATCTCCTTGTTTAGAATCTTTAAAAAGATTTTTTACTGTGATTTCTCCACCATAAATAGCTACTGCTCCTAAAAGATAAGAAGCAGAAGAGTAATCTCCTTCAATAACATAATCAGTAGCTATGTATTTTTGTGGTTCGACTCTAAATATATGACTAATACATTTTTTTGAATCGTTTTTACATTCTTTGTGTTTTGTTAATGATTCACAGGTAGATTTTACAGAAAATTTTGACATTATATCTCTTGTCATGTCAATATACGGTTTTGATGATAGTTTTCCTTTGATTTTAACTTCAATACCAAGCTTAGTTAATGGACCTGAAATTAACATTGATGAAATATATTGAGAGCTAATGTTTCCAATGATTTCACTGACTCCTCCTTTAAAACCAGGTGAAATTTCAATTGGAACTTTATCATTATTGTTTATTGATTTTATTTCCACTCCTAAATCTTTTAAGCTATCTAAAAGAGGTTTCATAGGTCTCGTTTTTAAAGAATCATCACCTGTAAAAATTATTTTGTTATTGGCTAATGCTGCAATAGAAGCCATTATTCTAAGTGTTGTTCCTGAATTTTTTAAATCAATAGCTTCATCAGATTCTATTTGAAGATTTCCAGCTGTTCCTTCCACTTCCCAATAATTATCATAGCTATTAATATTAGCTCCAAATTTTTCACATGTTTCCCGTGAAGCTATTGTATCCTCAGAGGATAAAGGATCTTTTAATATTGAAGTTCCTTTAGATAATGAAGCTAATATTACTGCTCTGTGAGTATAGCTTTTAGATGGAGGAGCTTTTACAACACCTTTCACTTGTGAAACACTTTTTATTTTTAACTTCATTGAAACACTTTTTATTCTAATATTAATTATTCATAAAATAATATATTGTTAATTAATTTATATAATTAATAGTTTTATGCAATATTCATTAATTAAATAAAAAAAAATACTCTTAAAAAAAATAAAATTTATATAAAAAATATTCATTAAATATAGTATATTACTGAAAAATTGTAACAAGTGATAATTTCCATGATTTTATAAAAACTTCTAAAAATTCTTTAATTTAAATTTAAAGAACGTTTATAGATATTAAATATTATTCAAAATTAAATCATCTGTAGCAAACCTTTAGTAATAGACTATAATAAAAAAAAATACTCTTAAAAATTATAATAAAATAAATTCATTAAGAAAAATTTTATATAATTGTTTTACTTTATAATTTCCAAAATCATATCCAAATCATCTGAATTAAAAATGTCTACTTTTTTACCACTTTCACCAATAACTTCTTTTTTCATGTTTAAATGTTCTTCAGTTATAATATGATCATCAATAGCTATTTTTCCTTCATTTGCTAATAATTTAGCTATTTCATCAGGATCAGTAGATGTTAAATATTTTAAAATACTTGGAGCATCACCTTTAAACTGAGGTCCAATTTTATCCATAGCTGGAATGATTTCTACAACTTTTTCTGTAATATCTGGTTTTCCTTTCCTTATATCTAAATTAGATATTTTTAAGGTTCCTTTTATATCTTCAATATATTTCTCAAAAATAGCTTTTAGATCATCATTTGTATAAATATTTATTTCATTTATTGGAGCATTTAAAGGGATTTTAGAAGCAGATTTAAATCTTCTAATCTCACCAATAAGTTCAATAGCTAAATCACCTTCACTTTCCAACTTTTCATTGATTAAATCATCATCCCCCACTGGCCAATTACTAATATTTATACTTTGATAATTTTTAAAATCTGTTTCATCATAATTAAAGAAATGTTGATAAACTTCATCTACAAAATGAGGAGTAATTGGAGCTAATAATTTTAAAGATGATTCAATAACTGTCTTTAAAGTATATTTAGCAGATAATCTAGAGTTTTCATCAATTTCATTATTATACAGCCTATATTTAACAGCTTCAATATATTCATCACAAAAATCATGCCAAATGAATTTTTCAATTGAGTTTATAGCTACTGCAAAATTGTAGGAGTCAAAAGCATTTGTAACTTCAAAAGTTAAAATATTCAACTTTGAAAGTATCCACTTGTCAAGAGGAAGTAGATTGTTTTTGATTATAATTTCTTTATCATATTGAGTTTCTTCATCTTCTTTAGCTTCCATATCTTGACTTGAAGTTATATTATTATTTAAAATATGCATACTAATGAATCTAAATGCGTTCCAAAATTTTCTTAAAAATTTATAGCCATATTTTATATCTTTCCAATCAAAAGGAAGATCAGAACCTGGAGTACTATTAGCTGCCCATGTTCTAAGTGCATCAGCACCATATTCTTCTATAACATCATCTGGAGCTATTACATTTCCTCTAGATTTACTCATCTTATATCCATCTTCACCAAAAACCATTCCATTTATAACAATCTCTTCAAATGGTTTTTCTTTTTCCAAAGCTATTGTTCTAACAGTTGTATAAAATGCCCAAGTTCTTATAATATCATGTCCTTGAGGACGTAAATTAGCTGGAAAATTATCAGAAAAATTTGAATCTGGCCATCCAGCTACATTTAATGGAGAAATAGAACTATCCATCCAAGTATCTAAAACATCTTCTTCACCAGTGAAATCCTTAGATCCACATTCACAAGAGTCAATTGAAGGAGATTTTTGAGTTGGATCAACAGGTAATTCTTCAATTTTAGCTAAGTGAATTTTTCCACAATCATTACAGAACCAAACAGGAATTGGAGTAGCAAAAATCCTTTGTCTTGAAATACACCAATCCCATTCCATAGAATCAGCCCAATTTAAAAGTCTGCTCTTCATATGATCCGGAACCCAATTCATAGAATTAGTAGCTACTTTCACCTCATCAATTAATTTATTAACACCAACAAACCACTGTTTTTTAACCAAAATCTCAATTGGTGTTTTACATCTCCAACATTGACCAACATTTTGGTCTACCTTTTCTTGTTTAGTAATAAATCCTTTTTCTTTTAAATCAGATATTGTAGCTTCCCTACATTCATTTAAAGTCATACCAACATACTTTCCAGCAGCTGAAGTCATGATGCCTTTCTCATCAATAGCTTCAATAATATCCAAATCATATTTATTTACCCATGATACATCAGTTTTATCACCAAAAGTACAAATCATAACTGCACCTGTACCAAACTCCGGATCAACCTCGCTGTCAGCTATTATTTTAACATTTTGGCCAGATATTGGAACTGTAAGATTTTCACCAAGTAAATGCTTGTATCTTTCATCTTCTGGATGAATTACAACTCCCACACATGCAGACATAAGTTCAGGCCGTGTTGTAGCTATTAGCACACCATTGTCATCAAATTTAGAACTTACTTGGTTTCTATTATTAATATTATTATTACTTTTCGAATCTGTATTTTTTGAAGCTAATTGTTTATTATTAGTTGCATCTGCACTTGGAAACATAACATAGTTTAAAAAGGTTTCATTACTACTATATTCAACTTCTGCAAATGCAATAGCTGTTTCACATCTTGGACACCAATTAACAGGATGAATTCCTTGATAAATAAGATCATTTTCATACATCTGTAGGAAAGACTGTTGGGTTTTTTTCATATACTCTGGAGTCAATGTAACATACTCTCTAGTCCAATCTTGAGAAAATCCAAGAGACTGCATTTGACTTTTCATTACAGCTATATTTTTCTCGGTTAAATCAACACACATTTGTCTAAATTCAAGTCTTGAAACATCACTTTTTTTAATATTATGTGTTTCTTCAACTTTAACCTCAGTTGGAAGACCATGACAATCCCATCCTTGAGGAAATAGAACATCAAAACCTTTTAAACGTTTATATCGTGCAATCATATCAATATAAACCCAATTTAGGACATGACCTAAATGAAGTGATCCAGTTGGATAAGCTGGAGGAGTATCAATAATATATCTCGGTTTTGTTCCGTCTCCAATAAATTTATAAATTTGATTTTCACTCCATTGTTTTTGCCATTTTTCCTCGTTTTTATGGTCATAATCTTTAGGAATATTTTCTGCTTTCATACTATGCTCCAATTTTAATAAACTTGTAAAATTATTAATTATTTAAATTAAAAAAGAAATAAAACTGATTTTTTATTAATTATAAACATGACAATAAATAAATGTTTGTGATAAAAATTTTTAAATTTAATAAATAATAATAAATATTAATAAATAATAATGCCTTAAAATAATTTTAATATTTATAATAAATTTTATTACACGATAAAAGTTATCTTAATTTATATATTACTTTTCAATAAACAAATTAATAAATTTTTATTTACTCATTTTTTCTTTAATTAATTTTCTTGCAAGTGGAGTAATATTTTCATCTAAAATATTCTTTAAAAAGTCTCCAGTATATGTTCCAGAATTAGCTAACTCTTCTGGTGTACCAGTAGCTACTATTTCTCCACCACCATCTCCACCTTCAGGACCTAAATCAATAATGTGATCAGCTGTTTTTATAACATCTAAGTTGTGTTCAATAACAACAATTGAATTACCTGAATCAGTTAATCGTCCCAGAACAGTTAAAAGTCTTTTTATATCTGCAAAATGAAGACCTGTAGTTGGTTCATCTAAAATATATAGTGTTTTTCCAGTACTTTGCTTAGACAGCTCTTTAGCTAATTTAATTCTTTGAGCCTCACCACCTGATAAGGTTGTAGCTGATTGACCTAACTTAATGTACCCTAAACCAACATCATCTAAAGTTTGTAATTTCTTTTTAATTTTTGGAATATTTTTAAAAAACTCTAAAGCTTCTTCTACAGTCATTTCAAGAACTTCATAGATATTTTTTCCTTTATACCTTATATCTAAAGTTTCATCATTGTATCGCTTTCCTTTACAAACTTCACATGGAACATAAACATCCGCTAAAAAATGCATTTCGATTTTTATTATCCCATCACCTGAACAAGCTTCACATCTTCCACCTTTAACATTGAAACTAAATCTCCCTGGTTTATAACCTCGAGCTTTAGCTTCTGGTGTTTCAGCGAATATTTCACGAATATATGTAAAAAGTCCTGTATAAGTAGCCGGATTAGAGCGAGGAGTTCTACCAATAGGTGTTTGATCTATAATAATGATTTTATCAATATTTCGACTACCTTCAATCTTGTCAAACTTCCCAGCGAAGCTATGTTTATGATTAATAATCCCATTTAATCCTTTATAAAGAACTTGGTTAATAAGAGAACTTTTTCCAGAACCAGATACTCCTGTAACACATGTGAAAACTCCAAGAGGAATATCTACATCAATGTTTTTAAGATTGTTTTCTTTGGCTCCTTTAATTGTAATAAACTTACCTGTATGTTTTCTTCTATTTTTACTAATTGGTATTGTCTCTCTTCTTGAAAGATAGTTACCAGTTATAGAGTCACGAGATTCCATTATTTCAGATGGAGTGCCATATGCTACAACTTTTCCACCATGCTCACCAGCTCCTGGGCCAATATCTACAACAAAATCTGCGGATAATATTGTTTCTTCATCATGTTCTACTACAATTAATGTATTTCCAATATTTTTAAGTCTTTGAAGTGTTTCAATAAGTTTTACATTATCTCTTTGATGTAGGCCAATACTTGGCTCATCTAAAATATACAAGACTCCAACAAGACCTGAGCCAATTTGAGTAGCTAATCTAATTCTTTGAGCTTCACCACCAGATAAAGTTCCAGAAGACCTTTCCATTGTTATATAATCAAGACCAACATTTACCAAAAATTTTAATCGTTCATTAATCTCTTTTAAAACTTCCTTAGCTATGAACAATTCTCTTTCATTTAATTCAATACTATGGAAAAATTTATAACAATCTTTTATTGTCATAGCTACTACATCAGCTATTGATTTATCTGCAACAGTTACAGATAAAGCTTCGACTTTTAACCTTTTACCTCCACAAACATGACAACTATGATCACTCATAAACTTTGAAATATAGCTGCGAGAATAGTTTGATCTGGTTTCTAAGTATTGTCTCTCCATTCTTGTGATTACGCCTTCAAATTTTCTATTTACCCTATAAGATTTATTTCTACGTTTAAAACTAAAGGAAACCTTATCCTCAGTTCCATAAAGAATAGCTGTTTGTTCTTCTTTTTTTAAGTCTTTAAATGGAGTATCCATTGAAAATCCCATATGATTAGCTACTGCCGATAACATTTGGTGATAATAATTTTCTTTATTTCCTTTAGACCTACTCCATGGAACAACAGCTCCATCACTTAAAGATAAACTTTTGTTTGGAATAATTAAATCTGGATCCATTTCCATCTTACTTCCAAGACCATTACACTCAGGACATGCCCCATGAGGACTATTAAATGAAAACATTCTTGGGCTAATTTCTTCAAAGTTTATTCCACAATCTACACAGGCAAAATGTTCTGAATAAGCTTTTTCATATTCTTTATTTTCAATATCTTTATCAGTATCATTAACCTTATCGATGTCATTATTTTTATTCTTATCATTGTTTTTTTTATTATAGAGAACATTTACAATTCCTTCGCCAAAAGAAAGAGCTGTTTCAACAGAATCAGCTAATCTTCTCATGAAATCAATATCTTTTCTTATTATTAATCTATCAACCACAACCTCAACAGTGTGTTTAAAGTTCTTATTTAAGGTTATTTCCTCTTCTAAATCTTTTATTTCACCATCCACTCGAACTCTAACAAATCCTTTATTTTGAAGATTTTCAAAGACTTTTTTGTGTTCTCCTTTCCTATCTCTAATTATGGGAGCAAGTACCTGGATTTTAATTCCTTCACCTTCTTCAATAATACTCTCTACAATTTGACCACTTGTTTGCTGTGAAATCTCTTTTCCACAATTGTAACAGTGAGCAGTCCCAATTCTTGCAAACAGTAATCTAAGGTAATCATAGATTTCAGTAATTGTCCCTACAGTTGAACGTGGGTTCATTTTAGTTGTTTTTTGATCAATAGAGATAGCTGGAGACAATCCTTCAATATAATCAATTTCAGGTTTTTTCATTTGCCCTAAAAATTGTCTTGCATAAGCAGATAATGATTCAACATACCTTCGCTGTCCTTCAGCATATATTGTATCAAAAGCTAATGATGATTTCCCAGACCCACTTAATCCTGTTATTACAATAAACTGATCTCTTGGAATAGCTAAGTCTAAATTTTGGAGATTATGCTCTCTTGCACCTTTTAAAATTATATTTTTTTTGTTTAAATCCTTATTCATCTCCATTCTCCTTAATAATAATTTAAAGATATAAAAACTTCGTTTTTTTATTTGTAAAAAAATTTAAAAACAATATAAATTTAAAAATGAATTAATTATTAATTTACAATAGTTATTATGATTTTTATTCATTTTTATCATTTTCAGTATATTAAGTAAGATTATTTAAAATTAAATAACCCAATACCATTAGATAGGATATAATAAAAATTATTTAGAAATTAAAAAAATAGTAAAAATAAATAATTAAATCATTATTTTTTTAATAAATATATAAAATCTATAAAACAATTTAATAATCAAAACTATTATTTTTTAATAAATATACAAAATCTATAAAATGATTTAATTCAAATTATTATATTTATTATTTTTTTGTAGCAAATTATATAAATATTTCCTTATAAAAATTTCACTAAGTTTTAAACGCTGCCTAAGCTAAATTTAGCCAGATAACAGAAAAAAACAAGAATTTAAGAATATAAAATACCTCAAATGAATTAATCTTAAAATATTAATTAGCTACTCCTTTTATAACTATTAATTGATCTCTTAATTTAGCTGCTTTTTCAAAATCTAAAGCAGAAGCTGCTTTTTTCATGTCATCCTCTAAATCACTAATGAGCATTTGAAGTTCATCCTTAGGCATCTTTTTAAGATCAGTTGCATTTTTATCATAGGTTTTAGCTTCTTTTTTCTTCTCTTTTAAAGATCTAAAAGTAGATTTAGGAGTTATATTGTGTTTTTTATTGTAATCAATCTGTAGCTTTCTTCTTCTGTTGGTTATGTCAACTGAGTTTTTAACAGAATCAGTAATATCATCAGCATACATTAAAACTTTACCATCAACATTTCTTGCAGCTCTTCCAATTGTTTGAATAAGTGAAGTTTCAGATCTAAGAAAACCTTCTTTATCAGCATCTAATATTCCAACAAGAGAAACTTCTGGAAGATCTAACCCTTCTCGCAGTAAATTTACACCAACAAGACAATCAAACTCTCCTCTTCTTAAATCATCTACAATATCAATTCTTTCTAATGTATCAATTTCTGAATGAAGATATCTTACTTTTATTCCAATTTTTGCATAATAATCAGTTAAATCCTCAGCCATTCTTTTTGTTAAAGTAGTGACTAATATTCTTTGATCTAAATCCACTCTTTTTCTAACTTCTCCAAGTAAATCATCAACTTGACCTATAACTGGCCTAATAATAACTTCAGGATCAATTAACCCTGTTGGGCGAATAATTTGTTCAACTATATTTAAGCTACGGCTTAATTCATAATTTCCAGGAGTAGCTGAAACATATATAAGCTGATTTACAGACTTTTCAAATTCATCAAATCTAAAAGGCCTATTTTCTTTTGCTGATGGAAGTCTAAACCCGTGTTCAACCAGTGTTTCTTTTCTTGCTCTATCTCCATTATACATCCCTCTAATTTGTGGAACTGTAACATGAGATTCATCTATAATGGTTAAAAAATCATCTGGAAAATATTTTAAAAGAGTATAAGGCATTTCTCCCCATTTTCTTCCAGAAAGATGTAGAGAATAGTTTTCAACCCCTGGACAATATCCCATTTCACTTAACATTTCAATATCAAATCGAGTTCTTTGTTCTAAACGTTGTGCTTCAACTAATTTATTTTGAAGCTTTAGTTCATTTAACCTTTCTTCAAGTTCTTCATTAATATCAGCAATAGCTTTATTCAATTTTTTCTCAGCTATTACAAAGTGTTTTGCAGGAAATATCATGTATCTTTGAAGATTTTCGATTTTTCGTCCTGTTAATTTATCCACAATAGATATTGAATCAATTTCATCTCCAAATAGTTCAATTCGAATTGGTGGAGTTCCATGGACAGGATTAACTTCAATAACATCTCCACGTACTCTAAATTGACCTGTTTCAAATTCAATATCATTTCTCTCATACTGCATATAAATTAACCTTGAGAGAATTTCCCTTCTATCAATGTTATCACCAACAGCTATTGAAAGTGCAAATTCACCATATTCTTCAGGTGATCCTATACCATAAATACATGAAACACTTGATACTACGATAACATCATCACGAGATAGAAGAGACTGGGTAGCAGAATGACGCATCCTATCAATCTCTTCATTTATTGACGCCTCCTTATCAATAAATGTATCAGTTCGAGGAACATAAGCTTCAGGTTGATAATAATCATAATAACTAACAAAATACTCAACAGCATTTTCAGGGAAAAATTCTTTAAATTCTTCATATAGCTGTGCAGCTAATGTTTTATTATGAGAAATAACTAAAGTAGGTTTTTGAACCTGTTCTATAGCATTAGCTATTGTGAATGTCTTACCTGACCCTGTTACACCAAGTAACGTCTGTTCATGGAAACCTTTTTTAATACCCTTATCTAATGATTCAATAGCTTTTGGTTGGTCTCCACGAGGTTTATAAGGAGATGAAATTTTAAATTGCTTCATAATAATTCACATCTAAAGTTTCAATAAACATCCCTGAATCTTTGTAATCTATCTTTTATAATTTTTTATAATTTTAATCATTTTAAAACAATGAAGAGGCTATCCAATGATTAATTGGTGAAATTTTTAATTTCTTTAATTTACTTTTAAATGACAATAAATTGAGTATAAAATTTAAACATAGATATTAACTATTTATTTTTAAAATAAAAATAATTAAATAAATTTATTGTTTTTAATGATTTTTAAAGAGTTTTTAAAAATTGGAAACCCAAAAAATCGAATTATAAGACAAACTCATTAAAGTAAAATATGAAAAACATTCCTTAAAATACCATTAATAATATTCCTTACAATACCATTAATAAATAATAAATCTCAAACATATATATACATACTTAGACCATATGATAAGTAATATTTTAGTAATTCCTTAATAATTATGTATTTAGATTTATTTATTGAAATTATGATTTTTTTCTAAAATTATAGGCCATAACAGTATTATTATTTACAATTACAAAAACCATGGAAAATCACAAATCTTCCTCATTTATAGAATAGTGGATTTCGATATTGTTACTTGTAAAATAAGTGTCAACCCCATCTGGAAGCACCCAGTTTACACTAACACTTCCTGGTTGAAAGTAACCATTTTGCTCTTTGTAGTTAGAATATGTCACATACCAAGGCACCAGTGAACTGCCCTTATTGTTATTATCCATATATCTGTCATTAGTATCAAACTGGATAATATTTCCTTTATCGTCAAATGTGAATTTCCCCTTTGCAGAAACATCTTTCCATACAATCTCAAATTCTACTCTATGATCATCTAGCACTCTCCATGTAATGAAGTCTTGTAAAAAAAATGAAGGCATATATACTGCATCTGCAAGTGTGGTTATCAATTGACTTTGATCCATCTCAACTCCAGTTACATGAAAAAGTTGAAATAGCTTTCCAAGCATTACTGTCATGGACCCATGACCATCCAATACACTGTCTTTGGCCTGTATTGGCATTCCAACTATTTTACCATTGAGAAAAGCATGCCGGTCCGGTCTTTTTGCAAAATTAACCTGGATGAATTCTATGTTTATTGGCTTTTTACCTGCTGAGGTACGGAATTTTGAATTATAAAAGTGTATCAACATGTTATCCATAAATAAATGGTTCAAATATCCACCATTAATAATATGTTGACGGAGTAACGCAGGTAATTCAGCAATACTATCTTCAGTAAATACATTTTGTGGATTTTCTTGTGTAGTTATTTCTGCAAAAGATCTTTTTATATCTGCCAAATATTGTTTCTGGAGCCTTCCACCAGGTAGTGTAAAATAAACAATTGTAGCTAATATTACAATAAGTATTACTATTAGCCAAACCATATTTGTCCACATCTGATACCTCTTTTTCCTAAACCATAATCTAATCATAAAATGGCATTTTATAAATAAACACCATTAATATCATTAATTTAAATAAAAATTTTCTAATTAATTCATATCAGAAATTTCTTTTGCAAAGCTTGTTAATACTTTTTTTGATAGTCCTTCTATAAATTTCAATGATCCTGCACATTCATGTCCTCCACCATCAATACCAGCTTCTGGAATTTTATCTTGAAGTTTCCAAACAATTTCATTGAGATTGAATCCAAATTTTTCATTAACAGCATCAGTAGCTCTTATAACTCCAAAATCAGGACCATATGATAGAGTTATTATTGGTGTCTCTTCTCCTAGCTTTTTAACTATTGAGTCATGAACAAAACCACAGGTCTTACCTGGTGCAGGGAATGTAAATCTATGTGCAAATTTTTCAACATCTAAAATATTGAAATAAACACCATTAGCTAGTTTTTCCTGCTTTATGTTAGGTAAAGTAGCTTTTAATTGGATATTTACTCGTTTTTTGTATTCTTTAAACAAAGCATTAACTAATTTTTTATGTTTGTCAATATTATCAACAGCTAAAATGGTATCCATTATTCCCCGACCATTCATAAATCTAAGATAATATGCTTCAAAATCAACACAAGCAGCTATTTTATCTAAATCTTCTCTTTTGTATCCTTTCTTTTCAGCAATAGCTATGTATTGTTCTGCTTCATCTGATCTGGCATGATCTCCTAAAGCAGCTATTCCTGGTAGATGACTAATAAGTTCTCTAATTTCAGGATTTACTATATTAGCTACCTCTACAGCTAATGCTCCAGCAGTAATTTGAGAGTCTCCTCCAACAAGATAAGGATTAACATGAACATCTACAAATTCATCTACCTCAACCTTTCCCTCATGAACTTCTCCAGGGAAATGATGGTCGATTACAACAATCTCTATATTATAAATTTTAGCTTTCATCAATGCTAAAAGATCTTCTTCTGTTGAACCATTATCTAAAAGAACAATCAAAGGCAACTTTTGCCCATGCCTTTGGAGATCTTCTAATGCAAAAGATAAATCTTTAACAACATCTTCTAATTCATAAAAAGGAGCTTTACTAGGCGATCTTCTAAAATAATGCCATTCAGCATCACTACTTGGACTCATTTCTCTAAGAAGAGGCACAACAGCTTTTTCCATAGCTACACCAGCACATATTCCATCTGCATCAGCATGATGTCTAAGAAGAATTGTTCTCCCATCCATAATAGCTTTTCTAATAGCTTTTGCAGCTTTTCTCATTTTTGGTTGAAGTTTATCTAAAATTTCACTTTTTATAAGACTATCTACTTCATCAGGTTCAGCTCTCTCATCTAATGCTTTATCAATAAGTTGACGTACTTTACTTGCAGTTTTTCCTTCTAACTTTTCTATAGTTTCAGATTCAATCTGTATTTTTCCACTGTGTTGGTTTACTTCTCCAATAACTTCCACAATATCTCCATTTTCAATATTAGGGTAAACTCTAACTCCAGCTTCATCAAAAGCCGCAGCCCATGTAATAGCTGTTTCATCAGTTATAGTAAATATTGTAGGCCCAGAAGTTTGCTGTACTTGAATTACTTCTCCTTGAACTTTGACGATTTTTCCAAGGGATTTATTATCAAGAGAATCTATTTTTGTTCTAGCTATGTTCTTTTTAACTTTTTCAAGTTCCCAATCCCCAATAATATTAGCTGGACTCATGTCTACTTCTCTTTTGTGAGGTTTAAATTCAATTATTTTTACAAATATTTCCTCTCCAACAGTATAATCAGGATTTCCAGTTCTCATTAATCCCCAAACTTGATTATTTAAACTAACAAACACTCCATATTTTTCTACTCTTGTGATTTTTCCTTTGTAAACAGAGTTAATTTCTAAATCTTCCATTTCACACATTGGATCTAAAACAAATACAATTTGCTTAGCTAATTTTTCTTTTTCTAATCTTTTTTTCTCTTCTAACTTTTTCTTTTTAATTTTAATATTACATTCCTTACAATAGCTATATTTTTCATCAATAATTTTACCACATGACTTACAACTGGTAACTTCACCAGTTCCTTTACATGTTTGACATTCCTCAAAAACATCTATCTTCCCTTTTCCTTTACAAGCTTCACATGGAACATCTTGAACAGACTCTAAGTCAAATTTTGCTTTCGCACTTCCACTTACACCTTTAAAATGATTTTTAACCTCAAGGCTATTTTGAAACCCAGTTCCATCACATGATTTACATGTTTTTCTTTCTGTCACTTGTGAACCAGTTCCTTTACAGTTAGGGCATGATTTTTTCATAGTTTTCCTCTAAAATAAAATATAATATCTATGATTTTTTTATTTAAATAATACTTATTCTTTTTGAAAGTATTCATTTATTTAAAGATTATAAATAAATAATATAACTCCATTTTAAAAATATTCATTAATTTAAAGATAATAAACTAAATTAAATACAAGTTCATTTTAAAAATGTTTATGATTTTATGATAATAAAAGTTAATAAAATATTTTCTAAATTTATTTAAATGATTTAAATAAGATAAAAAATTATAAAACTTAAAATATTTAAAGTAATTTCTATAGTTTATTAAAACAATCCTAAATAATATAAAAATATTGATAGTGATATGATTCTGATTCTGCAAAAATTATAATCTATATAAATAGGATATTATCAAACAACTATTAACTACTATCAATTAATTATTTACTATTAATTAATCAATTATAAGAGTATTATAAAACAATTAAAGTTTTCACAAGATTAAACTTACAATAAATGTGAAATTATCACAATTAGTGGATAATATTATAAAAAATCAAATAAAATCAAATTTGTCAGGATTATTTATAACAAGATTTTGACGTTGGTTTTGAACAATTACACCTTGCATCATGAAAGAATTTGCCTTTGTTACATATTCATTAGCTGTTTCATTATTTCCTGATTTAAAATATTGAATAGCTAACTGTAAATTCATTGTTGCATTTTGTTTCAAAGCGATTTCTTCTTTTATTAAATTAATATATTGAATATAAAGTGCATTGTTAAGTTCATCTACATTGTCAATTGAAAGTAATTTATTTTGCCCTTCATTGAAATTAGTGACAGCTTTTTTAATTTTCTCATCAGCAACGTTGTAATTATGACTATTAACATAATTAACTGCTTCATTGTAATAACTATCACCATCGACAATGTTTTGACTAATTTTAGGCATTAATAAGTTAATATTATCTAAAGGTGAATTTATACACCCACTAATAGCTACAGTAAGAAACAAAACAATAGCTATTATAATTTTTTTATTCATATTATCAAGAATACTTATTTTTAATCTTTATCCATCCTGTTTTTAATTTCTTCTTTAAAGTCTTCTATTTTTTCGTTAATTTCTTCTTTAAAATCTTCTAGCTTATTTTTAATTTTTTCTTTTAATTCTTTCAAAAAGTTAATAGTTTCATCATAATAAGTTCCAAATAATGCTACAATAACTCCTAAAATACCCATGAAAAAAATAATTAAATTTCTATCCGGCATATTATTCTTAGTATCATCAATAGCTTTTTGTATTGGACCTTCAACAGAAGATATGATGATTTCATTTGATTCTAAATAATTTAAAAGATTATTGATTTTACTTGATTCTACATTAATTTTAATTTTAATAATTGAATATTTGGTCTGAATATCTGCAGTAAATACTAACCATTCTGATAAAGTTTTTATTGCATTATTTGCATCATATCCTTTTGTTATGTTTATATTAATTTTTCCAGAAGAATCTACTTCCCAGGATTTGAAATTTTCATCAACAACTGGGATTTTATCTTCAATAATCTCTTTTCTTTCATTAGAAAAATTCGTGGTTTCAAGGAATATTCCATCATTTTCAACTGAAACAACACCATCAACTTCTTCAATCTGTTTTATGATCTTACTTGCACTGTTATTAGTTGAAATTTCAACATAGACAACTTCATTTTCACCTAAGATATGGTGAACTTCTCCTACAACATAAGGTAATTCATCATAGATTGGAGCAATTAAAAATCCTCCTCCAACAAGCCCAATGACAAACCCTATACCTACAATTAATAATACATCTTTTTTTTCAATCATGGGTACTAATAAGCCCATTGAAAAAACAAAAGCTAATAATAAAATGAATAAAACTATAAGAATAATTGAGGTTATAATATCCATGAAATCTTACCTAATACCTATGATTATATTACAATTTTTATTAATCCTATAATTAGATCGTAATTTTTACCCCATAGTTGAGTTTCAATCCTTATTAATCCTATGATTGAATTACAATCTTTATTTATAATATATTTGTTTAATAATTTCAAAAATTATAATGAAATTATTTTTTTTACATTTTTCTGAAAATATAACTTTACTATCTAATCTAAAAATATAACCTTACTATCTAATCTAAAAATATTATCTTACTATTTTATATAAGTAATTAATCATTATAATATTTTTTAAAAACTTTAAAAATTTTTCTTGAATAATTTTATTATTCTCAAACATTAAAAAAAAAAAAGTTCTAAAAAGTCTTCAAATAAATTAAATAGGCCTATTAACAATGATTTCAGAGCTATTTAGTGGCCATTCAATAATTATAGCATTGTAACCTTTAATTAAATGTAAATCAAAATTTAAATTAGGGTATTTGTAGCTAAGTTCAATTTTCTTCATTGATCCATCACTTAAAACATTATAAACAGTAGCTAATCCTTCATCAGAATTAGGATTTTTAGAAAATCTAACAGTAAGATCCTTTGGAACTTGAATAGCTATTGTTCTTTTAGATCCTGCCCCATTAGAATAAACTGAATCAACTCCATTAGCTATTTTTGATAGTTCTGATTTTATTTCCAGCGAAGCAGAGCTATCAAATCCCAAATCAATTCCTAAATTAGCTAATGGCAATGTAATTGAAACTAAAATCAAAATAGCTAAAAATGAAATTAATAAAAATTCCAAAGATAATTGCCCTTTTAAATCTTTAAAAAAATTATTTTTCATTATAGAAATAATTAAGAATAGATCCATAATATCACCTTAATATTGGATTCAAATGATTTGTAGACAGTTTAAAATATTATTCAAAATATTAACAATAAGGACCGAAAGGTCTCCAAAAAAAATAGCTATTATTAAAGCAATAGCTATTGAAGGAGCAAAAGGAACTCCAATTTTAATTGAAGTAGTTTCATGGATGAAACCCAGTTTAAATAATTTTTTAATAAATGAAATATCCTGAATTGTTAATCCAGCAGCTGTTGATAAACTTAAAATGTATTTTAATTCTTTTTCACTTGATTTTGAGGATTTTATTTGTTTAATATTTATGTTTGACTTATCAAAGTCAAGTTTATCCCTAATTTTTTTAAAAGTTTTATTATGCTTTTTATCAATAATAAGATCAATATTATGAATAATCATTCCCTCACTTAAATTAAAAATAGCTATTTCCTTATTAGAAGCATTTTTTATAAAATTTTTAAAATTTTTAAACAATTTAAATAAAAATGATGAAATAAATGAAAAAATAACACTAAATAATAAAAAATAGAATGAATAGTAGATATTTGAATAAATTCCTGTAAATATTAGTAGTAATGATGAAAAAAATAGTGAAAATAGAATTTTTTTAAAAATTAGATTTTTATTATTATTAAATCTGTATTTTATATTATTAAAATTCATAATTTCATTATACTTAACTAAATTAGTCTTAATTCTACTTATTAAATTGTAAAGATTCATGATTTTCTTATATTTAAATTTATTGCTTTTCAAATAGTTTTTATAGTTATTGAAAATTAAAAAAATTATTAAAAATGGAAAGGAAATTAAAATACTGTTAAAAATCAAGGTTAATGGAAATGGATAAATTGCAATAAGAGGAAATTGCATATCAAAAAATTGAAATTTGAATATATTTGGTGAATAAAACATAGATGCAACAATAGCTGTAAGTAGCTTTACATCACCACCTGCCCATAGCTTAATTTTCCATAAGATATAACAAAGTAGGAATGTGAAACTTGCTAAAATAATCGAGCTTAAAACATAGTTACTATCATTGTAAAAAATTGAAAAAAAAGAATTTATAGCTATTCCAAATACAAACAAAAACAATGTTAATTTGTTTGGAATGATTCCTTTTTTTAAGTCAAAGTAAGCAGCTATTATTGTAATGGTTAGTGTGATAAATATTGGAAAGAAAAAAATATTCATAAAAATCATACTTAAATTAATAAAGATATTATTAATAATAATTATAAAATAAGTATTATTTAAATTTAATGAAAGTTAAATAAATTTAAAGTGTATTTTTCTAATCCATGGGAATTTTTTTATATCTTCCTATTTTACATCTTATTTAGTTTTTTACGATTAGGTAAATAAGTTTTTAACAGTTTCCAATATTACACCTTTGTTTTAACTTTTTTATTTTAATTTATTATTGTTTTTCTTTAAAAGTAGTAATATATATGTCATTTTTTTCATAAAATCTATATATAGAAGTTTTTAAAAATTTTAAGATTATTTTTAAAAAATTTTAATAGCTTCTTTAAAAAATTTTTAATATTAACTGTTTATTTTTTTATTAAATGATATCTACAAGTGGAAGTGAACATTTTTATGAAAAATTTTGATCCTTTAAATGATTTTTTGTTTTCAAAGTTTATGGGTAGTGAAGGTTGTGAGAATATACTTTTATCCTTTTTCAATAGTATTTTTAAGGAAGTGGGAATTAAAAGGATAGAATCTATAGATATTATAGATAATAAATTTTTATCTGCAGATATTAAAGGTAATAAGTCCTGCATTTTAGATTTACGGTCAAAAGCTAATGATGGGCGTAGGATTAATTTGGAACTGCAAAACCGCAACACTTATCATTTCATAAAACGGAGCATTCTTTATATTGCTCGTGAGATTTCCAATTCTGCAAAAGAAGGAAATTTTAACAGTTTAAAACCTCATATATTAATTAATTTATTAAATTTCAATTTCTGCAAAGAATCAGACTATAATGCAAAATTTAATATAATAGATATTAGAAATATAAATTGTATATACTCTAATCTTATAACCATTATCAATATAGATTTAGTAGTTTTCAGAAGACTAAAAAATAAAGATTTTAACAATCCATTACACAGATGGTTGATATTTTTAGATAAAAATAGTCCTAAAAAACTTGTTAAAAAGGTGATTTGGATGGATGATGATATTAAATTAGCTGATAAGAAAATTAAAGAAGCTCTATCTGATGAACAGGCACTGCATGATTATTACATGAGAGATCTTGCAAAAATGGAATACATTAGCGACATGGAAACTTCAAAAGAAAAAGGCAAAAAAGAAGGTAAAAGAGAAGAAAAAATAGAAATAGCTAGTAAGTTAAAAAATAAAGGAATTCCTCTTGAAATAATAGCTGAAACAACAAACATTCCAATATCAAAAATTAAGAAACTGTAAATTATATTTTATAAATTAATGAGTAATTAATATTATTATAGCTTTTTAGCAAATCTTTTAAACATTTTCCTAATATTTAATCATTATTATTTTATACAATTATTCCTTTTTTTCTTTTATAAAATTTTTCATCCTCTTTTATTTGAATTAATCTTTTTTATTGTTAAAAATGGTTTTAGATTGAAGGAATAGATAAAGGATAAGCAAAACGTGAATATCAATAGTGTGAAAATAACTAATCTTTCAGTAAATCCTAAAATATTTAATTGAAGAGACATAGCTATTGGATTTAAAAATCCAAAAAATATTATTAAAGAAGCAGTAGCTATAGTTATTTTACCTAATTTTTTCAATTTTTCTTTCTTTAAATAACCATAACCAATAAAATATAAAGAAGCAATAGTTGTTGAAGTCACAAAACCAGTTATAACATAGTGCATTATATTTTGAAAGTTCATAGCTAATTTATCACTACTTAATGGGAATAAAAAATATCCAATCAAAGAAGTGAAACTCATTATCATGAAAATTAGAAAACCAATTTTTGTTATTTTATGATATTTTTCAAAAGCAATATCTAGCATTCCCAGACAAAAGAGAAAAAAACATATTCCATATATTAGTGTGAAAATTCCAAGTAACTCTGCATTTGGTGCTCCAGTAGCTGTAAGTGAACTAATATCAGTTGTAATTGGGTTGTATTCTTTTTGAAGAAATTGTCCTAAGAATAAGTGAATAAGATAGCTAATTACACAAATCATTCCTAATGGTAAAAGGTATTTTCTTATTTTCATTATTATCCATCCATGGTTTATTTTTTTATACTGAAATAAAAGAACTGTGACTTACTTGAAAAAAATAAATTCAGTAAATCCTTATTATTTCTTCCACTCTATCAAAAGATTTATCAAATGAAACTAAATTATTAATATTATTTTTTTTCATTATTTCAATTATTGCACAATCTGTAAAAGATAATTTAGTATTATATTTTTTATACATATTCATTACATTATCATTGAAATTGGAAGTATCATATTCATTAATAATAATGCAATTGTCTTTAATAGCACAATATGTATTAAGTGCTAAATCTAAATTGATTTTATTACCTATAACCGTAACTATCTCATTTATTATAAGATTACTTATATAACATTCATTATCAAAAATTTTTTCATCTTCTAACTTTAAAGCTGATTTATAATTATCATCTATTTCAATTACATAAGCTATTATAAAGGAACTATCCAGAAATACTTTCACTTATACAGCTCCCTTTTTAAATCCACAGAATTAGTCCTATAATCTAATTTTCCTTTACCTCTAATATCTTTAAAACTAACTTTTTTTCTAAATCTAATTTCTGGCTCTCCATTTTCATTAATAGACCATTCGACTAAATCATTTTTCCCTATATTAAACTTTTTTCTTATTTCAGCTGGAATAGCTGTTTGATTATTTTCATATATTTTAGTTGTAACAGTCATATTATGTCCTCCTACTAATAGTATGTTAGTAGTCGTATTTAAAATCAACAGTCATGTTTACTATTAAAAAAAATATTGGGTCAAAATAATTATAGTGAAGCACCAATGCTGTCAAGTTATTATTTATATAATGTTTGACCAGCTTAGAAAATTAGGAAAAAATGAACTTTATTATTTATATAATCAACAATTATAGAGTTAAATTGGAAATAATTAATATAATTAATTAAAAAAAAAGAATTTAAACTATTTAAAGAGAATTAATATAATTAATTAAAAAAAAAGATATTTAAGCTATTTTTAAATAATATGTTAAAAAAAAATTAAAAAATATTATTTTTTTTAAAAGAAATGGATAAAAATATTAATTATGGAAAAAAAGTAATGGAGATAGAAAATTATTATTATAAAAGAATTATAATAATCTTTTTCCTATCTATAATTCCATTAATATATTATTTTCTATTCTTATTATTTTTTACCATACCCTAAAAAAAATAATTAATATAAAAAAATATATTTTTTTATTGGTTTACACTTATACGACTGTTACAACTATAGAATTAGTTGCATTTTCGTAGTTAACAGTACCATCGCCGAGTTTTGCAGTAATAGTCAAAGCAGCATGAGTCAACTTGTAAGTATAGACTAATATAGCTGAGCCTGTAGTAGCGAAAACGAATGTACCATCAGCAAGAACTATAGGTTCATCTGGAGTTATAGGTACAATTTCAGTATGTACAACTTTACCGCCTTCTGAGAATTCTAAAGTAATATTCTTAGGAGCAGTAGCAGCAGCACCAGCAAAGCCAGAGATTAAAGTAGTGATGGTTGCTTCTTCACCAGCAAATGCAGCGAAAGGATTTGGAAGTTGAGTAACAACTAATACAGGAACACCTTTAGCTACAGGGAAAATCGCTTTCTCTTTAGGAGAAGAGGAAAGATTTTCATCTGGGTTAGCTATAAAGTTAGCTTCAACAAATCTATTAGCTCCAGCTATGGAGAAAGTATGATTGAAAGTTGCAACACCATTAATTACAGGAACAATGAACTCCCATTTACCATCGAAAAGAAGTTTAACGAGTCCATTTACAGGAGCACTACCTGGTAATCTTCCTTCTACAATAATCTGTTTTGCGTAATTAACACCAGCTTTAATGCCAGAAAATTCAGCAGTAAGGTTGTTAGTTATTTTAACAGGTTTTGCATTTTCAGTGTATACAAAGGTATCTGCTTCAGCTATGCTTGAGCCATAAGTAGCTACTAAACTATTATTAAGATCTCTTCCATCGATAACAAGTCTAACCATTAATTTATCATGAGTTTTGATGAAATCAGTAAAGTTCCAATGTCCATCTGAAGAAACAGTACCAATAGTTGTTGGGTTCCATAAAGGAACAATGAACTTTCTTAACTCAACATTTGGATTATCATAATCATAGAGTAATATCCAAGCAAGTATGTTTGTACCAGTAAGATCGCCTACATTTGTAAGATTCCAGAAGACAGTAGAATTATTGCCTACTAAATATCCAACTGGACTATCCCACCAGATATCTGCTTTAATTTCACCTTGAGCAGCAGAGAAAGCATGGGAAAGGTTAACAATTTCTTCATATAAACCAGCATCTGGGTTAGTTGATGCTGATAAATTAGTATTTGTTACTATTTTGAAGCTAAGAGCTTGCGGTGTATAAGGTAGAACAAATGTACCATTTGCATTAGTAGTAAAAGTTCCTATAACAGTTCCATTTTCTAATGCAAAATCAAGGACAATACCTCCTAAAGGAATTACTTGTGTTGCATTAGATGCATTTCGACCAAAAAGGGTTCCGGTAATGTTTCCTTCTTGACCTACTTTAAGACCAGCAGGATTATCCCACACAATAGTAGGAGTATCCATATAAACAAGAGTTAGAACAAAAGGATTAGTTACACCAACTGCATTATATGAATCAAAATCATCAATGAAATCCCCTCCTAAAGGAGTAGGAGCAGTATTGATAAACTCCATATAAACTTTATAGTCTCCTAATGGAGTAAAATCTGCAGTGTTTATATTAAAAGTTTGAGTTTTATTAGTAGAAGCAGCTATTGTCCAATTAATAGGAATAGTAATATGATCACCTATAGTTGGATCTGAATATGAAAAGTATCTTAAAATCAAATCCCCTTCCATATATAAAGGTCCAGCATTAGGATTATATGCACTAAAAACCACATCTACTGACTGACCATAACTAACATTTTTTGTAGTTAAATTTGAACCAACAAACTGCAAATCAACATCCGCAGGAAATGCGTTAGTTGTTTGTTCTGCAGCACTTACACTTGTTATGGAAGTAGCTATAATCAAAGTTGCAAGAATTACTAAAATCAAACTAAATTTTTTGTTTAAAAAAGACGTCATGAAATATTTCACCTCGTAAATTTTTGTCTTTTAAATTTTCTTTAGCTATTTTTTTTTACTTTAGCGAGAAATAACTGAATGAAAAAAAGTTATTTCTAATTTCAAATCACATAATTAAAAAAATATGATTGCCTCTCTCTAAAATAATTGCCCGCTATCAGCAAAATTTTTTAACGGCTATGGAAAAAGTAAGAAAAATCGCTTAATAAAACTTACAAATTACCATGTGAAGTAGTTTATGTTTACTTGATTAATAAAGCTTTCTATAATTTTCTCAAACCAATGAATAAAAAAAGCTTATTTTAAGCTTAATATTTAATTTAACTTAAAATAAATCTGTAATTATTAAAAATAAGATTATTTCAAATAAAACATTGTGAATTCAGCTAATAATTCTTAAATTGAACAAAATAAAATAAATAATCTTTTTTTAATGAATTTAAGGAACAAAAAGCTGAAATAAATCATAATAAAAGAAAAACATGATTATGATTTCATTACACTATTTTTAAAATTTTGTTCAATAGCTAAATAGATAAAAAAATCATTGATTTTATGAAAAAACCATGAATAAAAATTTAAAATGAATTTTAAATTATAAATTATCTTTAATTTTAAATTAGATCAAATTAAAGAGTTTTATAAAAAGAATTTTTCTCTTTTTTTCATGAAATTTTATTAAAAAGAAAATGTTTTTTAATTTTAATCAGTAAAAATTCTATAAAAAAAATTAGCTATAGTCTAATTTTTGATTACAAGTATACTGTTTATGTAAAATATGATATTGATACATAAGAAATCTTATATTAAATTTTGATAAATTACAAACAAATTAACTATTATAAAAAAAAATTTATTAATGTTTAGCTATTAGCTATATGATTTAATAATAAAAGTCTTTAATTAAAATCATTAACCCCTAAGTTAATTTTCCTAACAAAAACATTTAATTAAACTCATTAAAACCTAGTTAACTTCCTTAACAATAATGAAAACATTTAATTAAACTCATTAAAACCTAGTTAACTTCCTTAACAATAATGAAAACATTTAATTAAACTCATTAAAACCTAGTTAACTTCTTTAACAATTTTATTAAATCATATATGAATTATATTATATTTAATTAATTATAGACTAAATCCCTTAAAAATATAAAATATCCTATTATATTTGATAATATAAATTAAATATTAAGAATAATGTTTATTTTATAAGAATTTTTTACACTTTTCAACAAATATTTTAGCATTTTCTAAAAAAAAGATAGTTATATATTATAGAATACATAATATAGAGTATAGAATATATTTTATAAATTTATACAAAGGTGTGTTAAATGAAAACTAAAACCAGTATAAACTTAGATAATAATTTAATAAGCACTATAAAAAGAATAGCTAATAATAAAAAAACTACACAAACAGAAATTATAACAGAATACATAAAACAAGGAATAGAAAGAGAACCAGAAATAAACAAAACAAAACTTAGGGTTATAGTAAAACAAGACCCTAATAAAAATATAGATGATCTTATAGGAACTATAAAAGCACCCAAAGATTTTGATATATTAAAAGCAATAGATAAAACAAGAAAAGGAGAATATTAATGATATTCTTAGATGCTAATTTTATAATGAGTTTATTTATTGATAATTTAAAACAACATAAAACAGCCACTAAAATATATAAACAAATAAAGAACCAACGTCTTGTAATATCTAATTCTATAATCTTAGAAGTTATGACAGTTTCCAATATTAAAATTAAAGTTTCCAAAGAAAAGCTAGAAGAAATATATAATAAAATTAATAGTGGAGCTTTTGAAATAATTGAAGATATTACATTATATGATGATACTCTGAAAAGACAAATAGAGTATTATCCTGAAAGAATACCTTTTTTTGATTGTTTATATTTAGAAGTTATGAAACAACTAGAAATAACTAAAATAGCTACATTTAACAAACATTTCAATAATATTGATGGCATAGAAAGAGTACACTAAAGATTTAAAAACACAAAAATGTAAATAGATTTTAGTTTAAAAAATAATAGGAGTTAAAAATAATGAGTGATGTTAAAAGAACAAGTATTCAAATACCAAAGGATATGTTAATAAAAATAAAAACAATGGTCGTCAGACAAGGAACAAACAAAACACCATTATAAATAATCTTATAGCTAAAGAACTGGAAAAAACAAAAGAAAAAGGAAAAATAGAAGCAGAAGTAATTAACCACAAAATGCCAGGATATGACCCAGAAAAAAAATTAAGCTTTAAAGATAGTGTAGGCATTATTGAGGTAGATAATCCTGAAAAAATAGATGTTCAAGAATTAAAAGAAAGTATACATTATAAAAAAAAAGGTTGTATTAAATGATATTTCTTGAAACAAGTTTTTTAATCAATTTTCATGTTCAAGGAGTGAAAAAGCTAAAGAAATATATAAAAAGATAGAAGATAAAGAAAAGGTAATTAGTGAAATGATTATATATGAAACAATGACAGTGTTAAGAAAATTAAAAGAAGATGATAATAAATTAAGACTAGTACATGATTTTTTAGTTAATTCAAAAGACATTAAAGTATTTAAAGATGTTACTTATTACAAACAAGCTTTATAAGATACTTTTATTAATCCTGTTGGTTTTTTTGATAATTAAATCCATGCCATTATGATAAATAATGATATAGAACAAATAGTTAGTTTTGATCTGGATTTTGATATATTTTAAGATATAAAAAGAATACATTAAAATAGCTCTTATTCTTTTTTCTTAGATTATAAACTAGTTTTTTGCTCTTTTTTGATGATAGTTCATGTATTTTCTTATCTTAATACAATTCTTTTATCTGATCCTTAGCCATAGTTTTATGTTTATTTCTTAAGAAATCTAAATCTTCCATAATATTATAAATCATTTTATAATCTTATTTTTTGTAGTATTTTTATCTTTAGCTATTTCACTAACTGTTTTTCGCTCTTGTATAGTTGATGGTTCTTTAAATTCCATCTTACTATATCAAAGATGAGCATGATTATCATTATAATAATTGTGTCAATGTGTATTTTAATTGTTCGATATTTTAATAAAACTTAAGTGTTTATATTTTCTATCGAATTCGTACCAATAACTTACGCTCATATAATGGATTATGAGCATTGTTTTTAATAGCTCTTGTTTTATTTTTATCTTTTTGGATTTATTATTATTTAAAAACCATTGTTTTGAATTATTAAACCTTAATTTTCTAATTTTTATATTTATTGAAATTAGATAGCTATTTCTATTTTATCATAGCTAAAGAAAGGTGTTTTCATATTGGTCATTCAACGAATAAAAATTAGCTATAGTCTAATTTTTGATTATAAGTATATTATTTATGTAAAATATGATATTGATACATGAAAAATCTTATATTAAAATTTAATCACTTGCAAATAGATTAGTTATTTAAAATATATTAAAATTTAGCTGATTACATGAAGATATTATTTATAAATGTTAAAACAAAAATATTTAAAAAAAATTATAAAATAATAGTTATTTTTCAAAATACCTTAAAGATGCATCAAGAAAAGATACAAATAGTGGATGGGCTTTGTTGGGTCTTGATTTAAATTCAGGATGAAATTGACATCCTAAAAACCATAAATGATTTTTTAATTCAATTATTTCTACAGAAGAATTATCTGGAGATGTTCCTGAAACTACAAGACCTTTTTCTTCAAGTTTTTCTCTATAATCCGTATTGAATTCATAGCTATGTCTATGTCTTTCACTAACTAAATCTTGATTATATGCACTATATGCTTTAGTATCCTTAATGATTCTACAGTCATGTGTACCTAAATACATAGTTCCTCCCATTTTTTTAATCTTTTTTTGATTTTTTATTAAATCAATAACAGGAGTAATATTAGTATTTTTACTAAATTCACTACTATATGCATCTTTAATACCATTTTCTCTTCCAAATTCAATAAGCATTGAATGCATTCCAAGAGAAATTCCAAATATTGGAACATTATTAGCTATTGCATATTTAACAGCTTGAAGTTTTCCATTAACACCACGCTCACCAAATCCTCCTGGAATAAGAATACCATGAACATTAGCTAATGCATCTAAATCTAACGCGTCAACATCAGAATCAATATATTCCACATCTAAATTTACGCCTAAACTCCCAGCTGCATGTATGAGTGCTTCTCTTATACTAATGTATGAATCTTCAAGTTCAATGTACTTTCCAACAATAGCTATTTTAACTACTGTGTCTTGTTTTTCTAGAGATTTTACAATGCTTTCCCATTGATCTAAATTAGCTGAAGCAAAATCCACATCTAGTTTTATTCTATTAGCTATGAATTCACCAACATGTTCTTTATATAATTCAAGAGGAACTTCATATATAGATGATGCATCCTGAGCATTTATTACCGCATCAATAGCTACATCACAAAAATGAGCTATTTTTCTCTTTAATCCATCATCAATAGGATTTTGACTTCTGCAAACTATCATATCTGGATTGATACCTGTACTTCGAAGTTCTTTTGTACTATGTTGAGTTGGTTTTGTTTTGAACTCACCTGCAGCTTCTAAATATGGAACAAAAGTAACATGAACAAACATTACATTATCATGACCTTCTTCATTTCTTAGTTGTCTTAATGCTTCTAAAAATGGTTGACTTTCTATATCTCCAACTGTTCCACCTAATTCAACTAAGATAACATCATAGTTATTAACATCAGCTGTTTTTCTAATCATTGATTTTATTTCATCAGTTATATGGGGGATGATTTGAACACAAGCTCCTAAAAAATCTCCATTTCTTTCTTTTTCAATAACCGATTTATAAACCTTTCCAGTTGTTATATTTGAAACACCAGGAAGTTCAACATCTAAAAAACGTTCATAATGACCTAAATCAAGATCAGATTCCATTCCATCATAGGTTACAAAAACTTCACCATGTTGATAGGGATTTAATGTTCCAGAATCCCAATTCAAGTAAGGATCTATCTTAATTGCACCTATTTTAAGTCCATAAGATCTTAAAATTCTTCCAATCGATGCAGATGTAATTCCTTTACCAATTGAACTTACAACCCCACCAGTTATAATGATATATTTTGTCAAGACACCTTCTCCAATAATTATTGATTTAAATAAAGAACAAACTGAGTACAATTAAAAAATATAATCACAATTAAAACCTAACAATAATAATCAACGTACAAACTAAACATATTAAATAAAACAACCACAATTAAAACCTAATAATAACAATCAAAGTACAAATCAACTATACTTAAAAAACATTAGCAAATTAAAAACTAATATTAATAATTATAATATAAAATGATATAATTAAATTATTATGAAATCAAAATTCAATTTATAAAATATAATCAAATTACATTTATTGATAATTATTAGAAATATAATTATTAAAAATATAATTTATATCTTCACTTATTTATTATTTAATATAAAAAAAGCTAATTTTTAAAATTTTTTATCAAATATTTTGATATATTCTATAAAAAAATTTTTAATCATGCAAAAAATGATTTATAATAATAACTCTTTTTATAACAAGGTGTCTGATTTGTGTAAATTTTTTACGGGTTGTTTGGAGGTATTTCATTACTAAAAATTTGTAATTATGATTTATTGGTAAAAGTACAGTTGTTAAATATTTTATATTAAAAATA
>JAITUQ010000046.1 GCA_031286225.1 Candidatus Methanorudis spinitermitis
CCGCGAAAAAAACAACAATACTACATGTATTTTTAGCAGGAATGCTCACAACACTAGGCTACAACAAAAAAACAGACCTACAAAAGCTCTCAGAATCTCGAAAAAAATAGGACCCTATAATTTTATTTAAAAAAAATAGTAAGTAAAATACTAAAATAACTAATTTTTCAAAAAATTAATAATCACAAAATTCATTAGAAAAGTAATAAAAAAAGTTTTATGTATTTAATATTAATTTGTCTTCTGTAAGAGCATTTGAAAAATAAAAAAAGGTATAAGTTTTTCATATTTTTATTTTTATAAGTTAAAAACAAAGCTGTTATTATTTTTAAAAAAGTTTTAATTTTTTATAAAGTTAATAATAAAGTTTTTATTATCTATTATTATTTAATCATTGTTCTAATCGTTTAGGAATAATTTGATTTCTAAACAAGTCTTCATAAGTTTCTTTTTCCCTAATTATCTCCGAATTTCCATTTTTAATCAAAACTTCCCTAGGTCGAGGTCTTGAATTATATTGTGATGCCATTGAAAAAGCATAAGCTCCTGTATTCATAATAGCTAAAGTATCTCCTTCTTCAACTTTTGGAAGTAGTCTGTCTCTTCCAAATAAATCACCTGATTCACAAACATTTCCAGCTATATCTACTTTTTCAGTTGCTTTGTCTTTTGCTTTATTAGCAACAATGATATGATGATAAGATTCATACATAGCTGGACGAAGAAGTGTATTGAATCCACAATCTACTCCAATAAATTTACGATAGCTATTTTTAATAGTATTTACAGTTGTTAAAAGATAAGAAACATCTCCAACAATATATCTTCCAGGTTCAATATACATTGATGGTTTGCCCATTCCATATTCATTTAACTTTGATTTAAATATTCTAGTTATTTCCTCTCCAAATTCATCAATAGCTAAAATATTCTCTTCTGGTTCATATGGTATTCCAAGACCACCACCAAAGTCTATAAATTCAAAATCAATATCTGCTTCACTAGCTACAATTCCCGCTATATCCATTAAAGTATTAGTAGCTAATTTAAACGGTTCAGGATCTAATATTCCAGAACCTATATGAGTATGAATTCCAACAGGATCAAATCCCAAATTTTTAGCTGTTTTGTAGACTTCAACAGCTTCATTTTCTTTAATACCAAATTTACTCATTTTTCCACCAGTGATAACGTGTTTATGATGACCTGCACCAACCATGGGATTAATTCTAAATGATACTTTATATCCTTCTGGAACAACCATTTTAGCTAATTTTTTAAGCTGTGAAACTGAGTCTATGTTTATTCTAACTCCTGTTTCATCAATGTATTTTAATTCTTCATTTGTAACATTATTTCCAGTGAAAAGGATCCTATCAGGTGAAAATCCAGTTTTCAGTGAAATATAAACCTCTCCAGGAGAAACTGCATCAATACAGCTACCAAGCTCCTCAAGTATTCTCATTATAGCTAAATTTGTATTAGCTTTGCATGCATAAAAAATTTTAAAATCAGGATAATGTTTAGTGAAAGCATTGAAAACTCTTTTATAGTTGTTTCTAATTCTTTCTTCATCAACAACATATAGTGGAGTTCCATATTTCTCTGTAAGTTCAATAGTATCTGTTCCACCAATTTCAACATGATTTTTTTCATTAATCTTTAAATTTAAATCCATTTTATCCATCCTGATTAAAAAATTATTTATCAGTTAATAAAAATTTACATTTTATTCTATCCAAATAATTAGTATTAAGTTAACTAATATATAAATATTTAGGTATGCCTAAATTTTCTATTTATATATCTATTTTATTATCAAAATAGCATAGTCCTAATCATTTTATTTCTTAAATTTTATATAATAAATAAGTTTTTTTTGATTTTATATAAACTATTTTAATATTAATTATAAAAAATAAGTATTAAAATATTTTTTATATTTAAAAAAGTTCTTTAAACAATGTAGGTAAATTCTCAGATATGATAAAAGCCAAAAGTTATTATTGAAAAAAAATTTAGTATTAGTTATTATTTGTAACTGTCTAAAATAGATATATATTTTAATAATTATATATAAATTCAGAAATATCTATTAATAATTAGATATTAATTCAGGAAATATTCAGTAACTTTAAAAAAACTAATGGAGCTTGTGATAAATGGTGAAAAAAGTATTGTTTGTTTGTACAGGGAATATATGTCGAAGTCCAATGGCTGAAGCTATTTTTAATTTTAAAGCTAGTGATGATTTTCAAGCTATTTCAGCTGGAGTTCTTGAAGACGATGGATATAAAGCATCCAATCATGCTATTACAGTTTTAAAAAGTAAAAATATTGATTTATCTAATCATAGGTCTCAAATAGTTGATAATAATCTTTTAAAAAGTGTTGATTATGTTTGTTGTATGGGAGATATTCATATTACATTTTTAAAGAAAAATTACCCAAAATACAAAGATAAGTACTTTAAATTATCTGATGAAGATATTTTTGATCCTTTTAGATATGACATTGATATTTATGAAGAAGTAGCTAATGAGATTGAAAATAAAATTGATGAATTACTTGAAAAAATATCTATTTAATGAAAAATTAGCTTTAATAATAATATTAGCTGTTTAAAAATTCTAAAACTTCAATCATGGGATAATTCAGAACCAATATTTATAACTTATTATTTTCTTCAAGCAAAAATGTTTTAAACCAGCCAGAAATTTCTAAACTCTGTATTTCATCAAGTGATGCCCATTTCCAGTCGACATGTTCTTCACTTATTTTAATTTCCCCAGAAAAGATATTTATACTCATTACAATAGCTACTGTCTTTTTGTGAGGAAAATTTTCTTGAACAGCACCAACAAGATCACCAATCTTTATAGACAAATTTGTTTCTTCTTTCAATTCCCTAATCAATGCTTGATCAAAATTTTCTCCATCTTCAACCTTTCCTCCAGGTAATTCCCATCGATTAGAATTAGTACTTGAATTAGGATGCCTTTTTAAGATTAAAAATGTATTATTTTTTTTTATTAGTCCTCTTACTGTTAAACCAAATGGAATTTCCATAAAATCACTTTTTAAAAATCATGACCCTGAAAATAATAGCTTCAAATCTGTAAAAATACTTCATTTAAAGCTATTATCATTTTATCAACTTGTTCTTTAGTGATAATAAGTGGAGGAGCAAATCTCAAAGCATTTTTACCTGTAGCATTTATTAAAAATCCTTTTTCTCTCATTTTATCAACTACAAAACCACATTCTTGGTTTAATTCAATAGCTAAAAACAAGCCATGTCCTCGAACATCAATTATAAAATCATATTTGTCTTTTAACTCATTAAATTTTTCCTTTAAATATTTTCCAGTATTTTTTGAATTTTCAGCTAGCTTTTCACTTTCAATTGTTTCAATTGTCACCATAGCTACTGCACATCCTAATGGGTTTCCCCCAAAAGTTGAGCCATGATCTCCATAATCAAAAGCACTAGCTATTTTATCCGTAGCTAAAAATCCAGCAATAGGATATCCTCCCCCAAATGCCTTAGCTATTGTCATAATATCTGGTTTTATTTCAAATAATTCATAAGCAAACATTTCTCCTGTTCTTGCAAAACCAGTTTGAACTTCATCTAAAATTAAAAGAACGTTATTTTCACGGCAGATAGCTTCAACTTCTTTTAAGTAATTCTTTGGAGGAACTATGATTCCTCCTTCTCCTTGAATAGCTTCAACAAGAACTGCTGCAGTATCATTACCAATAATATTAGCTATTGCATCAGAATCCCCATAATCTACATGTTTAAAACCTGATGGAAGTGGTTTAAAAGGTTCTTTATATTTATCTTGACCAGTAGCTGTAACAGTTACGATTGTTCTACCATGAAATGAATTATTTGTAGATATTATTTCCCCTTTTCCAGTATATTTTCTAGCTAATTTAATAGCTCCTTCATTAGCTTCAGCTCCACTGTTAGCAAAGAAAACTTTATCAAAAACTGTTATTTCGGATAATTTTTTAGCTAATTTTACTTGTTCTTCTGTAAAATAAACATTTGAGGTATGAATAAGTTTTTCGGCTTGTTTTTGAAGAGTTTCAATTACTTTTGGGTGAGATTGTCCAAGTACATTTACAGCTATTCCTGCAAAGAAATCTAAGTATTCATTTCCATCAGCATCCCAAATAACAGCTCCTTTTCCATGGGTTAAAGCTATTGGTTGGCGTCCATATGTTTGCATGATATATTTTGAGTCTAAGTCTATTGTTTCCTTGTTATTCATCTTATTCCTCATTAAAACATTAAATTTTGAATTAATATTATTAACAATTTTATTTAACCTTATTTAATCTCAAACATGATATAGTTAATATGTATTTTTATTAAATCTCAAAGGAAATATTATTAATAATCTTATCTTTCTTAATTAAATTGAATATGATAAGTATTAATAATATTTATCTATTTTTTTATTTATAAAAATTTTTTATTTTTATAAGTTAAAAACAAAGTTTTTATAATTTATAAAATTATTTTTAAAATTACTAATTATCATAAAATAATTATATGATTAAAAAGATAACATTTAATGGTAAAAACTTACAATTTATTTAATTTTTAAAGAATATTATTTATGATAAAAACTTACAATTTTTTTAATATTTAATTTTTAAAGAATATTATTTAATAAAATTTATAATTTTATAAAAATTTAAGTTTATGAACCCCATATCCACAAAAAAACTAAGTGATATAATGAAAAAAGCTATTATTGAAACCAAAAAAGGAAATATAGAATTAGAATTATTTAATAAAGATGCTCCAAATACAGTAGCTAATTTTGAAAAATTAACTAAGAAAGGATTTTATGATGGTTTAACCTTCCACAGAGTACTTCCCGATTTTGTCATCCAAGGAGGATGTCCAAAAGGTGATGGAACTGGAGGACCGGGTTATACAATAAAATGTGAGATAAATGATAATAAACATGGCACTGGATCTTTATCAATGGCTCATGCTGGAAAAAATACTGGTGGGAGCCAGTTTTTTATAACTCATTCCCCTCAACCTCATTTAGATGGAGTTCATACTGTTTTTGGAAAAGTAATCTCAGGTATGGATGTTGTAAACTCTATTAAACAAGGAGATGTAATGGAAAAAGTAACTGTTACAGGTTAATATTTTAATAAAATTTTAAATATTAAATTTTGTCCATTTATCTTAAAAAAAATAATTATTAATTTATATAATATTTAAGAAAGTTTAATATATTTTAAATAAGTTTATGCTATATTTAATAAATTTTACAATAATTAATAAGTTTATAGTATATTTTAACAAAATTTAGAAATTATAAATAATTACATAAATATTATTTTTAATAAAAGTTCAAATTTATAATAATAGCTAAATTTTATTTTATAATATCATCAATCATTTTTCTATTTTTTATTTATTTTTGTTTTTATTGTGTTGTAGATTTATTAATATTAGCAATACAGAAAAATCTACAGAAGTTTTATTTTCTATTGGTGTTGAAACAAAAGAAGAAGTTGATGAAATATTCAAATACGTAGCAGATAATGGTGAAAAATCTTTTGCTCACCTGAAGATGTTAATGGAATGTATAACTGTGGTTTTTATGATTTAAATGGTCACAGATGGAATATTCTATATATGGATATGTCCCTAATGAATATATAAAATAGTATATCCTGTTTATTCCTTTATTTTATTCATTAATCCAGATTTTCGAGCATAGTGGAACAAATATAGCTGTACATAACCAGCATAATTTCCAAACCTTTCCATTCCAAATTCACGAACTTTAGCTACTGAAATATCTCTATCATTAAAATACAGATGAGAAGCTATTCTTTTTATCCAAATATCAGATGGAAAAGCTTCTTCAAATCCATAACCATATAATAAAATACAGTCAGCTACTTTTGGTCCAACTCCTGGTAATTTTAGGACTTCTTTGTATGCTTCACTATAAGTCATTTTTGGAATTTCCAAGAGGTCAATTTCAAGTGTAAAAAGTTCGCTTGCTCTTTTAATATAAGGTACTCTATAGCCAACTCCACATGATTTAAGATTCTTAGTACAACATTCAAGCTCCATAATCCTACCAATAGCTTCATACTCTTCAAAATTATCTTCATAAACATCCATCAAAGTTGTAGGTAATGGAAAACTATAAAATGTTCCTGATGGAAATTCAGTAGCTACTCCCCATTTTTCTTTAATTTTAGCTATTGACTTGGTCCATCTGGCTATTGAATTATTAGCTGAAGTTATTGAAGATACAATGCATTCAAAAGGATCTTTAGCTAAAAATAACCTCAAACCCTTGCAAAAATCAGTAGCTGGCTCTAACTTAGAATCTTCAGATAAATAACTATAAAATTTGTCCAAATCAAAATTTAAATTGAATATTCTAGCTATTTCTTTTTCAATAGCTACCTCATCAATAGATGTATTTTGATTAGCTATTGGAAGTTCATATTCTAGATTTAAATTGTTAATATCGTTTTGATGAGTTTTTATAAGAATTGGCATATTAGCTATTTCTACTACCTCACAATAGCTATTGTCCTTAACTTGCCATGGTGTTTGAGATGTTTGACCTGATTCTTGGGTGAGTTTTAGGTCTATTTGGGATTTAAATTGCATGATAAAACTTTAAAACATTAAATCAAAATTTTAATTATCAAGAAAGATTTTAAAATTAAAGTAAAATTATAGTTAAAAAGACTTGATTTTAAATGAGAATTATTTTAAAAATATTTTTTTAGTTCTCAAAAAAAACCCTTTATTAAATATATCTTTTCATTTAATTTTCAAATTATCAATTGTTGTAATTAACTTGTTAATAAGATCTTTTGTTGTTTCATTTGATTCATACATATATGTTTCATAAACTAAAGTAGGAGTACCTGATTTCATAATTGGAATTGTGACATAATCTGGACTTGTTTGAGATTCAGGATAATAGTAAACTAAAGGAGGAACTTTAGCTATAATTTCATCTGCCAAAGCTTTAGAGGTGGTATTATTAAGTGGAGCGAAGATGAAATTTGTTTTTTTATAGTTACCCCCATTTGTACCTTGATTAGAATGAACATCTGCAACTAAGTCATAATTTTTGGAAATTACATCAGGAACAACAAATTTATTAGCTAATATTTGACCATTCATTCTTCCAGTATCATAATTATTAGGATTATTTGTGACTTTAATCTTATAAATGTAATAACAATAATTTAAAGAATCAGATTTAGCTATTAAATAATTATATAAAATATTATGAACATTAAATTCTAAAGGATGAACACCAATAATAAAAGCAATTTTAATATTTGAACTTTTATTACCTATTGGACCAATAATTTCAACCGATCCTTTGTCATTTGAGCCCAAGATAGTACTATTTGTTTTATTAAGATTAATAATCATTATATTACTTAAATTAACATTATTTTGATTCTGATTGTTATTTGATTTAATTAAATTATTATTTAAATTATTATTTGGTTGATTTTTTGTTTTAATTAAATTATTAATTAAATTATTATCAGATTGATTTTTTGTTTTATTTAAATTATTATTTGAACTAGTATTCGACTTATTCTCTTGATTATCAGGATTATTTGAATTAATATTAGAATTATTATCTAAATTATTAAAATCATTAGCTGGATTAACTAGATTATCACTTGAATTATTATTTAAATTATCATCTTGATTATTAACATTAATAAAAGTAGTAAAAGCCAATAAACCTATTAATAATACAAATAAAACTATGATTAGAATAATTATATCTTTTAATTTCATGATAACTAAGCCCCATCATTAAACTTTAAAGCTTAATAATAACATAATGATATTTTTAATTCTAGCCTATAATATTTACTCTTTTTTCTTTTAATACTCTATAAATTTATAATCTAACATTAACTATCCATATTTTTAATATGCTATAAATTTATAATCTAACATTAACTTTTTTTTCCTTTAAATATTTTTTAACTACTGGAACATGATATTCATCAAAATAGAAGATATTTGCAGCTAAAGCTGCACTTGCATCAGCAATTTCAAATGCTTCCAAAATGTGTTTTAACTGTTGAATTATTAACTGAAGTCATTAAAGATACAATACAATAAAAATTTTTAGCTGAAAATAATCTCACACCTTGTAAAAATCAATAGCTGGTTCAAGTTTAGAATCTTCAGATAAATAAGTAATAAAATCTCTTCAAATCAAAACTTAAATTAAATATTTTAGCAAATCCATATTGGAAATATTATCAAACTTTTCCTTTGATTAATAGCTATATTCTTTTTTATTGCTTAAAAAGGCTATTGGAATAGCAACTACAATTCCAACGACGATACATGGTAAAGCTGCGGAAAAAAGTCAAATAAATACATAATTCATCCCATTATTATTTTAATATTTTTTTGTATATAATAACTATTATGAATGTTTTTCAAAGCATAATCTTTCATAAAATTCATGGGTGTTTTTTATAGAATGCATTCTACAAATTTAATCCATTACATACATGATTTTAGAGGATTCTTTCAATTTCATTCATTAATTTTATTTGAATTAAATTCTTGAAAAATATATGAAAAAATTTTTATAATTAATTTTATAATAAAAAAATTATACTTAAAAATTTCTTATAATAATAAAATTAATAATCATATCTTAAATCATATCCTGACATTTACCCCTTTATCTTTCAAGTATTCCTTAACTACTGGAACAGGATACTCATCAAAATGAAAGATACTTGCAGCTAATGCCGCACTTGCATCAGCTATTTCAAATGCTTCCAAAATGTGTTTTGGTTTTCCTACCCCTCCTGAAGCTATTACTGGAATATCCACTGCATTATTAATAGCCTTGGTGAGTTCAAGATCATAACCATCCTTTGTTCCATCCCTATCCATTGAAGTTAGAAGAATTTCTCCTGCTCCTCTTTCTTGACATTCTTGAGCCCAATTTATAGCATCCATTCCTGTAAATTCTGTTCCACCATAAATACTTGTGTCAAACCAGCAATATCCATCTTTTGTTTCAATTATGTTTCGCTCATCACTTTCTTTAGGGTTATCAACATATCTTCTTTTTGCATCTATTCCAACTACACAAGCTTGAGTTCCAACCATTTCAGATGCTTCATTAATCAGTTCAGGATTATGAATAGCTGCTGTGTTAGTGGAACATTTATCAGCTCCAGCTTTGAGTAAGTTGACATAATCATCTACTTTCCTAATTCCTCCACCAATACAGATAGGTAATGAAACATCTTTTGCAACAGCTTCAACAACACTTTTCATGGTAGCTCTTTTTTCTCTTGAAGCCGTGATATCTAAAAGAACTATTTCATCTGCACCTTGTTGGTAATATTTATTAGCTAATTCAACAGGGTTTCCAGCGTATTTTATCTGTTTAAACTCAACACCTTTAACAACTCGCCCTTCAGGAACCTGCAAGTCACAATCCAAACATGGTATTATTCTTTTAGTTGCCATTACTACTTCTCCTTTTTTAATCATATATTCAATAATTGTTTTTGTAAAGATATAATATTATATTTCACCTCTTGATAAATGAAATTATTCAATAGTTATTGAGTAATTAATTTCAGAAATATTTTTAATAATAATCAATACACCTTTTTTACAATATTTTCTTTATAAATTTTATTATTTTTATATATAAAGATTATTTTAATCTTTATTTAAAAAAATTTCTTTTTTCAAGATAGAAAAATGAAATTTTTCTTTGTTTTAAATGTTTTTAACTATAAAGAATTAATTTTTAATTAAAAGATAATAATTAAAAAAAGTTTATTTTCTAAAATTTTGTCTTTATCTCTTAATTATTTACTTTTTATTCAATATGAAATATCAAAGTTCTATTTTTCTATTTCTTTTCAAATGCTCTCTATCTCAAATGCCTTATATGCAAATAATGTATTCTATATTATCTAAACTTTGATATTGATTTTTATACTCTTTCAATATCTTGACAATTTTAAATCTAAAAAAACGAAAATTATTTTAAAATTTATAGGAATGATATGATGCCAACACAAAGAATAATTAAACTATTTAAAAAGGAAGCGTTAGTTAGAGGAATAAAAGGGAAAACTTATAAAGCTATTATTCAAAAAGGAATAGCTATTCCCAAAGATCCTGATACTTGTTTTGTTGAATTTATGAATAAAACTCCAGTAATATCTCGCTTTGATGATATGGAACAAACCTATTTAGAAAATAGTACACCAAAAATAACAACACTTGAAATGTTTAGATAATATGGACTAGTGTAAAAAAAATTTTCAATTATTTTTTTTACCAATGAATTAGATGTTTATAGAATTATTAGGGCATTCTTTCAAACATTCAAGACACAAAATACATTCAGTACCATATTTTCTACTTCTTTTATTATTTAAAATATCAACATCCATTGGACAGCTATCAATACAAAGGTTACACTTAGTACAAGTTTCCTCATTAGTTTTAATTCTAATTAAAGAATAATAGCTAAATGGTTTTAAAAATGTTACTATAGGACAAACATACTTACAAAAAGCACGATTGTCTTTAAAAATATAAGCTAAAACTATTCCAATAGCATAATAAAGTAAATTCCCGGCTATAAAAACTAAAAACATTATATAAGCTAAGTTAGGAACATTAAGATAGAACAGAGCAGATACGAATAAAAGTGTTATTAAAAATACTAAATATCTAACTAAGCCCAAATTAGCTATTCTTTCATGAGATTTTGGAGTTTTAAAGGGTAAAATATCCAAAATCATTCCTGTCCAACAGGCATATCCACACCAACCACGGCCAAATAAAACAGGCCCTCCAATCTTTGCAATTAAGTAATGGATTACTGCTGCTTGGAAAACTCCTAAAAATAGATAATAAAAGAATCCAGAGAGTTGCATATTTTCCATTGCTATAAATCCCACTAAAACCAACATATAAAGGCCTACACCCCATTGAACAATGGTTCTCCCATATTTTTTATTATTTAAAAATAATAGTACTCCCACAGAAGCAAATGATCCTATATAAAGAAAATTAAACAAATAAAATATATTATCTAAAAAATAAGCAAAGAAACTAGCTACAAATAAGAAAAACAAAAAAATAATTATTGGAAATTTTAAATTATACATAAAAACATCCTCATCAAAAAAATAATGAAAAATTTAAAATAAACAAATTAGAAAAACCTTATTAAACTTTTCATAAAAACTAATATGTAAACTTTAAATATTTAAATATATCCTCATATCATCAACTAATTTATATTGATAATAAGTTGATGAATTTTTTGCCCAGATTCTCCACAACTAATCATTTATTAAGATATTCTATAAGTTTTGATATATATTACTTAATATTATCAAAAGGTTAAAAAACAACTTCTGAGGGATTTAAACCCCTGATTTAATCTGAGTTAATATGAAAACCATAGATTATCTATCATTTCATATATACTTTTATCAAATTAAGTAATACTACTGTTTTTGTCTTATATTTATAGTAGCTTCGAAAAAATTTTTAAAATTATAATAATTTAAAATTAAAGGTTGAAATAAACAATATCTCAAAAAGAACATTAAATATAATATTTAAAAAAAAAAACAATTTATAATATTTAAATTAAAAATAAAAAAAATTAATGGACTTAATTATTCTCATGATTAAAGAATTTCCCCAAAGTAAATATAATTAGATAGAATATAAAATCAGATTATTATTGTCTCCATCTTTTTAAACTTGGGAAAAATTCTTCCATTTGTTTTTTTGCTTCTTTAATGTCCATAGAATGAGTTTCAGCGACTTTAGGAGCACAAAAATTAATCATATCTTCCATAGTCATTTCTGCCACAAAATCTCCTTTTTCATAACAATATTTACAAAAATCTTCACTAGCACTTCCATCCTTTTCTGTTCCTAACATTTCATTACCCATTAAAGGCATTCCACAAGATTGGCAAAAATTCATTTCCTCAGTTTCCATTTTATCACCTAATTTTAATTCATTGAATCTTTTTTATTAGCTATTAATCATGCCATAGCTAATTATTTTAGCCTGAAATCAGACAGCAATTAATTGCAATCTTTGTTTTATTATTAGTTATATAAAAAATTTTTTATTTTGTAAACAACATGTTTACATTATGTTTTTCATATAAGTAATGATATTTTTTTAATATAAGATTTGAATATAGCATTATTTTAATAATTCTTTAATTTCTTTAAGAACTAAATCATTTAAATCTTCTTCTTCATGGATAATTTTTTTATTTGATGGATCTAATAATTCTATTTCACTTAATAGCTCATTGTTTCCTGATTCTATTGAAAGTTTTTTAGCTTCCTTTTTACTTATTAAATTAATGCTTAAGACTTCTTCAAATCCATCTTCATTAATAAAATAAGTGTATCTAATAAAATAGTTAACTAACCAAGATCTTAATATGTTCAATCCTTCATGTTTTACATGCCCACTTTTTAATTCTTTCTTTTTATAATTTCCATTATCTAAAATGTCTAAATTATTGTTTAATCTAATAATTTTATTAAAATAATACTTACCTTTTTTTAAATTAATATTTTGCTCTTGAACACGCGTATCAATTGTTTTTATTAGACTCTCTTTATAATCTTGGGAATCTCCACCAGTTAATTTGTTCATATCATGATAGCTATAGATAATTAGATTTGTTTTTTCCTTGATGAAATTATTTACATCTTTAAATACTGGTAACATGATTAATATTCCAGTGTTTGTAGATTCTCTTTTTAAAGTCAATCCTTTGATCTCTTCCTCAAATAATCTTCCTATTAAGTCTGGAACAGTTGTATTTTTATGTTTACAATAAATATTTATTTTATCCATAAGTGACTGGGATAATCTAAAACTATATGGTTTTTTATCTGGATACTTTTTCAACCTTTTAAGCATACTTTCTGTTCCTTTCAGTGACTATTTAATAATATTAACTAATTTTTTTTATTAAAAAGTTTTGAGTATAACTTTCCTTTTTAATAGCTATAAATTTAATAATTTTAGCTAAAGGTTTAAGTAGTAATTTATATAGTTTAAATAATATAAAAATTATTAAAATATTTATTTTTCTCTTGATAATTTTTATAAGAATTTTTGAAGATTTTTATCTTAATAAGGGCCTGTAGTCTAGCCTGGAATATGACGTGGGACTTCGGATCCCAAGGTCGGGGGTTCAAATCCCCCCAGGTCCGTTGAAAACTTTTTTGAATTTACGCCAATGTTATAAAAGTTTTATTTATTCAATCTTCTTCCACAATAGCTTCTTTAAAAAACTCTGGAATTAGTGTTCTATACATTGGACTTTTAAAAATCATTTTTATATCCTCATCAAGAATGTATGTAGAACATGAATCATCTTCAGCTCGCATTCCTCTTCCATAGGCTTGCATTAATGTCATAACTGTTTTATATGCATACCATCGTTGATCTCTTTTTCGTCTCATATTAACTTGTTTATCGCCAAGATAAGGGAAAGGAACTTTATATATTACCTGAAATCTACATTTATCATATGGAAGATCTACTCCTTCACTCATTGAAGGACTAACTAGAACCAGTGGGTTTTCATCATCCTCAAAATGTTTTAAAACTCTTTCTCTATTCATTGATGTGTGTGAAATAATTCTTGAATTTAAAAGGTTTTTTACAATATAATCTTGACATCTATAGCTATTTGTATGAATTAAACCTTTGTCATTCTTATGACGTTTTAGTATTTTGTTTAAAATAGGAAGAGTTTCTGGAGCAGTGTGTTTAACTCTATTAGCTGACATTTTTCCAGCTAATTTCAATTCAATTGGTCTTTTATTAGGTGGGAATGGACTATCTACTTTTACATGAAAAACTTCATTTGGGTTCAATCCTAACCATTTAGAAAACATTTTATGAGATAATATTGTTGCACTTAAAAATAAACAAATTTCACCATGTTTAAACAAGTAATCTTTAGCATAGCTATGAATTCTAAGAGGTTTAAATGAAACTCCATCTTTATTTGGATCAATTACCCAGTTTTTAGGTTCTTTTTCTAAATTCTCTTTTAATTGTCTTAATCTTACAGCTGTTGAATGTATTCTTTCAGCTTTATTTTTAGGAATGTCCTTTATATCAATATCTTTATAGTAACTATGAATTGCATCTATTTCCATTATCCAATCTTTATAATCCCCATTAGCTAAGGTATGTGGACTAATAACTTTTTTAATGTCTTTTTCAAGTCTTTTATTGTAAAGATTAAGCTCCATACTCCTCATTAATTTATTTTCAATGTTGTGAGCTTCATCAAGAATTAGTAGATTTCGCATTCCAAAGTGTTTTACATAATTAAGTTCGAGAATAGCATAGTCATAGTTCATTAAAGTAATAGCTGAATTAACAGAATTAGCTTTTTGTTGCCAGTATTGACAGTGTTCATCAGATTGATAAAACAATGCACCACCAAAAGAATCTTCAAATGCTTCTGTAGCTCCAAGAGTTGGATTTTTAGCTACTCCATATTTGCAAAAGAATTTTTTAGAGTTGGGAGTTGTTTTACATGTTCCAACATCACAGGTAGAATCCAAATCATCTTGAAGACAATGAAAATTCCCTCTCCCTTTAACAAGAGGAAACCCAAATTCATCAGCATATTGAACTTGTAATTGTTTAGTCATTGTAAGAATGTAAGCAGAATCATACATTCTAGCAAGTGTAGTAGCTACAGCTGATTTTCCTGTTCCTGTTCCAGCTTCAAGAATAATATATTTATAACCATCTTCAATAGCTTCTTTAATATCAGAAATGATTTCAAGTTGTCCTTCTCTTGGTCTTTCAAAAGGAAAATTTTCAATTATTCCCTCATCAATGTTTAGAAACTCCTTTTTTAATTGATTTATCCTGTGATTACTTAAAGAATTTTCATCCATAGAGTAGCTATTTGGTATTTGAACTGTACTTTTAGAAAAATCACTATTATTTGATTGATTGTAGTCATTTCTCTCATTAAGCTTGTGATTGTTATAGTTACTTAAATTTTTGAATCCTTTAGATTTTGATTTATTGCATAAACAATTATTTTTCATCATTCCACAATTAGAACAAAAAAGAGAATTTGACATCACAAATATATTATTAATAATAATATAAATAAATGATAGATAGTGTATTTGAAAAATAATATTGAAACTAAAAAATTAAAATTAAGTAAAAATTTTAAAAATACTTTTCATAAAAATAGAAACTAAAAAATTAAAATATTTTTAATAATATTGAAATTTAAAAGTTAAAATAGATGAAAAATAATATTAAGAAATTATCAAATTCTTAATTTTAAAAATGTCAAAAAGTTCTATTTTACTAAAGTTTTATTGGTGATTTATTGACTAAAATAAGTAAAGGAAAGTTACTTGGAATAGGAGTAGGTCCTGGAGATAAGGAACTTTTAACACTAAAAGCTGTGAAAACATTAAATAAGATTCCAGTTATCTGTTCTCCTCGTTCAGCCCCCAATAAGGAAAGTATTGCTCTTTCAATTGTCAAACCAATTATCGAAAAAAGAAAAGATTTTAAGGAGTTAACAGTATTAGAACCTGTTTTCCCAATGACTGAAGATTCATTAACACTTGAAAAACATTGGGATGATGCTAGTGAATTAATAGCTAATTTTTTAAATATTGGATTAGATGTAGCTTTTATAACACTTGGTGATCCTTCAATATATAGTACATTCTCTTATGTTCAAAAAAGGTTAGAAAATAACTTCTTTATAGAAGTTATTCCTGGAATAACATCTTTTGCAGCTTGCGCATCAAGCATTAAAAAACCATTAGTTGAAAAAGATGATGTTTTAATTGTAATTCCGAAAATAAAGGAAAATTTAGAAATATTAATGGAAAATGGGGACACTATAGTTTTGATGAAAACTTCAAGGAATAAAAAAGAATTTGAAAATAAAATAAATCATCAAAAAAGAGAAAAAGAAATTTTTTCTGTTGAAAATTGTACAATGGAAAATGAAAAAATACTCAATGGCTTTCCAGAAAATAGGTCATATCTTTCAACTACAATAATCAAATTTAAAAAATAACTACTTATAGTTGAAGAGTTATTTTTTTTAAAAAATCTTAACAAAATAAGATTAATAATTAAATTAAAAATAAATAAAAAGTAAATAAATTAATAAATAAATTTTTATTTAATAATATATTGTTATTTTAAAAAATGATTAATAATAATTATTTATATTTAAAATAAAGAATAATTTATAAATGAATTAAAAAATTGAGATACTTGATAAAAATAAAAAAAAGCTAAAGAATGCTTAATTTGAAATTAAATCAAGAATGTTCTGAAATAAAATAAAAATAGAAATAATGTTCTTAAATCTATTTAATATAGGAGTCTGTAAAAAAGTGTGGAGTTTTTCAAGAAAAATTAGCTTTTCTTATGTAAATAAACTTGAAAAATTTAAAAAAAACTCCACAAAAATTTACACCATCTAATATAGATTTAAAAATTTAATCAAAAAACTCTAGCTCTTCTTGATTTCCAGACACAGGTTCTATTTCAAAGTAACAGTGATCGTCACCCATGGAAAAACATCTTGTTTCTGCCACAATAACATCAGTTTCTAGGAATTTTGATATTAAGGATTCTATTATGCCAAGATCTAAGAAACATGCTGGTTTTCCAGTTTTTGGAAGTAATTCACATTCAAAACAATCTGTTGAAGTAATTCCTATTTTATTTTCTGAAATTAAGTCAATTTTTATTTTACCTAAGCCATGCTCTTCCCAAAAATCCATGACATTTTTTAAAAAATTTTTTACATTATCAGCATTAACTTTGTCAAAAATAGATTCGCCTATACGAAGTCCTGCTTCATATAATATAGGATCTATGCTTAATCCTTCCTGTATTAAAGTAGACCTTACTGTGTGGAATAACAAACGAGGAAATTCAACAGTTCCTTTTTCAGTATTAACTATATTATCAATTATAAAGTCAATTTTTCTTTCTTCAAATTCAACTGACTCAGGAGCCTCTATTTCACCTAAAAATCTTGAACTAATATAAAAAATTTTTTTTCTTTGATCATCAGGATTAAATTTGAATGAAACCACTCCATCTTTTCTCAAAGCTTTAAGATGTACAGAAATTGTTGATTTTGATTTTCCAGTATTTTTAACAATTTCATCGAATTCCATTTCATTTTCACCAAGCATTGATAGAATCATTAGTTTTACTGGACTTTTAACAACATTTAACCCAGACCCTCTTGAACCAGTTGAATAAAATTTTATTGGTTTCTGTTTTTTTACTTCAACATTATTAGCTTTCATAAGTACACCAAATTAATTTTATAAAAATTTACATATAAAATATATGCATTAGACAGGTTTATATAAGCATTATAATAATGCTTATATAGAGTAAATAGTTAATATATTTTGTTTTATAATGTAATTACTGTTAGCTTATTATTTATTATTATCATATATAATCTTTTTCAGTATTATCAAATCTGAAAAAGTTAAAAAAAATAATGTAATTGCCTATTTTTGAAAATTTATTTCATGTGAAAATAAGGAAAATTTATTAATTTTAAAGTGTGACAATTTCAATTTGTTAATTCATACATAACAATGTAAACATTTCCAAATATTCATTATGATATGATGAATAAAAATATTATAAATACTTATGAGATTACTTCTCTTTTCCCCATATATAATTATCTTTTTTTAAAAAATAAATAATTATACATATTAATATTTCTTTCTTTAATTAATTAGTTAAACAACAAAACTTAATTTTTATCTATTGTAACTCTAATAGAAAAAGATATATACCAATCATGTATCATTAAGATATATTCTTTCATAATAAGTAGTAATATATTGGATTGTAGTATTATATAAATATCTTCTATAATTTTATTAAAAATGTTTTGTTAAGTTATGTGTATTATTATGAAAAATAATTTTTTAAAATAGATAATGTTCAAGAGAAAGTTTTAATAATGGAAAAATTTTTATTTGAATTAAAATCATTATTATATATAAAAATCATTATAAACAAATAACGTATGTAATAAAGATCAAAATAGTCTTTATATAAAAAATAAATGAAATTCATATAATTAATAAAAGATTAAGCAAAAAAATCTTTAAGTTGTCATAGCTGATTTCTTACCGAAATTTATATATAGCAGTATTAAGATACTAAAACACGTTAATGTTTTTTTCAATACGAACATTACTTAAAAAACATTATGTTTAAAAACTGTTCAATGAATAATATATAATTAAGGAGATTATTTATGAAAGCAAAGGCAGAAAAAATAAGTGAAGGAGTATATTGGATAGGAGTCCTCGACTGGGATTTAAGATCTTATCATGGATATACTCTAGATGGGACAACATACAATGCATATTTAGTATTTGGTGATGAACAGGTAGCATTAATTGATAATGCATATCCTGGAAAAACTGAAGAACTAATGGCCCGTGTAAACGATGCATTTGCCCAAGAAGGAAAAGATGTTAAAGTAGATATTCTTATTCAAAATCATGTGGAAAAAGACCACAGTGGAACATTAGTTGATCTTCATAAAAGATTCCCAGAAGCTCCAATTTATTGTACTGAAATAGCTATAAAAGGGCTATTAAGACATTATCCTGAATTAAACGGTTCAAAATTTGTTACCGTAGGGACTGGAGATACTTTAGATCTTGGTGGAAAAACATTGGCATTTTTAGAGGCATTTTTACTGCATTGGCCCGATAGCATGTTTACATTGTTTGTAGAAGATGGAATTCTCTTCCCAAATGATGCATTTGGTCAACACTTATGTTTCCCAAAAAGATTAGATCATGAAATCCCAGAATATATTTTAATGGATGCAACAAAGAAATTCTATGGAAACTTAATTGTTCCTTTATCAAAACTAGTTTTGAAAAAGTTCGAAGAAGTTACAGAGTTAGGCTTACTTGAAAAAATTAAGATGATTGCTCCATCTCATGGTCAAATATGGACTGATCCAATGAAAGTTATTGGTGCTTATAGTGATTGGGCAACAGGTAAGTGTAAAGATAAAATCACCATAATTTATGATACAATGCACTTTTCTACCCAAAAAATGGCTCATGAAATAGCTGAAGGAGTAATAGCTGAAGGATATGATGTAGAGATGTTTTTCCTACATGAAGATGAAAGAAGTGAAATTGTTAAAAGTATTTTAGATAGTAAAGCAATAGCTATTGGAGCTCCCACCTTAAATGATGAGCCATACCCAAGCATTGGAGATTTAATGTATTATTTAAAAGGCCTTAGATTCCAAAGAACTGGAATCAAGCGGAAAGCTATTACATTTGGTTCAATGGGAGGTAAAGGAGGAAGTCCTGAAATCTTGGCTAAAGATCTTAATGATTGTGGTTTTGATGTAATTGACAGTTGTGAAATATATTACATCCCTAATGAAGAAGAAGAAGAACAATGCTTTAAATTAGGTCAAAAATTAGTAGAAGAAGCTAAAAAACTTTAGTTGAATATGATTATAACTAATATTTAACTAAATATTATTTTTTTAGTGAAGTTTCATTTTAATAAAAAAATTATTAAAATCATAGATTTTAATCTTTTGATTTATAAATATTTTTAATGAAACTTATAAAAATAATGAAAAATAAATATATATCAATAGCTTTTATTCTTAAAGCTATAAAAAAATTAAAAGATAAATAAATTAGATAACGGAGTGAAATAATGGTGGACAATGTACACGAAGTCGGTGTTACTAAAGGAACTGATTTAGAAGAAGTAGTAAAAGCTAATTTTATGGGTGAAACCCAAGAAGTAGGGATATATTTAGCTATGGCCAGACAAGCAACTAGAGAAGGTCTTGGTGAAGTAGCTGAGGTATTAAAAAGGTTGGCTTATGAAGAAGCTGATCATGCTGCAAGATTTGCAGAAATGAATGGTATAATAAAGCCAACTTTAAAAGAAAATTTAGAAATGATGATTGAAGGAGAAAAAATGGCGAATAAAGAGAAAAGAGCTGCCTCTGATAAGGCTAAAGGTAAAAATCTCGAAGATCCTGCTGACTTCTTCAATGAAAGTTCTAAAGATGAAGGGCGTCATGCTAAAGCTTTAGAAGGAATATTAGAAAGATACTTCTAAATATTCTTTCTTTTTATTTTTTATAAATCTTTAAAGCATTCTATTGCATTTAAAAAAAATTCAAATTTCTTTTAAAAAAAATCAAAAATGATAAATGGGAATTTTTCATTGATTTTTTTAATTATTCTACTTTTTCTTTATTTAAATATTAAAATCATTATTTTTCAAATAACTCTTTTTAATTATTCCAAATTTCAAAATATCATCATTTTCAAAAAAAATAGTCATTTTTCAATGATTAATGGTGAAAAATTTGGTAAAACACTATATTTAGCATTATCAATAGATATTATAAAAATTGTGTTTTTAAAAAGCTGAATTATTAAAAGATATTAGCTATCAATTTATTTATTACTATAAAAAAATCTAATTATAGTTTTTATCTAATATTTATACATTAAAAAAATAGAAATAAACTTCATAAATAAGAAGTGAACTTCTCAAATAAGAAATTAAAAGCAGAAATTTATAATTAGCTACAATTTTGTGAATATAACTATAAAATATCTTATAACTTTTAATAATATACTCTAATTAGGAGAAATTCAGATGAAAGTAGCTATTGTTAGAGATGAGTCTTCATTTGGTGAAAAATCCTATGAAACAATAAAACAAGGATTTAAAACAGAATTAATTGATATTGAATCTCCCTCTGAAATTTTTATAGACAAATTAATTCTAGATAAAAAAATTATAACCCATTTATCAAGATTTGACATTATAGTTACTTACATAAAACAAGCAGATATGACATTAGAAATTGTAGAAAAACTTCATAAAGTATCTTGGATAATAATTGGAATCTGGAGAGGCAAAGGGTTTAAAACAGTTATTAAAATATAAAAATATTTCTGTTCCAGATGTAATGTGCAGTTAAAAATGATTTAAATAATTAAAATATATATTTTTTTAATAAAAAAATTATTAAGCTTTATTTTTAAAGTTAAAGATATTAAGAAACGATATTTTGGAAATAAATTAATGTTATGAAAATCATTAATTAAAATCTTTCCTTTAATGACTATATTCAAATAAAAAAAATGTAAAAAGTAAAATTAATTAGCAGCTAGAGATTCAAAACCCTAATTTGATTCAAACTATACGGATTATTCACCTGTTAGAGGTTTAAATTCCTTATTTGGTTCAAAATCATGGGATTATTCATCTGCTGGAGGTTCAGGTTCTTCATTTGGCTCAGGATCAGAAGGATTGTTATTACTTCTTGACGAATCTTTTCCAGATAATGGACTTTCAGTTTTTTGAGGTATATCATCGTTAACTTGATCATTATCATTAGATATTTCCATAGAACTATCATCATCTCCGATACAGCCACTAACAGCGACAACAGCTATGATGGTTATAAGTATTAATCCAATTAATTTTTTGTCCATTGTTTTCAACACCATTTTATTAAATATTTCTAAATATTTATTCCATTTTTATTCTGTATTTATTCAGTTTTTTTAATAATTATTTTTTCATTTAATTACAATAATCCATTACCAATACCTGCAATTAAGCTTATAGCTATTATAAATATGAAAAACCAAGATAATATTGTTATTGCTGGTTTAACAATTTTATCTGAAAGCTTATATCTTAAAAGATCTTCAAGTAAATATCCACCATCTAATGGCTTCATAGGCAATATATTAAATAATCCAACAGCTAAATTAAGGAAAAATATCCAATTAAACATTTCAAGTAGTGAAAACCAAGCCCAAGGTAATTGATCTCCAAAAACATTAGCTACATCAGATTTGACTTCAAAATTTTTAACTGCTTGAATTCCCATATAACCTAAAGATTTATTATTCGGATTTGTTCCTGCTGTAAAATTGTATTTTCCTTGATCTGTTACAATATCAACCATTTCACCAGATTTTAATGTTAAAATAGCTTCAGAATAGCTATTTACATCTGAAACATTGTGACCATTAATAGATTTTATTATCATCCCTGATTTTAGTATATTGCTTGCAGGAGCTCCATCTATAACCCTATCAATTTCTATTCCATTTTCCTGAAAAGTAGCTGGAAGAGCTATTGAAGAAATCAAAAGAGTTATTAAAATTGCAATTAGTGCAAATGATAAGTTAGCTATCGATCCTGCCCCGTAAATTCTCATTCTTGATATTTTTTTTATATTTTTAATTTCTTCTTCCTCAGGTTCTACAAATGCTCCTGGAAGTACTGCAAATAAAAGTAATCCTATAGATTTTATACCAACTTTCTCACGTCTTGCTAAAATACCATGAGCAAATTCATGTACAATTATAACAGTAGCTAAACCTATAATTCCATAAACAAAGGGTATAAATATGGGAGAACCTGGAATTTCAACACCAGGAATTACTAAAGAAACTGAAGGAGTATCAACTATAGTTGAAAGCGATGATAAAAGCATGTATGCTATTGTTATCATAGCTCCAAATGAAATAACAATTCCAATATTCATGAACCATTTCCAAAACTTTGGAGATAAATTAGCTATTTTATCTATAAAGCCTCGAAGTCTTTTAGTTTTCCACATAATTGTTGGAAAATTAACATCTACCCCATAATTAACAAGTTTATCCTTAAATATTAAGGCAACTATCCATATAACTACAAATCCAATTGCATAATACCATAATGCATTCATCATTCCACTCTTTCTTAAAAATAATCCTAATATTATTTGAATTTCAATACAAATATTATAATTTTTTATAAAATTTTACTTTATAAATAATTGTTTTATTATCTATAATATTTTTGCTTTAAAATAATTATTTAATGAAGAAACTTTTTTAATAAATAGTTTTTTCATAAGTATTATTTTCATATATAACTTGACAGTATTCATTATTTTTAATATTAAATTAATAAATATCATTATTTTCATTTTAAAAATGCTTATAATTTTTATTTTAAAAATAAACATGATAAATATCTTTATTTTTATTATTAAATATTTATAATTTTTTTTGAAAAATAAGTATAATAATAGCTAATATAAATTTAATATATTTTTTAAAATTAATCTTGAGACAATATTTTATTTTTAACTAATTGATAAATTAATATTTAAATCAATTTATAAAGTTATTGAATTATATATTCATTTATCAAAAGCCTATATAATTTATTATTTATTCCAATTCATATTATCAAAGAATAAAACATCCACCCAATCACCTTTAGCTACTCCTTCTTGATTTTCATCAATTATAACATAGCTATTTGCCTCGACCATAGACCGAATAATTCCTGATCCTCTATTTAATACATATTTAGTATTTTTATCATCTGAAAATGTTCTTACATAATCAGTTCGACCTAAATTTGAAAATATCTTTAAAGTTGCTATTCGTTTCTCAACTTTAGGATTATAAAGAATATTTTGCATTTTAAATAAGTATTGACGAACTAAAGCATCAAACTGCCCCATTGCAGCTACAGGATATCCTGAAAGCATGAATACTGGAGTATTATTTACAATTCCAAACCCAAAGGGTTTGCCTGGTCTTAAAGCTACTCCATGAATAAGTACTTCTCCAATGTCATCGACAGCATCAATTACAACATCTCCTTTACTAATAGCTGTTCCTCCAGTAGTAATAACAAGATCATAATCATTAGTTCCATTTAAAATAGCTTCTCTAACTTTGTAAAAATTATCCTGTGAATGTTCAATTTCAATATCTGCTCCTGTACTTTTAATCATTGCAGATATTGTATACTTATTAGAGTTAATTGTTTGAGCTTTTTCTAATTTAGGAGAAGGTTCAACTAATTCATTTCCTGTAATAATCAATTTAACATTTGGTTTTTTATAAACTTCAATTTTATTAAAACCAGCTGATGCTATCAATCCCATTTCCTGAGGTCTGATAATAGTACAAGATTTAGCTACTTTATCTCCTTTTTTTAAATCTTCACCACAAAAAGCTATATTATCATTTGGAGTCACTTGAGAATGAATTTCTAAATTTTCTCCATCAGATACTGTGTATTCTTCCATTAAAACTGCATTGGCTCCATCTGGTATAGGAGCACCAGTAGCTATTTTAATAGCTTCCCCTTCTTTTAGCTCTTTTGTAGAAAAGTCTCCAGCTCCAATTTGATCAATTATTTTAAGATTTTTTACTACATTAGATGAAGCTCCAAAAGTATCTTCTGCTTTAACAGCATATCCGTCCATAGCTGATTTGTCAAAAGGAGGGGAATCATGAAGTGAATATATTTCCTTAGCTAATACTCGCAAGTAAGAATCTTCAAGATTTATAATCTCAGTTTCCATGACTTTTTGATTTCCCCCAAGAATAGCTAAAGCTTCTGATAATGGAATTAATTCTGATAAAAACATAAAAACACCTATGTCTAAATAATATAATAATATAATGACAAGTAAATGAATAAATCATTGAACAAAGATAATAACTGCATATCAAATATAAAGTATGTTTATTAATAAATAAAGACTTTATGATTTAATTATCAACCTGTAAATCTATGAATAAATTGCATTAATAGATTCTATTTTAGAAAATAATATTTTTTAAATTAAATTAGTAATTTTTACAAACAATTAAAATTGATATTAAATTAAAGGGGACTGTCAAAAATCGGTCCGATATTTTAATTTTAAATTAAAAACTTCATGAAGTTAAATTTAAAATTTTGTATTTTTGACGGATTTGGAGTAAATAAACAGTTTTTAAATGTTTTTCAGATTATGGTAAATTTAAAACTTCAAAGATATTTTGAAAAACCTGGCCGATTTTTGACAGTCACAATTAAAGAAATTTAAAATTTATTGTGAATTTTATTTTGATTTTTATTATAATTTAATTTTTTTATTTAAAAATTCAATGATAAAAAAATAAATTATATTTATCTATTTTTTCATTAAAATTTTAATTTAAAAAATTTTTATATTCATTTATTCTTAATTTAAATAATTATGATATATATTTTTTAAATAATAAAATTATTAAGCTTTGTTTTAAAGCTTTAACTTTAAAAATTTAGAAAAGCAAAGCTTTTCTAACACTGCAAAGTCAAAACTTTACAAAGTTTAAAAAATCATAGATTTTACAAAAATTAAAAAAGCTAAGTTTTTCTTTATTATGTAAATTAATGACAAAAAGTATCGATTCTTTGAAAGCAAATTAATCTATTAGCAATTCATTTATTACAATTTTTTCAGGGATATAAAAAAATAAAATAATATGAAAAAAGGAGGGAGAAAATATGTCATCAAATGAAAAAATAATACAAACAAGATATGCAAACAAAAGTGAAGAAAATAGAGCAACATTATCAAGAGCTGATGGTCTTGAATTCTATTTTACAAAAAAATTATTGGAAAAGTATGTAAATAAACAATCATCTGTAATCGAAATTGGCTGTGGAACTGGATATTATGGAATGTTTTTATCAGATAAATGTAAGGAATATACTGGAGTAGATTTAACCCCTGAAAACATTGAATTATTCAATGAAAAAATATTAAATAAAAAAATTAAAAATATATCCACAATTGTAGGAGATGCCACCGATTTAGTGAATATTAGAAATAATACATTTGATATTGTCTTGGTTCTTGGACCTATGTATCATTTACCCCCAGATGAGAGAGAATTAGTATTTAGTGAAGCAAAAAGGATTTGTAAAGACAATGGAATCATTATTTTCGCGTATATAAATAAGTATGGTGCATACTTACAATGTGGAATATTGGCATTTCCTGATATATATCCCAATCAAAAAGCAAATGAATGTGTACTAATAAAAGGAATTGATGATGTAAATCCTGACTTTTATTATACAATCCCTGAAGAAATAGAAAATTCTGCAAAAAACCATGGATTGACAAAATTAAAAAATGTTGGAGTAAATTTTGCTTTTAATAAAGAACAAATAAACAACATGGATGAAGAAAAATTTAGATTATGGCTAGATTTTTCCAATTATTTATGTAATAGTGAATCATGTACTGGATTAAGTGCTCATTCATTATTAGTATGTAAAAAAATATAAGCAGATTGTGAACTTTGTTTAACTGGATTGTATATGTACATTACTTGTAGAAGATTTCAGTGAATTAAATCAGTCACTTCACTCCCACAACTCTTTAACCATGTTTACCCCCACTACAAACCTATAATTTACTTTATAAGATAAACTATAAGGTTATACCAAACAATGGACAAATTGGTTTAAAAATATTGAAAAAATTGATAAATATTCGAAAAATATTTATAATATTCCATAGAATGTCATATTATATTAATATAATAAAAAAATGTTTAAAAGGAAAGCATATCTAATGTCAAATGCAATTTGGTTTATATCTTATAAACTTGTGAAAGGAGCATCTATACCAGACTTCTTACTTGCATCAAAAAAATTAAATAATGAGTATATGTCTAAGCAAAAAGGTTATATTTCATGGAAACAACTTGTCGAAGAGGAAACTTGGGCTGACTTACTTACTTGGGAAACAATGGACGATGCCAAAAAATATTAGAATCAGATAGTGAGAATGAATTGGCTGAAAAGTTTTATTCATTCATTAACCAAAAAGTGTTAAAGTTCATCTTTTTTCTGTTGAAAAAAGTTATTAATTCCGTATTAGTAGGTAAAATATGGAAAAAAGATCAAAAAAGGCTTTCTTTGAGTTTGACAAAGTTTTATTAAAGACTCAACTATCCAAAAACAAAACAAAAGAAACTTCCCAACCCTAAAGTGAAGTAGCTGATGAAAAAATTTTAATACAGAAAATGAGTAAGTTTTAGAATCAATAAAACATGTTTTACCGTCCTGACGGGTTAGTTGTATTGACAACTCACCGTTTAGTATTTTTATCACAAGTTACTACATTTTAACAAAAACAACTTTTTAAGTTTCCCTTATGAATATATTTCTAACCTTAAAAGTAAATCAATATGGTTAATTACACCAGCTATTCAGTTTAATGCAGAAGGTAAGAAGTTTGTATTTATTTTTTTCCCAGGAACCAATACCGAAGAAATTATCAACATTATAAATGAACAAAATAAATATTTGAAAGAAACCAATATATAACCAAATAGTAAAATGAAGAAAATTATTAATTAAAATATAGTCATTTTGATAAAGTTCTTAATAGATAATTTTCTTAAAAAAATTATTATAATTCTTATTTAACAATTTTAATTTATTTATTGAATTAATGAAGGATTTTAAAATAGAATGAATACGATTAAATTTAAAATGCACCTAAGTTATGAATCAAATGACCACCAAGTTCGAATAATAATTGATAACCTTGATTTTTTAGGAAAGGACTATTTAGGAATTGATCCCCCAAGTTTTTTTGCCCAGAAAAATCTTTTCGAAACAGGAGAATTACTAATAGGTAGATGTACTTGTGGTTGTGAAGGATGTAGAGATTATCCTGTAGAAGTATCTCTCAATAAAAATACCATTATATGGTCAAATTCTAGTGGATTAAAACTTGAATTTGATAAGTTTGAATATGAGAATGCTATACGTATCGCTGAAAATGACCATAGCTGAGAAGATAAAAATCGGCGAGTTGAAAGATATGTATCTGATTTACTAAAACAGACAGAAACAAAGGATAAATACATTTTTAATTGAGCCTCTACCAGAATTAGCAAACATGTCATTACTTTGAGTTACTCAAAACAAACAAAGCAAAGGTTATTTAAAATAGCTTGGGATGGAAAGTCTGTGGAAAGTGGAATTATTGGAGCTAAAAAGTTTATTAAAGAAACTCTTACCTGAAGAAGGCAGCTGTTCCACAAGGAACATTAAAACAGTGCAATTATGACACCGATAGGACAATTAAAAAGCATTTTAGCGGAGCAGTACGTTTCTGAAGACGGAGGCAAATATAAAGTCAAACTTAAATCTGGTTTGACTGAACAGCAAATTGATGAGTTGGCGAAAGGACTTCCAACAGAACAAATCCCGGCAGAAATCAGAGAATTATTGGTATTTACAAGTGGTTTTGAATTTGATGCCCTTGAAGAAATAACATTTGATGCTGTTGGAGTATTTGGTTTTGAAGAGTTTTTTCCAAATTCAGTTGAGCTTGCAGGGGACGGATTTGGCAATTTTTGGATTTTGGATATCGATGAAAATGGAAGTTGGGGTAACATATTTTATGTATGCCATGACCCTGCAGTAATAGTTAAGCATTCAGACAACTTAACTCAATTCATAGAGCATGTAAACGATTTTGGAAAAAATGGTAGTAACTCTAACCTTTGCATTATTCATGAGAAAATTGTGTTTGATATTTGGAGTAATGACAACGGCATAATTAACCTTGAAAATGCAAAAAATTCAAATGATAAAGTTTTAAGTGATTTTGCACTTTCACTTCCTGAAAATTTTGCTGTTGCAGACTTACGAAACAAACCTAATCAAAAAGGCTTTGCATGGGGTAAATTTTGTCCTAGAACAGACAAAGTAAAACGACACAAAACAGAATTAATATGGGGAATTGAAACCCCAAATAAAAAAGGATTTTTTTCAAAATTATTCAAACGACAATAACTAATAAGAAAGAATACCATGTCTAACTGGAAAATATTGAAAATAATCGAAAAATAAAAAATATTTATTATAATTAATTAAATTATAAAATAAAAGTTATAAATTAATATTTAAAATATTGACTACTTAAAAAATTTTTGTTTAACACTATAATTACTCTTCAAAATAGTTCGAAGTCCTCGTTTAACTATTTTTTATGTTTCTTTTGTTGGAAATGTTTCTATCTAGTTTTTGCAGAGATTTTCAACCCATTCTGGTTTTGTTTTACTTGCATCATTTAGCCAATTACCTACACTATCCTGAACATATTTTTCTTTATATGATTTTAAAGGTTCTAAAATTGATAAAGCTAATTCCAGTGATTCTTTTAATTCATTAATATGCTTTGTCCAAACCCCACGAGGTCTTGTTGCTTCACTTGCAAAACAGCGTAAGTTTGGATCTTCTTCTTCACTCCATTTTGATAAAATAGCGATTGATTCTTCTAAGTTTTCTAAAATAGCTCCACGCATTACAAACCAAGCTTTTTCTCTAATAGCAAAATGTTCATCATTTGCAAATGGTTTAATAGCTTCAAATTTTTCAGTCAAAGTCAAATCACCATTAAATACCATGAAATAACGTGCCCATGAATTGAGGGTATGTTTTCTTTTTCATACTATTCATTTCATTTTTACAACAATCCAAATATCGTTCTGATCTTAAAACATTTTTTAAGATTTCTTCTTGATCAATGACTAAACTTTCAACTAAATTAGCTGTTTCGATTTTTCCTTGATTTAATCAAGTTTTTACTTCTTTTAGAGCTCTTTTTCTATTTTTACTCCTTTTCTGTTTTTTATTTCCATATAGAAATATATAATTTTAATTTAAAAATTTAATAAAAAAAATAAAATAAATGATAATATTATTAAGAATGAAATTAAACCATGAACTTTTCAATTACTCCATTATAAGCATTTTTCAAATCTTTAACATCTATTTCAACATTTATATCATTAAATTTAAGAGTATTTCCTTTAATTTCACCTATACAAGCACAAGGAGCATCAATACTCTTTAAAACATCTTCTAAAATATCCGGTCTTACTGTAATTAAATATCTTCCATGACTTTCTGATAACAATAAATTATTGTCATTTATTTTTTCATTACCATTTGTAGGAATATTGGATAAATCTAGCTCAGCACCAAGGTCACTTGAAAGTGCCATTTCAGCTAAAGCAATAGCTATTCCTCCGTGAGAACAATCATGAATAGCTGTAATGCCATTTCCACTTCCTTCAAATTCGCCTGTGTCTTTATTTAGAATTTTTAAAATAGATTTTGCAGCTTTAACTTCATCATCTATTCTGATTTTTGGAGCATCACCTTGCTCTAAATTGTGGACAATTCTATGATACTCAGACCCATCCACCTCATCATAAGTTTTTCCAACAATGATAATTTTATCTCCAACATGTTTAAAATTCATTGTTCTAATGTTATTAATATTAGCTACACCAACAACACCAACAACAGGAGATGGATTTATTTTTATACCTTCTGTTTCATTGTAAAAACTTACATTACCACTGATTACAGGGGTATTGAATTTTCGAGCTAAATCAGCCATCCCTTCAACACATTTCCTAAATTGCCAAAGTATTTCAGGATTTTCAGGATTTCCAAAGTTCAAACAATCTACAGCAGTATAAGGTTCTGCTCCCATGGACACCACATTACGAATAGCTTCTGCTAGTGATCCTCCACCTCCATCGTATGGAGATAGTTTTGTGTGGACTGCATTACAATCACAACTCAGTACAATAGCTGTTTCATCGTCAACTTGTAAAACTGCACCATCATCTCCTGGTTTAATAATTGTTCTATCTTGAATTTCCCAGTCAAATTGATTATATGCCCATTTTTTATTAGCTATATTTGGAGAAGATAATGTCTTCATTATTGCTTCCTCAAGTGGAGGATCTTGAACTTTAAGATATTTATCATCTTTTTTTGGAGCTTTAATTTCACGATTTAAATATGGAGGATCTGCAAGTAAGTTTGCAGGCATACTAGCTATTATTTTATCATTTTCATCATTTCTATTATCCTCTACCACCATTAACTCAGTAGCTGTAACTTCCCCAATAATAGCAGGAACGATTTCATGTTTTTCACAAATAGCTATTGCTTTACCAGCATCTTTTGGATTTATTACAAATACCATCCTCTCTTGAGATTCTGAAAGCATTATTTCATATGGAGTCATTCCATCTTCTCTTAGAGGAATAGAATTTAAATCTACAATAGCTCCATTTCCACATTTATCCACAAGCTCCGAAATACAGCAAGTTAAACCTCCTCCACCAAGGTCTTTAACTCCTGAAACATTAATATTTTCTAATATTTCAAAAGAAGCATCTAAAACTTTTTTCTTTGTAATTGAATCCCCTATTGCTACAGCTTGACTGTCTTCAGCTTCAACTTCTGTGCTTAATTCTTCAGAGGCAAATGTGACCCCATGAATCCCATCTCTTCCTGTTTTACCCCCCATAAGTAAAAATACATCTCCAACATTAGGAGCTATTCCTTTAAATATTTTATCTTTTTCAACTAAACCTGCAGCCATTACATTAACAAGAGGGTTTGTTCTGTAAGATTTATCAAATTCAATCTCCCCCCCAACAGTTGGAACACCTACATTAGTTCCATAATCAGCTGCCCCTTTTATCATATTTTCAAATAAATATCTTGATTTTTCATCTTCAAGTGGTCCAAGACGAAGGCTGTCAAGAACAGCTATTGGCATAGCACCCATTGAAATAATATCTCGAAGTATTCCTCCAACTCCAGTTCCTGATCCATTATATGGTTCAATAGCTGAAGGATGATTGTGACTTTCTATAGCTACTGCAAGAGCAAGCTTGTCTGTAATAGATACTATTCCTGCATCATCACCAGGTCCCATTATAATATTTTTCCCTTCAGTTGGAAAGAGCTTGAGAATTGGTCGACTGCTCTTATATGAACAGTGTTCAGAGAACATTACATCTAACATCTCTTCTTCTAGTTCATTAGGTACTCTACCAAGTTTTTCCTTGATATATTCTATTTCAGAATTTGTTAAAGTCATTTTAACACCTATAACTTTTATTTTTAAACCATATATTAAATTAGTATAATATTAAATAATTTTATTTATATTTGTTTTTTTATTTATTTTTATTTGATTTTCTAATCTTCAATAAATTTTATATTTAAATAATTTTTTAACAATTTATTTAGCTTATTTATTTAATTTAATATTATTTTAATTAAATTATTAGATATTAATTATTAATTAATTTTAAGAAATTTTAAATATATTTAATAGATGATATTACACCATAGACAATATTATATACAATTTCTACATAATACTTACTATGAACTATGATAATAAAAAAATAGTTGGACTAATAGCTTTTATAGTAGGTATTTTACTAATTAGCTCCTCAACTGTAATTCCACTCCCATCCACTATCATCAATGTAGTTGGAGCACTTTTAATCACTTATGGTGTATTGAATTTTATTAATATAATAAAAATTTAATTAAATTCTATATTTTTATAAGTCTAAAAATCTTTGATTTTTTAATATTTATGTAATTTAATTAACTTTCAATAAGAACTACTAAATTTTCATCTTCAATTCTCCATTCCTTTGCATATTGATTATCATTATCACTTATATCAATGTTATTAAATGAAACATTACTAGCTCTAACTTCATTAGCTATAAAATCAACTTGATTAGCTATTATATCTTTGAACTTAGTATTTACTTGAAGTGTAACATTAATATTAGCTTCAACATCTAAATCCATATCTTTTCTCATATCTTGAATTCTTCTAATAAGTTCTCTTGCCATACTCTCAGATAAAATTTCAGGAGTAATTTGAGTATTAACAAATACACTTCCTCCTTCAAATTCCGTGCTAAATATCTTATTTGGAAGTTCACTATCAAATAAAACATCTTCTAAAGATAATTCAATTATTTTTTCCCCACCTTCAGAACTATCTATTTTCGCCTTAATTTTGCCATTAGCTTCTAAATCTTTTTTGATTTTGTCTCCATCACTTTCTATTAAAAACTTTTTAACAAGACCCATGTCTTGTTTAAGTCTTGGACCTAATGTTTTTAAATTTGGCTTAGCTATGAACTTTAAATTTTCATATTCTTCTGCAGTTATTAGATTTTTTGTATTAGATTGATTTTTAATAATATTTTCAAGGGAATCAACTGCATCAAGAATTTTTTCATCACGTGATACTACAAATATTTCATTAACTGGCCATCGAAGCTTATACTTAGCTACATCCCTTGCTCTTGCACATGCTTCAATAATATCTCGAGCAATACCCATTTTTTCCTCAAGATCTAAATCTATGGTTTCCTTATCATACTTCCAATCTTCCATGTGAATACTTATATTAGAGTTGTTTTTAACTCCAAAAATAAGATTTTCATGGATTTTTTCAGTTATATGAGGGCTTATTGGAGCCATTATTTTAACAAGTAATTCTAAAACTGAGTATAATCCAAAATATGCAGCTAATTTATCAGGATTATCCTTTTCAACCCATGTTCTTCCCCTAATAAGTCTAACATACCAACGACTTAAATCTTCAAGAATAAAGCTATTGATTTTTCTTGTAGCTTGATGGAAAAATGTTTTATTTAAATCATCTTCAACTTCCATAGCTAATGAATTAGCTTTAGATATTATCCATTTATCTTCATCTTGTAAAATCATGTTATTATCATTTTCACGGCAATTTTCTGGGTCAAATTCATCTAATGACATGTAAGTGGTTGAAAATACATAAACATTCCATAAAATGTTGAACATCTTTTTTACATTATTAAGTTCATCCCATATAAATCTCAAATCATCCCATGGTTTACTAGCCCATAAAAGATAAAATCTTAAAACATCTGCTCCATATTGCTCAACTACATCTTCAGGTTTAACAACATTACCTAAAGATTTACTCATTTTTTTTCCATTTTCATCTAGCATGTGTCCATGCATTAAGACTTTCTTGTAAGGTACCTCGTCAAGAGCTATTACACCAGCTCCAAGTAGTGAATAAAACCATCCTCTTGTTTGATCATGAGCTTCAGTAATAAAATCATAAGGATACCATTGATTAAACATTTCTTTTTCCTGAGGATAGTATAAAGCTGCCCAGCCAGCTACTCCAGAATCTATCCAAACATCTAACACGTCTAGTATACGATTCATTTCGCCATTACAGCCCTTATTATCACATTTTATTATAATATCGTCCACATAAGGTCTATGAACTAAATCTTCATCATTGACTGTAATATCGGATATTGAATTTTCTTTTAGTTCTTTAACTGATCCTAAAACCTTTATTTGCTTGCAATCTTTACAAACCCAAACAGGTATTGGAATTCCCCAATATCTCTGTCTAGAAATAGTCCAATCTTTAGCATTATCTATCCAATCTCTAAATCTACTCTTTCCAGCCCAAGAAGGAATCCATTCTACCTTATCATTTTCAAAAAGCATTTTTTCCTTTATTTCAGTAATTTTTAAAAACCATTGCTCAGTAGCTAAGTAAATAATTGGTGTTTTACATCTCCAACATTGCCCATACCTATGTTTTATTATTTCATCTCTAAGTAAAAGCTTATGTTCTTTTAAATCATTGATAATATTTGAATCTGAATCTTTAACAAATTCTCCCTTATATTTTCCCCCATCACGCGTAAAGTCTCCTTCACCATTAACTGGACAAAATATTGGTAAATCATATTTTTTACCTATTTCAAAATCATCTGGACCATGTCCTGGAGCTGTATGGACTAAACCTGTTCCTTCGCCTAACTCAACATGATCTCCCGATAAAATTGTGTGAACATTAGCTATTTTATCAAATTCTATTTGTTTAGGTATTTCATCTAAAAGAGGATAAAGGTAGTTTTTAGATTGAAGATCTGTTCCTTTAACTACATTTAAAACTTCGTAGATAATTTTTTTTCTTTCTTCAATCTCTACAATAGCTTTTCCAGACTCATCAACTTTGTCTGTTTCTTTTTTAATTTTTTTAGTTTTTTCTCTAGGTCCGAATATAGTTTCAACTAAATCAGTAGCTAAAATTAATATTTCATTATTAAATTTAATAAAAGAATAATCAAAATCAGGGTTCGCACAAATTGCTAAGTTAGCTGGAAGAGTCCAAGGAGTAGTTGTCCAAACTAAAAAAAATTCATTTAAATTTTCAGGATTTTTCGCGTTATCTAAAAATGGTTCTTTTAATGGAAATTTAATATAAATAGAAGGATCTTCTTTATCTTCATAATCAATTTCAGCAGCAGCTAATGCAGTTTCACATCTTGGACACCAACTAATGACTCTTTTATCCTTAATCAAAAGATTTTTCTCATGGGCTTTTTTTAATGTCCACCAACAAGATTCCATATATTTTGAATCCATTGTTATGTAAGGTGAATTCCAATCCATCCAAACTCCAAGGTCTTTAAACTGCTCGGTCATTACGTCTTTGTTTTTTGTTGCAAATTCTTTACAGTGCGAGACAAAGTTAGCTATTCCAATGTCTTCCTCAATTTGCTGCTTATTTTTTATACCCAATAGCTGTTCTACCTTATGTTCAATTGGAAGTCCATGAGTATCCCATCCAGCTTGGCGTCTAAGATTGAATCCTTTCATAGACTTGAATCGAATATATGTATCTTTAATTATCTTGTTCAAAGCTGTTCCAAGGTGTATTTCACCACTACAATAAGGAGGTCCATCTAAAAATGAATATTTTGGACCATTTTCTCTTAATTTCTGTGTTTTAGAATAAACTTGATTTTTAACCCAAAAATCTTGAATTTCCTTTTCAATTTTATGATATTGATATGATTTTTCTGCCTCTTTGATTGGCATGTGAACTCTCCTAACAATGATAAAAAATAAGAAATTAATTATAAGGACTGTGATTATTTCAAATTTAAATTAAATCAATGTAGATTATACCTAAAAATTTTAAAAAACATTAATTCCAATAAATTAAATCCTATGAAAATATTTAAAATATTATATTTAGATTAACCTTTTTTATTATATTTATATTAAAAATATAGTCTATTGATAATTTAAAATGCAATGAAAAAGAATTTAATATTTTTTTAATTTAGAAAAACAAGTTTTTCTAAGATAGTAAAATCAAAGATTTAAGATAGTTTTAAAAAGTGAAACTTTTCTAATAAATCAAAGATTTCATATAATCCTGTGTTTCTGATTTTCATTAAATGAAAAAAACATGAAAGAAAATGATATGTTGTAAATGAACTAGTCAAATAAATGACTCTTTCTTTAAAATGTTCGAGCTTTCCCTTTAATAACATTTTCAGTGACAGATGAAACATTCCCAAGCCACCCATCTACAATAGATTCGACTTTTTTACTTAGCTCATCTATCTTATATCCATCTTCCAATATTAACTGAGAAGTAGCTGCTTTCGGCTTGTCAATAGGTTTACCAATTTGACTGAGAAGCAGTATATTTACTTGTTTAACACCTTCAACATTATTTGCAATATCATTAGCTATTTCATTGGATAGAATATTGTAAATTTTGCCAACATGATTTATAGGATTTTTTCCAGAAGTAGCTTCCATAGACATTGGCCTATTAGGAGTTATAAGACCATTAGCTCTATTACCTCTTCCAACAGAGCCGTCATCCCCCATTTCAGCTGATGTTCCAGTGACAGTTAAAAAATATCCTTTTTCATCTTTAACTTCATCATTATCAGCAGTATTAACCAAAACATTTATTTTTCTATCTGTATGTTTAGAAGCTAAATTCAATACAATATTTTTAAGTTCCTCACGGATAGCTATATATTCATCTCTACCTGCTAAGTATTTTGAAATCATAGCACAAGCAACAGTTAGCGTTATCTCATCATTTTCTCTAAGACCCATTACTTTAATATCCTCACCAACAGCAGGATATTTATTTTTAAATTGTTTTGAGTTTAATAATTCTTCAGTAGCTAAAACAATTGTTTCAACTTCAGAATATGGTGCATAACCTACACCAAAAGAAGTATCATTTGAAGAAGGAGCACCATTCCGCTTAAATACATTTACTAAGTCTCCAGATCCACGACCAATTCTACACTCAACTACAGTATCGGTTTCTACATTGAGGTTAATTATATTTTTAGATAAATATTCTTTAGCTGCTTGAATGGCTACTCTATCAACAGCTAATTTTTTATCTTTATATTCAGAAACTCCTCTACCAGTGAGTAAGAAATATATTGGCTTTATTACTTCTCCCCCACCAAATTTAGGATCTGATTCTCCTGCAGTAATTTGCACCTCATCAGTATTGTGGTGAAGAACTCCTCCAAGTTCATCTAAATAAAGATTACAAAGAGCCCTACTTACAGATTCAGCTATTCCATCACTTATACTATCAGGATGCCCAATACCTTTTCTTTCTACTAATTCAATGTCTAACTTTTCAATTGGTCTTTGATTAAGTTCTTCAACAATAATATTTCTCATAAATACCCTCATAATTAGTAATTTTAAAAAATATAATATTAATATATAAAATTTAGCTAATTTTAAAAAATTTGATTAATAACTTAATAAATTAGTTAATTTTGAAAAATCTAAGATTAATATATTAAATTTTTAAATTAAAGATGATAAAGCTTTAAATTAATCTGCAAAACTTATGAATTAACATGCTTAAACTTTAAATTAATCTGTTAAATTTTTATCTTAAATATTATACAAGTTTATGTATTATCTTTTATTAAAATATTATAAATAAATGTTCTTATTTACAGTGCTAAAAATATAAATATTAATAATAAAATATTTTTTAAAAATTATTAGATTAATGGAACTAGTGATAAAATAAAAAAAAATAGCTATTCAAAAACATTACTGATTAAAGAAAAAATAGAATCTTCTATTGATAGACGTGCAATTAATAATAATAATTTTGAAAATAATCAAGTAATAGCTACTTTAAAATTTGCAAATAGCTATTTCTCAAGACTAAAAGGATTAATGTTTAAAAAGAAAGTAGATTATGTTCTTGTATTAAAGCCTAAAAAAGACAATCATAAGATTTCCTCTTCAATACATACATTTTTTATGAGATTTACAATTGATGTAGTCTTTCTTGATAAAAATAAAAAAGTTTTTGAACTAGCTCAGATTTCTCCATGGAATCTTTACATTCCAAAAAGACCAGCTGATTATATTTTAGAAATGGAAAAAGAATCAATTGAAAAACACCAAATAGCTATTGGAGATAAATTAAATTTTGTTTGTGAATTTAGATAGTAAAAAAACCTTTAGAAAATCCAAATTTTAATAAAAGATTATAACGAAATAATCATATTCATTATTCCCTTGATACAGGGATTATTTTTACTCCTGTAATAAACATATTATCTTTAGTTTCTTTATATTCAATATTTTCAAATCCAGCCTTATCAAACAATTCCTTAATATCATTTTCTGTTTTATACTTTTCCATGTGATAGTTTACCTTATATTTTTCAGCTACAATTATAAATTGGCCATTTTCATTTAATACCCTATATATTTCTTTTATTTTATCTGATAAATCTTCCCAATGAAAGTGTGTTTGAAATGCTGTAATGACATGAAAATAATTATCAGTAAATGGTATTTTTCCAATATCTCCTTGCAGTAAACGTATTTTACCATTATGTATATCTTTTTTATTGTTTTTAGATGCTATTCTTATTGCTTCTTTTGAAAAATCTATACCAAATAATTTTATGTTTTTGTGTTTTTTTGATGCAATTTTCAAAAAATTTCCTCCACCACAAGCTAAATCTAATAACTTACAATTCTCATCAAGATTTATATTTGATAAACCTAATTGAAACAAACTTTTATGAGTGTTATTCATTATTTTTAGCATGATTCTCCCAATAACACCTTCTGGCTTTATACTTTGTTCTATAAAATATTTCATTAAGCCCATTATACAACTCCTTAATTGTTTTCATCTCTTGCTTATATAATTGTTAACATGGTAAAAACTTATTATTTAATTCTTTTGTCCCTATTAAAAGAATATTTGAAAAATTAAAAGTTTATACAAACATTAAGTGCGTAAAAATTAACATTTTAAAATAGAAAATTTAGAAATTTTAAAAAATAAAAATACTTAATAATAAAAAATAAAAATACAAAAAATTTAGAATTATTATTACTTTTAAATATAAATAATTATTATACTATTATTTTTTTAAAAAAGAATATTTTTATAATAAGCTTAAATTTAATTGAATTATATCAAATTTTAAAAAAAGTAATTTAGAAGGGAATTAAATAACATAATCTTTAATTTCATTTGGATTATTCAAAACTGTTATTCCTTCCATGAGAATTAATTTATGTGTGTTTTCAATATCAATATCCCTCATGTGAATGTCTATTAATTTTCCAGCAGATATAGCTCCAAAAGGACAAGCATCTCTACATTCTTCACAACCAATACATTTTAAAAGATCAATTTCTGTTTTTGATATTATTGCATTTTGAGAACAACTTTTTGATGCTTCACAAACATCACAGCCTGTACATTTTTCAAGTTCAAGTTTTGAAGGTAAAACTGTTTCAACATCTCCTGATTCAATATCAACAGGTACAATTAAAGTTTTTACTCTACCTTTTCCAGATTGAGCTACTACATTGGTAACAATAGAATCTGAAATTCCATTGACGATTTTAGCTACTGTATTGGAAGTTGTAGGAGATACAATCAATAAATCATATTTTCCAAGGGAAAATCTTCCAGAAATAGGATAACTAAATCTTTGATTTCTATCAATAGCTAATTCCCTATAATATCCTCCAGTTATTTTAGCTACTCTTTCATAAAGCCCATACATCTTTAAAACTTCTTCTCCAGCATTAGATAGAAAAACTGTTATTTCATGATTATTAGCTAATTTTTCAAGAATTTCAACACTTTCACTAAGTAAATGTCCAGCTCCTGTAATAGCCCATCCAATACGCATTAAAATCACAAAATACTATAATCTATATTTTTTATTAAAAATTCATTTTAATTATTATTTTATTCTATCTTTCTATGTACATTTTCATTTTTTGATGACTTAGTTCAGGGCGTTCATCTGTTAAATTGCACACATAAGGATATATTTGAAGCAAATATTCAACATAATTCTTTATATGATTATTAAGACCTTCGTTTCTCTCACCACTTATTAAAACCACAAACCACTGTATTATCAGGCATATTTCAGCTATTATCCCATAAATAGCCACCACAATCCCTATTACAATACTAAAAAGAGGCCTTATAATAAAAACTTCCAATCTATCAGCTTCTCTTTCAAATTTCACGTATTCTTCCATAAAATCACCATATTCCATTTGATTTAACTAATTTTATTTGAGTTAATTTTATTTTTACTATTATATTCATATAGTCAAAATTATAATAAATGATAAAAATTGGCTATTTTAGCAAAACCCCAAAAATAATGTTTATTTAAATTCAAACATTATAAATTTATTATTTTTTATCATCATAATTTAATTTATCAAAAGAGTAGCCAAAAATAGCTATGTATTAATTGTTTTTTACTTTTTTAATGTTTTTTCAAACACTAATGTTCCAGAAGAGAAATTGTCTCATAGAAACTAATTTTAAAAGATTTTAATCTATATTTTTTTATTAAAGGTTTTTATAGATTATTCTTCTAATAAAATTAATTGTAAAACAGCTCCAAAATTATAACAATACTCTCCCATAAAAGAATAAATTATTTTTCTAGTAAGTTTTTAAAAAAAAAGTTTAGGATTATAGCAATTGCTAAAATCCTCCAGATTTAGAGTATTTTTACTTATTGTAAAAATATAAATCTTATATATTCATAACATAATAATTCATTAAGCATTACTTGTTATGTTTGCTAGGAACTCTTCAGGATTTTGAATATTTCGACTTAATGAAATTACAAAAGTGTCCCCTTGTAAATTTATAGCATATGTATACATTGATTGACCAGAGCCATCAGTATCAACAGTATTATATTTATAAGCTGGTGTTCCATTAATATAAACCCTGTTACCATCAACGCCAAGTTCCGTAGCAAGTACCAATGCAAAAGAATATAGATCAAATTGATCATTCATGTCCAGTATCCTTATAAATTGGCTTTTATCATTTTTAAATTGTACATAACTTTTTGCAGATGTTGAAAAGTCTTTTTCAAATTCAATTGGTATTTTAAATACGTGTCCTCCAATTGTTTCATTGCTGTATATGGGTCCAAACCAATCATCAAATGTCAATGCACCAGTAAAAACGACAACCGCTGCTCCAACACAACAAATTGCAATGATGCCTACTATTATTAAAATAGTGTTTGTTGATGATTTTTTTTCACTTATAGGCTGTGTTGGCTGTGCCTCAGGGATTGGTTGAGTTGGAACTTGTTCTTCCCCATTTATTTCTTCTTCTCCATTTGTCATTTAATATAACACCTCATATTCATTTTTTAATAAATTATGATGAATTTTATTGCTTTTGCTAATATCGCAAGTCCTAGGCCTGCTAACAATCCTGTTAAAAACCGTGAACTATTATTACTTTCTCTTTTGTTAAGCAATTGAGATATTCCATCAATTGCTGTGGGAATAATCAATAATATAGCTAATATTATTAGTTCTATGCTATAAACTATAGGAGTAAATGTAGCAATGAAAAAATATATGAATCCTGAAATGTAAATTCCTGTGCATCTTGCACATACAGGAAAATAATATTTCTTAATTTTAAATGTTCGATTGGGTATTCTATGGCATATGAAGTAAAATGGAAATTTATAAGCACCCTCTATCTTCCCATCGATAAGATCAAGATATAATGGATTAATTTTCATATTATCTACACATACACTATTAGGATGATTTTTTATACTTATTAGTATTCAATATTTATCTGATAAAACTATTCATATCTATGTTTTATAATATAAAATCCATTAATATAAATTTTTCTATTTGAAATCAATGTTGTAAACTTATAAAGTTACTTTAAAAGTTTTTTAGAAAAATTTAAGTAATTAAGATATTAGTTCAATAATTCCTAAACATTTTACTAATAAAACAATAGTTATATTGAAAAAAAATTTATTTAACTTTAAATCATATTATTAAATTAAAAATCCAAAAAAAATGATTTTCAGCAGCGAGAATTAAAATTAATAGAAAATAAATAAATAAATCATCTGTAGTAAACCTTGGGTAGTAGACTATAGATGAAATACTAAAAAATTAATTATCATTTTCATTATAGAAAACTATAGGAAATAGCAAGGTGTCTGATTTGTGTAAATTTTTTACGGGTTGTTTGGAGGTATTTCATTACTAAAAATTTGTAATTATGATTTATTGGTAAAAGTACAGTTGTTAAATATTTTATATTAAAAATA
>JAITUQ010000042.1 GCA_031286225.1 Candidatus Methanorudis spinitermitis
ATCTATAAAGAAAATATTCAAAACTATAAAAGGTTTAAAAGAATATTTAACATTGCAAAACAAAAAATGGGAAATTAAACGAAAAATAAAAAATTCCAACTAAAAAATGGACAATCCCAAATTTTTTAATTACTAATATTTTTTTAAGACTTTTTAATCTATTTAAGTTTTAATAAAGTTTTTTCCATCTTTTTATATAATGGAATTTTATAAGAGAGTTTAATAATATTAAATAATTATATAACTATAATGAAAATTGTAAAAACTCCTGCTTCTAAAGAAACTATTGAAAACTTGAAAGTGGGAGATAAAATAGCTATTTGTGGAACAATTTATACAGGAAGAGATGCAGTTCTACCTAAATTAAAGGAAAAAATAGTTAAAAATGAGATTCCATTTGATTTAAAAGGAATAGCTATTATGCATACAGCTGTTAGTGGGGCAGGAATAGCTCCAACCACAAGCAATAAAAAAGAAATTGAAACAAGCATTCCTGCATTATCTAAAGCTGGAGTTAAAATTCACATTGGAAAAGGATCACTTAATGAACTAACAAAAAATGCCTTAAACAAGGAAAAATCTATTTTTGTTGTGACTCCTTCAGTAGCAGCATTGTTAACAGATTGTATAAAATCAAAAAAAGTCGCTGCATATAAAGAAGAAGGAATAGAAGCTATTTTTAAATTAAATGTTGTTAATATTCCGGGGGTTGTAGCTATTGCTCATGGAGAGAGTATTTTTCAATAAATAGTATTACAATTTATAGTAATTACTAAAAAGAGAATTATTTATTAATAAGTAGTATTATATCTTTCAGAATTAATCATAAAAGAACTATTTATTAAAAATTCTTTTATATAAATAATCTTATTATTCTCTTTTTTATTAACATAATTCATTTATATATTATTATGAATATTAACATTAAAAATCAATATGGATTTTAATATTAAAAAAATAAAGTAAATAAATATTATAAATAATGTAGGAAAAAGTTTTGTACTTGATTTATAATATTTATTATTTATATTATTATATATAGTCTTTATTTTCATCTTTGATTATAACTTTTTTTCCTTCTGAAACTGGAATAACTTCAAAAATAGCATTATCAAACTTGAGATTAAATTCACGACCATCCATGAGCATATGCTGGAAAATAGCTAATGATGAAACTTCTGAGTGGGGTTGATTTGTTATAGACACATTCCAATCTGAATTATTATATATCTTTGTTGGAACTCTTGATCCACCAACAACAATCAACTTATCTTTAGATGATTTTTTTATATCTTCGATAATATTTTGCACTTGAGATCCATACATTGTTAAATGTATAACGTCTCCACCATTATTTTTCCACTCTTCAATTAAATTCATATAATTTTTTTTATACTCTACTTTAAAAGAACCTCCCCAATTTTTCACAACTTTTTGAACATTTTTTATTAATTTTTCATCTCTTTCTCCACTTAAATAAATTTTAGAAGCTCCAAATGCTCTTGATGTTAAGCAAACATGAGTCGTAATTCTAGCATCTCTTTTTACTCTATGACTTAATCTCAAAACATTAATATTCATCATTATCACAATAAATAAATTAATAATCATTAAAAAAATAATTTAAACTATATTAAATCCAAATTAAAGCTATAATCATAGTTAAAAGAGAAAACATTCTTCCAACTTCATTTGAAGCTCCTAGAACATCACCTGTAGCTATTTTGAAGTTTTTTTCGCTGATATAAGACATGAAAGCTCCTCCGAATACTCCTCCAAGAACTCCAAATACTCCAATAAAGCTAGCCAATAAGTAAGAAATAGCTATGGCTAAAATTAAAGCTATTATAAACTTTGAAATGGTCATAGATTTAATAAAATATTTTCCAGTCCCATCGGGGCCTGGTTTTGATGAAATACAAGAACTAAGTAAACCAATCTTCGCTGACATTTCGCAAATTATAATAGGAGAAATAATTCCAATAGCTAATATCGAATTTAAGGTGGAAACAGTTATTATAGCAACAATGAAGAAGATAGCTATTCCTCCAGTCCCAATCATGGAATCTCTCATGACAGTTATCTTTTCCTCTGGAGAGCCATGAACCATAATTGCATCCCCAAAATCAATAAGTCCATCCATATGGTGGAACCCATTTATTATTAAAAAAAAACTATAAGAAATAGCTGCAACTACAAGGGAAGGAAGAAACAATATTTCTAATAAGAAATAGCTAATGATTAGTCCAATGACTCCAATAAAAGCCCCAATTAATGGCCAAAACCAAGTCATTTTAGCCATTTCTTCTATTGAGGTATAACTGTTTAAGGGAAGAATAGTTGAAAATGTAATTAACCCACCAATAGAGCGAAGCATAGATGATTTTTCTTCTCTGAAATAATCATCTTTTATTTTATCTTTTTCAGACATTTAATTATTCCTTAGTTATTATTTAAAGAATGGTTCATACTAAATATATTATTTGATCATTTGAATCTAAACTATATGTAAACAATATTCTAATAGTTTTTTTTATATTTTATATTTTAAATTTTTATTTTTATTTTTTTATTTAGGATGAATTTGTTTTATTTTTTCAATTTAATATTCATCTTCAAATATTTTTGACATACAACCAGCTACAAGTCCTGCAAAGATATCATCAACCATAGGTCCTAATTTAGATATTATTCCTGGTTTTTCTTCATCATATCTTTTGAAATTAAATATAGCTTTTGTTCCAGCTATTTGATTAGCAATGGCTATTCCTAAAACTTCATCAGTATATAAATAGGAGGGATCATTACTAACATCTACTTCTCTAAGTCTGTTGCTCTGAAAATCATCTTCACAACGAATAGCTGACATTAAAAGAGCTATAACATTTAAATCTTCGAGAGATTTTAATAGTTGTTTTTTTAATTTTTTTCTAAGCTCTTTACTTTTTTCTACATTAACACATAATTCCATTCCAGCATCTACAAGAGCATCTATACTTACACCCTCAGCTATTATATAATCTAAAATTCCAAAAGAGATATTAACTTTTTTTAAGCAATTATTACAACTTTTAACCACAGTTTGTATTAATTCTTTCTCAATATCATCTTCTTTTTCTTTTTTATCTTTTTCCTGCAAATGTTTTTTTTGTGAAGTTGTTTTTTCTAGGTTTTCTTTTGTGGTTTGTTTTTCTTGTGGTGGTGTTTTTTCTAGGTTTTCTTTTGTGGTTTGTTTTTCTTTTGAAATACTTTCTTCAAAATATTGATTAAAAACGTAAGAAAGATCATTATTATCTTTTTTAACAAACTTTTTTGGAATTGTTGATGCAATCACTAAAAATTCATTATTGTTTGCAATTTTTTGAATGTGTTCTGGAAGTTTTAAATGTTCGAAATATTTCATTCTAGCTTCAATTGCTATTTTATAATATTCTATCAATTTTTTTGGACTTACAATGTTGTTTATAATTATAATTTGTCCTAAATCTAATTTTCCTTTTTGAAAACCTTGTTTACTACTGTTTACTTGTAACTTATTGCTTATATTTTTAAGATTTAGGTTTGTGTTTAGAAATGAAATAATTTTTACTTTTTCTGAAGATTCAATATAATAATAAACATTTTCCCAATTTTTTTGTGCAATATATGTGCCCTTGAGTTTTTTGTTTTTTCTGAATGATGAAACAGCTTTTTTTATAGAATTATATTTTTTTTCAACTTTTTTAGAGAATATTAAGATATTTTTTGTAATATTTATTCCATCAGATATATTTAAATCACTTATAGATAAAAAATAATCTGAACAAGTTAAATGAAATAAGTTTGAATCATTATAAAATGATATATTTTCAGAAATATTTTTTCTTTTTTTCTTTTTTTTATTTTTCAAAATAATTCCCCAAAGCTTTATCCCTAGAATCCTTGAGATATGAAAGATAAATATTTTTTTTAAAATTTAATATATTAATTTCCAAAATATTATTTACAACTCATTACATATTATAATTTAAATGTTTAAAAATTTTGTTAATTTTTTAAAATAATTAATTTTTAGAAAATTTATCTAATATTTTTTTTATATTATTCATTGTTATTTAAACCAATGGCACTTTTTATATAATCATAGAGGGAACTTAATGGTATTAATTATTGATCCTCAAAATGCAGGAATAGCTGGAAATATGATAGCTGGAGCTTTCATTGATTTAGGAGTTGATCCAAATAAAATGAAAGAAGTCATGGAAACTGTATCTAATGATTTCAGCGAAATCAAAGTACATGTTAATAAAATTAATAAATCAGGAATTGAAACAACTTATTTAGAAGTTGAAACATGTGAAAAAGATAATCAAACCATTTCTTATAAGAATCTTTTGTTAAAAATTGATAAAATTGAAAAAAAGGAGCTTGAAAAAGATAAACAGTTAATCTCAAAAGAAGTTTTTGATATTTCGAAAGAAGTCTTTAAAAGAATAGCTATAAGTGAAGCTAAAATTCATGGACAATCTTTAGAAAAAATTCATTTTCATGAAGTTGGAGCTGCTGATGCAGTAGCTGATGTTTTTGGTTCTATTTTTGGGTACTGTAAATTAGGATTTAATAATTCAAAAGAAAAAGTTATAGGTCTTCCAATAGCTTTAGGTGGAGGAGTCATTGAAAATTCTCATGGTAGAATTCCGATCCCGGCTCCTGCTGTCATGGAAATGCTAAAAGGAGTTAATTGCTTTGGAGGGCCAGTAGCTACTGAATTAGCTACCCCTACTGGGATTGCAATTTATCTTGAAATTTGTGATGAATTTAAAAAATTTCAACCAATGATAAAACCAACAAATATTGGATATGGGGCTGGAAAAAAAGATCTTGATTTTCCAAATGTTTTAAGACTTGTTCAAGGTGAGAATATTATAGAAACTCAAACTATTGAAGTTCTTGAAACGAACATTGATCATCTTTCTGGAGAAACAATTGGCTACCTTTTTGAAAAATTAATGGGGATGGGAGCTAAGGATGTAGCTATTGTTCCAATAATTATGAAGAAAAATAGACCAGGACATCTTCTTAAGGTTATTTCAAAGAAAAAGGATAGTGATAAATTAATCCAAGCTATTTTTAGAGAAACTGGAACACTTGGAATACGAATATCTTCGCACACCCATAGGGGGCTAGCTAAAAGAAATATAATTTCACTTGATCTTGACATAAATGGGAAAAAAGAGACAATTAGATTTAAAATAGGATGCATAAATGATGAAATTATATCTTCAAGAGCAGAATATGAAGATATAAAGAAAATAGCTATGAAAAGGCACATTCCTTTAAAAAATGTTGAAATAATAGCTAATAATGAGATTAAACATTACTTAGATAAGAATATCCATTGATAAGTTGATAATTACAAATATAATTCATAAAAATACTGAATTTATTTTTTTTATTTACTTGAGAATAGTATAACTAATAAAATTCTACCAATTAAAAACAATGCTATTTTAAAGCTATTTTTTTTTGGAATGTTAGAAATTGAGGTTTTTTAATTACTATTGTTTTTTATTAAATTAACTTTAAATAGGTTTTATAACATATATTTATAACAATTAATATTATTTTAATACTTTTTCATAATACTATCAACTATGTTTATAATATAACTTTACTCATGAGAAGATAATTTAGTGAAAGAGGGAAAATAGAGGAATTGAAAATAATTTAGTGGAGAAACAATATGAGAAGAAAAGATAATTTTTTAAAATTAATATTAGCTATATTAATTTTATTTTGTGTAGGAATAATGCCTTTGATTATTGCTGAAGAAGTTGTTGCTGTATCATCAAGTTATGAATATCAAGTATTAGATTTAGTAAATAAAGAAAGATTAAAAGCTGGTGTTCCACCATTGGTAATGGATAATGATTTATTTAATGCTGCAAAAATAAGAACTAGTGAATTAAAAACGAAATTTAGTCATGTAAGACCTGATGGATCTCAATATTATACTGTTTCATCTAAAATAAGAGCTGAAAACATTGCAGCTGGACAAAAAACACCAGCAAGTGTTATGAAAACTTGGATGAATTCACCAATGCACAGAAATAACATACTAAATCCTAAGTATAAAAGTATTGGTATAGGTTACATTGGAGGAAACACTCCATATTGGTTACAGCTATTTGGAGAAGTAAAAGCTAATGAGAAAAGTAATAATCAGAATACTGTTAATAAACCAAAAACACCTTCATTTTCATTAGTTAGTGGTAGTAAAAAGATTACTATTAAGTGGAATAAGGTTTCAAAAGCTTCTGGTTATCAAATTTTCAGATCTACAAAATTAAATGGAAAATATGAGCTTAAAAAAACTATAACTAATGGAAATACACTCAAATATATAGATAAAAACTTAAAAAAGAAAAAATACTATTATGTAATCAGATCATACATAACAATTAATGGAAAAAGAGAATACAGTAAATATAGCTCTAAAAAATCAAAAACACCTAAATAAAAACATAACAACATATTATTTCAAAAAATTAGTAGAATTCATTAGATTCGAATATACTGTGGATTTAAGTTTTTTCTAAAATTTAAAAATAAAAAACTTATTAAATAAAAATTTATTTTTTTTTAAATATATTTTTATATAATGAATAATGTTTCATATACTATTTTACATAATAATTTTTATTTTTTTTTAAAAAATAGGATAAATTTTAAAATAAAAAAATAGAAGTAAACTTCATAAATAGGAAATAAACCTCATAAATAATAAATAAACTTCTCAAATAAGAAATAAAAATCATGAAATTTTATAGTTTACTTGCAGTTTTTGTGAAATGAAATATAGAATATATTAAAAATTTTAAAAAATATAGAAAGGAAATCACATTTTAATCACTGGAAATTGGACTTCAGTTATTAATTCTTCTTCTGGGACTTCATAAGGAGTGTTGAAATATACTTCTTTTGGGGATCCGATGATATCATAATTGTTTTCAATGGAATAATCTACCATTTTTTTGTAAGACTTATTTATTGTAGAATAAGATCCTTTATGGATAATAGCTAATACTCTATGCTTTAATAATTCAACAATGTTTATTTCATCATTACCTTCAATATCAGAGTCATCATCTATTGGTATTCCCATATCATATATCATCTTATCTTCATCTACCTTATCTGGGCTTGTATAATAAATTGCGAAAGGAGGTCCAGTTGTTTCAACTTCATTTACCTCTACCCAAGTTGTTAATTTACTAATTAAAATATACATGTCTTTAACAGGACCTTTATAATTTATAATAGCTAATTTTTCTTCTTCTATGATTTTCTCTTTAATTTCCATGATAACACATCTAATATATAATAATTTATAATATTTTTTTTTAGGGGGTGGTAATAAATTTATTATAAAATTATTTTTTTATTAATTTTATAGTAATTTTAAATATTAATTTTATAGTAATTTTCAATGATTTTTATAATGGTTTATTTTGATTTTTTCTAATTAATGGTTTCAACTATTAAGTTTAAAAACCTATAAAAATTATATAATTTTCATAATTTCTATTGATTTTTTGTTTTTATTAAATTCTTTTAATATTTTTTTCAATTAAAATTATTAGCTATTAATAATCATTAAATAAATTCACTTTAACTTTTTCTCCTTTATCTATTAACTCAACTGATTTTGGAATTTTAACATAACCATCAGCATCAGCTAATGATGTAATAGCTCCTGAATCTTTAATGATAGGAATAGCTAAGTGGTCTTCTAATTTAACTAAACTATATTGCATTCTACCTTTAGATGAATGCAATCTCTTTGAAAGAGTAGCAGTAACTATTTTACTTTTTTCAATTTCATTTAAACCTGCTAATCTTCTAATATTTGGAGCTATGAATACATAAAAAATAATTAGTGCTGAAACAGGATTCCCAGGAAGTCCAACAATTAGTTTTTCATCAATTTTCCCAATAATAGTTGGTTTTCCAGGTTTAACAGAGATTCCATGTATAATTACTTCACCAATATCATCTAAAACATGCCTTAAAACGTCTCCAACACCTGCTGATGTTCCTCCAGAACATATAACAATGTCTGATGTTTTAAGGGATTGTTGGATAGCTGATTTTACCTCACCATAGCTATCTTTTACTATCCCTTTGGCTACTCCATTTCCTCCACAGGATATAATTGCATTTTTAATTGCATTTGTATTAACGTCATAAATTTTCCCATATTTCATTTCATCATTTTCTTTTAAAAGCTCATTTCCAGTTGAAATCACACTTATTTTTGGGCTTTTGAAGATAGCTATTTTTTCAATTCCTTGAGCACTTAAAACCCCAATTTTATCTGGGCTTAAGATGGTTCTTTTTTTTAGAAGTAATTTATTTTTTTCAATATCAGAACCTTTTACAGCTATATCCTGTTTTGGCGGGACACTTTTAAGGATGAGAACTTCATCATTTTCTTTTTCACAAAATTCAACCATAGCTATCGCATCTGCACCATCAGGAATTGTAGCACCAGTACTTATTTCTATACATTCTCCTTGTTTCACGGTTTTATTACTAAAAGATCCAGCTTCAACAGTATCAATACATTTTAACATCTTTGGATTTTCTTCTGTAGCTTCAAATGTGTCTTTTGATTTTAATGCAAATCCATCTTTTAATGAGCGATTAAAAGGAGGAAGATTAATTGAACTTTTCACGTCTTGAAATAATACTTTTTTATAGCTATTTTCAATAGCTACTTCCTCTGATTTTGGAGAATAAAGTTTATTAAATAATTTTTTCATGATATCATTTGCTTCTTTTACTTCTTTTATTTTTAGAAATTCTGTACCCATTTGATACTCCTCAATTGTTATTAGTTTGATATATTTTCACAGTTTAAATCTTATTTATTTAGATAATATTTGATAAATATTATAGTTATTCAATTTTTGTAGGTATTCAAATTTTTCATGATTACTTTATTTTTTTTAACAATTAGATGCTTTTAATATGAGTTTGTAGATTTATTTTGATAATATATTGATTAGTAATTAGTTTTTATTGCTTTATTATTATCTGAATTATATTATTTTCTAACTCTGTGTATCATAGTATTTATACGAGGAGATATAAAAACAAATCATATATAAGATATTATTATTTTATATCTAAATTTTAATTATTTATTAAATTGATAATAAAGTTGATTGATAATAAATTTTTTCAAATTACAAATTTTATCATTTCTATAAAATTTTATTTTATTATCTTAATGTATGTAAATTCTGAAACATAAAGTTTCTAATAGGAGGAGAGTTTTTGAGTAGAGATCAAGGAGCACAACCATTTAAAAGAGTTAGAACTCCAAGAAGAGGAGAAATACCTGGTGTTGTAGAGCAAATTATGGGTCATGGAAAGTTAAGAGTTAGATGTTCTGATGGAAATCTTAGAATGACACGTATCCCTGGGAAAATGAAGAAAAGAATATGGATACGGGAAGGAGATGTTGTTTTAGTAAAGCCTTGGGATTTCCAAAGTGATGAAAAAGCAGATGTTATTTGGAGATATACAAGAACAGAATCTAATTGGCTAGAAAGAAAAGGCTATTTAAAAATGTAGTTTGTTTAATATACTATAGATTAAATTTTTTCAAAAGAAATAGCTAATTATTAAGCTATCTTTCTACATTTTGATTTTTATTAAATGGTTTTTCATATTCAATAATCAAATAATTAATATATCATTTAATTATTCATTGTTAGTATCTTATTATCATTATTACTAATAGCAATGTATTTTATAGAAATTTCCTTTTTAATAAAACATAACCAGATTTTTGAGGTTTTTATGAAAGATAAAATAGCTAAAGCTGACTTCAAAATGGAAAAAATCGCATCTCAAAAAAGAATTAAAAGTGTAGAGGATAGGAGAGTTGCTAGTGAAATATTTGACAAGCGAACTCTTGAGACACTATATAAATTAGCTAATCATAATTATATGACAGTTCTTAATGGGGCAATTAGTACTGGAAAAGAAGCTAATGTTTTAAAGGGAATTAGAGACGATAATTCTTATGTTGCTGTAAAAATTTATAGAATAGCTACTTCTGATTTTAAAAAAATGCATTATTACATCCAAGGAGACCCAAGATTCAATCTTAAATCTAGCAATAAAGGACGTTTAATAAATTTATGGGTGAATAAGGAATTTAGGAACTTGAAAAGAGCTAAAGAAGCAAATGTAAATGTTCCCGAACCTATAGTAGCTATAAATAATATTTTACTTTTAGAGTTTATTGGAGATGACTTGGGAAATCCTGCTCAAACTGTTAAAAATCAAAATCCAGAAGATGTTGATGACTTTTTAGATAAGCTACTTATTGAAATTGAAAAGTTTGTTAAAGATGCTCATTTAGTTCATGGTGATTTATCAACATTTAATATTTTAAATAAAGATGAAAAACCAGTTATCATAGATGTTTCACAATCTGTGGTATGTGATCATACCATTGCCAATGAACTTCTTGAAAGAGATATTAAAACAATAGCTAATGAATTTAGAAAAATGGGTTCATCTAAATCTTTGGATGATATTAAAGAATTTTTAGATTTTAAATCATTAAAATTCCCTGTTAATACTAATTTTTAAATAAAATTTTATAAAACCTATTTATTTTTTTCATAGCAATTACAATGTTTTTAAATTAATTTTTTTTATTTTAATAAATTGCTGGAATTTTTGAAGTCTTTTAAAAAAGAAAAAAATTAATTAGAGTTGAATATTAATAAAAAACTCAAGTAAGAAAAGATTATTATTTAAAAAAGAATAAATAAAATAATTAAAATTGATAAGAAATAAATAAAAAGTTGAGAAAAAGATTAAAAAAGATAAAAATTATTTAAGATAATTTGATTTTGTTAACAATTTTATCTAATTCGTTTTTATAAATTGTTGAGAGAGTTTGTGTAGAGTTGAAGTTTTTTTCTGATGTTAATACTCTTTTTTGATTAAATTTGGCATATGTTATAGTATTATTTTCCTTGTAAAGACTAAAAGTAATATATTCTTCATTATTTTTGTAAATAAACCCACTAAAAAAAGAATCATCATTTTTAACACTATAAGTTTTAAAGGTGTTCTTCTTCACCTTAAATGTTTTCATATTAAAGGCTTTACTTTTTAGAGGAACGGATAAACCTTTAATTAGTTCATTCATTGAAGTCTTATAGGCAGTTTTAACACTTTGAGATGTTTTAAATTGTTCTGGAGATGTGTAATTCCAACTATAATCTATCATTTTTGTTTTCATTATTCCATTTTTCTTATTAAAAGTTAATCTTGTATCTAATTTTTTCTTATTAGTTTTTTTTGAATAAGAGTATATATTAACGTATAGTTGATTTGTTCCTTTAATGTATGATTGGTAAGTCATGATTTTTTTTTCACCTGCAGCAGGGTACTCATTAGTGAATTTCCCAGAATTATATTTGGTCCATGCTGCTGCTTCAACAGTATCAACAAATTGTAGTGTTCCTACTGCAAAAACACTTAGAAGTAAAAAAACTATGATAATTTTTTGATTAAATCTCAATTTATCACCTATTAATCATTTTTTTTATTTTTCCTAGTTAGTATAAATCTAATATCGATATCTTGAAGATGATGAATTTAATTAAAGATAAATCTGAATATTAAAAATTCATAGTAAGATTTCACTATTATTGTCATGAAATATACTATTAATAGTTTTTATGAAAAAATAGCTTTTTTTTTTAAATTTGATTTTATTTGTAAGAGAATTATTAATTATAAATGAATATTTATTTTATTATAAATCATCCACAGGTAAAAAAAGAAATTAATAGGAAATAAGTTTCCTATTTCAAAATTTTTTTATTTAATTTATACATACTCATATCCTACAATCTGCCATACACAAGTCCATATAGTTTTCCATACAGTTTCAAATCCTGCAAATTTGTATCCTACGATTGTATCGTAGTCATATCCTACAAATTCATAACCAATAATTTTACAGGTGTATCCTATAATTGTATTGTAGTCAAATCCTGTAAATTTGTATCCTATGATTTTATCGGAAAATCCTTTAAATTCCCATTTTACAAATTTTTGTCCTATGACTTCATCAGTGTATCCTATGATTTCATCGGTGTATCCTATGATTTCACAGGTGTATCCTATGATTTTATCAGTAGTAATAGTTTTATAGTCTACTATTTCTTTACCTACATATCTGTATCCTATGATTTCATCAGTAGTAATAATTTTATAGTCTACTATTTTTTTACCTGCATACTTATAACCAATGATATTATCAGTAGTTACTTTTTTATATCCTGTAATAGATTGATATGAATCAAGATGCATGAAGATATAAAATGTATCTAAATCTGGGCAAGCAATCACAGCTTCGTTAGTATAGGAATGTTTAAGGTCGCTTACTGGATTTCCAGAAGGACTATCAGAATATGGTATTGTGTTGTAAGTCAAAACTCCGAAGATACCTTTTCCTTCAATTAGTTTTATAACAAGTTGGTTATCTACTAATTGAACAAATGTTTGTCCAACTTTATTGCAGCCATTACCTACCACCAATTCAAGGGTAACGCCTTCAACAAGGTCTTCTTTATTTAGTGTCGCATAAGCGAAATGGTTGGTACCTGGAACAACAGTAGCTCCACTACCTGCATCATTTGATGCAGTTACAGAACTTTGCACTCCACCATATACAGGTTCATCTATAACCTCATATATTGGATCATATAATTTTTCAAATATTGGTTTTGTGTATGTTTTATATACTGGCTCATATATTTTTTCAAATATTGGTTTTTGGTATGTTTTGTATATTGGTTGATATATTGGTTTGTATATTGGTTTGTATATTGGCTCGTAGATTGCTTCATATATTGGTTTGTATATTGGTTCGAAGATTGGTTTGTATATTGGTTTGTATATTGGTTTGTATATTTTTTTATATATAGGTTCAAAGACAGGTTTTTTGATAGGTATTTTGACAGGTACTTTAACAAGCTTATAAATAGGTTTTTTCTCTTTTTTAGTTATTTCAACTTGATTGAGTGCGACAGAATTAATTTTACTACCTGTTCCATGTATAAATGTACAGTATGCATTTAAATCCAATACACCATCACCAGTAACGGTAATAGTTGTTACATAAGTAGTAGTAGGTTTGCCTTTTAGTTCACTCATTTCAACTTGGTACCATAATTGGAATGTCACTGATTTAACATCTTCTGGTAAATTAGCTTGAACATACCATTCATTAAGAGAACCAGCTTTAGTAACTGGGTTACCTATGACATAAACTCCTTCAGCTGCTGTTAGATTACAGTTTCCTGAACCTTTTATAGCATCCTTACCATAGTTATCTTGCCAATTCCAGTTATTACTGCTAAACTGATCGTTAGAAGCAGTAATAGTGCCTTGATCATTTGTAAATGTATTGTCAGCTGCAAAAACAACACCTGTTGTTGCAACAACTAATACAAATAGTGAGATTAAACTTACAAGTATCCTTTTTTTGTTCATTTTTTCACCTCCGTTTAATTTTTCAGTAGTGATAAAAAAGTGAATAACGTAGAGGACTGTGCTATAAGTGCAATTAGCTTATTAATTCATTAGAAAATTATTTACTTATATGACTATTCAGTCTATTTTTTATCACTATGATAATAATGGAAATGATAATATATAAATCTTTCTTTTTTAGAATAGTTACTAAAGATTCAATCTTATTGTAACATTTAGTAAATTTATTGTTCGAGTATTATAAAGTAAGAAATTAGAACAATATTTGCATCAAAATATAAAAATAATCGTTATATTAAAAAATAAATTCATACAATCTAAATTAATAAGATAAGATTTATTAGATTCCATTAATTTTTAATTTAATATGATTTTTTACAATTTTATTTTTTGTTCATGGTTCATACGTAGTTTCACGAGAATTAAAAGCATAATTGACTACTAACTAAATCTAAAAAAGTTAAATATTCACTTTTTAAGTCTATTTAGGGGATGTTTTATTAATATTTTTTCAGCATTTTAGGTTTATTTTCATAAACTGGAATGGCAAACGATAACTCATAGCAAATTTCTTCCGAACAGTTTTTAAACTTGTTTATAATAATATTCAGTATTATATTTCTCTTTAATTAATGTATATGCTTCATGAATACTATAATTTTCTTTAAAAAAAGATAAAATCTTTTTTTAATTCTTTTAATAGTTCATCAGAGAGAAATGAAGATTTTTTTCCACAATATTTCCCTACCAAACTTATTAATAGTTTTCATTTCATTGTTTTATCCAACGAAAGCTAATTCTCCTTTTACTCCAAAAAATTCTACTGTATATTCTATTTGGAGTTTTTTTGCTTAAGAAATTTAAGAAATATATAATATTTATAAAATTAATCTCAATTTAAAGTTATTTATGAATTTTTTAATCTTTTTCATAGTTAAATGGTGTCAATTTCAATTTTACTAAGCATAAACATGAATAAATATTTCATCAGTTATAAAAGTTCCATTTTTTACTATAATTAAGAGTTTGTAAATTTTTTGGAGTTTTTTTTTTTAAAAATTTCTTATTTCATTATTTATACAAAATGTTAATTTTCCTAGAAATTCCACAATTTTCCATGATTTTGAGTTAATGTATTTTTTAAAGATCTTATTCAAGTTCACTATTTTAAATACAAGAAATCTATTAAATATTTTTAATTTTAAATATTATACTTTATCAACTTTAAAATTTGCTGTTATTTGGTGATAAGAGTGAAATACATAGTTTTAGTAAAATTATAATTTTTATAGAAGGTTAGTTTTCTATCTATTTTTTTTTATTAGCTTTTTTTTATATAATGAATATATACTTATAAATATAATAATAGAATCTTATATTTTTTATTATTTTCATTATATTTAATCTAGCTTTTATTATTTTTTTTATTTAAAAAATACACCTTATTATATTTTAAATACTGAAAATATTTAAATTAAAAGATGGATTAGAATATTAAGAGTTCATCAATTAAGATTTTACTATTAATTAAGTCATGAACTTTACTATTAATAGTTTTTATGAAAAAATAGCTATTTTTTTATATTTATTGAATTTGTAAGATGAATTATTAAGGCATTAGTAAGAATTATTATATTTTTATTTATAAATCATCTATAGTTTAAAAAAAAGAAGTTATAGGAAGCAAGCTTCCTATTTAAAGTTTTTTTATTTTTATTTACACCCACACGTAGTCGACGATTTTCCATACAGGAACCCATATGGTTTTCCAGATAGTTGTCCATCCATCAAACACCTTTTCGTATTCATAGTGATCGACAATACAAGTTGTTACAGTTTTGTAATCGTAGATTTCAAATCCTGCAAGGTATTTTCCTATAACTATATTGGAAAGTCCTTTATATTCCCATCCTGCAAATTTTTCCACATCTTCATAGGTTATAACTTCGTATTCGTTATAATCGATGATTTTATCGGTTTTTTCTGTATGGTATCCAGTAATAGCTTGATATGAATCGAAATGCATGTAGAGATAGAATGTATCTGTATCTGGGCAATCCATTACATATTGGTTAGATCCTGTTGAATCTAGGTTAATGTTATGTTTGACATCTGATGTTGGATTATAATTGTCTTCTGTTGGGATTGCAGTGAAAGTCAAGACTCCAAAGTTACCTTTTCCTTCAATAAGACTTAAAACAAGTTTATTATCTACTAACTGAGCAAAAGCTTCTCCTACTTTACCATTTTTGTTACCTACCACCAATGTAAGGGTAACACCATCTATAAGAGATTCTTTATCTAGTTTTGCAAGATTAAAGTGGTTGGTTCCTGGAGAAACTAAAACTTCTCCTGCAAATGCAGTTACAGAACTTTTCTTTGCACCGAAATCAGCTACTTCAATTTCTTCATATATTGGGTCGCGCACAGTTGTAATGACTTCTTTAGTTACTGTCACATATTTTGCTTCAAAGATTGGTTTATAAATTGGTTTGAAGACAGGTTTATATAACGGTACTTCAATTGTTTTATAGACAGGTATTTCAATAACTTTAAAGACAGCTTTTTTAATAGGTATTTTCACTGGTACTTTAACTAGCTTATAGATAGGTACTTTTTCTTTTTCAATTACTCTGACATTATTGAGTGCAACAGAGTTAATTTTACCTGAATGCCAAGCTGTACAGAATTTATTTAAATCCAATACACCATCACCAGTAACTTGAATGGTTGTTACATAAGTAGTAGTTGGTTTACCTTTTAGTTCGCTTACTTCTACTTGGTACCATAATTCAAATGCTACTATTTTAACATTTTCTGGTAATTTAGCTTGAATATACCATTCATTAGCAGAGCCAGATTTAGTAACTGGATTACCTATGACATAAACTCCTTTAGTTGCTGTAAGATTACAGTTTCCTGAACCTTTTATTGCATCTTTACCGTAGTTATCTTGCCAATTCCAGTTATCACTGCTATAACGAATATTATTAGCAGTAATAGTACCTTGATCATTTGAATATGGTAGAGATATAACATCAGCAGCAAAAACAACACCTGTTGTTGCAACGGCTAATATTAATAATGTGAATATACTTACAATTAACATTTTTTTGTTCATGTTTTCACCTCTTTCTAATTTATAAGTAGTGATAAAAAAGTCAATAATGTAGAGAACTGTACTATAAGCGTAATAATTTGTCAATTACTAAAAAATTAGTTACTAATACGAATATTCACTCTATTTTTTATCACTATGTTACAAATCAACATGAATAATATATAAATCTTTTCTTTTTTAAGATAGCTACAAAAAAGACGTTATGTTCATGTAAAAACTAGTAAATTGATGGTTGCAGACTACTATAAAATAAAAAGATTAAAATAACATTTATATGAAAAATAAATTCATATAATCTAAAATTATAATATATAATTCATATTTAAAGAGATTTAATTAATATACTATAAATTTTTGTTGAGTTTTTTTTTTAAAAATTTCTTAATTCATATATAATGAAATATCATTTTTCCTAAAAACTCCACAATTTTTAAATAATGTGCTTTTAAATATCTTATTTAAATTCAATATTTTAAATACAATAAACCTATTAATTATTTTTAATTTTAAGCAAACATTTAAATAATTTATTATAATTATTATTTATCTAGATAAATATATTTAAATTAGCTATGACCTATTTAAATTAGCTAATATAATTATAATTTTTAATTAAAGATTTGAATGATGAGGTGAATCGATTGCCAAATATTGAATACCTTAAAATTCCAAAAGATAGAGTTGGAGTTTTAATAGGAACTAAAGGCGAAGTTAAACAAGAGATTGAAAGAATTACTAAAACTTTTTTAGATATTGATAGTGAGGGAGGAACTGTAACTATTTCTCCAACTGAAGAAATGGAGGATCCGTTAGGGGTATGGAAAACAAATTTTATAGTTAAAGCCATTGGAAGAGGATTTAATCCTGAAACAGCTATTAATTTAAAAGAAGATGATATTTATTTAGAAATCATCAAATTAAACCTTTACGTTGGAAAATCTAAAAAAGCATTAGCTAGACAAAAAGGAAGAATCATTGGAAAAGATGGAAGAACAAGAGAATTAATCATTGACATGGCTGAAGTTTCAATGGCAGTTTATGGCAAAACAGTTTCTTTCATTGGTAAATTAAATAATGTTATGATAGCTAAAGAAGCTGTTGAAATGATTTTAAATGGATCTAGACATAAATCTGTCTATACCTTTTTAGAAAATAAAAGTCAAGAGATGAAAATAAAAGAATTTAAATCTGTTGTTGGAATTGATGATGATAAAATTGAGTTTAGATAATTTTGACCAATTCCATCAATATTAATAACCAATTCCATTAATTTATAATAAATTAATTTTAATATTTGGAAAAATATATGATTCATTTAATGATATCCTAATCTCACAATCTATTATTCATTTATAATTTTTTCATTAATCTGGAGCTATTATTAATTATAAAGTCTTTAATTCTCAGTAGCTATTATTCACTCAAATAATCTGCTTAGATGATAAAATTTTTGATTAAATATTATCTTAAACATTTAGATTAAATGTTTTCCTAAGTATTTAACTAGGATTTTTGATATTTTTAAGTGTCCATAGTCAATGAAAATTGCTTTTTATTTGAATTCATCAGACTAAATTTTACTTGCTCATGCAAAAACATTATATATGAAATCATGTATATATATGTACTTAAGATTATTCACTTAAATCAACGAATTCATTCATAAGGTAAGTTTGATAAAAAAATAGTTAATGATTAATATTATACTAAATTTTAAGAAAGAAGTTTAGCTATTATTATTTATTAATTAATTATTATTATTTTTAAGGAAGAAAATTAACTATTATTATTATAGTTTTTTTTTAAATAAAATTTTAAAGTAATTTCAAAACCTTTTATTAAGTGAATAAAATATAGTTTTAAAAGAAATTCTATATTTTTCCACGACTTCTTGATGTATTTATAATGTTTTAAAAGGAAATGATGAATTTTATTAAATAAACATATGGTAATATATATTTGATTCACTTGGTTTTTGTTTAATCATTTTAATTAATCTTAAGCATAAGGAGGTTAAATTTGTCCCAACAAGCATCAGAACTCTTTGACAATTTTCAAGAATTGACACCTTCAGAGTTCTTTAGAAAAAATAAGCAAATGTTAGGATATTCAGGGAAAATTCGGTCTTTAACTATGGTTTTCCATGAATTGATCACTAACAGTTTTGACGCTGCTGAAGAAGCAGGAATTCTTCCAGAAATCAAAATAAATCTTCAAAAAATTGAAAAAGATCATTATTTGTTATTACACTCTGACAATGGTCCAGGAATACCTGAAGACTTTATAATGAAAGTTTATTGTACAATGTTTGCAGGTTCTAAATTTAGAAATGTTCAATCTAGAGGTCAACAAGGGTTAGGATGTAGTGGTTGTGTTTTATTATCTCAAATGACTACTGGAGAGCCTGCAAAAGTAATTTCTGGATATGAAGAAGGAGATGAGCTGAAAGGTGTGAAATTAAAGTTTAAAATGGATGTTAAAAAGAACAAAGGATTACTTTTAAAAAGAGAAGACGCAGATGTTAAGCAAACTGGAGTACATTTAGAACTTCAGTTTAAAGATGTTTCTTATTCATTAGCTGAGCAAGGAGCTTATGAATATATTCGTAGAACTATGATGGGGAACCCTCATGCAAAAATCACTTTTAAAGATCCAACAGGACATAAATATGTATTTAAACGTGCTGCAGAAATTGTACCTGTGCTTCCAAAAGAAGTTTTACCTCATCCAAAAGGAGTAACCTCTGATGATTTAATTTTCATGGCAAAACATACTGATAAGAGAAGATTTAGAAGTTTACTTTCAAGTTCACTTTCAAGAATGTCTAATAAAAGATTAGCTGAAATTGAAGAAATTACTGGAATTGATTTAAATAAACGTCCAAAGGATATGAAATGGGATGAAGCTGAAAAGATTGTTTATGCATTTGGAAAAATGGATTTTATGGCTCCTCCAACTTCAGGTCTTATTCCAATTGGAAGTAAACAAGTTGAAGAAGGAATGAAAGCTATCTTAAATCCTGAATTTATATCAGCAACAACACGAAAACCTGTTACTTATAGGGGAGGAGTAGCTTTTATTATTGAAGCAGCTATTGCATATGGTGGAGATTCTGGTAGACTTGTTAATGAACAAAGAAAGGCAGAAATCATGAGATTTGCAAATCGAGTTCCATTGTCCTTTGATCAAGGTAGTTGTGCAATTACAGAAGCTTTAAAAAGTATTGATTGGAAACGTTATGGGCTTAGAGATTTAGAAAATACTCCTGCTACTATATTTGTAAATATTATTTCTACTCAAGTTCCTTACCTTTCAACAGGAAAACAAAGTGTAGCTCCAGAACCAGAAATCATTCATGAAGTTCGACAAGCCAGCATGAAAGTAGCTAGAAAATTACAAAAATATATAAGGGCTAAAAAAGCAGCTAAAGAAGAAGCTCTTAGGTCAAAAATATTTGAAGATTATGTTCCTCTGATTATTAAAGAAGCAGCTTCATTAGCTGAAGTCGAAGCTCCAGCTTATCAGGAAGTTTTAGCTAAAGTTACAAGAAGGTCATTAGCTGAATTATTAGGAGAGGATCCTGATAAAGTTGATGAAATCGAAGAGGAACTTGACGCGAGTATTGATGAATCTACTAGCAAAAGTCAAGCAAAAACTATAGATGATTTTGAAGACACAGATAATGTCGAATCAAAAACTGATAATGTGGATTTCGAAGAGTAAGGTGATTAAATGGCTGATACAAAGGAAGATAAAAAGTTAAATAAGAAAGAAATCACATACAATAAACTCAAAGGTCTTGGTGAGGACATTATTAGTGATGTAGTTAAAAACAATATTCCTACTTTTAAAGTTCCATCTCGTGGTACTTCTAATATAGTTTATGATGATGCAAAAAGATACTATGTTTTAGGAGATAGATATGGTAAACGATCTCTTGGTAATGTAAAACAGATTAAAAAAATTGGACAAATGGTTTATGTTTCTAATTTTTGTAAAGATTTAGTTCAAAGAGAAAAAACAGCTACTTTAAGGGAGATGTATTATGTTAGTGAAGGTTGGGGAATAGGGTTTGATAACCAGCAAGAGTCTAACATTGTAGGTGAGGATATTGAGGTAACACTTGGAATGACTCGTGAAGACCTTGGTTTAATGCCTGAGGAAGATGGAGCATCAGTTTATGGAGATATTGTTTTACAAGAAGATGATATTGAAATCAATGCTTTAAAATCAGGTAAATCAGGATATACAATTTCTCCAACTATTGATGAAGTAGAATTTGTTGATCATGATGTTAAAAGAGTAATAGCTGTTGAAACTATGGGGATGTTCCATAGAATGGTTCAAGAAGAAGCTTATAAAAAATTTGATACATTGATAGTAGGTTTAAAGGGACAAGCTGCAAGAGCTACAAGAAGATTTTTAAAAAGAGTAAATGAAGAACTTAATCTTCCAGTTTATGTTTGTAATGATGGAGATCCTTGGGGATTTCACATAGCTATGGTTATAATATCTGGAAGTGCTAAACTTGCCCATGTTAATCATGACTTAGCTACTCCTAATGCTAAATTTTTAGGAGTCACAGCTACTGATATTGTTAACTATGAACTTCCAACCGACCCTCTAAAAGATATTGATGTTTTAAGATTAAAGGAATTAGCTAAGGACCCAAGATATAGGGATGAAAACTGGCAGATAGAAATCAAGAAAATGTTAAAAATTGGGAAAAAAGCAGAACAACAGTCTTTTTCAAAATATGGTCTTGAGTATGTTGTTGACACATATTTCCCAGAAAAATTAGAGTCAATGGAATAATTTAATTATTTATATTGTTTTTTGTAATAGTTATAGTTAATTAGAAAAAATTTCTTTATATTTTTTTCTTTTTTTTAATAGTTATAGTTAATTAGATAAAATTTTATTTTTATTTATAAATAAAATTTTTATAGTTCTAACAATTTAATTGGATTGCTTATAATCTTTTAAATAAGGTATTTTATCTATAAAACTTTAAAAATTATTGATTTAATAAGCCATTTCTTTATAATTAAATTTTTAAGCTAATACTATATTTAATATTTAATTAAAATATTTTTTATCAAAATTAATTTTTTAATAAATATAAAAATTTCAATGACAAATTAAGTGAAAGTCATAATTTAATTTAATCTTTTTAAATATTTTTCATTACTCTTCTTATTTTAATCATTTGCCCCTAATATAATAACACGTATTTATTATTATATTTGTTTTTTTTATTTAATTCATTATTTTTTTACTTTTTTATTATTTAATTATTATTAACTTCTTATTTTTTTGTTTTTTTATTTATTTTGCTAATTTAGTCTTTTATTTATTTTATTAAAAGTTTTAAAGCATTTAATTGTTTTTAAGTAAACACTAAAAATTACTATTTAATTTTATTGCTTAAATGTTTTAAAAGTATTTAATAGCTATAAAGCAAATACTAAAAATAGCTATTAAAAGAGAATGATAATTATGGATAGAATATCTATTTTGATGAATCGGTTAAATGAACTCACAAAGAATTTTGACAATATTGAATCAAAAATAATAGATATAGCTACTGTTGAGACAGGTATGTGGACTTTGCTTAAGTGTAAGTATGGGTGTACAAATTACAATAAGTCATTGGGGTGTCCACCCCATACACCAACAGCTAAAGAAATGAAAGAAGTTTTAAAATCATACACTACAGGTATATTGATTCAAACTAAAGATGAGATGAAGATTATCAATGATACTTTACTTGATCTTGAATATCTTGCTTTAAAATTAGAATTTTATAAAGCTTTCGCTTTAGGAGCTGGAAGGTGTCGAAATTGTGAAACTTGTAATTTGAATCAATGTCTTCATCCAAAAACCCATAGACCTTCTATGGAAGCATGTGGAATAGATGTTCAAACAACGGCTAAAAATAATGGCTATGAACATATGATTGGATTTGAAGATGGAAAAAAATTCTATTATTGTTATGGTTTATTAGTAATAGACTGATAATTAGTGTTTTTCAAATTATTTATTAATTTTAAAAAAAGTATTTTTTTTAATTTTTAGAAATCTATATTAATATTATAATGATAAATATTTATTAAGATAAAATATTAAATGACTAATACAATTTTTATATTAGCTAATTTAATGAAAAATTTAAATAATATTATATATTTACTATTTGGAGACTGTTTTTATGAAGTCAGTAGCTGTAAATGGATATGGAACAATTGGAAAACGAATAGCTGATGCTGTTTCAGTTCAAGAAGACATGAAAATAATTGGTGTAAGTAAGACTAAACCTGATTATGAAGCAAGATTGGCAGTAGATAAAGGCTATGATTTGTACATAGCTATTCCTGATCGTGAAAAATTATTTAATGATGCAGGAATTGAAATAGCTGGTACAGTGGATGAAATGATTAGTGAAGCGGATATCGTGGTTGATTGTACACCAGGAAATATTGGTCCTGAAAACCTTGAAAAATACAAAAAAGTAGGTGTTAAAGCTATTTATCAAGGTGGAGAAGCACATGATCTTACAGGGCTTTCTTTTAATTCATTTTCAAATTATGATGATTCTTATGGTGTAGATTACTCTCGTGTTGTTTCTTGTAATACTACTGGTCTAACACGTACTTTAAAACCAGTTGATGATTTATGTGGTATAAAAAAGATTAGAGCTGTTATGGTTAGACGTGGTGGAGACCCTTATCAGATTAACAAGGGACCTATAAATGCAGTAGTGCCTAATCCTCCAACAGTTCCTTCTCATCATGGTCCAGATTTAAAAACCGTAATGTATGGGGCAGATATTACTACTGTAGCTTTACTTATTCCAACTACCCTTATGCATCAACATAACTTAATGGTTGAGCTTAAAAATGATGTAGCTATTGATGATGTTATTGATGCTCTTGAGGAAAGATCACGAGTACTTTTATTAAATGCAAGTGAGGGTCTAGGTTCAACAGCTGAATTTATGGAATATGCTAAAGAACTTGGAAGAAGTAGGAATGATTTATTTGAAATTCCAGTTTGGAGGGAATCTTTAAACATTGTTGATGGAGAACTTTTCTATATGCAAGCTGTTCATCAGGAATCTGATGTTGTTCCTGAAAATATTGATGCAATAAGATCTATGTTAGAATTAGAAAGTGGTAATGAAAAATCAATAGCTAAAACTAATAAATCTATGGGAATTTTATAATTGTGTGTTTTTTTTGAAAAGATAAAACCTAATTTTTAATCAGATGGAGTCTAATTTTGAAAAGAGATGAAACCTAAGGTTATTTTTGGTCCTGCTGGGCGACCAATTGATTATAAAGGAACTGCTTATAAAGCTTGTGGATATATAGCTGATGAAGGATTAATGGCATATGAATATCAGGCTGGAAGAGGGCTTAGAATTGGTGAAAAGTCAGCTAGTATATTAAAAGAAGATTCAATTGCTGAAGATATAACTGTTTCTCTCCATGCTCCTTATTATATTAATTTATCTGCTGTTGAAGAGAAAAAATTAGCTTTGTCTGTTGAAACTTTAGTTAAAGCTGCTCAAGCTGGTGAATGGATGGGAGCTTATAAAATTGTTTTTCATCCAGGATATTATTCTAAAAATGATCCTTCTGAAGCATTAACTATAGCCAAAGGAGGTATCAACACACTTTTTGAAAGACTTGATGAAGAAGGAATAAGTGAATATACATTTGCTCCTGAAACTACAGGTAAAAGATCTCAACTTGGTAACATTGATGAAATAATTGATATGTGCTCAAATTTTGATAACTTTGAACCTACTATTGATTTTGCACATATTCATGCTCGAGGAAGAGGTTATATTCAAAAAAAAGAAGATTATAACTGTATTTTTTCTAAGTTAGAAAATAATTTAGATATTGATAGATTACACTGTCATTTTACATACATTGAATATACTAAAGCTGGAGAAAGAAGGCATCATACATTGGAAGAATCTGATTATGGTCCAAATTTGAAATGGTTACTGGAATCATTTGTTGAAAATGATTGGAAAGCTACTATTATTTGTGAAAGCCCTTTACTTGATAAAGATGCTTTAGAGATGAAAGAACTTTATGAAACATTATTATGATTTTTTTCAATACTTTTTAATATCTATTTCTAGATAATATCATTTCAATATAGTAATTTTAGAAAATCTTCTTATTCATGAAATTTAAAATATCTAAGGCATTTATTTTATCCTATTCAATTATATTTTATCCTATTTACTTTATTTATTTTAAATAAGATGAAAATAAGACTAATGATAAAATTCATTATTAAAGCTGAATATTTATCAATTTTAACAGATTTACATTATATGATTATTTTTTTGGAACAAGAAAAAATAGCTACTTTTTATATCTAAAGTTTACAATCTATTATATTTTTTTAGATTTAAAATCATAAATTAAATTTAATAATTATTTTTATTATTCAAATTATATTTTTTTATAGATTTTGAAAATATAAAATTATACTGATAACTACACTATATCACAATGAGTTAGTAAACGAATTCTTTAAATATTTTGAATTTTTGCTTATTTTTTGCTTATTTTAGCGATATATTTATATATGATGAATTAAAGATTACTAATTTGTAGTGAGTCATATTAGTGCTTACTATAATTAAATATGTGGAGATGTGAATAATTATGAAAAATAATGAATTACCTCTTGCACCAGTAGCTAGAATAGTTAAAAATGCTGGAGCAGAAAGAATTAGTGAAGATGCGAAAGAAGCATTAGCAGAAGCTTTAGAAGAATGTGCAACTCAAATTGCTGAAAAGGCAGTTTCTTTCTCTAAACATGCTGGTCGTAAGACTGTTAAAGCTGAAGATGTTAAGTTAGCTGTTAACTCTTTAGCCTAATGTTATTTTTTTAATATTAGATATATAGCTTAATTTCTAGATTAATATCTAGATATCAGCTATATTTTTATTTATTTTCTTTGTTAATTTTTTGTTTTGATACTTTGTTAATTTTTTTGTTTTGATAATTAACTATTATTTATTATATTCATTTTTTTATTAATTGATTATTTTTATCATTGATTAAATTTAAATAATATTCAAATAACTTGTTTTATTTAAAATATAACCAATAAACCATGATATGTTTATTTTAAATTGAATTGTAGATATTTTAATTAATATTTGACATAATTTAGAGCTTTTATCTATTTTAAATAGTTTTTTCTGCTAAAAATTAGCATTTTTTTTAGAGAAATTATACACAAAAATATTATATTCTAAATCACAGATAGATAAATATTATTATGTATTTTTTTTAGTTGGTGGATTAGTGAAATCAGATAATAAATCTTCAAAATCTCAAAAATATAGTAATAAGATTGTTAATAATGAAAAAAGTACTACAAAAGAATCAAAAGCTATTGTTCTTCAAAGTGTAGGATATCCATTTAGTTTTCATTTAATGGAAAGTCCTAAACTTGAAATATTTGATAAATCACTTTTTGAACATTATGCGAGGGAACAATGGATGGGAACAATAGCTAAAGAAGGATCTTATTTATTTGATCAAAAAATTCTTCCTGATTTTGGATTTAAAATTTTAAAAGCTTATCCTAATAACTCGATGATTGGTGAAGCTACTTCGATTGTGATTGCTAATGAAAATGAAAAAATTAATCAAGAAATGGAAGTTATTAATTCTGATTTAAGGATTAAAGATGTTATAGGTCAAGAAGAAGCTAAAAATAAATGTAAAATTATAATGAAATATTTAAAAGACCCTGAAAAGTTTGGTCAATGGGCTCCTCGGAATGTATTGTTTTATGGACCTCCAGGTACTGGTAAAACTTTGTTAGCTAAATCTTTAGCTAATGAACTTGAAGTTCCTTTATATTTAGTTAAAGCTACAACTTTAATTGGTGATCATGTTGGAGATGGTGCAGGAAAAATCCATGAACTTTTTGAAGCTGCATTAAAAACTTTTCCATCAGTTATATTTATTGATGAAATTGATGCTATAGGACTTCATAGACAATTTCAATCACTTCGTGGGGATGTTTCAGAAGTTGTTAATGCTCTTTTAACAGAAATGGATGGAATTCGAGATAATAAAGGTGTTGTAACAATAGCTGCAACAAACAACCCTCAGCAACTTGATTATGCAATTATGAGTAGATTTGAAGATGAATTTGAATTTAAAATTCCAGATGAAAAGGAAAGATTAGATATGTTAAATCAATTTATTGAGACTATGCCACGAAAAGTAAAGGTATCAGTTGAAGAATTAGCAAAAATTTCTGAAGGAATGTCTGGGAGAGATATAAAGGAAAAATTATTGAAATCTGCATTACATAAGGCATTATATGAAGATAAAGAAGAAATTTCTATGGCACATTTTAATCAAGCAATAAAAAACTTTAACTCTTCTAAAAATAAGCCTCCAAAATATATGTTTAGCTGAAGATATCTTTTATTTAAGAACATCTCTGAAGGTAAATGAAAGAGGATTATAATAATTATTTTTAAAATCTATTTTATACAAATATTATTAATTATTTTGGAATATACATTTCATTGTTTCTATAACTTCTAAATCTTCTTCTTCAGCAGCTTTTTTAATATTTAATGAGATGTCATGAAATATTTTGTTAACAATTGACTTTGAAAGATTGTCAATTACTTTAGAACTATTTTGGATGTTAACAAGTTTTGCAATAGCTTTTTGTGATTCTTTTTTTCGAATATCCTCCATTGATAATCTTATATCTGCCATAAGTCCTTCGATTTCCATTATTTTAAAAGAATTTTTGAGTAAGTCAAACTCATTGAGTATGATTTCTTCAGCTTGTTTAACTTCTTTTTCTCTAAATTTTTTATTCTTATCAGCAATTCCTCGCAAATCATCAATATTAAATAAGTGAATCCCTAATTCTTTAACATTTTCATCAATATCTCGAGGATTAGCTATATCAATCATTATCATTTTTTTGAGGTGATTTTTTCTTATAAGTCCTTCAATTCTTTTTTTAGTTAAAATTAAGTGAGGAGAATCTGTAGCACTTATTATCACATCTGCATTAGGTAAGCAATTGTTTAACTCATCAAGGAGTATTGCTTTTCCTTTTAGTTCATTAGCTAATCTAACAGCTTTGTAGTATGTTCTGTTTGCAACTAAAATAGCCTTTAAATTTTTTTCAGATAATGCTTTAGCAACAAGTGTTCCCATTTTACCTGCACCAATAACAAGGACATCTTTGTTAGTTAAATCACCAATCCGTTCTTCAGCTAAATCAACTGCTGCTGAACCAATAGAAACAGAACCTCTATTTATTTTAGTTTTTTTTCGAACAGCTTGTCCCACATGAATAGCTTTTGTAAATAGAATATTTAAAACTTTACCACAATGCCCTTCTTTTTCAGCTATTTTTTTAGAGTTTTTTATTTGACCTAGTATTTGGTCTTCTCCAATTATCATTGATTCAAGACCAGATGTCATTTTTAAAAGATGAATTATAGCTGTATCTCCCCAATCAATTATTAAACTTTTATTTTCATGGTCTAAGAGATCATGATCATATGAACAAGAATCAGTATGTATATAATATTCTTTTCTATTACATGTGTTTATTTCAATATACTCTTGAATAATGAATTCTTCTTTAAATTCATTGAATAAATCTGTTAAGTCAATCGATACATGTTCCATTGTTTCAATATCGGCAATTGTATGATCTACTCTTATGTTAATTATCAAATAGATATGTCCCCTTAGAAATATATATTATATCTTTTTAAGATTTTTGATTCTTTATTAAAAAATCCACATATTCTTTAGCTTCTTTTAATTGATTATTATTTATAAATTTTTTAATTTTCTCATTTTTAACAAGGGTATACAAAAATTTCTTTCTGTCCTTTTGTTTTGGAACGTTTTTTTTTAAAATATTCCTTGCATAATCTTGAAGCTTTATATTAATAATGTCTTCATTAGTTATTGAGGATTGAATTTTTTTTCTTAGTTCTCGAGCCATTAATGGGCTTTTTCCATTTGTAAATATTGAAATTTGAATGTTTTCAATGTAAAAACTTGTTGGAACAATCAAATTTCCTTTTTCAGGAAAATCAGCCCTATTCAATAATTTTTCACTGCTAATTGAAGAGACATAGCTATTTAATTTGTCATCTTTGCTAGCTATTATTACAATATCTGCCCAATTAACTAAACTTATTAAATTTTTCTTAGGATTGAAAATAGCTCCTTTTTCTTTCAATTCATTTGAAATATTGTTTCCAATTAGTATTACTTCTGCTCCTTCTTTTAAGAATCTTTCAGCTCTTCTTTTCCCGACTTCTCCAGTACCAACAATTAAAATTTTTTTCTTATTCATTTCTAGGAAAAGCGAACTCCATCCCATAACAATTCCCAACTTTGTAAAACATGACTTAATTTCATTTTTTTAACAATATTATAACGCTTATTTAGAAATTTATTAATTTATTCCATTCTTTTTAATATTTTTTTTAAGTTTATTTAAACCTGTATTATTATATTCTAATTTTTTATTAACTTTATTTTAAGTTTATTTATATTCATATAATTTTGTTAAAAAATGTTTTTGAATAAAATTATTTTTCTAATAATTATTAATTTATTATAAAATAATTTTATCTGATAATAAGTGTTTATCAATTTTTGTGGATTTCTTTAAACTTTCTTCTTATTAATTTAAGTGAAAGGCTGATTTTTCTAAAGTTCCACACTTTTTTACAGCTTGATAATGAGCGTTAATATAAATTAAAAATAAAATGGAGAATGAACGTTATATATTTATTATTTGGTCTATCTAATTTCTTTTACAAAGTATTTATTAAAAATATTTATTACTTATTTTGACTTTTCTAATACTTGCATTCTAAGTAGTTTCATAGCCATTCTTAAATCATTATCACAATCTTGAAGGACTTTAATAGCTTCATTTTCACTAATTGAAAAAGCATCTGCAAGAGCATCAACATATTCTTCCTCATCATCTTTTTCTTTTCCAGTTAATTTTTCTGATAATTGTTTTTTGAGAGTTAAATATTCGGCAACGTCCATGTCGATATTTTTTAAAACCATATCTCTCAATGGGCATGGTTTAGATGGTTTACAACACCAAACAAGTGATCCAAAGCAAGTTCTTTCCCCTTCTCCTAACCTAGTATTTTTAGCAAACTCTTCCTTGATATTCATATATTCATGAGCACTAATATTTACATCATCAAGAGCATGTAATATTGGGCAAGGCTTTACTGGTGGGCAGCAAAATGTCAATGCTCTACTATCTCCTCCTCTGCATACATGTGATGGTGAGTTATCCCATACCATTAATAATCCTCCAATTAAATATTATTTCCTCAGTTTTTAATAATTAATTTCAAAAAAATTTTTATATGTTTTTTTATTTATTTGTTATATATTAAATTATATAAGTTTAATTAATTTAACATCTTTTCTTTTTCAGCAGGAGTTAATTCTTTGACGATTTCTTTAGGTTCTCCAATTTTTAAGATTTTTCCTCCTCTCATTAAAGCTGTTCTATCACAAACATCAATAACAAAATCCATATCGTGAGAAATTATCAAAAAAGTTTGTTTTAACTCTTCTCTTGCTTTTAATATAGAATCTGTAACTTGAACTCTTGTTATAGGATCCATAGTTCCAGTAGGTTCATCTAATATAATTATGTTAGGTTCTTTGATTAGTACTTGAGCAATGGCCACTCGATGCCGTTCGCCACCACTTAATTCATCTGGTTCTTTGTCTAATATACTCATTGCATATTCATCATCAAAACCAACAGCATTTAAAGTATGAATAGCTTTCATCTTAGCAAATTCTGCAGGAAGCTCTAAACTTATTGCTTCTGTTAAATTTCCAAGGACGGTTCTATGAGGGTATAATGAGTATTCTTGATGAAGTAAACCAATATATGGAATTATACGCCCTCTACCTAAGGGACCTGTTTGAATCATATCAATCCAATCATCACCAAGTTTAGCTTGAATCTCTCCACTGCTTGGTTCAGTTAACCCTATTAACATTCGAGTTAGTGTTGTTTTTCCAGAACCACTAAGACCTACGATCCCAAATATTTCTCCTTTGTTAATAGTAAGATTAACTCCATCAACAGCTTTTATAACTCCTCTTTCTATGGAGTAATAATGTTTTTTAGCTTCTTCAATTTCAATGATTGGTTCATCATTAACATATTCTTCTGTCTGTTTTGGTAAAGGAACTGTAGCTAAAAAATTTCCAACAACAGTATCTGCAGGACCTTCTTCAATGATTTCTCCTTTTTCTAACCAAATAGTTTGATCAGCTAATTTTTTCATAACTTCAGGCCAATGGGAAGTGATGACCATAGTTATTCCCTGATTTTTAACACCATCTATTAAAGTTTTGTGTAAATGTTCTGCTGTTTGGGGATCTAGTGTCCCTGTTGGTTCATCAGCTAAAAATATCATAGGATTTTTTGCCATTTGTCTTGCAAGAACTACTCTTTGCTTTTCTCCTCCACTTAAATCACGAGCTATATGTGTTATCCTGTGACTCATTTGAACCATTTCAAGGAGATCTATTGCTTCGTAGAGCTTTTCTTCATATTCTCCACTTTTCAATTCTCTCAAAACATTTTCAATTACACTTTCTCTTTCATATAATGCGAAATTTCTCTGTAGCATAATAGCTATTCTTTTTCTAATTTCTGAAAACTCTTTCCTGTTAGTTTTCCAGAAATCTATTTCTTCAGCTTCTAATTTTCCTCCACAATTACAAAGTTCACCAACTTTTGATGGAGGTTCTACATGTAAACATTCTTTACAAATAGCAACATTATAAAAAATTTGCCCACTATCTGGTTTGTATTCTTTGGTTCCACGTAGCATATTTATTAAAACAGATTTTCCAGCACCGCTACGACCTAGAATTCCAAGTACGCTTCCTTCCTCAATCTTAACATTCAAATCTTTAAGAACTTTTATATTGTTGAATGATTTATTAATGTTTTTAAGCACTATAAAAGACATAGATCCACCTTTAAAGAATAATATCATAATTCTTTTTTGATAAATTGATAATAATAGATATTTTTAATAATATTTTTTGCAAAATTAAAGATTATAATTATGTATTTTAGAAAGTTTACCTATAAAATTTTATTTTTAAATAGAAATTTGTTTTAATTATAAATTATATTAAATATTATGATATTTAGTATTATATACTTATCTTAATTAATGTGTAAAGTTATTCATAGTTTATTTTTAACAGATATTATATTTTTCAAATATTTTAATATAAGTATTATCTATTATTAAACAATTAATGGATGATTACTGATTAATGAATATATTATTATTAATTATTAGGTTAATTAATGAAATCATAGCTTTTACACTTGTTTAAGGTTAAAATTTATTTTTCCATTAATTGCAGCTCTTGCAATAGATACTCCATCAGCACCATTATTAATCATTGCATTTATATCTTCAATATCTCTAATTGAATTATTTCCAATTAAAAAAGTATCTGTTTCACTTGCTATTTTTGAGATAATATCTAAATCAGCATAATTAAATCCTGGTTTCATTGCATCTATATGAAGATAATCAACTGAAAGATTATCTATTATTTTAGCTACTTTTAAAGTATCAATCCCCTCAACATTAGCTCTTATTTTCACTGAAACTTGAGATTTTGATTTTTTTACTATATTTTTAATATAATTTATTAAAAAATCAGTATCTTCTAGTATTGATTGACCACAGCCAATATCTAAAATTTCTTTTTGTCTACAATGACAATTTACTTCCACAATATCTAGTAGTTTTATTTTACTAATCTCAATGATAGGGTCTGGAGAAATAGCTCTTAAATTTGCAGATACTTTAACATTGTATTTGTTTTTAATTAAATTAGTTTCTTTTTCAATCGTGTTTATTAGATCATCTTTAGCTATGTCAAATTCACTGCGACCTCTACTTAATATTTTTTTACCAGCAGCTACTGTTTGGGAATCTGTATTGTATCCTCCTAATGTAACCATATCAAAGCCAAAAGGAATTAATTTCATGACGAAATTTGCATTAGTTATTCCAGCCATTGGTGCAAGTACTATGATAAGTTTAATCTCCTCAAAAAGTAATATTTATTTAAAAAAATTAATTTAATTGAATAAATACATGATAAATTCCATTTAATAATAGTATAGTTTTTTTTATTAAATGATGTCAATATTGAAAAAATAAAATATAATTAAAAATATAAAATCCATGAATATAATTAGCTTTAACAATCACTATATAGGGCAGATGATTTAATTCTGGATTAATTTTGAAAAATTAACCCATTTTTTCCATAATATAGACTAATTCATCTGCAACTCCATTTCTTATTTCTTCTAATCCTAAATCAGCCATATAAGCAGCATCTTCAGCATTTTTTCCCCTACCAACTCCTGCTTTTAAAGCTATTCCTATTTCATCATCAATTTCTTCAAGTAGTTTTAATAACTCCTTAGCATCTAATTCATTACAGGGGGACATGAAGTTATCGCCTCCGATAAAGAATAATAAAGCTCCTTTATCTATTAATTTAGTCATTAAATAATGTTGTGCTCGATTCACAAGGAAATTTGTATCGTATGCGGGAATGGTATCGGTTAGAGAATCTGTAACTCCATTTATATCAATATGGGCGATTTGAACAAAACTGTCTTTTTCATCTACTAAACTGCCAATAGCTAATATTTCTTTTCTATCTTCAGATTGAGCTCCTCCTTTAATTTGTAAAGATTCAGTAGCTATTTTTTGAGCATCATAAGGAGTTTTGGCAGTCCCTACTCCCATACTAATGGTTATTGGATATCTGTTTCTAATTGATCTTTGTATTCTACGATGATCTTCTTCATTGATTCCATTTGTAATTGCAAGCATATTGTCAAACCTTGTAAAGAAAACTAGTCCTTTTTTCATTGAAAATTGTCTTTGTATATCTGCATATAATTCTGATTGTAAAATTTGAAGATCAGACTCATTGCGAGGATTTGGAGTAACTGTCCAAGGTCCATAATTATCAATTTGTATAAGAGTCATCTGTATCATATTATTTCACCTAAAACAACTTTAGCTAACATCCTTTTATCATGAATATTTTTCATATTAGTCTTTGTTATAATAACATCTTTTATTAGTTTTTCTATTTCTTTCTTCAAGTTTTCATCTTTTTCATCAATGATGAACTTATCTAAAAATCCACTATACAATGATGCAACACCTAAAGATGAAACTTCATGATTTAAAGCTTTCATAAATTTTCCTGCAGGACCGCTAACAGCAGAACCTCCAATTATTGGTGAAATAGCTACAACATAGCTATTTTGCAATGCTTTTTCCACTCCTTCAAGAGTGGTTATTGGAAGAATAGATGTTATTGGATTAGAAGGACCTATGATTACTATTTCTGAATTTTGAATTGTTTCAACAATCTTTGGAGCAGGGTTCACCTTTGTATAATCAACACTAAATACTTCTGGTTTTGTTTGGTGTTTAATTAAAAAATCATGAAATTCAAGTTCTCCAATGTCTGTTCTAACAGTTATTTTTGAATGTTCATCACTCATAGGAAGAATTTTAGATCTTATTCTCATCTTTCTTCTTTGAATATCAACAGCAACACTCAAACTGTGATTTTTCATTAAGGTAGTTTTTTGAATCTTAGTAGCTCTATCTTGATCTCCTATTCTAAGTAATTCTGAACAACCTAGGGTTTTAAGTTTTTCATTGGTTATGAAAGTATCGTCCTTTATTCCATACCATGTTTCATCATTTATCTTATCTGAAAGTGTATAGAGAACAGTGTCAATATCTGCAGCTACATAAACACCAGAAAAATAATCATTTTCCACAGTATTAACAATAATATTCATTTTAGAAGGATCATAAACTTCTTTTATTCCTTGAATTAATTTGGGAGTACCAGTGCCTCCAGAGAGTATAGTAATCAAATTAAAAACCTTAATAATTTTTTTTATTTATTAATTAATAATAATAGTGATCTATTTCATGATTATAGTGATAAAATACAATAATGCAATGTAAATAATAATATTGCATAGAAATATGGTTAATCTCTACTTTTGCTATGTTTTCATTTTTTTCTAAATAATATTACTACTAATTTGTATTTTCTTGTTGTATTCGTTTTATTTTCTAAAAACATCAAATTCTTTTGGTCGAAGTAGTTTAAATATTTCATCGTTTTGATTTTTCAAATGATTAAAACTTGAAAAACCTCGAACAATTACTACAGGAATTCCTTCATTAGCTTGACCCATTAGGAGAGAGGCAGCTCCAGCTAACTCATCAGCAATAGCTATTTCCGTTGTTTGAAGTTCTCTCCCATATAAATCTTTCTCTCCTGCTCTTTCCCAAATTGGAGATATTCCGGAACAACCAATAGCTACTCCAACAGCCCCATTTCTAAAAGCCCTACCTTGAGTATCAGTTATAATAACTGCAAACTCTTTTTCAAAGTGATTTTCTAGTGATTTCCTGATTTCATCAGCTGATTTATCAGGGTTTTTTGGTAAAGGTGTAGCTAAGCTTTCATCAACATTTGATTCATCTATTCCAGCATTTGCACATACAAAACCATGTTTTGTTTCACTTATAATAAAATCAGAACCAATAGCTATAATTTCATTTGATTCACCTAATATTGCTTCAACTAAAGCAGGATCTTTTTTAGATTTTTTAGCTATTGAAATTGCTTTTTCACTTGGATTAATATCTTTTAAATTGATAATGTTTCCTTCAGCTTTAGAAATCAATGTTTCAGCTATTAATACAATATCTTGATTTTTAAAATTTATATTTTGTTTTTTCAAAGCACTTATTATTAAATCAGGGATATTATCTCCTTTTTTAACTAAAGGAATTTCATTTAATCCAAATAATTTCATGTTCATGAATATCAATTGTTGAATTTAAATTATAGAAATTAGTAAATTATTAAAAATATAAAATAGTTTTAAAAAAGTTTTAATTTACTATTCTTATTTAATTTTTATTTATTTAATTTAATAATCATATGAAAAATAAATTTATTTAGTTTTTTTTATATAATATATTAAGCTATTTTTTTACTTAGCTTATTTTTTTTATCATAAATTTAATGAACTTATATCCCATTTTCCATCAAATATTGAAGCAACTGATGTAACTGGATTTGTAAATTCTGCAAAATCTCCTTGGTTTAATATTAACTTAGCTCCTTCCTTTGATGTTTTAGCTGTAAAATTAACATGTGTTGGATTTTGACATTCATAGGTTGAGATAAAGGCAGCTTTTCCAAAATCTACTTTTTCCACTAATATTTTTTCGTGAGTCACTATTCCAATATAGCATTCATAGCTACTTTCATCAGTATTTGAGGTAATAGCACCAGCTATTCTTGGAGTATTATAATCATCTTTTTCATAATCCATTGCAAGAAGAGATAATGCCATAGCATCTTTAATATTCATTCCTACAGCTATTTTATCAGCAATAACGTCAGTATGTGATCCATTTGAAACAATAGCTATATCATTAACGATTTTTACACAATTATATGCAATATATGCATTCTCAAATATGTCTTTCTCATAACCTTTTTTAGGAATGATAGATGCCTTGTCATCAAAATTTTTCGCCATTCTATTTGGAAAAGATCTACTTGATACTCTATAAGCCACAAACGGTTTCCTTTCAGTATTCATTCCAACTGATACTATTCTACCTAAATACACTTTTTAACTCCAAATCTTATATGTTTTAAATATTTTCAATTATACTAATATAAACTTTTTTAAAAAATTTTAAGATTTTCCTGAATTATTCAGGGGAACGAACAGCTTCACTAGGAGCCATGCTATCAGGAGCTGTAATAATTATTGATCTATCTCTGGGTTTAATAATAATTTCTCCTTGATCAATAACATCTGTATGAATAGCTATTGAACTATCTTTAATTAGATATGACATATCTTCTCCATTTACAATTACTTTTTCCAAGTTAGCTACTGGAAAAAGATAATATTCTGAATTCCCTGAACCTTTGGATTCGGGCTTACCAGAACTTCCATCTTCAAGGTTAGCAGGATTAAAACTACTTGCAACTACTAAAAAAATTAATAAAGTAAACATTATATCTATGAAAGGAACTAAATTGAATTCTGGGGTTTTTCCTTTAATTTTTGCTCTATGTTTTTTAACATCTAATGTCATTGTTTTTCCTTCATTTTAGAATTTGACTTCTAGAGATAGATTAATTAAGTTTTAATTAAGAAATGATAAATTTCATAATTGAATTGTAAGTTGACTATTGCCGTAATTTACTTTCAGCTATTTCAGATTTAGAATCACATTTTTCTAATATAATATTATTAATACTTTTTTCTAACATACTTGGTTTAAATGAAATCTGAACATTAGCACTACCTTTAGAAATTTTTTTAACACTAACAATTCCATCTGCCTCTTGCAATCCTTCAATAGCACAATCAACATTTTTATCAACTTTAATTTTAGCTACAGCATAATTCCAATTGGTCATCTTATTAGCTAACTCAATTTTATCCATTTCGATATCAATAAGTTCTTTTATGTAAGTATACATCGGTAATAAAATAATAACTACGGTTAATCCAGCAATTGTTGTTATTAATGCGATATAAATACCCTCAGCCATAGTTTCAACACTTGGATTTACTCCTAAAGATTTAAATGTAATCCAAATCCCAATTACAGTACCAATAAGCCCTAAAAATGGAGCTAATTCAATTATTGTTTTTAAAATATTCAAACCACTTGTCATTTTACTTAATTCGACAATAAATACTTGTTCCATTCCTTCTTCCACTTCAGTCTTATTTTTATAACCAATTTTAAGAGCTTCAGATATGATTTTAGAAACAGGACTTTTATATTGATTTATCTCTTTTAAAGCTTCAATAGCTCCTCCTCTTTCCATATTGGCAGTAACATTTCCCATTATTTCAGTAGTATCTATTTTTGATATTCGTTTAAGATAAAGTATTTTTTGTATTGAAGTTATTATTCCATAAACGCCAATTAAAGTAATTACATATGTTATGACTCCACCATTTGTAAACATATCGATTATAGTGGCGAATATTTCTGTAAAAAATTCAAATATCATACTTATCCTCTTTTTTAAAAAGCTTATTTAAAGCTAAAATGCAAATATTTAATTTATTATATAATAATTAATTGTTTTTAATTAATTTTAATTATTTATAAATTTTTTTAAATATAAGACTCAACATTTGATTTGAAATTATCATTAAAAATGATATTTAATATATATTGAAATTTACTTTTTTTGAGCTATATTTTCTTATATTCTACAAATCATTATTTCAAAACATTTTAGGTACTATATATTTCAAATAGCTATAATTAAGTTAATTTATTTTTCTGATAATAAATATTTTTATATTATTATGGTTTAGAATATCCATCATAATTTTAAAATTTATCATTAATTGTATTATTAAATTTACCTGAATATTGTATAGGTTATAGATGAACTGAAAAAAGAGTTATTGATTAAAATTTCAGTTAGGCTTGTTTACATTTTCATAAAATAAAATTTTATAATATAAACCTCTGTTTACTTTAATTTTATTAATTAAAACTTCAATGAATGAATTTATTATTTTTTAAGTTTTTGTACAGTATTCCAGGATTTTCTAACTATATCTGGCATTTCACTGTAGCTAAATTTTTTCAAGAATTCTTTTGTTTTTGGATCACTAGGGTAACCTGACCCTACATCTCCTATTTCTCTATATTCTTTTTTTATTTTTTCAATAATTTGATCTCTTTTAGATTTAGCTACTATTGATGCAGCAGCTACTTGTAAATATTTTTCATCTGCTTTATGTTCCGATACTATTTTCGCGTCACTAACAACTTTTTTGATTCCTTCTTCAAGTCTCTTTGGTTTGATATCTACTGAATCAATTATTATTTTGTCCCATTTGAGTTTTTTAATAATTTTTATCATAGCTATTTTTTCAATCTCATTTAAGTTTACACCTTTAGCTCTTAAACTGTCAATATCTTTAGCTGTAATCTCAACAGTTTCGAATTCAAACATACTTTCTAATTTACGAGACAATACTTTTCTTCGTCTAGGAGTTAATTTTTTAGAATCTTTTATTCCCATCCTATTTAGAATAACTACCTTTTCTTCAGGAATAACAATTCCTGCAACTATAAGGGGACCAATCACAGGTCCTCTACCTGCTTCATCTATTCCTAATATGTTCATTAACCCACCTTAAGATTAAGATTTTTTAAGCTTTTTTTTTTAAATAATACTTCTTTTCTATTAAATAAATTTAATTTTAACTATGGTGTATTAGTTTTCCAATGATTCCATTTGAATAAATATTTTGAATTTTAAATAAAAAGTATAATTCTATTTTTTAATAAATCAAAGATAATGAAAAATATTTAAAAAAAAAATTTATAGAAATTATTAAAAAATTAATGAGAATAAATAGAGAAATAATAAAAAAAGTAAAAAAAAAATTAAATAATTAAAATATTTAGGACAATTAAAAAAATATTTGTGTTTGGTTTTTAATTGAAATAAAATTTGTTAATTATATAATAAATTATTTCATAGCTTTTAAACGAACTTCAGGTTCTAAAGCACGGGGTTCAGCTGCAACAATAGCTGCACCTTTAGCTACAACAGTCATAGGATCGTCATAGACAATGACTGGAATACTCAAATCATCACATATTCTTTCTTTAAGTCCTCTTAATCTAGAACTTCCTCCAACGGCTACTGTGTTGCTATATATTCCTGCAATTAACTCTGGAGTGAGTTTTTCTAAAACTTCATCTAAACCATCAATTATTTCTTTTATGATCGGTTCTGCAGCATCAGCTATCAGCATTGAATCTATAATAACTTTTTTAGGTCTGTTTGTTTCAACAGATTTTCCAATAACCTCAATACTTAGATTTTCCAAGCTTTCATTACAATGAATCATACCTACATTCATTTTAGCTGCTTCAGCTGCGTGTATTCCAATTTTCACATGGAACCTTTCTTTGACAATATCTACAATATTGTTGTCAATGTCATCTCCTCCACGTCTAACTGTTTTTATATCAGTTATTCCACCAAGAGAGATAACAACTAAGTCAGTTGATCCTGCACCAACATCAATTACCATTGTTCCATTAGGTTCAGCTATAGGTAACCCAGCTCCAATAGCTGCAGATAATCCTTCACTAATCACTAAAACAAAGTCTGCTCCTGCTTTTTTGGCTATTTCTTCAGCAGCATTTTTTTCTACTTCAGAAGCATCTCCTGGAATTCCAATAACAACTCTAGAAATAGTTTCTCCATTACTAGTTCCAATTTCAATTGCTTTAGATAATAATGCTTTTGCCTGAACTTTACTTTCAATTACTCCTTTTTTTAAGGGTCTTACTGCAACTATATCTTCTGGAGTTCTTCCTAACATTAACTTAGCTTCTTCTCCAACAGCTAATACTGCTGTAGGGTCTTCTTTTTTAATGGCCACAACTGAAGGGATTTGATATAAATCAAATTTATCTCCTGATGGTTTTGCAATAACCGTATTTAGAGTACCTAAATCTATTCCTAAACTATTATTCATTCCTTTTTTTTTCCTTGGTTCTAGAGGTTTTTCCACTTTATTACTTTTATTTTTGAAAATACTCATTCTTATTTCTCCATAATAATATCCTTAAAGTCTATAACAAAAATTTTATTTGATTTAGCTATTTTTTTGATATTTTTCACATCTTTTTCTTTTTCCATAGATACGAGTACAGTTGAAAGTATAACATCGCTCATATTGAACAAAGGAGCAATTATATTAGATATTAAACTTGGAAGCCACATATTAACCTTTAAATCTGTTTCTATGAATCCAGTAGTTTGATCTTCTAATAATATTGAAAATTGTGATTCTAATCTTTCAACATCTCCAACGAATTTTTTTATTGCATCTTCTGGAGCTACTAATAACATTAAATTAGGTTCATCACTTACATAATATGGAGCAATTTGGATATAAGCTCCACCATCATCTTTACAGATGTAGCTAAGCTCTCTTATCTTACTTGAATCTCCATATATCATAATAAAATCGAATTTTTTATAAACAAAAGATTCTTTTAAAAGAACATGTTCTCTAAAAAGTATTTTAACTCGATCTTTAGAAGCTATAGCTGCATAAGCTATATTATTTACTAGCTCTTCATTACCAGCTATTACACACCATAGGTTATATGAGCTTTGCTCGGTAGAAACTTTAGCTGCTTTTCTTAGAACTTGTATTTTGTCTTCTATCATATGTTCACATCTATGTTTTTACCAACAATCAAATTTATTAAATTTATAAATGATTTATAAAAACAATTAATATAAGGTTTAATATATAAAAGTTGGGATTTAAAATTCGATTTTTAAAAATAACTAAAGTCAATGAGAATTTAGTAATTAAATTCAGATGGAAATCTGTTTATTAACATTATATAATAATGTAGAATTATTATATATACTTCATATACTTATATTTTGATTGAATATTTAATTAAATGAATTTTTTACAAATTTTAGGCACAATAGATATTCTATTTATTAAAAAAAATTATTTAAAGTATTGTTTATAAATTGGATTAAAACATACAATTTATTTTTTAATAAATAATATAATTTTTCTTTTTAAATATTTAAGTTTTTATCAATTTAATTATTTATAAGTAATTATTTCATATAGAAACTTAAATTTATATTGTAATAAATATTATATTCATGTGATTATAATTTTTATAAATTTACTAGTATTTGATTATAATTTTATCATATTCTTTTAAAATGATTATTTAAAACTAGATTTTTATATTAGTTTAAAAAACATAAAGGATTTTAAAACATTTATATCTTGATTTAAATATGCTCTAATCTTAAATAATTAGTTTATACTTGTATAAAATATTTTAGATTAAAGAAAAAATTAATAAATATCTAATAAAAAGTATTACTGGAGTCAATTTATGGAATTTGAAAAAAAAGGAATAAGATTTTTTCTAGCTCTACCTGATGTAATTTCTTTGCTGAATTTATCTTTTGGATTTTTAGCTATTTTGGTAGCTTTCAATGGAAATGTCAATTTATCATCAGTTTTAATTATTATATCAATTGTTTTTGACTCGATTGATGGATGGGTAGCTAGAAAAATAGGTAGAAATGATGAATATGATTTTGGAAAAAATATTGATTCGCTTTCAGATGTTGTTTCCTTTGGAATAGCTCCAGGTGTACTTCTGTATTCTATTGGAAATAGCCATCCTCCTGAAATAAGTCTTTTTGTACCTATTGTTTCCTTGTTTATGGTGATTTGTGGGGTTTTAAGACTAACAAGGTTTAATGTTATATGTAATAAGGTAGATTATGATGGATTCATTGGTTTACCAATACCAACAATAGCTATTCTACTTTCAACATTTGTTTTAAGTGGATTTTTTAATATTTACATTTGTTTAGTTTTGATGATAGTTACTGGGCTTTTAATGATCAGTAATGTGAAATATCCAAAATTTGACAATATTAAAATTATTTCATTTGGAGCTTTATTGATATTGTTGATTATTATTTTCTATTTGCTAAATTTAGCAGGACTAAATATTTTTGCTACAATACTTTTTGCATTAACTGTGATATATGTTGTCATTAATTTTATAAAAGCTTTGAATTAATATTCATGATAATTTGATATTATATTATCATTTATTTTTTTATAGAATATTTTTCATGATTCTAATTCAATCATTATAATTCATTTTTCATTTGTTATCATCTATAGTGATTCCAATTTTCAATAGCTTGGGGTATGATATATTGAGAGATGATTATAATAATGGGCATGATTTTAAAAGAAAAAGTAACAAAGAAAACAAGGATAATGCTTTGAAAAATGAGAATAAAACTGATGATAATATAAACAGTAATATGGATAATGTTGATATTGAGGAAAAAAAGAAAAATAAATTGTTTAAATCATTTATAAACTTTTTTACAAAGATTTCAAATAAAATTGATAATTTAACTGGCTTAGATGATGATGGTCATGATAATCATAAAGTAGGAAATAAAGAAAATATTAATGATAATATTGATGAACATTTTATTAATTATCTTAATATTAGATATAATAATTCTAATAATCAAAAAAACAGTAAAAAAGAATTTAATAAATATAAAAAACAGGATAAAGTTAATTATGAGAAAAATATCACTGATAAAGAAATAAACATCAATGATTTTCATATTAAAAAAGATAAAACCCATAAATATAATGATGGCTTAGTTTTTCTTAGGAATTTAAAAAAAATAAATAAATTTTCAAAAGATGAAGATGTTCATGATAAAAAGACTAAGCAATTTTTTTCAGCTAATGATTATTTAATTAAAAATAAAGAAATTGATGAAGATTTTAAAAATAATTCAGATAAAAATATTTTCAATGAAAAAAAAATTAATTTAAGAGATTTATTCAAGTTAAATAAGAAAAACTTCAATAAAATCAAAAATAGGATTGTAACTGATGAAGAGACAAAGACTCTTATGGGGGCAGCTATTTTTGGATTAATATTAATTATTATTGCTTCATCGTCCTATTATTTTTTCTTTTATCAACCTTTTCAAGAAGAATTAAATAGTGTAAAAATAGCTAAGCTAAATGAATTAAATTCTATTTATAAGGGACCATTAGCTCTTGATAATGAAGCATTTACATTAAAATCCCAGATTGAAAATGCAAATTCTCCTGAAGAAATTAAAACTATTGATATAATTAGACCCGCTACTGAGTCTTGGCGTTATTATCATAATAAAGAGATAAATATTGTTAAAGATGATTTTAATAGGGTCATGGTAACTTATACGGCTAATAAAACTAAAAATATTATTACTGATGTTGATAGTGCTCATAAAATGGTAGCTGACAATGATGCTTTAGTTTTAGCTAATATGGAATTTAAAAAACCAAATACTGTTGTTATTCCTATCTTAATAACCAGACTTCAAGCTGGAGCTGGGTTAATTTCTGTTGGAAGTATTGTTGATATTTATATTTTAAAATCTGACAATAACAATAATTCTCCGAGTTCATCAAATTCAGACAATGGAAATGGAACTAATCTTAATTCTCCCGATTCATATGCTAATCAAAATTTATTAAACAATGAAAATAATGAGGATTCTTCTATTTTAGATGAAGGTCCTGATATTAGTGGAGTGACAGTTTTAGCTATTATGCGTTCTAAAGACAGTGGATCTATTGATGCTAATTATATAAAGACTAAAATAAATGCTAATGGAATAATTACAAATCAAATTGAAAATAGCCAATCTTTTTCTACTGACGTTGAAGAAATGCTTCGTGGAGCTATTGCAGGAGGATTTAATGAAGCTTTAATAGCTCAACTTTTAGATAAATATGGTTTAAAGTTAGCTGATTATGAAAGACGTTCTAATTTAGCTGAATTAGATATTCAGTATTTATTGTTAATTGAAGTTCCTCGAACTGATGTTTCATATACAATAAACAATATGGATAATTTAATTTTAACTATCCCTACAGAACATGCTCCTAATTGGATGATAGATGAGTTAAAATCAACTTATGCTTAAGTATTTACTAAATTTTAGCTATAATATACACAATTTTAACTATTATATTTATACAGTAAATTTTTTACAGGAAAAATTGTTTGTTTTAATTATTATCCTTTTTATAAATTAAAACACTTATAATAAAATAATAATATTTGAAATAAATCTCATATAAATTATAATATAAAAAATAAACTAATATATCTATTAAAATAAAAAATTAAATAAATTCATTATAAATAATGTAAAAAATAAGTTTTCTATTTAGAAATTTCTAATAAGAATAAAAGATATTTAAAATTTTATACATAGCTATTTATCACAACTATAAATAATGTTATTTTGTTTATAATCGATGCTGTCAAACTTTAGCCTTTATTAACTATTTTCATAAAAAAGATATCCAAATGAGAAATATACATTGTAGTTATGAAATATATATTGTTATATGAGAAATTTATTACTTTATTGAGAAACATATTGCTATGGATAATTTTTTGAGAGTAAAATTTTGACATAATCTTATAATTAAATAACAAGATTAAATATTAATTAATAACACAATTTTATTTATAGTTTATTTTATTTTAAATTAGGTTTTAAATTATTAGAAACAGGATTTAACAATAGTTTAATTAGGTGTTTAAATGAAAATCACAACAGTTATAGTAATTATTGCACTTGTAGTAGTTGGTATGTATACTTTACTAGAAGTCACATATTTCTCATCGAAAATAGCTATTGAAAAAGACCTTTCTTCTCCTGTTATCTTAATCCCAGCTATTGGGGTTAATGAAAAACTTAACAATATTTCTATTTCCCAGGGAGTTTATCATGAGGAATATTCATATTTTCCTACAAAGGGAGAAGTTGTTATTTTTGGTCATAGAACGAGTTATGGGTCTCCATTTTTACGTTTAAACGAGTTAAAGGCAGGGGATGTAGTTACATTACAATGGCAAGGAATTGGTGAAATTAACTATACAGTAAATAGTTCAAGAATTGTTCCTGCAAGCTATTTATTACCTGTAAATAATTCAATTCAAAGATTATTCTTAATAACTTGTGATCCACCTGGATTTACTACAAATCGGTTAATTATTGAAGCTGATATGACTAATCTTGGTCCATTAGATAAAACTGTATTAAATGAAAATCCACAAGAACATTATGCTTTATACATTTCTATTGGATTTTTAGCTATTGGTCTTTTATTAGCCTTTTTCTATCCAATTAAAGAAGAAAGACTTTTTGTATTAATAACTATATTAGCTATTTCTGCAGTTTTATTCTATGCTTATTTCTTCCCATTTTCTCCAGATATAATAGGATCTAAGATTGAATGGTTAAATGGTGGAATTTAAATTGGATAACTATTGTTTGTAAGATTACTAGCTTAATAATATTATTTAAAGGGGATATAATGGAGATTAATGAGAAATATTTTTCTAACATTACTAGGAGAGAAAGGGCTATATTTGAAGGGGCGATTAGTATGGGAGCTCTTTTTCATCAGTTTATTGGAACTCCAGTTAATAAAAAATCAGCATCTAGTTTAAAAATAGCTATTAGCAAATCTCTGCAATTACAACCAGCTATTGAAAAAGTTGAGGTAAATATTGATTTTAAAAAACTTGATGAAGCTATGAGTGATTTTGATTATGTTTCTTTATCTGGAGAGATGTTAAATGTAAGAATTCACTCTAAAATAGAGGATGTTTTAGCTATTATTAGAATGGAATTTATTGAAGATCTTAAATATCCTTTAATGTATGTTGAAGAAATTATAGAGTAATTATAATATTATCCATATAAAACTATCTTATAATTTTATCATATTTTTTTAAATTTATTTTAACTATTTTTATTTTTTAATATTTTTATAAATTATCATGAACTTTTTTCATCATGGATTTTTTTCCTGAGGAATTAACATGATGCTAGGAATAATTATTTAATTAATAAAGATTAATCTATAGTATAGAAAAACAAATTTTAATATTTTAAATCTTTAACAAATATTTAACTTTTATTTGTTGAAAATTAGTTATAATATTAAAATAGCTTTAAACATCATTTGAATTTATTTTATGTAATAAATTAATATTATTATTAATATTATTATTAATTTTTTTTATTAATTTAATAATTTAATTAAAATTAAAAAATGAGGAAGAGTATATGATAATAGTAAACCCTGATTTATGTAAAGGATGTGATATTTGTATAGAATCCTGTCCTAGACATGTTTATGCAAAATCAGAAAAGCTTAACAAAAAAGGAGTTTATTTACCCTATCTTGATAATGAAAAAAAATGTAGGAAATGCCATTTGTGTGAATTATTATGTCCAGATCAAGCTATTACTGTGGAGGAAGAAGATGATTAAAGAGGATTTATTCTTTGGTCAAGTGGTGTATAGTCTAATTACAGGAACTTTTTCCTTAAATCAAAGTAGTGATGGTGAATAATATGAGTGAAAAAATGTTTATTCAAGGAAATGAAGCTTGTGCAAGAGGAGCCATAAAAGCAGGATGCAGGTTTTTTGCAGGTTATCCAATTACTCCATCAACAGAAGTAGCTGAAGAGTTGGCACGCATTCTTCCAAATTATGGGGGGTCATTTGTTCAGATGGAAGATGAGATTGCTGCACTTGGGGCGATTATAGGGGCTTCATGGAGTGGTTTAAAAGTTATGACATCCACTTCAGGACCAGGATTTTCTTTAATGCAGGAAAATATTGGTTATGGTCAAATAACTGAAACACCACTTGTTATTATTAATGTTCAAAGAGGGTCTCCTTCTACAGGTCAACCAACCATGGCTGCTCAAGGGGATATGATGCAAGCAAGATGGGGATCTCATGGAGATTATGAACCAATAGCATTATCACCATCTTCTGTTCAAGAGTGTTTTGATTTTACAATAAAAGCTTTTAATTTGTCTGAAAAATATAGAGTTCCTGTGATTATTCTAACTGATGAAATCATTGGACATATGAGGGAAAAAATTACTATTCCTGATGAAGTTAAAGTTACTAAAAGGGAGATGCCCCAAGAAAAACCTGAAGATTTCCTACCATTTAAAGCAGATGAAAATGGTACAAGTCCTATGGTTCCATTTGGTGAAGGATACAATATACATGTTACTGGTTTAACTCATGACGAGCGAGGTTATCCTGACACGTCTTCTCCAAAAGCTCATTCTAAACTTGTTAAAAGATTATGTAATAAAGTCCTAAACAACAGAGAATCTATTGTTTCTGTTGAAGAAGAATTTTGTGATGATGCTGATATTATATTAATATCTTATGGTGCACCATATAGATCAGTATCTGCAGTAGTTAAAAAAGGAAGGTCTGAAGGTATAAACCTTGGATCTTTAAAAATTAACACTCCCTGGCCATTTCCAGAATCACAAGTTTTGAAAGCTGCAGAAAAAGCTAAAGACTTAGTTGTGGTTGAGATGAATTTAGGACAGATGGTTCATGAAGTAGAAAGTGTAGCTAGAGATAAAGCAAATATTCACCTTATATCTAAAATTGGCGGAGAACTTCATAAAGTTGAAGATATATTATCAAAAATTAGGGAGCTGTAAAAATGAGTAATGATAAAGTAACTACTCAAAGAAGTGAAAACCCTTTTATGAAATATCTAAGAAAAGATAGACTTCCACATATATTTTGTGCTGGATGTGGTAATGGGACAGCGTTGAATACATTTTTTAGAGGAATGGAAGCTGCAAAAATTGATTTTGATAATATAGCTATGGTTTCTGGAATTGGATGTTCATCAAGAATTCCAGGATATGTAAAATGCGATTCTCTTCATACTGCTCATGGAAGAGCTATTAGCTTTGCTACAGGATTAAAGATGGGAAATCCTAATTTAGATGTTGTAGTATTTACAGGTGATGGTGATGCAGCAGCTATTGGTGGAAATCATTTGATTCATGCTGCAAGAAGAAATATAAATCTTACAGTTATTTGTATAAATAATAATATATATGGGATGACTGGAGGTCAAATCAGCCCAACATCTCCAAAAGGCAGTTTTGGATCAACAGCTCCTTATGGTTCAATAGATAAACCTTTTGATCTCGCTGAACTTGTGGTTGCAGCTGGAGGGAGTTATGTATCACGATGGACAGCAATTCATGGACTTCAATTAGCTAATTCCATTAAAAAGGCATTAAACAATAATGGATTTTCCTTTGTTGAAGTTGTATCTCAATGTCCTACATATTTTGGTCGTAGAAACAAATTAAGAACTCCTGTGGAAATGATAAAAGCATTTAAAGAGAATAGTATAGTTAAAAAGAAAGCAGATAAAATGGATCAAGAAGAACTTATTGGAAAAATAATAGTTGGAGAATTTGTTAATAATCCAAGACCTGAGTTTAGTGAAAATATCTGCAAATTAAGTGAAGAAAAATGTGGAAAGGTACAGCTTGTTAAATCAGCTTATTTAAATGAGTTTTAACGGAAAATACCTTATAAAATCAATTTATTAATTGATAAATTTTGAAAATTAATTATGTTATTAATATTATAATTAATATTATTATATAATAGCTAATATTATTCTAAAATATCTATTTTATTAATATTATAATAATTTTTTATAATTAATTAGATTTTTTATTATATTATTAATACTATTAACTAAATTTATTATTTATCAATTGTTAATATAACTATTATTATAACATACATTATTAAAGGTGATAATATGCGAAAAGAAGTTAGAATAGCAGGATTTGGAGGGCAAGGAGTTATTTTAGCAGGAATTATCATTGGAAGAGCTGCTTCAATTTATGATGGAATTAATGCTGTTCAAACACAATCTTATGGTCCTGAAGCTCGTGGAGGTGCTTCTAGAACTGAAATTGTAATAAGTGATGAAGAAATAAGTTATCCTAAGGTTTCAAACCCCGATATTTTAGTAGCAATGTCTCATGAAGCTTTAATAAAATATTTAGATGATTTAAAAGATGAAGGAATATTAATAATTGACCCAGATTTGATTAATGAAGAAGATATTGAGGACTTTGTTAAAGAACATGAAATTAAAGTATATCGTGCAAGAGCTACTAAAACAGCTACAGAAGAAATTGGTCTTAGAATAGTAGCTAATATTGTAATGATTGGAGCTATAACAAACATAACGAAAATAATTTCTCTTGATGCTGCAAAAGATGCTATAGTAGCAAGTGTTCCTAAAGGAACTGAAGAAAAAAATATTAAAGCTTTTGAGGCAGGTTATGCTTTAAATTCATGAATTAAAATTTTATTTTTTATATTTTTCTATATATTAAAGTATTCAATGTTTATTATATTAAAAGAATTTATATTAAATGGACTGATATTTTGGTGTGGTATTAAAAATGAAGTTTTTTGAATATAATGCAAAAAAAATCTTTAAAAAATCAGGAATAAATATTTTAGAAGGACACCTAGCTTATTCTCCTGAAGAAGCTATGGAAATAGCTACTGATATGGGAACACCAGTAGCTATAAAAGCACAAGTTTTAGTTGGAGGAAGAGGTAAAGCTGGAGGAATAAAGTTTGCAGATGATCCGGGAGAATCATTTGAAATAGCTAATGAACTATTGGATATGGAGATTAAAGGAGAAAAAGTAAAGCATCTTCTAGTAGAAAAAAAAGTAGATATTAAAAAAGAATTCTATTTAGGGGTTTCTATTGATAGATCAGCTAAAAAACCTATTATCATAGCTAGTGTTGAAGGTGGAGTTGATATTGAACAATTAGCTATTACAAACCCTGATAAAATAATCAAATATCATGTTGATCCATTAGAAGAATTTTTACCCTACGAGGCAAGGGAAATAGCTCGTAAAATGGGTGTTGGATCTGATCTGATTTCATCTGTAGGTGCAATAATTTGGAAACTTTACAATGTTTTTGATAAGTATGATGCTCAAATAGCAGAAATAAATCCTTTAGTAAATACAGATGAAGGATTAATAGCTGCTGATGCGAAATTTGAAATTGAGAATGATTCTCTATTTCGTCATAAAGATTTAATGGAAGTTTTAGATTATAAACCTAAAGAATTTGCTTTTGTTAAACTTGATGGGGATATTGCAGTAATTGGAAACGGTGCAGGTCTTACTTTAACTGGGATGGACATGATAAAACTTAATGGAGGAAAACCAGCTACTTTTTTAGACATTGGGGGAGGAGCATCAGAAAACACAATAAAAAAAGCCTTAAATTTAGTTTTAAATTATGCACCAGTAAAAGTAGTCTTTTTAAATGTTCTTGGAGGCATAACACGGGCAGATGATGTAGCTAATGGTGTTATAAGTGCATTAAAATCATCAAAAAGAAAAGTTAATATTGTTATTCGGTTAACAGGTACTAATGAAGAAGAAGGTCAAAGACTTTTAGAAGAAGCAGGAATTCCATTTGAAATTTCCATGGAAAAAGCAGCTCAAAAAGCTGTTGAAATAAGAAACTCTTTAGGTTAGTTTTTTTTTTTAAAAAAATTGAAATTAAATTTTTAAGTAAATAATAAATTTAATTATAATGCAAAATATTATTTTTGGTAAAAATTCAATATTTTAAATTTTGATTTAAATGGATATTTTTTAAACTTTAAAAGCTAAAACTTTTAAAATAAAGAGTTAAAATTTATTAAATATTATAATAAAATATAAATATCTATTAATATTAATAAATATTTATAATTTTTAATTTAAAAGACGAATAAAATAATTTTATCCATTAAAAAATTATAAGTAATTTTACCAAAATTTGGTGCTATACTATTATTATATACAATTTACTTAATTTTTTTTTCAAAATCAATTTTTTAATAAATAAAGAAATAATAATTTTCATTTTTTAGCTATTGTTGAAATATCTTGTGTGGAGCTATTATTGTTAGTTTTACTGTTTTTTTTATCGTATTTAGGTGGATTAACTCTTTGAATAAGTAAAATAATATAATATTTTATTTTTTATATTTTTTTAGAGGATATTGTCTATTTATCCTTTGATTATTTTATAAGAACAACTCTACTAATTTCAGAGTCATCAATGATTTCTTTTCCAGTTAAGTTAGCTATTTTTTCTGCAAAATCATGGACTTCTTTGAAAGTTGGCATGTTGTTTAATGTTAATCTTTCTCTTGAGTAGCCAACGCACATATAAGCTTTGATTTCAACATAATCTGGATTAGCTGTTTTTATTAATTTGGCATATTCTTCAGGTTTTTCCATGTTTTTATTCTTAACACAGGTGGTTCGTATGCATGTTCTGGAACCAAAACTATCTAGTGTTTCAAGTGATTTGTTTATCCTCTCCCAACCTTTGTTAATTTGAGGGTTGCAGAGTTCATTATATATTTTTTTGTTAGGAGCATCTAATGAAAGATATAATTGGCTTGGTTCATTTTCAAGATTTTTTAACTTTTCATACATTAAACCATTACTTACTAAAAAGGTTGTAAAATTTCTTCTTTTAAATTCCGCTATTAATTCGTCAATTTCAGGGTATAACATTGGTTCTCCAGCTAATGAAATAGCTGCATTATTAGGTTCTTTTGATTGAATTAATTTTTTCTCATCTGCTTTGTCATTGCCGAAAAATCCACATAAAAGTTGATTTTGGGCAGCTATAGCTTCATCAATAATGGTTTCAGGATCATCATAGTTTCCTTGCCAATCTGTTTTTGTTAAGGAAAGGTCTCTCCAACAAAATGAACATTTTTGATGGCAAAATGGAACTGCAGGAGACATTTGCAAACATCTATGGCTTTCAATTCCATAAAATTTTTCCTTATAACATGTGCCTTGATTTAATAAACTTTTTTTAGTCCAATGACATATTTTAACTGCAGCATGACCATTATTTCCAACAAACCTATATCCACTGTATTCTAATTTTTTTCTCCCTTCAAGTGTTAAAGCAGAGGATTTATCTTCATTATTTTTTTGAAAATTTTTTCCACTTATGTTAAAATTCATATACCTTAATATGAGTGATTTCTTATTTATAAATAGCTGTTTTAATTAGTTGTAATAGTATTAATATGTATATTTTTTGGAGATTCATTTATTTGAATATATACTTTATAAAAAAGCTATTTCTTGAATATTTTGCTTATTTATTTGGCAAACAGTTTAAAATTTTTTTATTCTTTGCTTTTTCTTAAAATTTATTTTTTTATTATTCTCCTCATTCTTTATATTCATAACTATCAAATAGAATATTTTATTTTTTTCATAAAAAAATTAGAAAACAAATTTCTGAATTTATCATAAAAAACCCTCCATTTAACATAACCTTTATATATTATTAGATTATATTCAATATTGGAGGTTTTTAATTTATGAGTGAATTACCTTTAGCACCACTAGGTCGAATATTTAAAAATGTTGGTGCTGATAGAATTAGTGATGATGCTAAAGTTGCATTAGCTGAAGCACTTGAAGAACAAGGTAAAATTTTAGCTGAAAAAGCTGTTAACTATGCTCGTCATGCTGGCAGGAAAACTGTCAAAGTTGATGATATTAAATTAGCTTTAGGTTGAGATTTTTCCGTTTTTTTTTTTTTTTTTTTTTTTTTTTTTTTTTTTTTTTTATTTTTTTTTTTTTTTTTTTTTTTTTTTTTTATTTTTTTTGTTTTTTTTTTTTTTTTTTTTGTTTTTATTGTTTTTGTAGAATAAACATTTGAAATGTGGTACTTCTTTTTGGCTAATCCTGTATGTTAAAAAGGGGTTGAAATCTCCACCTTGCATAGGTATTCTTCACAGAATTCTGTTCTTGAGCAGGGTTATATGTATAATAAATATATTATTTTTCAACATCAGAATTCCCTTTTGTATCTTACAACTTGTTACATAACTCCTGTTTGTGTAAACACTTTAGGAATTTGTAATAGTTGGTATGGAACCTGTGTTTTATTTTGTCTCTTCTTGTTCTGTGTTGTCTGTAGTATTCTCAGCAAAGAAATGTACGGATTTATTTTCCCATGGAAAACATCTTTGGAATACTGATACTGGGATTGGATGACTCGAATACAGGGTGAATTGACCCAATTCTACTGGGGTTTCTTCGATGGCTGCATGTCAGTTTTGTGTTTTTGGGTGCTTTGTGTTTGCTCTTCTTGTAGGCAGGTTGGTTGGAGATCATCCATAAACACGGCTTAATATTGCTGTGTTTGTGCAACTTACGTTCTTATGATCGTAACAAAGCAGTTTGTTATATTAATAAGCATTTATGTTTGACGGCTGTTATTGTATGTTTTTTTAAATGAAAGTAACATGGGGATAAAACTAATAAATTACAAAGTCATTTAAAGACTCTACTGAATTTACATTTTCTTAAAATGAAACTAAAATTGATTTAATTGCAACGGACTTTCTTGTCTGTAGAGGAATATTTGTCTTATGAATTTTTATCATGGAAAATGTAATGTGTATGATGTGGGGACTTACTTAATTTGACTGAACCTATGTAAATATATGGAACACGTAACATGCTAAATCTTTGTGATATGGCACATGAGAGATAAGTTTGATGATTAGTATGAACCATTGTACCTAGGGTGATCTGTGACTTATGAACATTAATGCAGGAGATGACTACCTAGATCTTTGTTATCAAAAAAGTTCA
>JAITUQ010000038.1 GCA_031286225.1 Candidatus Methanorudis spinitermitis
TAATCATTTTCACCAAAAATACAAAAGTATTTTTAAAATGAAAAAACAAATAACTTGAAAAACAATAAAACCAACCAAAAATAAAGCTCCAAAAAACTTCAAAAAAATAGGGGGCTAAAATTTTATAGATGAAATTTAATAAATTTATTAAAAATTAGATTTTAATGTTTGATTTAAAAAATATATATTTAAATCATGAAAAATGAAACAGTAAATAAATTATATGATTTTTAATATGATGAATAATTTACAATCGAAATATTCTTGTTTGATTTTAAGGGGTTTTAATCATGAGAACTCTTGAAAATTATCTAGAAAACTATAATTCTTCTTCAATTTTTTTTTTATCTTCAAGTTCTTTCGCTTCCATAAGTATTTTTGTGACTTCTTTGGATCTAGCACCTTTATCAAGCTTCCAATTTGCTGATGCATTTTCATCTAGCCATATGGCTATTTTTTTTGGAAGTGATATGTTCATTCTTGATTTTTCTGATAGCTTCCAGATTCTATCAACATCATCCTTATTTACCATACACTGATAATTTGATTTAATAGATATATATTGTTTTCTTATTGTTTACATATTTTTTCACACACGTATTTAATTACTTATTTTTATATATAATAAATACATTTATTTCAATATGTGTGTAAGTGTGTACACACATACTTATTTTAATAACTATAATTTTTTTGGGTTCATTATTTTTTTTAGAAGTATTTATTTAATTTTATAATTTCAAATAATAAGTTAATTATTTTCATAGCTTTTTAAAAAGTTATTAATTCCAATTATACCTTTTAATGACCTTTTTTATTTTCATTTAATATTTATTTTTAATAATCTATTAATTTAAAATATTTTTATTCAGTATTCAATGACATTAGTAATTTTTTAGTAAACATGTGTGTACACAATTAAACACACAACAAAATATATAAGTAGTTGTCAATATATAAAAAGATAATTATATTAAAATTAGAAATTACATTAACTTGTATAATCATTATTAAAAATTTAAGTAATTTAATTAGTTTATACAATTTTATTGGGTTTTATTCTCATTTGTATAATTAAATCTTCTATTAATTGTGTAGTTTGGTTTGTTTATACGGTTTTATTGGGTTTTATTCTCATTTGTATAATTGAATATTACTTTGATTACTTTAATCATTTTTTGATAGAGTAATGACATAATTAAATGAAACTTTAATGATTTTTATATTGGAGGAAACATGAGCTCTAAAAACGAAGAAAGAATAGTTGTAACACTGTTAATTGCTTTGGTTGCATTTGGTATAGGCTCAGGGATTGGTATCTCTGTAGGTTTTGCTCAAAATGACAATACTACAGATCACAACACTACAAATAATACAACTACTGTAAAAAATATTACTAACACTAATGCTTCTGAAGTTTCGACTTTAAATACTTCAAATGAAACTGAATATGAAACTTCAGTAATATACTATAGTTTGGAAGACTTAGGTAAGAAGGATTCTTATTAGTTAAGTGTTATGACTGTTTATTGGGTCATTCTGATAATATAGTTTTTAATATTTTCTTATAGGAATCAGTTTTATAATTTATTAGTATTATTAAAAAAGATAGAACATTTGATTTTTTTTTTAAACTTCATTAAAGATTTTTAAGAATTTATCTTAGAAAAATGTCTTTTTTCTTTGAAATTCAATAAATTTCCGATTTATATATTATTCAGTACTATGATTTACAGTATGAATCTTTTGGACTTTTCTGTAATTTGGTGGGAATTAATTTCCTAGATAGACTTGTTATGGATATTAAGGGTCTATAATTTGCTTCTATGGGGGGTTATTTTTTTTTAAAAAAATAATCAATACTCTTTTTTCATTTCCTTTTTAATAAACTTATTTTTTAATATAAAATTTTTAGAGGGTTGAAAGATTGGAGAAAATTGAGCTTGTGGATGTTTTATTAAGTATGTTTTTGGACTAATATAGATTTTGAGTAATATTTATAATAATTAATTTTAAACATAAATAATAGCTATTATAAAATTATATTAACAATTATTAAGAAAGATAAGTATTGAATAGCTTAATGTGTAAATACAAATTTATAGGTTTTTTAAATGAGAAGTAGATATTCAATTATTGAAGACACGTTTTGTGAGGCATTTAAAGGAAGGTATATTAGAGCATTAATAACTACTGATGATGATAAAACATTGAAACAAGCTGCTTATGATTCTACTTCTACTCCTGGAGCTGTCATCGGAAGAATTGAAGGAGGGGTTGAATCCTTTGTTAAGGAAGATAAAACTCCTGATGGGCGAATTGGAGCTATTGTTCAATATTGGTTCGGTTCAGATGACCTTAAAAAGTTTGAATTAGAATTATCCTATAGAATACGACAAGACATTCTTGTTAAACCTTTTACAAGTGTTTTCAACATCACTGAAAACCCTGATGGATACATCGGAATGATGAAACAAGTAGGACATTGTGGAGACGGTTATGAATGGGAAGAAAATAGCTATGGTAGAAATATGATAAATATTCCAATAGCTGTCCCTGACTTTAAAATAGAATCAAAATTAGCTTATTCAAATGGAATTATGGGAGCTAATTTTTGGTATATGTGTGAAAGAAAAGAAACAGTTCTTGAAGCAGGTAAATTAGCTATTGAAGCTATAAATGATGTTGAAGGAGTTATCACTCCATTTGGAATATGTTCTGCAGCTTCTAAGGTTGAAACTAATTATCCTTGGATTGGTCCAACTACTAATCATAAATATTGCCCTTCATTAAAAGATATTCTAAAAAAAGATTCAAAGGTTCCAGAAAATGTTAACTATATTCCTGAAATTGTTATTAATGGAGTTAATATAGAATCCATTAAAAAATCAATGAAAATAGCTATTGAAAGTATTTTGGATTTAGATGATATTGTAAAAATATCTGCTGGGAACTTTAATGGTGCTTTAGGGGAATATAATATAAATTTATTGGATTTGTTTAGTTAAATTTGTGCTTTAAGTGAATATTATTAATTTATATGAGTAATTAGTTAAAATTGTTCATTAAAAAATCATTATTAATTTATTGGATTTATTTAGCTAATATTTCTATCTTAAGAGTTTATAGTTGATTAAAAAAAGAATTGGTGGATGATAAAATCGATGTAGATGTTATAGGTTTTGGAGCACTTAACTTAGATAAGCTATTTTATGTTAATGACATTGCTCATGAAGATGAAGAAAGCTTTATAAAAGATTTTAATCAAAATCCTGGTGGTTCTGCATCTAATACAATTATAGGATTATCTCGACTAGGAGTATCAGTTTCTTATATTGGAAAAATAGCTAATGATAATGAAGGTGATTTTTTAAAGAGGAATCTTATTTCAGAAGGAGTATTTCTTAATAATTTAATAATTTCTGATGAAGGATGTACTGGAAAAGTTTTGGGTTTTGTTAATGAACATGGAGAAAGAGCTCTTTATGTTGACTCTGGTGTTAATGATGAAATATCAATAGATGAAATCAATATTGATCAAATAAAAACTTATAAAATCATTCATTATTCTTCTTTTGTTGGAAATTCATTTGAAACTCAAAAAAAATTACTTGATTTATTACCTGAATCAATTTTATTAAGTTTTGATCCAGGACATATTTATGCTAAAAAAAAAATTAGCTCATTAAAAAAAATTTTAGATAGAACAAATATTCTTTTAATAAATGAAAAAGAGTTAAAACTATTATTTGAAGATTATTATTTAAGAAAGAATCAATCAAAAAACAATTCATTAAGCTTTAGAGATATAGCTATTAATTTATTAAATGATGGGATTGAGAATATCGTTGTTAAAAGAGGAGAAAAAGGAGTTTATGGAATAAACAACAGAGATGAAGAAGTTAAAATTCCAGCTTATAACTCTAAAGTTATTGATACTACAGCAGCTGGAGATTCATTTAATGCTGGTTTTTTATTCGCTTATCTTAATGATTACTCTTTAGAAAAATCTTGCATGATTGGCAACTGGATAGCTTCTAAATGCATAGAGGATATTGGTATAAGAGGTCTTCCTAGAAAAAAAGAACTAGAAAAATTTGAAAAATCAATTAGCTAGCTATAATCTATTTTTAAATATTCATTTTTTTAAGTTAAATTTTATTATAAAAATTTAAAAGTATATTATTGTGAATAAATTAAAAAAATTTAATTAATAATAAAATACAATATTAATATTGAAATTAATTAATATGAATTATAATATTTACAAGAAGAATAATTTACATTAAACACTATTAAAAATAAGATTAGTTTCAAATTTTGATTAAATTTATATAGCTATTTTTATTTAATAATTATTTAATTAGAGCACAAGATGATTATATGGAGATTAAACTCAAAAAAAAAATTAAAGATCTTCAAAAAGAAATTATACTCAAATACACAGATTTTGATAATGATATTGAGGATTTTAAATTAAAAACTGAGGATTATGAAGCTAATGAGAAGATTATAGCTATTTCTTCTCGCTGTATTCGATGTAATCTTTGTGTAGAAGAATGCCCTGTGGATGCAATTACATCATCTTCTTCTACTAAAACTCCTAAAATTAAAAATAATTGTGTTAAATGTGAAATTTGTGTTCAAACAGGTCCTATTTCATGTATTTATATCATAGAAGCTACTTCCTTTATAAATGAAGAAAATGATGATGTAGAATATTTTTTAAAAGAGAAAAAAGTTCCACATAGAATTCTTCGAATGGAGAAAATAGAACTTAATAGAGAAAAATGCTCATCATGTGGAACATGCACAAAATTCTGCCCTACTAATGCTATTTCCATGAAAGACAAATCAATTATTGAAGCTGCAGATAATAAAAGTTATCCAAAATTAGAAGAGGGAAAATATCCTTATATCAAAAAAAATTTATGCATAGGCTGTGGAGCTTGCGTTAATTTATGTTCACAAGGAGTTTTTGATCTTGAAAGGACATTAGGTCCTGTTATTGAAACTAAGTTATTAGATATTAATCAAGATGCTTGTGTTGGATGTAGTTTATGTGAAGAAAATTGTCCTGTGGAAGCTATTAGTTTAAAAAATGGAAATATAGTTTTAGATAATGAATCATGTATAAAATGTAATTTATGTTCTTCTAAATGTCCTGTAAATGCTTTGTCACTTAGAGAAAAAGATAATTAAATATTGGTTTTTATTATTTTCAAATTTAAATGCTTTTTTTAAATTTAATATTATTAATAGTAAAATCATATGAAAATAAAATTTTAATAGAGGTATTTTTATGAAAACTAAGGAAATGATTGATAAAGATTTTATTTATGTATCAAAAGATGATAAAATTGATGATGTTTCCATAATAATGGAAAATTCAAAAAAACTCGCAATTCCTGTGGTAAATGATGATTTAAAACTTGTTGGATGGGTAACTTCTTTAAATATTACAAAGGGACTAAGAGAAAAAAAAGAATTTATTTCAGAGATCATGGGACAAAAAGAGGAAGTTTTTTATTCACATGAAAATGATCCTGCAAGATTAGCAGTTATTGAAACTTCAAAGCACAAATTAATTAGTGTTCCTGTACTTGATGATGATGGTGTTGTTATAGGAGTTATAAGATCTTTTGATATAGTTGATACATTATCTTCACTTTATGAAGTAAAAGTTTCTAAACTTTATGAAGCAATGGAAAATGAATTGAAAGGTGTTAATTGGGATGAATTAATGGAAGCTTCAGCTTTATTAAGTCGAAGAACAACGGGAAAAAAGATAAAGCCTAAAGATTATGAAAAAAATATTAGAACTTCTACATTTGGAGAAGCTATTTGGGCTACTGGAGGACTTGAAAAATTTTTCGCTGGCTTAATAACAGTGGGAGAGCTTGTAATCGCTCGTAAAGTGGGTAAATCAAAAAAATAGCTTATCACTTAATTAAAACCGTTATTTTAATTAACATATCTATTTTTGAAATTTTTAAAATTATATGATACTTAATTCTATCCATTTCAGTTCTTTTTTAATTTTTATTTTAATTAATAATTTTTTTAATTAGTTATTTTTATTATTTTTTTAATTTTTATTTTAATTAATATTTTTTTTAAAAATAACCAACATTAATAATTGTTATAAGTAATTAATAATATTCCATTAGCTCATTAAACTCAGGATTAGAGACAAATTCATTAATAAAACCTTTTAAATCATCAATAAATTCTTTTTTTCTTTTTTTAATTTCTTTTATCTTTGAATAATCCTTTTTTAAAGTCAAAATCATTAAAAAATCATCTGTTTCAAGTTCAATCTCAGGAAATTCTATTTCTGGAAGTTCAATTTCCAAATCATCAATGTTTTCTAGTTTCATAATAGTCCTCATGTAAAAATAGCTATCTATTAATTTCTTATAAATTTCATAATAATACCCAAAATAAAAATAGATAATCTTCAACTAAAAATAACCATATATCAAGCTCTTCCTAAATCTTTATGAGCTTTTGCTAAATGACCCGTAGCTAAAGCTCCTATTAAAGATAATTCTCCTGCCAATACTGTAGCTATTGTAATTTCTGCAAATTTTTTTACATTTCCAGAGCCTGTTACTCCTAAAATATTTAAGCATTCATTAGCTGTATCTAAACTTGTACCTCCACCAATAGTAGCTATTGGTAAATCTGGCATATTAACAGAAAAATATAGATCTCCATTTCTATCTTCTGCAGTGGTAATTCCAAGGGACCCTTCGCTTATGTGAGCTACGTCTTGCCCTGTAGCTAAAAATAAAGCTCCAATCATATTTGCATAATGAGCATTAAATCCCATACTATTAGCTACAGCAGAACCAAGCAAATTTTTTGCAATATTAACTTCGACTATATCTGTAGCTGTTGTTTTAAGTTTCTTTTTTACAATTTCTCTAGGGATACATACATCAGCACTAACAGTTTTCCCTCGACCTTCAATCATATTAATTCCAGATGGTTTTTTATCAACACATACATTACCACTTAGTGCGATTAAATGAGCATCTTTTTCATTTAACAACATGTCAAGGATTTTTTCAGTAGCTATTGTAACCATGTTCATTCCCATACTATCTCCTGTGGAGTAAACAAAACGGGGATAAACATAATTACCTACAATTAAGATAGGATCTATTTTTAATAGCTTTCCATGATTTGTAGTAGATTCAGCTATTTTTTTGAGTTGTTGGAACTTTTCTTCAAACCATTTTTTAATTTCAATAGCTTCGGGTACTGATTTTGTTTTAATCACAGGAGCTCTAGTCATTTTATCATCAATGATTTTAGTATTTACTCCTCCAACTTCAGTAATAGTAGAACATCCTCTATTTACTGATGCAACTAATGCTCCTTCAGAAGTAGCTAATGGTATGTAGAATTCATCATTGGCATAATCTCCATTGATTTTTAGTGGTCCAGCTATTCCAACTGGAATTTGCACAGCTCCAATTGGATTTTCAATATTCTTTTTACTAGCTGATTCCATATCAATTGTGTAATCATCTATTTTATCTAGTTTTGACCTAGTGATTTCTTCTATGAATGTTCTTCTTATATCAATAGCTTCTTTATTAGATGATGAGTATTTTTCAACTTCATATAATTTTATTTCACCATTTTTAAGTTTTTCAATAATTTTATCATAATTCATAAAAATCACTTAATTTTCTTTAATAGAATACATTTACAAAATTATCTTTAAATTATTTGATTAAAATTTATTTTTTTGTATATTTTATTATTATCATTTTTTTTTTAAATTAATAATCCTTATTTTAAATTATATAAATTTTTATAAAATCATTTTTATTATATTAAAAAAGATTATTTATTAAAAAGTATATCAAAACAATGTAATAAAAGTAAAATCCAATTAATCATATTAATAAATGAAAATAATAATTTTTTAAAGGTTTTTTAATTAATACTTTTAATAAATTATTCTTAGTTAAGTGGGAAAAATACAACAGGAAAATTAGGAACTACTCCTAAAAATAAGTTAAAGCGACAATTAAATGTAATGTTTATTACATGAAAAATTATTGTAATTAACCAAAGAATAAACCCAAATAAAAAAGTCATGAAATAGTTCTTTTTCATTATTTTTATCTTTATTAATATTGAAAAAATATTTTTAAAAATTTTTAAAATTTTATTTATAACTATCTTTATTAATATTGAATAAATTATCTTTTAATTTATTTTTATTAATATTGAAAAAATATCTTTTTCATTGTTTTTTTTAAATATTGAATAAATTATTAAATAGCTTTTATCAAATTAACAATTTCTGATGGTCTATGGGCGATTTTGACTCCTGCATTTTCAAGAGCTTTCATTTTACTTTCAGCTGTTCCTGTATTTCCTTCAACTATAGCTCCAGCATGCCCCATTCTTTTACCAGGAGGAGCAGTTAATCCTGCAATGTATGAAACAACAGGTTTTGAAATATTGTCAGCTATGAAATCTGCTGCTTTTTCTTCAGCATTTCCTCCTATTTCACCAATTATCACAATTTGCTCAGTTTCATCATCATCCTCAAACATTTGAAGAACAGAAGAAAAATTTGTACCAATAACTGGATCTCCACCAATTCCTACACATGTACTTTGACCTATGTTTGCTCTTGTTAATTGACTAGCTACTTCATAAGTTAAAGTTCCACTTCTGGAGATTACACCAACATTACCTTCTGAAAAAACATTAGTAGGCATAATACCAAGTTTTCCTACTTTTGGCGAAATAATTCCTGGAGTATTTGGTCCAATTACAGTAACATCATTTTTTTTAGCATATGCCATAATCTTCATAGAATCATGAACTGGAATATGTTCTGTAATTATCACAACAAGATCCACATGTTTTATAGATTCATATGCTGCATCTTTAGCAAAGGGTGCTGGAACAAAAATAATTGATGAATTAACATCCATATTTTCTTTGACTTCTTCAATTGAGTTAAATATAGCTACTCCTTCAAAATCTTGTCCTCCTCTTCCTGGAGTTACTCCAGCTACAATATTTGTATTATATTGAAGCATTTGACTTGTATGAAATGAACCTTGTTTTCCTGTTATTCCTTGAACTAAACATTTAGTATTTTCATTTAATAATATCATAAAATCCCTCAGAGCTAATTGATTAAGAAAGTTGTAAGAGTAAAAAGTTTTTATATCTTGATTTATAGTTTATAATAATTTATAATAATTAATATTATTTTTTTAATATATACAAATTTTTTTTAATATTTTTTTTTAATATTTACAAATATCCTTATTTTTATTAAATTTTTATTAAAATATAACATGGTGATGATTGCTTTAAGAAATTATTGTTAATCAATTTCATTTTTTATGATTAGATATTTTTTAATGTAGTATAAACCATGTATTGTTTAAATCATTTATCTTAAGATTTGCATTCTATTTTGGAAAGGAATAGCTAAATCAATAACATTTCCATTCATAAAAGCCGTCGCCGATACAATTACACTTCCAGGAATTACATTGCATGAAGTGTTTCTTTCAACTAAATAAACATTTTTGTTTCCTAAAGAAGCACCTATCATTGCACCTGAAATAATTCCAATAGATTCTAAATTTTCAACTGATGCTACAACAATAGGATCATCAGTTTCACTTGAAACAAATCCAACTCCAGGAATCTTTTGATGTTTTTCACCTAAGCTTTCAGATATGTCTGTAAGACCTTCCATACTCTTTGCTGCATTAATTGCAGAATTAGCTACATCTTCTACAAATTTTTCTCCACCATAAGTATCATATGCAAGAATAATAGCATCAGGATACATATCCTGTTTTATTTTAGCTTCGCCGTAGGATATTCCTTCCCCTGCAGAGTCTATATCTTTAGCTATTCCAGCAATATCTCCAATATCTTCTGCATTATCTTTTAGAATATCAACTATTCCCTGATTAATAGTCTCAATTAAGTCATCTTCAGCAAATGCACTTATTACAACATCATCTCCAGTAATATTTGTTAAAGCTGCATGACTAGCTCCTAAATCAATGAGATTAGGAATATCTTTCTCAATATTATTTATTAAAGATTTACTACAAGAAACATCATTGATTGATATATCTGCACCAATAGCTATGACTTTCAATTTAACACCTAATTTATTATTATATTTTAAATTCAGCTATTTTATTATATTTTATTTATATTAATTCTATTAATTTACATTCATTTATAATCTCTTATATTTTTCATAGTAAATTATTATCATAATTGATAAAATTTTCTAGAATCATTATATCTATATCAAAAATTATTAATAGAGCATTTAAAAGGAATTGTTTATTTATAAAATTGAAATATTAGTTAAAATAAAAAAATTAAATAATAATAAAAATAATAGTATTTTTAATTAACTTTAATAATTAATTATAAGCACTTAAAAAATTGAGGGAATGAATTGTATCGCGAAACGAAAATAGCTATTCCAATATTTAAAAAAGATAAAAATTCTGCCTTAAAAGCTGGGAAAGATTATATAAAAAAAGGTGCGGATATTTTAGAGCTTAGAATAGATGGTTTGTCAAATCCTAATACTAAAATTGTAAAAGATATAATTGAAGAGATAAACTTTCCAACAATAATTACAAATAGAAAAAAGTCAGAAGGAGGATTTTTCGAAGGTAGTGAAGAAGAAAGAGTAGCTATTCTTCAAGAATGCTCTTGTGTAGCTGATTATGTAGATATTGAACTTCAAACTGATTTAAAATATATTAAGTCAATAAAAAATTCGGCTGTTAAAACCATAATATCCTTCCATGATTTTGAAAAAACACCTCCAGTGGATGATTTATTAGCTATTGTGAAAAAAGAAAAAAAATTAGGAGATATAGCTAAAATTGCAGTAATGCCAAAAAATTTAGAGGATACAATAATTGTTTTAGCCATTCTTTCGCGATGTAAAGATACAATAGCTATTTCTATGGGGGAATTAGGTAGTTATACTCGAATTATAGCTTCTAAATTTTCTTCACCTATTACATTTGCATCAGGTGATGATACAACAGCCCCTGGGCAAATTGATATTGAAACCATGAAATTAATGCTAAATATGGTTTTTTTAGATCATGATGATTTAATAAAGGATGTGAAAAATCTTTAATACATAGAATAAATTTAAAACTTATAATAGAACTTAAAATATCTTATTTATAATTTCATCTGAAAATGGAGGTATTCTCATAGAAAAAAATAATAAGATTATTATAATATTTTCTATAATAATTTTTCTTGGAATTTTAACAGCTAGTTCTTATTCACTTTCAGACAACATTACAATAAATCTCCAATTAGATGGAGAAAATGTTACAGTAAAATCATTAGCTATTCCTTTTGGAAAAGACATGGAATCAATGGAGAATGAAATAATAGAGTATAGTATAAACGAAATGAATAATGTGGATAGTAATATAAGTTCGTTAAGATATGGAGTTACTAAAATAGCTGAAAAATATGGATTTACTAATATAAATGTTGAGATAAGTTCTCAATTTGGAGAAGATAAACTTCCTATGATAGTCATAGTTGATGGAACATCCATGGTCCCAACATTACAAAATGGAGAGGTAGTAATAATTGAAAAAACTCAAAATATCAATGTTGGTGATATAGTTGTAGCTAAAGATCCAGAATATGGATTATTAATAAAAAGAGTAGGAAATATCACAGGTGAGAAAGTTTTCCTATCAGCAGATAATAATGATACAGTAAGTATTTTTGAAAATGGAACTTATTATCAACTGATAGCTGTTGAAAAATGGACTAATGCATCAAATATTGTAGGAATAGCTAAAATATTCAATATTAGGTCAAATTGAAAATAAAAAATAGAAGTTATTTATAAGAATATTAAAAAATAAAAAATTTTAAATAAAAAATTGAAATATGAATAATAGATAGAATTAAGATTTTTAAATAAAAAATTGAAATTAAGAATTGAAAATAAAATAATTAATTTTTTTTCAGTTTTATAAATGATTAAATTTTATCTAAATAAAATAAAATTTTTAGATTAGCTATATTCAGCTAATCTTTCAATTCTTTTTAGCATATTAGGATGGGTTGAAATTAATTCCATTAATTTATCACTTGTTTTTATATTAACTTTTTTATATTTTAATTGAGATAATTCAGAGGCAGAAATTTCACCATCGTGATCAATATCCAACTGGGATAATTCATTAATTTCATTGGCTGCAACTGAAACGTCATTTAAACAGAAAGCTTTTATCCCTTGAATATTTTTAACTTCTTCTTTATTTGCAGTGGCTGAATCATATACAAGTTTATATAGTGCTGAAGCTAATTTTTCTGGTCGCCCTCCAAGTTCTATACTACCTTGGTCTGCATAGTATTCTCTTGTTCTTGAAACAAACAAAACAATTAGCTGTCCAAGGAGATATGCTCCAAAAGCTAATATTCCTATTATAAATCCGCCACTATTTCTACTATTTCCACCATAAAAGAAAGATATTGCTATAAAATAACAAATTAATGGAACAGCACTTACTAATGTTGTTACAGCCATGTCACTATGTTTAATATGTGCAATTTCATGAGCTAAAACAGCTTTAAGCTCTTCTTTATTCAATTTATTTAATAAACCTTTTGTAACACAAACTCTTCCATCTTTTTTTGTTCTACCAAATGCAAAAGCATTTGGAATATTAATGTTAGATATCCCAACCTTAGGTTTAGGAATTCCTGCAGACATAGCTAAATCTGAAATTATTCGATGTAATTCTGGTTCTTCAGTTTCTGAAACATATTCAACGTTCATTGATGATTGAACTATAATAGGTCCGATTAAATATTGTAAAAGAACAACACCTAATCCTAATGCAGCATAAAATTCATATCCTCCAAAATCAAGCAAAGTTCCTGCTACTAATAGAATCACATAAACTAAACCAAACAATAAAACCATAGCTAGCCATAATCTTATTCTAAGCCCCCATGAATTTAATTTCATTATTACACTCCTTAATTATTATACTTTTTTTTTTTTTAAAAAATTGAATTTATTAAAATTAGAATATTGAAAAATATATTTAATTTAAATATTTCCTTATTTTTATATAAATTTTTTTCATATGGATTATTAATGTTAAAAAATTATTCAAATTTCAGAAAATTAGAAGGGTTATTTTTATAATATTGTAAAACTTTTTTATCTTTGTTATTTAATTTTTTCTCAGATGTTGGGTGTATTGAACTTCCTTTTTTTGCAAAAATTTTTCCACCAGATTTTTTTGCACCTAAAAATTTTCCAGCATTTCCATCTATAATAACTGTTCCATTTTTCATTTCAACAGCAGTAAAGTCATCACAATTCCCATTTATTATAATAGTGCCTCCATTTAAAAGTGCAGCTGTATTGTTCCCAGCATTTCCATTTACTCTGACAATACCTTTTTTCATTAAAATCCCTGTTGATAGATCCACATCATTATTAACAATTACTTCAACATCTCTATCTAACCTTGCACCAACAGTATCTCTTATTATTCCATCATTAATTTCCAATTTTTTTCCACTAAAATTTGCACCAATTAAGTTAATTTTAGATATTGAGTCCATTAATATTTCTGTAATTGATTTAAATTTTTTATATCCTTTAATATCTGATTTTATTTCAACTAAATTTCCAATAGGATCTGTAACTTTCCCTTTAACATAAATGTTACCACGTCTCATACTTATTCCCATTCGGCTAGCTATATTCCCATTTACAAAAACATCTCCAACATCACAGGCTTTACCACTACCACCAAAATATTTTAAATCAACACCCATACTTGAACACAAGCGATGTCCTGCATTCCCATTTATCCTAACAGATCCACTATTTTTCAGATGCTCAACAATGTCTTCAAAGCTATAGCTATTTCCAGGAATTTTATCATTTAATTCAAGCTTTTCTCCATTATGATTCCAATAAAAATTATATGTAAAATCACAGAGACAATCAACAGGATCATCAATATCAAGTTCAATTAGATTTTCAGTCGATATTTCTTTCTTTTTAAATCTTTCAAACATTTTGAAACTCCTATTAGCTATTAATTACATCTAAATTTGATATTTTTTAATATTTTACTATAATTCTAATGATTTTATTTTATAATCTTAATAATTTTTTTATATAATCTTTACACTATTGTATCATTTTTAGATTTTTATATAATCTTTACTTTATTATATCATCTTTAATATTTTATTAAGTAATGTATTATTTTTTAAAAATTGTTTAATTAATTAAAGGTTTATTTTTTATAATTAATATTAAAAATAATCTTTTAGAAATTGTTTAAATGGTAGTGGAAAATATTTTTTTAGATTAAATTTTTTATATTACTAAGAGTATAATTTATATTAAACATTATTTAGATTTAACATAACTTTTATTAAACATAATTTATATATCTTTTAATGTAATAGGTGATTATAATGAATAAAATATTTATTGGTGTAATCCTTTTATTTGTTCTGACAATTGTTGGTATTTCTGCTTTTTTACTTGTTCAAGATACAGGTGATGATATTATTAATATAACTGATAATTCAACTAATGTTAGTGAGGATGATATTGATTTTACAAATCATAATGGAGTAACTGATGAAAATAATGTTACTGTTACTGCTAACTGTCAAAAAACAGCTTATCAAGGAACTTATGCTGTTATAATTTGGAAAGTCACAAACAATGGAAATAAAACCATAAAAAATGTTAAAGCTTTGGATCAATTAGGTTTTCATGATTTTGGTGAAATTGAACCTTCTCAATCAAAAACATATAGATTTACTACTTATATCCCAACTAATAAAGATCTTCAAGTAGACTTTGGAGTGGAAAATGGGCAATGGCCAGGACCTCTTTGGATTGGAGGCTTTGCACTAAGTTATTCTATTGATAATGAAACTTTCAATACAAATGCAAATCAAATGCAAATTCAAGTCAAAATTTAACTTTCTTATTTTCTCTAATTTTTCTAAATTTTGAATCTTTTTAGTGATAATTATTTAATGTTTCTTTTGAATGAAAACAATTTTTTAATTATTTTTATTATTTTTTATAATTATTTTTAAGCCAATTAATTTTTTTATGAAAAATTTTATTAATTCTTTTTTTATTTTAAACCAAAAGGTTTATGATATATTTTTAATAATGTAAATTCATATTATTTTTTTTTAAAATGAATATTATTAAATCATATTACTTATGTAATTATTAATGTGAAAAAGAGAAATATCTATTATTATACCATTATAAAGTGGAATACAGAAATTTAGGTGATTTAATGAGTGGACCTTGGGTAGAAAAATACAGACCTAGGAACTTGGAAGATATTGTAGGTCAAACACATATTATGGAATTATTAAAAAATTATGTTAAGGAAGAAAGCATGCCAAATTTAATGTTTACTGGTCCTGCAGGGGTTGGAAAAACAACAGCCGCTCTAGCATTAGTTAAATCAATACTTGGAAAATATTGGCGTCAAAATTTCCTTGAATTAAATGCATCAGATGCAAGAGGTATTGAAACTGTAAGAACAAATATTAAGAATTTTTGCCGTTTAAAACCTGTGGAAGCTCCATTTAGAATAATATTTCTCGATGAAGTTGACAACATGACAAAAGATGCTCAACATGCATTAAGACGTGAAATGGAAATGTATACAAAAACAGCTTCATTTATTCTCTCTTGCAATTATTCATCAAAAATTATAGACCCTATTCAATCAAGATGTGCAATATTTAGATTTGCACCAATTAAAGGTCAAGATATTATTAAAAGATTAGAATATATAGCTAAAGAAGAAAATTTTGACTATGATGATTCAGCTATTGAAATTATAGTTTACTTTGCTGAAGGGGATATGAGGAAAGCTATTAATATTCTTCAAGCATCTGCTTCAATAGGTGAGGAAATAACAGAAGATAAAGTAAATGATGTTGTTTCTAAAGCAAGACCTCAAGATATTAATGATATGATAACAAAAGCTCTTACTGGGGATTTTATGGGTGCAAGAGATTTACTTAGAGAAACAATGGTTTCACAAGGAACTAGTGGAGAAGATATGGTAAATCAAATTTATCAGGATGTAGCTAAAAGAGGCATGGAAGGAAAAATGGACTCTGAAATTTATATAAATTTAATTGAAGCTATTGCTCAAACTGATTTTAGAATTAGAGAAGGAGCTAATCCAAGAATTCAACTAGAAGCTCTTTTAACTAAATTTTTATAATAGTTCAATGCTGTAATTAATGGATATTTTCTAAGATGTTACCAAAAGGTAAAAGTATGCTTTGGACAGATAAATACCGACCAAAAGTCTTTAAAGATATTATTGGTAATGGTAAACAAAAAAAAGAAATAGAAGCTTGGGTTGAAAATTGGAAAAATGAAATTCCTCAACCATGTTTACTATTAATTGGTCCAGCAGGAACTGGAAAAACAAGTATTGCTCATATAATAGCTAATAATTTTTCAGAATTCATTGAGCTAAATGCAAGTGATAAACGTTCTCACGATGTTATAATGAACACAGTAGGTGAATCTTCAACAACGCAATCTTTATTCAGCAAAGAACGTAAATTAATCATTTTAGATGAAGTAGATGGTATCCATGGAAATGATGATAGAGGTGGAACTCGAGCTATTGGAAAGATAATTAAAGAGTCTCATCATCCTATTGTTATGACAGCTAATGATTTTTACAGCAAAAGATTAACAAGTATTAAACCAAAGTGTCAAGTTGTAAAAATTAATAAAGTACATACTAATTCCATTAACGCACTTCTTAAAAAAATTTGCAAAGAAGAAGGCATTGAAGCAGATCCATTAGTTATTAAAGAATTAGCTAAACGTTCAAATGGAGATATGCGTTCAGCTTTAAATACACTACAAGTAATTGTTGAGGAATCAAAAAAACTTGGACTATCTGATTTAGATATTGTAAGTCAAAAAGATAATATAAATAATATATTTGATACTGTTCGTAGAGTCTTAAAAAGTAAAAGTATTGATAAGGTAAAAAAATCTATGATGTTAGATGAAGATCCAACACTTGTAATGGAGTATGTAGCTGAAAATATTCCAAGAGAATATGAAAAAGCCAAAGAAATTAAAAAAGCTTATGAAATGATTAGTGAAGCTGATCTATATTTTGGTAGAGCTAGATCTAGTAGAAATTATACGTATTGGAGATATGCTACAGATTTCATGGGAATTGGAGTAGCTTTAGCTAAAGATGAAACATATAAAAAGTTTACAAGATTAACTGGATCTATGGCTTTTTCATTAATGGGAAGAACACGAGGAAAAAGGGCACTTAGAGATAGAATAGCTGAAAAAATGTCTAAAAAGCTTCATATATCTAATAGTATAGCTATTTCTATGTTTCCAGAAATGGAGATAATGTTTCAAAATGATGAAGTAGCTTATGAAATAGCTAGTTATCTAGATTTTGATGATGATGAAGTCAAAAGATTTAGAAAAAGAAAAATTCCAAAAAAAGTAATTAAAAAAATGGAAAAGAAGAAATTAGAGGAAAAATCTAAATCTAAAGATTTTAAAAGTTCTTCATTAGGAGTAGCTGTTGAAAAAGATGAAACTAAAAAATCAAACTCAAAAATAGAAAAAAAGAAAAAATCTTCAGAATCTGATGATTCAAAAATAGAAAATAACGAAATTACAGTAAAATCTAAAAAGGGTTATTCTGATCAGGATAAAAAAGAAAATTTAGAAGAAAATGAAACAAAGGATAAAAAAGAAAATTCTGCTCAAAAATCTCTATTTAATTTTTAATATTTTTATAATGAAAATTATTTTTTTTAAACATGAATTATAAGAAATTTTTTTACATAATTATAATTATAAATTTTTAATATAAATTATAAATTTTTAATTTTTATAAAATATTTTATATTATTATTAACTTTTGATTTTTATAAATTATTTCTTATTTTTATAAAAATATTTCTTTTATATAATAATTGCCATGTTTTTTTTGAAAATAATAATTTTAATTTTTAAGGAGGATAAAATAAATCCTCATTTTTCCTGTGTTTTAACCAAGCAGATAGCATATAATCATCTACTTTGTAGAAAGAATTGTTATTAGATATTATTCCTTTGTTTTTAAGTTTTTTAAGATTTTTGGTGATGGTTCCTTCTGAAAAACTAGTTTTTTCAATTAATCCTTTCCATTTCAGTTGGTCGTTGTCTATAAGAGTTGTTATTATTTCTTTTTCTTGTTTAGAAAGTGATGACCATAATGTTATCCATTTAACAGCTATTTGATCTAATTTATTATAAAATTCTTCAACAACCTTATTTTCACCGTAGATAACATTATCAGACATAATATTACAAAAACTATTTATATATGCTGGATAACCATGCGTACATTTATAAAATCGTTTTAAACCTGTTTTGTTGAATTTGATTTCAGATATTCTTTCTTTAAGATAATTTTCACAGTCTTCTTCTGTAAATGGATCTAAGTTGAATTGTATCATTCTATTTCCAAAAGCACCATTTATACCATTTAGTTTATCAACCATATCACTTGTTGCTGAAGTGGATCCTGTGAATATATATGTTACATTATCTTGTTTTTGTGAGTAACTTCTAAATAACCATAAAAAGCTTTCAGGAGATTTTAATTCTCCTATAAATTGAAATTCATCCAGTACTATTACAAAACCTTTAATTTTTCCATTTGAGGAATCAACTATTTTTTGAGGATATTCCATTACAAATTGACTTAATTTTTGATAGTTATCTTTAACTTGTGGAATTGGAATAGATAAAATTGATCCAGCTTCATTAAAATCATAATCATGGTTTTTTATTTTGGATATTAACTTTTTCACAGAATTATATGTGTTTTTAAATATGGGGGCATGATTTCCTATTGATTTGTTCATCTCTTCAAGTAGTCTGTTCATTATTTCTTCTTCTGTTAAATTTCCTTTTTGAAGAGCATATATATTTGATACATCAACATATGCAGTTAAAATATTGTTGGGGAGAGAATTAATTAATTTTTTTAAAAGAAATGACTTTCCAACACCACGAAAACCTGTAAGCAAAATTTGATTAGATACATCATGATTTAAAGTATTGATAAATGATTTAAGTTTAACTAACTCCTTTTCACGATTGTAAAAATATTTATCAATATCATTTGGAACTCCAAGTGGAATAAACACCATTTGATTCACCACAGAAAAATAATAGTTTCTATTATACATTTTTATAAAGTTATAATATTTAAAATTATTTATTTATCGCACCTCATTTTTTTATTGTTGTAATATAACAATAAAATTTTGCTCTACATCATTTTTTTACTGTTGTTTTTGAACAATAAAATTTTGCTCTACATCATTTTTTTTACTGTTATTTTTGAACAATAAAATTTTACACTACGATATTTTGGTACAATAAATTAAGTTCATAGAATCCTAAAACAAAAATATAAAAAACTCAATCAATGTCATTATTCAAATTTTTTTTAATAAAAATAGCTGATTTTAATATATTTTCTTTATATTGAGGAACATTATCATCTAAAAATTTCATAAAAGAAATAGCTATTTTATCAGAATCGTTTTCATTATTAAATAAATTATTATTATCATACTTACTTTTATTCTTATTATTCTTTGTTTTATCTTTATTTTCATTATTCAATACTTGATAATTATATTTTTTTATTTTATCTTGATCTTTATTATTTAATGTATTATTATTCTTTATTTTATCTTTATTTTGATAATTTAATATATTATTATTATTATCTTTTATTGAGTTATTTTTATCTTTTTCATAATTTTTATTTAAATAATTATCAAAAAATAGCTTAATCCATTCATTTGAAACATTAATAAATGGATAAATTATTTCAATTTCATTATTTTCTATTTTATCATTTTTAACTCCGTTTCCTGAAAAAATATCTGATAAAATAGAGTTTACTTCTTCATTTAAAGTTGTAGATAAAGCTATAGCATTAAAGTGAATTTTTTCATTTGTTAATATATAATTGCCCAATCCAAAAATAGCTTCCTCAAGGGATAAAAAATTAGATTCAAATATAGCTATACCATATTTTCTCGAATAAGGTTCTAAAACAATTTTTAATAAATTATCTACTTTATTTTGAGGTTTTAATAATAAAATATTATCTTTGGGATTTAATTTATCCGCAAAAATCTTTGAAGATCTACTACAAATCTTTTGAAAAATAGTAGATCTAACAATAGCTATTTCAGGAAAATATTTTTCAAATGTTTTTTCTCTTTTTTTTGAAAATTTTGAAAATCTAACATTATTTATATAAATTGTATTTGTCAAGTAGCTAATATATCGTGTATCAATTCCAAGAATTTTAAGTAGCTTTAAAACTTTTTTTTTAGAATTTAAATAATTTGAATCAGCATTTTTCCAATAATTTTTGTTATAGTGATCTTTTTTATCCATTTTATCATTAGAAAAGTCATCTTTGAAAGCTGTATCTTTTTCCTTTTTATCAAATAAACATATAAATAAATCTAAATAGCTATTTATTAATTTCATTTAAAAGTGTTTTTTCCATTAAATCAATTGGAGCTTCTAAACCAGTCCAAATTTTAAAATTTTCAGCTCCTTGATATAAAAGCATCTTAATCCCAGAAACAATAGTAGCATTAGCTAATTTAGCTTCTTTAAGTAAACATGTATTAATTGGATTATACACAATATCATTTACAATTAAGTCAGAGTGCATTTCATTTGCAGTAGCTATTGGTTCTGCGTCAACATTAGGATCCATTCCTACAGGTGTTGTATCAATTAAAATATCTGCATTTTTTAAATGCTTAGGAATGGAGTCTATTCCTCCATAGTCAAAATTTAAATCAATATGAGAAAAGTCAATTGTTATATCATCTAGCTTAGAGTTATCCTTAAAATTAGCTGAAAGAAGAGTTTTAAGATCATAAACAAGTGATTTTGCTTTTTTTTCACTTCTATTTATTATGGTCAAATTTTTAACATTTGTTATAGCTACTTGAAAAGCTATTGCTCTAGCAGCTCCTCCTGCTCCTACAATTACTACATTTTTATCATTTAAATTAGAAACTTCTTCAATAGCTCGTACTGCTCCAACACAATCAGTATTAAATCCATATGATTTTCCATTATGAAATTTAATTGTATTTACAGCACCTATTAGATTAGCCATAATATCAAATTTATCAATTTCATTTAAAACTTTCCTTTTATGAGGAATAGTAACATTAAGACCTTTTATATCAAATGCTTTGGCTCCAGCTATTGCAAATTTTAGATCCTGCTTTTTTACATTAAATGGAACATAAGCATAATCTAAGTTTAATGATTTAAATGCTGCATTAAACATAGGAGGAGATAAGCTATGCTCAACAGGATCTCCAATAATACCAAAAATCTTTGTAGTTCCATTTATCATTTTAACACCAAATTACAATTATTTCTTTAGCTATTTTGAATAAAATAATATAAAATTAACATTTTATGATTTTAAACAATGTTTAATTATTTTTGATTAAAATTTAATTTTTTTAATGATACTTATTATTTTTTTTAAAATTGAAAATTATTTTTACTATTTTTTTTAATATAGAAACTTATTTTTTTTAATGAAAATTACTTTGATTATAAAATTAATAATTAATTATTATATAATTATATAAACTTTAATCAATAAATAATTTAATGTTTAATTTTTAAGATAATAATTATATAAACTATCAAAAAAGTCATTTAAAAGAATAAAATTATTTATCTTGAATATAGTGAATGTGTATAGCTGAAATTTACTAAAATTCTGAATATAGTGAATGTGTATAGCTGAAATTTATAAAAGCCCTGAATATAGTGAATGTATATAACTGAAATTTACAAAGATTCTAAATAAAATGGAGGGATATAACTGGAATTTACAAAACCAAGGGGAACAAGAGATTTCCTTTTTAGTGAAATGAAACAACGAAAAAAAATAGAAAATATTTTAAGAGATACTTTTGAAATTTATGCTTTTCAAGAAATTAAAACTCCTTTATTTGAAGATTTATCCTTATTCACAACAAAATCAGGAGAAGAAATTATAAATCAGCTATACAATTTTAAAGATAAATCTGATCGAGAAATAGCTCTTCGTCCAGAATTAACAGCTCCAGTAGCCAGACTATATTTAAATGAAATGCAAAAAACAGCTAAACCTATAAAGTTGTATTATTTTGGTAGTTGTTTTAGATATGAAAGACCTCAAAAAGGAAGATTTAGACAATTTTGGCAGTTTGGTTGTGAATTAATTGGTGCTAAATCTCCTGAAGGTGAAGCTGAAATTATAGCTATGGCTGAAGATTCTCTTAAAAAATTAAAAATAGCTACTGCTGAGATACATATAAATCATCTTGGGATAATTAGAGGATTATTTAAGCACTTCAAAATTAGTAATGAAACTCAAGAACAAGTCATGACATTGATTGACAAAGGAGATAAAAAATTATTTGAAAAAGAAATTTCCCAAAATAATCTAATTGAAGATTCTAGATTAGCTAATATATTGATTAAACTTATTGATTTAGTTGGAAATGATGAAATATTAAAAGATGTTGAAAGTCTTATAGAGGAATTTGAAGAAACAAAAGATTCTTTCAATGAGTTTAAAGAGATAATCAACTTACTCCACAGTTTTAAAATTTCAAATTATACTATTAACCTTGGAATAGCTAGAGGTTTAGATTATTACACAGGAATTGTTTTTGAAATATACGTTCCTGAATTAGGAGCTCAAAAGCAAGTAGCTGGTGGAGGTAGCTACAATCTTGTGGAAGTTTTTGGTGGAGAAAAAGTTGAATCTACTGGTTTTGCATTTGGTTTTGATAGGTTGATGAACGCTATTAAAGATAAAGAAGAAAGTGAAGCTATTGTTGATGTTTTTGTAGCTCCAATGTCTGATGAGACACGACCAAAATCCTTTGAAATCTGTCAAACACTTAGATCTTCTAATATTAAAACTGAAATTGATCTTTCAAGAAAAAAACTTAAAAAACTGCTAAATACTGCTAATAAATTAAAAGCTAAGTATGTTATTTTAGTTGGAAAAAATGACTTAGATGAAAACAATGTTACCATCAAAGATATGGACAGTGGAGATCAAGAAAAAATAGCTATTGATGACATTGTCAAATATATCAAAAAAAAATGTAGTTATTAATGATTTCTAAATCATATAATTATCCTATTATTTCAAAAAAATTCAATTAAATAATTTTAATAATATTTCATTGATTTCAGATGGAGTATGCCTTTAAGTAAAAACCTATTATATTAGTGAGTAAAATGATTAGTAATTTAGAAAAATACAAAAAAGATTTAGAAAATCTTATAAATAAGGGCAATTTACTTTACTCTGCAATGTTGTCTGAATGTTATCCTAATAAAAAGAAAGAGCGTTTAAATATTAAAGATGCAGACAATGAATCTTTAGATAAATTACCAGACTTTAATTCGGAATATCAAGAATGGTATTCTGAAGCTAGTATAGTTATTAAACAACTGCTCACGGACCGTTTAGATGACTTTAAGAGTTACTATGATAAACCAAAATCTAGAAAGCAAATTAATGTTGAAAATTATTGTATAAAAGATTATTTAGATGGAATAACCGTTAGTACTTATAGAGAAACAATTGTTGATACGAGTGCAGCTATACCAAAATTTCAACAACAATTAGCAATACTCAAATCTGTTTCTTCTCGTTTCACTAGCTCTCTTTTTGATATCCAGCAGCTTGTACAAGCAGATCTTTTTGATTCTGAATTAGATGCTGCAAAAGAATTAACTAAAAAAGGATTTATTCGTGGAGCTGGTGCTATTGCTGGAGTAGTACTTGAAAAACATCTTTCACAAGTGATGGATAACCATAACATATCTACACGTAGAAAAAGACCTACTATTAATGATTTTAACGAAACTCTAAAAAATAATAATGTTATTGATGTTCCATTATGGAGACAAATACAAAGATTTGGAGATATTCGTAATTTATGTGATCATAACAAAAATCGTGACCCTTCAAAAGAAGAAATTTCAGAACTTATTGATGGTGTTGAAAAATTAACAAAGACACTTTTTTAAGAATTAAATAGTTAATATTTTGAACAATTGCTAAATAAATTGTATTTTAATGTTATATATGTAGTTTAATAAACTTTAACTCATTGAATTTTTTTAATATTTCATAGTGATTAGATGTCTGCCAAACTAAGTTTAAATGAAATAAGAAATAAAGCTTTAAATTTTTCTAAAGAATGGGAAAATGAAACAAGCGAACATGCTGAATCTCAAACATTCTGGAATGAGTTTTTTCAGGTTTTTGGTTTAAAAAGAAGAAAAATAGCTATTTTTGAGCAGAATGTTAAGGTTAGGAAAGATGGAGCTTCAAAGTTCATTGATTTACTGTGGCCTGGAAATTTAGTAGTAGAACATAAATCATTAGGCAAAAGTTTAGACAAAGCTTATAAACAAGCTGTTAACTATTGTAATGGTTTAAATGATTCTGATTTTCCACAATATATCATACTTAGTGACTTTGAAAATTTTCGTATATATGATTTAGATTCTGAAAAAGTAGAAGACTATATTCATTTTAAATTAAAAGACTTTTATAAAAATATTCATCATTTTGGTTTTATTTCAGGTTATGAAAAAATTAAGTATAAAGAATCTGATCCTGTAAACATAAAAGCAGCTGAAGAAATGGCTAAATTCCATGATAAATTAAAAGACATTGGTTATGATGGACATGATTTAGAAGTTTACTTAGTGAGATTATTGTTTTGTTTATTTGCAGATGATACTGGTATTTTTGATAAAGATTTATTTTTAATGTTTTTAATTAATAAAACAGCTTCTGATGGTTCTGATTTATCATCAAAACTACAACATTTATTCCAAATTTTAAATACTCCTGAAGATAAAAGGCTTAAAATATTAGATGAATCATTAAATGAATTTCCTTATGTTAATGGGAAACTATTTGAAGAAACACTTATGATTCCTGCATTTGATAGGGATATGAGAAGTACACTTTTAGATCTCTGTCGACTTGATTGGGCTAAGGTTTCTCCAGCAGTTTTTGGTTCTCTATTTCAATCAGTAATGGATACTGATGAGAGAAGAAATTTAGGAGCACATTTCACATCAGAAAAAGATATTTTAAAATTGATTGATTCTCTTTTTATGAATGAATTATGGGATGAATTTGAAAGGATAAAAAATTTCAGTACTAATATAAGAGAGCATAAGTTAAATGAATTTAGAAATAGAATAGCTAAATTCAAATTTTTTGATCCAGCTTGTGGTTGTGGAAATTTTCTTATAATAGCTTATAGGGAACTTAGAAAAGTAGAAAACGAAATATTACGACTTTTATACAGTAAAGATGGAGATACATTACAAGTATGGAATTTACAAGATTTATCAAAAATAAGAATTGATTCATTTTATGGAATTGAAATTAAAGAGTTTTCAGGGAAAATAGCTGAAGTCTCTATGTGGATGATGGATCATCTAATGAACAATGAACTTTCTAATACATTAGGTCATTATTTCATCAGATTACCTCTTTCAAAACCAGCTAATATATTAATTGATAATGCATTGCGTTTAGATTGGAGTGAATTTATAACACCTGATGATAATGTTTATATTTTAGGAAATCCTCCTTTTGGAGGAAAACAATATCAAAGTAATGAACAAAAAGAAGATATGAAAATTGTTTTTGATGGTGTTAAGTCTTTCGGAAATTTAGATTATGTTACTGCATGGTATATAAAATCAGCACAATATATTCAAGATACCAATATTCAAGTAGCATATGTATCAACAAACTCTATTTCACAAGGAGAACAAGTAAGTATATTGTGGCAAGAGATGTACAATGAATATAAAGTTAATATAAATTTTGCTCATAGAACATTTAAATGGCAAAGTGAAGGTAGAAACTCAGCTAAAGTATTTGTTGTTATTATAGGATTTTCACAACTTGATAAAAAAGATAAATTTCTTTTTGATTATGAAAAACCAAATTCTGAACCACATAAAATTAAAGTAAAAACTATAAATCCTTATTTAATAGAAAATAAGGTTAAGTTTATATTATCAAGAAGAACTCCTATATCTGTAAGTCCACCAATTTCTTTTGGAAGTATGCCAAATGATGGAGGTAATCTTCTTTTAAATGAAGATGAAAAAAATAGCTTAATAAATGAAGAACATGACTCAATAGATTATATAAAACCATTTATTAGTGCTAAAGAATATTTAAATGGAATAAATAGATATTGTTTATGGTTAAAGGATATTGCTCCTTCAAAATTGAATAGTCTTCATAAAGTTCTTGAAAGAGTGAATGCAGTTAAAGAAAAAAGATTAGAAAGTACAAGAAAAGCTACTAATGAATTAGCTAACACTCCTTATCTTTTTGGAGAAATCAGACAACCTGATAATGAGTATATTGTTATTCCAAAAACTTCTTCTGAAAATAGAGAATATATTCCCTTGTCTTTCTTTAGTAAAGATTATATTGTAGGAGATTCTTGTTTTGCAGTTTTTGATGTTAATTTATATCATTTTGGAATATTAATGTCAGAAATTCACATGACTTGGGTAAAATATGTTTGTGGAAGGCTTAAAGGAGATTATAGATATTCTATAAATATTGTTTATAATAACTTTCCATGGCCTAATCCAAAGGAAACCCAGATTAAAAATATTAAAAAAGCTTCAAAAGAATTATTAGCTATTCGCAGTGAAATGTTAAAAGATAATTCTTTAGCTGATTTATATAATCCTCTTACTATGCCAAATAATTTAAGAAATGTTCATAAAAAATTAGATAAAGCTGTTTATAAAGCTTATGGCAAAACTTTTAAAAATGAAATGGATATAGTTAATTTTCTATTTGAACTTTATGAAAAATATCAAGAAGAATAAAAATTAAGAAGAAAAAATTTTTGATATAATAATTAAGGAGATGTAATTATTAAAATCAATTTTAAACACGATATAGGTGGGCAAAAATTAGTAATAGCTGTAGCTCAAGATTATAAAACCTCTGAAATTTTGATGGTTGCATATATGAATAAAGAAGCATTAGCTAAAACATTAGCTACTGGACTTGCTCATTATTGGAGTACTTCACGAGGAAAGCTATGGTTGAAAGGTGAAAGCTCAGGAAATACTCAAAAAGTAAAAGAAATTTTCACTGACTGTGATATGGATGCTATTATTTTAAAAATTGAGCAAACTGGTGCAGCATGTCATGAAGGATATTACTCTTGCTTTTTTAGGAAATTAAACATTGATAAAATAAATAAATCTAGGAAAGATTTAGAAAGTTTAGATGATGAAGAATTAGAAATTATAGCTAAAAGACTTTTTAATCCTGAAGAAGTTTACAAAAAGAATGCTGATTAATATTTATATTTTTTAAAATTATTTTATTAAGATAATGAGTATTATAACTATTTAGTTGAATCTATTGATTCATAAAAAAGATTATTAATAATATAATACATAATCATTAAAATAAGGATAATAATATTAAAAATAATGATATGAATTAATATTGTTTAAAATAAAGTTTAAAGTATTATTTAATTTTAGATTTTATAATTTATATTATTTAAAATAAAGATTTAAGTTTTATTTAATTTTATATTTAATATTTTTTGATTTATATTATTTAAAATAAAGATTTAAGTTTTATTTAATTTTATATTTATATTATAAAGATATGTTTACTTAAAACAATCATTTAATCATAAATTTAAATGTTTTACATCAAAATAATCAATTATTTACAATTAGGAGACAAGCACATTGGAATATTTTCAAGAACTAGATGATAAAGAGGAACTTTTTAAAAGAATTGTCCCTGATACAAGTGCGGTTATCGAAGGAACCATTAGTAAAATTATTAATGAAAATGAATTAAATTATCCTGAAATAATAATACCTGAAGCAGTAGTAGCTGAATTAGAATACCAAACAAATAATGGAAGGATCATAGGGCAGAATGGTCTTAATGAACTAAAATATCTTCAAAAACTTGCAAATGAAGGAAAAATAGCTATTAGTTTCACTGGAAAACGTCCAACTAATTATGAAATTTCCTTGTCAAAAAAAGGTGAAATTGACTCAATTATTAGAGATCTTGCTAAGATGGAAGTAGCTACTTTACTTACTTGTGATAAAATTCAAAGTGAAGTAGCTGAAGCACAAAATATCCCTGTAATTTACGAGGAACAAGAAGATAAATCAAAAATTCCTTTAAAAATAGCTAAATATTTTGATCATGAAACCATGTCTATTCATTTAAAAGAAAATGTTCCTCCTATGGCAAAAAAAGGAAAACCTGGTTCTATTGACCTTGTAAAAATTGACACCAAACCACTTAGCTATGATTATTTAGAAAAATTAGCTGAAGATATTATTGAAAAATCAAGTCATGATTTTAAAACTTACTTGGAAGTTGATGAAGATGGAGCTACTGTTGTTCAATCAAGAGAATATAGAATTTCAATAGCTAAACCTCCATTTTCTGAAGGTATGGAAATAACTGCAGTTCGTCCAGTTGCTGAAGTTTCACTTGATGAATATAAATTATCAGATAAGTTAATGGCTAGACTTCGAGACACTGCAAAAGGAATCCTTATATCAGGTTCTCCAGGAGCAGGTAAAAGTACATTTGCTCAAGCAGTAGCTAAGTTTTTTTCTGAGGATTTAAATAAAATTGTAAAAACAATGGAATCCCCTCGTGATCTTCAAGTAGGAGATGAAATTACTCAGTATGCTCCACTTTCAGGAGATATGGAAAAAACAGCAGATATTTTACTTCTTGTAAGACCTGATTTTACAATATATGATGAGCTTAGAAAAAACCATGATTTTAATATATTTGCAGATATGAGATTAGCTGGTGTTGGAATGATAGGGGTTGTCCATGCAACAAAACCAATTGATGCTATTCAGAGAATATCAGCTAGAGTAGATCTTGGAATAATACCTTCTGTTGTTGATACAACAATTTATATTGAAGATGGGGAAATAAAAGCTGTTTATGAAACTAATTTTACTGTAAAGGTTCCTTCTGGAATGAAGGAAGCAGATCTTGCAAGACCAGTTATTGAGGTTAGAGATTTTGAATCTGGTGAATTGAAAAATGAAATCTATACTTATGGTGAACAAACTATTGTCATGGATGTAGGGCTTGTTCAAAGTTCTAAAAAAGGAAATAAGGCTAAAAAATCTTCAGTAGATAAAATTGTTGAAAAAGAAGTACTTAGAGCTGTTAAAAGAGTTGTTCCAAAGGCATCTATTAAAGTATCTGTTGAATCAGAAGATAGAGTAAATATTTATTTAGAAGAAAAATTTATTCCAAAAATAATTGGTAAAAAAGGAAAGAGAATAGCTGATCTTGAAAAGAAAGTTGGAATAAGTATTGGTGTAGAACCAATTGAAACTTTAAATAGAGAAGCTTTTGGTGAAAATAATAGGGTTTCAACAGAATTTGAAGTTCCTTATGAAATATCTAAGAAACATTTAAGCTTAAATTTTGGTCACGAATATATTGGTAGTGAATTTGACGTATTAGCTAATGATGAATATTTATTTACAGCTACTGTTGGTAAAAAAGGAATAATTAGAATGAGAAAAGATCTTGAACTAGCAGATATTCTTTTTGATGCAATTTCAATGAATTTTCCAATAATAGCTAGATTAAGGTCAAATTAGCTATTAAAAATTTTTATAATTAAGAAACCATTACAATTAAAAAGCCATTCTATTAAAAAATTATCCTTAGCTATAAAAAAGTATTTTATTATTAAATAAATATTATAAATAAATAAATAGAGATTTAACTGAAAAATTTAAATTTATAGTATAAAAACACAGTTTATAAAAATTTCTATTATTTAAAGGTGAAAGAATGAAAATAGGAGTATCTTCATTATCATTTTATAAAGAAAATATATTAAATAATTTAGAATTTATAGAAGGGTTAAATGTTGATTATTTTGAAATATTGAAAGATTATCCTAATGATAAAATTGATAATGATATTTTAAAATCCTATAATCTAAAATATACAGTTCATTCTCCTTTCATAGACCTGAATTTATCATCTTTAAATAGAAATATTCAAAAATTATCAATAGCTGAAATTAAAAAATCAATAGATTTAGCAAGAGAACTTGAATCAGAAATTGTGGTTGTTCATCCTGGAAGTGTTCCTTTTTTAAGTAGACCTTTTGAAAAAGAAATATTAGCTATATCAAAAGAATCTATAAAAATTTGCGGAGATTATGGAAAAGATCTTGGTGTTAAAGTAGCTATTGAAAACATGCCTAATATTGAAGGCTTTCTTTATCAAAATGTTTTCAAATTAAATGAATTACTAGAAGAGCTTGAAATGACTATGACATTAGATCTTGCCCATGCAATTACTAATGGTTTTAAAGAAAATGAGCTTTATTTTGATTCGGTAAAACACATACATTTATCTGATAATAATCATGAATTTGATGAACACCTATCATTAGGGGAAGGGTCAATTGATTTTAAAGCTGTCATCGATATTTTTAATAAAAATAATTATGATGGAGTATATACTATAGAGGTATATGATAAAGAATCTGTTGTAAAAAGTGTTGAATATTTAAAAAAAATTTAAGATAGAAAAACTTTCTGATAAATATTTTTTCTATATTGAAATAGTGTTAAATTCAGATTTTTAACAATTCTAATAAAATTAATTGTAATATCTATTTTTTAAATTTATTATTTACTATTTAAATTTAATATAATACTATAATCTTATTTTTTTTAAAAATAACTTGATGTTAAAAGTTAGGATTTGTGGATTTTAAAAAATCATAGATTTTCATTAATAATTATTTAAAAGATGAATATAATTATAATCACTTAAGAATAAATATGAATATAATTACTTTTAAAATGATTTTTTAATAAATAAACTTATATTTAAAGAAAAAAATTTGAGGGTATTATATGGCTACAATTTGGAATAAAGATGCTGAGGGTATGTCAAGAGAAGACATTGAAGAATTACAATTAAAAAGTTTGCAAACTACTGTAAAAAATACTTACGAAAACGTACCTCATTATAATAAAAAATTTAATGAAATTGGACTTTATCCTGAAGATATACAATATTTAAAAGATATAGAGAAACTTCCATTTACCACAAAAGAGGATCTGAGGGAAACTTTTCCTTATGGAATGTTTGCAGTTTCTCCAAATAATATTATTGAAATCCATAGCTCTTCAGGAACAACGGGTAAACCTGTAGTATCTGGATACACTCGCAGTGATATTGACAGTTGGGGTGAGTTAATGGCAAGAGGACTAACAATGATGGGTATGGATGAAGATGATATACTACAAAATACTCATGGTTATGGTCTTTTTACTGGAGGGTTTGGAGTTCATTACGGAGCCCATAAAATTGGTTTAACAATTATTCCAATATCAACAGGACAAACAAGAAGGCAAATAGAAATTATGGAAGATTTTAAAGCAACAGCGCTAATTTTTACACCATCTTATGGTTTGTATATAGCAGAAGTAGCTAAGGAAGAAGGAGTTAATCCGAAAAAACTTGGTTTAAAAGCTATTGGTTTTGGTGCTGAGATGTGGACAGAAGAAATGAGAAAAAAAATTGAAAAATCATTTAACGCACCAGCATATAACATATATGGACTTACAGAACTAATGGGTCCAGGAGTAGCTGTTGAATGTAGCCAGCAAAAAGGACTTCATATTTCTGAGGATTACTTCTTTCCTGAAATTATTGATCCAAAAACTCAAAAAACTTTAGATGAAGGAAAAAAAGGAGAGTTAGTATTAACTAGTTTGAAAAGAGAAGGAATGCCAATTATAAGATTTAGAACAAAAGATATTACTTCCCTAGATTATGATAAATGTGGCTGTGGTAGAACATTTGTTAGAATGAAACGGATAACTGGTAGATCTGATGATATGCTTAAAGTTAAAGGAGTAGCTGTTTTTCCATCTCAAATTGAAAAAGCATTACTTAAAGCTAATGACATAGAACCTCATTATCAAATCATTGTAACAAGACCTAATATAATGGATGAAATTGAAGTTAAGGTTGAAGCTACTGAACATCTTTTCTTTGATGAAGTAAAGGAAATGATTAATATAAAAAACAAGATTGGAGACTATATTGAAAATGAAATCGGACTGCGCGTAAAAGTAACATTAGTAGAACCAAAAAGTCTTCCAAGAAGTGAAGGAAAAGCTATAAGAGTAATAGATAAACGAAATTTACATTAAATCTTTAATAATTTGAAATTTAATAATTAAAAAGATGAATATAATAGATTTTTTAACAATGAAAAATTTTTTATTTAAAGAGTAGGGCCTAATGGATTTTTTAATAATTAAAAATTTTATAATTAAAGAGTAAAATCTAAAATAAGTTTAGGGATTAAAATGAAAATCAAACAATTATCCATATTTTTAGAAAATAAAGAGGGGAGACTTTGGAATGCATTAGATATATTAGCTAATGATAATATTAATATAAGGGCTTTATCACTAGCTGATACATCTGAATTTGGAATTTTAAGAATTATTGTTCAAGATCCTGAAAAAGCTAAAAAAGTACTTGAAGATAATGATTTTATTGTAAAGATAAAAAATGTCATAGGGGTTGAATTATCTGATACTCCTGGAGGACTTGCAAAAGTTTTAAAACTTTTAAATGAAAACAAAATTAATTTAGAATATCTTTATGCTTTTACCCATGAAAAAAGTGAAAAAGCTATTCTGTTACTTCAAGCAAATGATTTGGATAGTTTAATAGGAGTTCTAGAAAAAAACAATATTAAAGTTGTTCCTTCAAAGGAAGTATACAATTTATAAACAAATCTATAGGGAAGTAGTAGAGAAAATTTTATTGAAGAATATGACTTAGGGATGATAATATGGTAGAAGTAAAAAGAATTAGTGTAATTAAAATGATAATTTTCATGTTTTTAGGAACTGCTTTATTATATTCATTATACTTAGGTGAGCGAGATATAGTTTTAGCTATTGTTGCTGGTATTTTTGGTTATATAGCTAAAGATCCAAGTGTAATCACTGATAATACAAATGATGAGGATAAATCTGAACCTATTGAAGTAGAAAAAATAACTGTTAATAAAGTAGAAACACCTAATGATGAAGATAACTTTGTAATGGAATAGATATTATGACCAATCAGATTAAAGTATCTTCTATTGTATTTGGGGACAGTATTAATAGAGTGATTGCTTGGAAAAACGAAAATAATCAAGAAAATCCAAAAATTGTTAGTGTTAATAGTACTACGATTCAATGGAAAGAATGGAAAAATGCTTATCAAGAAATTAAAACAAATTATATAGGACCATATACTTTCTTACATTTTTTAGACTCATATAATAGAGTTATCGAATGGAAAAATAACAATGAACAAGTAAATCCAAAAACTGTTCGTGTGAATCAAACAACATTAACATGGGAAGATTGGAATAATTTATTTACTAATATTTTTAAAAATATTACTATAACTGTAGTTATTCCAGACACACCAAAAAAAGCAGAAGAAACTCATATTAGTGGTATTCTCCCAGTTTACCATTTCAACCAACAAGCAATGGGTAGACCATGGGGAGAATATTGCTGTGGACCTGTATCTGCTCTTATTTGTGCATCTCATCATGATTTAGTTGATTTTAAAAATTTTCAAGCAAAAAATATTGGTTTAATAACTGCTATGAATACCAGAGTTGGATCAGGAACTAGCCCAAATGATATGGTAGCAGGTTTTAATAAGTATTTCACTACATTAGAAATGACTCCTGTAGAATTTACAGAAAAAAATTTTAAATACAATATTTTGAAAAGTATTCCAATGGTTGTAAATGTTTTAACTGATAGTACTATTGGGTATAAGGGTAGATTTGGGCACTACATGGCAGTTACTGGATATGACAATGGAAAAATTGGAGTAAGTGACCCCCATGGATTTAACATAGGTAGAGGACAAAGATACTGGTATCCTTATAATGTAATCAAGAGAGTTCGAGATAATAATTTTGGAGGCAGACCATTATGGGTTATCTCAAGAAAATAATGATTATTAAAAAGTAATAATAAAATAAAAATAGAAATTTAATTAATGAATATGATTTAATTAATTTTTAAAATCATTGAAAATTTATTCTGAAGAGTCTGGCGAGAAGACACGACTTGCAAATTCAGAATCTACTAAAAGGATTCCATTAGAACTTTCACTAGCTAATGTAACTTTATTCAAAACTGCAGTAGCTGATTCTTCTTCTTCAACTTGTTCTTCAACAAACCATTGTAAGAAGTTATTGGTTGCATGATCTTTTTCTTCAATAGCTAAGTCTACTAGATTATTTATTAGACCAGAAACAGTTATTTCATGAGATAAAACTTGTTTGAAAACATCAATAGGAGAATCCCATTTAAATTTTGGTTTTTCAATTGCATCTAGACTTACTCTTCCTCCTCTTCGAATGATATAATCATAAAATCTCATTGAATGAGATAATTCTTCTTGAGCTTGAACTCTCATCCAGTTAGCAAAACCACCTAAATCAGTATCTTCAAAATATGCCGCCATAGCTAAATACAAATACCCAGAATACATTTCAGCATTAAGCTGTTTGTTTAGTTCTTTTTCCATTATTTGACTTACCATTTTAACACCTTAGAACTTAATAACATAAAAAAGTTTTCTTAAATGAAAATAAAGAATAATTATTAATTTTTTTAAGATTTTTATTTTAATAAAAAAATATTTTCTTATGTTCATTTTTTTAATAAGATATTATTTATTAATATCAATTAGATTTTTATAGTGAATTTCAATGATTATTTTTATTTAACAAATTCTTCTTTTCCTACTCCACACAATGGGCAAACCCAATCATCTGGCAAATCTTCAAAAGATGTTCCTGGTTCAAAACCATTATCAGGATCTCCTTCTTCAGGATCATATACATAACCACACATTTCACAAGTATATTTTTCACTCATTTTTTACACATACCTTTAATTTATTTCATCTTGGTTTAATAATTTTTAAACATTTATAGAAGTTTATAATAAAATTCTATATAAACTATTTATTAGTTATATTTATTCATATAGCTTAATAAAATCTTTCATTATAGCAAAAGACATTAATTTTTTTTATTAATAAATTTTATAATTATTCTTTATTTTTTAAAATAAGTATTAAAAACAATTTTTTAATAAAAAAAGTTAAAAATAAAATCTTTAAAATAATTATATTTTATTTAGCTATCTTTTTTTAATTTTTTTTTAAAAATTAAAAGTGTTTTATTGCAGTTTTTTTTTTTTAAAGTATTTTTTTTTAAAAATTAATTCTTTTAACAAGAAATCTTAGAATTTTCTTCATAGCTATGTTAAAATATCTCTGTTATGATTTCTAGTCTATTTAAATCTTAATATTATTCAATAGCTTTGTTAAGATTTTTGAATAGATTTCGATTGTATTACATTCATTAATTTTTTTTAGACTAATGAACCTGAGATAGTGCAAAAGTTTATATAGTATATTAATCTATATTTTGAATATGGATGATATAGTTGATAATAAAGATAAGTTTTTTTTGAAAGAAGAAGATGCTTTAAGGATTTTTCGAAGTATTCGTTGGGCAGATGGTGTTTATTGTCCAAAATGCAAGTCTTTCAATATTTATAATCGTGGAATTCAAGGTAATTCTAATAAATATTCTTGTAATGAGTGTGAAAACAATTTTAGTGATTTTACTAACACCCCATTTGAATATAATAAAATACCTTTAGCTAAAATAATTTACATTATAGCTAATATGAGGTCTAAAAGCATTAATAAACTTGCAATTGAGCTTGAACTTCATAGAAATACTGTTAGTAGACATCATAAAAGGATTCGTGAATTTTTCCATAAAAAACACAGAAATTCTTCTTTTGATGGTGAAACTGAAAAGGATTAAATCTATATAATTGTTAGAGAGAAATATTTGAAAAAAATCTTCTAATAAATAATATATCTGAAAAAATAACTTAAAAAAAGATTAATAGCTATCTATTCAACTAATAAAGATTTATTTTTATTATATTATGAATTTTAAGAATAGATTTCTCTTTAAATCCTTCAAACTATATTTGAAATAATGAAATATATTAAGTGCATGAAATTTTAATTATAAAATTTAGCTAAAAAAGATTTATCAAAATGATATTTATACTAAAATGATAGATTTAAAGTAAAATACTATAATTAATAATTTATGGTTAGAATAGCTAATAACTATGGTTTAAAAAATGATTTAAATACATTTAAATTAATTTTAACAGGAAGTGAATTATAATGAGTGAGGATCGTGTATGTCCACATCAACTATCAAGAGTTTTAGATTCAAATATTAGAAAAATTATTCATAATCCTAAAAAAATATTAAAACCTTACATTTCTAAGGATATGAAAGTTTTAGATGTTGGTTGTGGTCCTGGATTTTTCACAAAAGAAATGGCTAAACTAGTTGGAAATTCAGGAAGTGTAACTGCTGCAGATTTACAGGAAGAAATGTTATTATTTTTGAAAGATAAAATAAAAAATACAAATCTTGAGGGTAACATCAACTTTCATAAAACTGAAAAGGATGAGTTAGGTTTATCAGATGATTTTGATTTTATTTTAGTTTTTTTCATGCTTCATGAGGTTCCTAATCAGAGAAAATTTTTAAAAGAATTATATAATCATCTTAATAGGGATGGAAAAATCTTAATTTCAGAACCAAAATTTCATGTTACTAAGAAAGATTTTCAAGAATCACTAAACATTATTAATGATATTGGTTTTAAAATAATTGAAAGACCATCTATCTTTTTTGGTAGGTCTGTACTTATTCAAAAAGAATAATAACTATATACTTAACAGTTGCAAACATTAAGTAATAGTTCATAGCATTAATTTTTCAAAATTTTAAATTAAAACATTGCTATATAATATTTTTAAATATTTACATTAAAAATAACATAATTTAAAATATTAAATAAATTCAAGAATTATTAATTTTTATTAAATTTATTTATAAATTAGAAAAAAATAGCAATTAATATAAAATTTATTTATTAATTGAGAAAATTAATAATTTGAATTAAATTTATTTATTAAGAAAATTAATAATTTGAATTAAATTTATATATAAATTTAAGAATTAGTATTTAAATAAAATTTATTAAAAAAATAAATAAAATATTGATATAAATTAAACTTAGACTTGAGAAGATTCTTGTTTAACCAATCGTGTAATGTATCCAGCTATTTTGTTTCTTAAATGTTTTGTACTTACAGTAGAGTATTCAGCTACCATTTTTTTATTTTCATCAAAATCAGTAGTAAATTTACCTTTATGAGTTTCAATAAGTTCTTTAGATATACGTTTAACAAATGATGTTCTAATATTTCCCATTTTTTTTCCTCTTTAAAATTTCTTTTTGTTGATCTTTACTTAATTTAGTTAGTATATTCATAATTTTAATAAGAATATTTTTATCAATATTTTTATCAATAGCTAACTTTGATACTTTATCATAAATAACCTTTTCTCTATTTTTATCATAAATATCCATACCCAGAAATATTTTCACATTAATAATATCTTTAGCTAATAATGTTCTCTTTGAGATTAGGCTGATTATTTCTTTATCAATTTTATCAATTTCCTCTCTGGAATTTTTAAGAATATTTTTTGCCTCATATTCATTATTAAATAAGTTTTTTTTATTCATGTTATCTATAATATTTATATTAATTTAGTTCCAATGTTGTCAACTTTAGTTTCAATAATTTCACCAGAATAAGAACTCCAAGCATTTTTTACATTATCGATTGAATTATCATCAACAATAGCTACAAATGCTGATCCAGTTCCAGATAACCCTGAAGCAATAGCTCCAGCTTCCATTGCATCAATAGCTATGTTTGCGTCAAATCCTAAAGATGCAGAATATAATATTCCATTTAAATTTAAAGCTGTATAATACTGTTTTTGACGTGCCTTTTCAAATGCTAATTTTACTAATGGTGAAAGTAGCTTCATCCTACTTACATCTGATTTTGAGGTCATGGAATCAATGTTTTCTAAATATATTAATATTTTTTGTTTTTCCATTTTTTCTTTTATAATTATTTTTCTTTTTTCATTGTCTGTAACAGTAATTCCACCAAAATATGAAGCTGTTGCATCATCAAATGCTCCAGTTATTGTTACTCCAGATTCTAAAGAAGCATCAATAGCTAAATTAATTATTTCAAAATCATTAAGTGGTTTTAATCCATATTCTTCACATAATAATAAGTGAGTTGACATGACAACTGCATTAGATAGGGCACTACTACTTGACAAGCCAGAAGCTAATGGTAATGTTGATTTAGTTTTAATCTGAATTCCTGTATCAATATTATAATGATTTAAAACTTTTTTCACAGATTTTTCCATTAAAGTAGTATCAACATCTAAATCAGGTCTACATTTAATTTTTGATGATAGTTTAGCTTCAGCTATTATATCTAAATCAATTCCAAAAGCAGAACCAGAACCTGTAGCTATTGCATTAACAACAGTAGCTGATCCAGGGGAACGAACAATTTTTTTCAATTAACCACCTATAATCTTGAAGAATGTTAAATTGTTTTTAATTAAAATTAGTTAATTAAATATTAATTGGTATTATATTTATAATTTTAATTTTATTAGCTATTTCATTATTTTCAATTGAACATATTAAACATGATTAATAACAGTAGCTGTGATAATGGTTTTACTCTACTTTTTTGTTTTATAAATTATAAATGATTTAATACTACAAAAATTCAAATATTTAATAATAAATTTTAAATATCAATATTTACATAATTATAAACATAGGTTAATCTTAATATAGTCAAAGAAATAATTTTTTACAAAAAAGAATACTCATATATTTTGATTAAAAATTATTTTCATTAATATATATTATTTTAAAAAACAATTAATGAATATTTATATTAAAATATTTAAAATTATTCAATAGTTTTAAATATTAAAATTTTACTATAAAAATAAATATATTAAGATTTTACTTAAAAATAAATATTAATATATTACTATATAAATGTAAAAAATTTTCATCTTAAAGTATAATATCTAAAGAGCTTTTTTTTTTTATCTTAAAAAGTATGTAGAGGAATTTAAAATGGTTTTAAAAGTAGAAGTATTTACATCTCCGAGTTGTCCTTATTGTCCTATGGCAGAACAAGTTGTTGAAGAAGCAAAACAAGAAATGGGGGATGCTATGGAAGTTGAAGTTGTAAATATTATGACTGATAGGCAAAGAGCTATTGATTATGGCATAATGGCTGTTCCAGCTATAGCTATTAATGGTGTTATTGAATTTGTTGGAGCACCTTCTAAAGAAGAGTTAATGGCTAAATTAAAGCTTTAATTTTGATAAAATTTAATTTTAAATATTAATTATAACAATTATTTTTTAATTTTCAACATAAAAATGTTTTTTTATTATCTAATTTTTAATTTTTCATAATCTATTTTATTTACTCATTAAAATCACCGTTTATTAATATTATCTGTTCTGTTATCTCTATTGAATTTACAGGATTAATACATCAATGGTAATTTAATAAAAAATATATATTATACAGTAGACTTATTACATTATAGGAAGCAAATAAAATGGAGCAATAATCATGAATTTATTTTTAGACAATGTAAAAAAAGGAAAAAATAACTTGTGGAGATATCTACTAACTATTTTCTTATCTTGGGGACTTAGTAGTATAATAGCTTCAATTCTTTTTATTTTTACTATTCTTTTTTATATCATGCATTTTGGAAATTTTGATATTAATATTATCTTAGACTCTATAGTTAATTTCCAATCAGATCCAGTATTTCTCTTTTTATTAATATTTTTATCATTTTCACTTTCTATGATAATTTTTTACATATGTGTAAAATTTATTCATAAAAAAGATTTAATATCTCTAGTAAATGTTTCAAAAGGAAAAAATATCGCTGGGAAAAGAATATCTTGGATTAAAAGAATTAGATGGGATAGATTTTTAAAAGGAGCTTTATTATGGTCAATTTTTTTAATTATCACTGAATTTATTTTATATATTTATAATCCTAATTCTTTTATTTTTAATTTTGATATTGAAAACATTTTTTTAATGATTTTATTATTCATTATAGCTATTCCTATCCAAGTTACTTTTGAAGAGTTATTTTTCAGAGGATATCTCATTCAAGGGCTTAAATTGAAAATTAAAAATCCTATATTTATTATTTTATTTAGTTCACTTGTTTTTTCTCTGGGTCATATAATTAATGGGGGATATGACTCAATATTCATGATTCAAAATGTTGTTGTAACTCTTATAGTTGGTATTATGTTATGTGGATTCACTTTAGTCGATAATGGAATTGAGTTAGCTACAGGTGCTCATTTAGCTAATAATTTCTTTGCTGTTATCATTAGTTCTTCAGATGGAAGTTTGGGTAATTTCAACAGCATTATTCAAACTGTTGGAAACGACCCAATAATTGATACTCTGTTTACAACTAGTTCTCTAATAGTTTTTGCGTTAATTCTATTTTTATATAAAAAAGAAAATGTTTTAAAAGCTCTTAATCTAGGAAATAATTGAAAATTATCAGCAATTCACAGAAAATAGATTAATTTTTATCTCATCATTTATTTCTTTAACAATTTTAATCTATAGGATCAATTAAAAAGTAAACTCATCATAAAAATATATGCTTTTTTTTTAACTTAATTTTAACCAATCTTGTTGATTTAAGAGATATTTATAAAAAAAATAGCAATATCTAAAAATTATAATATCTAAATTAAAATTTTTGAATTTTTAAATATTATTAAAACAATAATTAATACAAGGTATTTATTATTTAATTTCTCTTAAAAAATAAATATGATTTTAATGGTGATTATTCTAAGATTACTATTTTTGATTATATTTATATCTTTTATATTTTCTAAATTATTCACTTATCATCAGTTATTTTCATGAATCTAAATAATCAAAAAACCTCCATTTACTATGGATTAACAACAGGAAGTATAGCTACTGCTGCATCACTTGCAGCTTTAAAATCTATATTGTATGATGAAAATCTTAATTTTGTTGAAATATTCACTCCCTTTGATAAAATTAATGTGGATATTCACAGTTTTGATAAAATTAATGAAAATAAAGGAAGGGCAATAGCTATAAAGTATCCATATAATGATCCTGATGTTACTGTTAATGTAAAAATAGTAGCTACTGTTGAATTAATGGAAAAAGATTTATATTTAAAAGAAAATTCAAAGGAAAACACATCAGAGGATATTATAATCATTGGTGGAGAAGGTGTAGGAAAAGTAACAAAATCAGGACTTCAAGTACCACCTGGAAAATCCGCTATAAATCCAGCTCCTGCAGGTATGATAAAAGAAAATTTAGCTAATCATCTCCCTACTGGTAAAATAGCTAAAGTTGAAATTTCTGTTCCTGAAGGTGAAAAAATAGCTAAAAAAACTATGAATAATCGTCTTGGTATAATTGGCGGAATATCGATTCTTGGAACAACTGGAATTGCAAGACCCATGTCTTCAAAAGCTTATAAAGAATCTTTACTTTGTCAGATTGATGTAGCTATTGGTGAAGGTTACAGAAATGATAGTCTTGTTTTTGTTCCAGGAAATATTGGTGAAAAACTTGCACTTGAAAAATTAAATGTTGAAAAAGATCAGATTATACAAATGGGAAATTTTGTTGGATTTATGTTTGAAGAAGCCAAAAAAAGAGGAATAAATAAATTAACTCTTTTTGGGCATATTGGCAAGTTAGTAAAATTAGCTGGAGGAATTTTCAATACTAAACATTCAATAGCTGATGGAAGAAGAGAAATCATAGCTGCTCATTCTGCATTATGTGGAGCTAGCAGACAGACAGTTCAGAAAATTTTTAAATCAAAAACAACAGAAGATATGTTAGCTATTTTAAAAGATAATAATCTTGATTTAGATGTTTTTAATAGTATAAGTTTAGCTATTAAAAAAAATTCTTTAGAAAGTTTTGATATTGATATTGATATTATTCTTATGGATATGAAAGGAAATCAATTGAATTTTTAATATTAATTTCAAATGCTCTTTTTTAAAGATTATATATTAAACAATATAATATTTAATTAAATTAATTTCTATAAGATTTTATATAATATCTTGAAATAACAATTTAATTATTAAATTAAATTAATTTCTTAAAATATTATAATATTGTCATGAAAAATTAATTATTATGATATTTTTGTATTAGTATATAAATTTATCCTAAAAATTAAATTTACACAACAATATATTTTAAAATAATAATTAATAACTTAATTTATATTAATATCATAACTTTTGAAATAATTATTAATGATTTAATTTGCTATTAATTTCTATAAAGTTTTGTAAAATATTTAAAAAATAAGGGGAATATAATGAAAATAGCTATGATAGGACAATTTCCACCGCATATTGGAGGTGTTGGAGTTCATATTCACAGTTTAGCTAAAGAACTTGTGAAAAATGGAGATGAAGTTTTTGTTATTACATATCCTCATAAAAATATAAAAGATATTGATGGAATTCATGTTATTGGTACATATGGACCAAATATAGCTGGTATTCGAAGTTTATTTTTTTTAATATTCGGAACAATTCAATTGATTAGAACAATAAGAAAGTACAATATTGATATTGTCCATGGTCATTATCTTTATCCTTCTGGGCTTGCAGCTGTTTTAGCTAGTGTTTTTACAAAGAAAAAGGTATATGTAACTTCTCATGGATCAGATATGTTTTGTTTGTATCCTAAATACAAATTTATCCAACCTATAATTAAATTTGTATTAACGCGTGCAGATGCAGTTTTAGTTGTCAGTGAAGCTTTAAAAAAAGAAGTCCTAAAACTAAATATTCCAAATATAGAAAATAAGATTAAAATAAATTGGAATATTGTTGATATAGAAAAATTTCATCCTAATGATAAATATAAATTTAAAAAAGAGTTAAAAATACTTAAAAATCAACCAATCATTTTATTTGTTGGAAATATAATTAAAAGAAAAAATGTAGCTACAATAATAGAAGCAAAAAAGTTATTGAAAGAAGATTGTACTTTAGTTATAGTTGGTGATGGTCCTCTTTTAAATAGCTTAAAATCAAAAGTTGAAGCTGAAAAAATAGCTAATGTTATATTTACAGGATCTAGAGGGGATGTTGAAAATATAATTCCAAGTTCAGATTTATTGATTTTACCATCATATTCTGAAAGCTTTGGATTGGTCTTAATTGAAGCATTAGCTTGTGGTAAGCCAGCTATTGGAAGCAATGTTGGTGGAATAAAAGAAATAATAACTGAAAATGTTGGACTCTTAGTTGAACCAAGAGATAGTAAGGGATTAGCTAATGCTATTGATTTAATTTTATCTAACCCTGAAATAAGTGAAAAATTTCAGTCCAATGCAAGAAAAAGAGCTATTGATTTTTCAAAGATTGAAATTCCTTATTACGAATAATTAAACATTAAAACAGTTTGAAAATCAATATTAGAAGCGATTATAAGTGATTATTATTAGTATTATTATTTAATTTATAATATTACTGTTTTTTAATTGCTTCCCAAATCAATTCTATGTTACTTTCTACTAATTCATCAACTGCAATGTGTGGTTGAAATACCAATAGACCTATAAATCCTTTTAGAGATGTTTGTATGAATATAACTATTTTTCTGACACTCATATCATCTCTTATTTCATTGTTTTCAACAGCTTCTTGAACTAATTCATAGAAAAATTTATATAATTCATCATGTATTTCATGAGCAGTACTAATTTCTGGATGTTTATGGTAAATACTTGTAAGTAGCATGAAATAGTCTTTGTATTTAACTTTTGGTCTGGTTAATATATATGGGAAGTCATCTTCTTTTGTAGATAATTCAGCACCTTCATATCTGAAAATGAAGTTCATTTTTTCAAGAAACGGCCCCTTAAATTCTTTTATTTCATTTTTAGTTTCATAAAACTGGTCCATTAGGTATTTATTTATCATATATTCTAGTAGTTCATCTTTATTTTTGAAGTAGTAGTATATTGATCCAGTAGCAACTCCTGATTCTTCTTGTATTTGTTTTATTGACACATTGTCAAAACCATATTTTAGTGATAATGCAAATGTAGCATCGATTATTTTGTGTTTATTATTTGATTTCATGTAAAAGCATATATTTATTATTATATATACTATTATCATTTTTTTAATTATTCTTAAATAATATGGTATTTTTCATATTAATTACTTAACATTTATTTATTTAATAAATATAGTTGTAAATGAATGATTTAATTATATTTACAGGTTATAAAAAGTTTATAATATATACTTGTTTTTTTATACATATACTTTTATAAATAATTCATTTTTGTTTTTATATTTAAAATAATAAGGTATAAATGTTTTAAATTATATATTTACAAAAAAATAATTAAGTTATTTCTAACTTTGAATATATTTAAAAAATAAGAGGCAATAAAAAATTGGTCAGATATTTTAGTCTTAAATTTAAAATTTCATAAAATTAAACTTTCCATTTCATGTTGATTTAAAGTAAATAAAGCATTTTTTAGCGTTTTTTCTCTTTAGACAGATTTAAAATTTTATCGATATTTTAAAAAACCAGACTGATTTTTGACAATCTCAAAATAAAAAATTTTTTAATTATTGATTAGAATATGTAAATTATAAATACATAGAATTATATAAAAGAAAGTAATAATTATTTAATAATTTTTAATAATAATTAATTTTTTATTTTTAAAAAATTTTTAAGATGAAAATAATATAGATTATAGATAATATTATATAATTTAAGTCAAAATTCACTGTTGATATTATGAAAAAGGATTTTACACATTTAACTGAAAAAGGAGTGCATATGGTTGAAGTTGGAGATAAACCAAAGCAAAAAAGAAAAGCTGTAGCTACTGGTAAAATCATACTTCAAAAAGAAACAGTAGTTATGATTAAAAACCAGAAAATAAAAAAAGGAAATGTTTTAACTACTGCACAAATAGCTGCTATAAACGCTGTTAAAAATACTTCAAATTTAGTACCTTTATGTCATCCTTTAAATATTACAGGAATTAATGTTGATTTTGATATAAAAAATACTGAAATAATAGCTACAGTTAGTGTAAATTCCCTTGGGCAAACTGGTGTTGAGATGGAAGCTATTACGGGAGTTAGTGTTGGATTGTTAACAATATGGGATATGGTAAAAGCTGTTGAAAAAGATGAAAAAGGTCAATATCCCGATACTAAGATTTCAAATATTTCTGTGATTAAAAAAGAAAAAAATCTAATATAAATTTTTTTAAAGATAATGGTTACCTATAGTAAGAAAGTTTAGTATTATTTTTTTTCTTAAATATAATAAATAAGGAAAATATTAAAGTTTAGTGTTATTTTTATCTTAAATATAATAAAAAAGGAAAAAATAAATATTATAATTTAATGATTGATTTTTATGGAAACTATTCCGAAGAACATAAAAAATATTATAAAGGATTGCTATCCTTATATTAAAGAATTTAATCCTGCACAGAAACATGTTATTGACTCTGGCTATTTAAAAAATGATTCTAATTATATAATAGCTATTCCTACAGCTAGTGGAAAAACATTACTGGGGGTAATGGCAGCTTTAAAATCTATTTTAAAAGGTGGAAAAGCTATTTATTCAGCACCTTTAATTTCAATTCAAAATGAAAAAGTAAAAGAATTTAAAAAGTTTGAAAAACATGGAGTAAAGGTTGGAAAACATCCATCATCTTCAGACTTAGCTATAATGGTCTTTGAATCTTTCGACGCCTTAACACGATTTTCATGGGATACTTTAAGAGAAGTTGATACTTTAATCATTGATGAATTTCACATGATTGGAGAATACACAAGAGGACCAACTTTAGAATGTGCTATAACAAGAGCTAAAATTATCAATCCAAACTTAAAAATTATAGCTCTTTCAGCAACTTTACAAAATATGGAAGAAATTGAAGGGTGGTTAGAAGCAAAAGTTATTGAACATGATTATAGACCAGTACCTCTAAATAAAGAAGTTTTAAATACAGAAATGTTTTCTACATCTAATAAAAATGAGGTTGTTTTTAAAATTGTTGAGAAATCTATTGAAGATAAGTCTCAAGTTCTTAGTTTTGTTTCAACAAGAAGATTTACAGAAAGCTTAGCTAGTTATGTATCAGGAAAACTCAAGAAAAAAACCAGTGCCAAGGAAAAAAAAGCATTTAAAAAAGTATCTGAAAGTATTTTAGAAGTTCCAAAAAGAAAAGGTTCTAGACCAACTTCTACTTGTTTAAAATTAGCTGAATCAGCTGAAAATGGTGCTGTTTTTCATCATGCAGGACTGTTCAATGAACAGAAAGAAATTATTGAGGAAGAATTTAGAGCTGGGAATCTTTTAATGATTGCAGCTACTCCTAGTTTGATGTATGGTGTGAATTTACCTTCTAAAACTGTTGTTATAAGAGATTATACTCGTTGGACTTCACAAGGTCCACAAGCTATTCCTGTTTTTGATTATGAGCAAATGTCTGGTCGAGCTGGACGACCACAATATGATAATGTAGGATATTCATATCTTATAGCTAAGTCTTTAGATGAAGCATTTGATCTTCAAGAAAACTATGTTAATGGTGAGATTGAATCGACTCATTCTAAACTAATAGAAAATAAAGACGCTGTTTATAAACAGATTATAACTCAAATAGCTTCTAATTTATCAAAAAACATGGAAGAAATCCAAGATTTTTTCAGTAAAACCTTTTATGGATTTCAGATGAATAATAATCCTTCAATGAAATTATTTGCAGAAGATAGTTTGAAGTATGAAATAGAAACAGCTTTAGAATTTTTACTTCAAAATGGAATTTTACAAGCTACTCCTGAAGGTTTAAAAGCTACTGCTTTAGGAAATTTAATAGCTAAATCTAATTATATGGTTGAAACTGCTGTTAAATTAAAGGAGTTTGCATCTCATCTTGAGGAAATTGATAATAATGAGTTAATTTATCAACTTACTTTAAGTCCTGATTTACCATTAATTTCATTTAAAGGAAGAAAAAGTAAAGATCCTGTTCGAGAAAAGCTATCTGAGAAAGGTTTATTTGCAGTAAACATTGGAAATCACGAGGCAACATGTGTATCATTAATAGAATGGATTGATGAGAGAAATGAGTATGAAATTGAAAATGCATATCATGTTTATTCAGCCTCAACAAGGCGATCAGCTTATGAAGCTTCTCTTTTAATTAAGTTTCTTAAAAATATCTTAGAAGTTTTAGGTAAGTATAGCTATTCAAAAGATTTAGATTATCTTTCTGCTAGATTATATTATGGTGTAAAAGAAGATTTGATTCCATTGGTCTTAGGAGTTAAGAGATTAGGTAGAAAACGAGCTAGATCTTTAGTAAAAGCTTTTGGAGATGATTTAAGACCTGTTAGCGAGCAACAACTTCAAAAAGTTGATGGAATAGGACCAAAATTAGCTACAAATATAAAAAAATTTGTAGACAACTATTAGAATTTATAATTAATAGATTGCTTTAAAAAATATGCTTCTTGTATTAATTAAATTGTTGAAATTATAATAAGTTTATTAAAATAAATAAAGATAATCTTTAGTAATTTCACAATAACATAAATTAAAAAAATTTCTTTTTTTTTAAATTTAATAGTATTATATCTTCTTTTTTTGACTATTATTATAATAAAATAACAATAATTTAATAATAATAGAATAATATTGATGAAAATAAATTAAAAAATATTTATATATTATATTTTCTTATTTAACAGCTTTAGCTAATGCCTGGTCAATATCAGCTATAATATCTTCTAGATTTTCAATTCCAACAGATAACCTAATAAAATCTGGACTTACTCCTGTAGATTCTTGTTCTTCTCTTGAAAGGTTTGAATGAGTTGTTGAAGCTGGATGGATAACTAAACTTTTTGAATCTCCAACATTAGCTAGATGAGATAGTAATTCAACACTTTTTATGAATTTTTTACCTTCTTCTATTCCTCCTTTAATTCCAAACCCAACTAAAGCTCCATAACCACCATTTAAATATTTATTAGCTATTTTATGAGATGGGTGACTAACAAGACCTGGATAATTAACCCAAGAAACAGCTTCATGAAGCTCTAAAAATTTAGCTACTTCTAATGCATTTTCACTATGCTGTTTTACTCTAAGTGAAAGTGTTTCAAGACCTTGTAATAGCAAAAAAGAATTAAAAGGACTTATTACAGTTCCAATATCTCTCATTAGCTGAAGGCGTGCTTTTGCAATATACGCTGAATCTTCAAATGCTTCGCTGTAAATTAAACCATGATAACTTGGATCAGGCTGTGTAAACTCTGGGAATTTTCCATTTTTCCAGTTAAAATTTCCAGAATCAACTATTACTCCTCCAATAGTTGTTCCATGCCCTCCAATAAACTTTGTTGCTGAAAGAACTATAATATCTGCACCATATTCTATTGGTTTTACAAGCCCAACACCTGATGTATTATCTATAATTAAAGGAATATCATTTTTATGAGCTATATCTGCTAGTTTTTTAAAATCAGGAACATCTAATTTTGGATTTCCAATTGATTCAGCATAAATAGCTTTTGTTTTTGAATCAATAGCTTTTTCAAATTCTTCTAATCTATCAGATTTTACAAATTTAACGTCTCTTCCAATTTTTGGGAAAGTATTCTTAAATAATGTGTAGGTACCACCATATAGATTATCGCCAGATACAATATTGTCTCCCATTTGAGATAAATTTAAAATAGCTAAAGTAATAGCTGAAAGACCTGAAGATTGTGAAAGGGCAGCTATTCCTCCTTCTACAGCAGCTACTCTTTGCTCAAAAATATCTGATGTAGGATTTGTTATTCTCCCATATAAGTTTCCTGATTTTTTAAGACTAAATAGATCTGCAGCTTCATCAGCATCATCAAAAACATATGAAGTAGTTTGATAAATTGGAACTGCTCTTGATTTTGTTTCTTTATCTACGTTTTCCTGACCTGCATGTAGTTCTATAGTTCTCTTTCCATATTTTTTCTTTTCCTCTCTCACAAAATCACCTTGAATATATGATAAATACTTCTTTTTGTTTATAATTTGAATAAATCTAACAATATTTTTCTTGAGAACAATTTCTATATTTTTTTTATTATTAAATTGATTAATAAGATTAGGACTTATAATTAATATTTAAAATTATTATTTAATTTTAAAATTTAAGATTATAATTATACTATTCACATTAAAATTATTAATTTAATTTTAAAATTTAAGATTATAATTGTTATTATTAGTATATAAAATAATTATTAAAATTATATCTTTAACAATTGTTAATGAATTTTATACTCTAATAAAAAATATAATCAAATAATAAAAGTAAATCAACATTAAAAATAAATAAAATATGAAATTGTTTATCAATATAAAACATGATATTTATAAAGCTAATATGAATTCTTAGCTACTTGTTTTTTTACATTAAATAGTTTAAATTAACATTAATAGAATAAGAATGATTTCTAGTATATATTTCAATAAAATAACGAATTATTTTATTTCAACAGTTTTTGGACTTCTACCCATTTCTAAAATAAATTTATTAACTCTTTCTATCATATCACTATAGTTTTCGCGAGGTATTTTCCTATTATTTATTTGAGCATATTCTGGCATTTCACCATTTTCATTCTTGAAATCCATTATACTATTAACCATTTCTCTATATTCTTTTAATGTCAAATAATTCATAAAAATCACGATGATATTTAAAATATTCATGGACTTTAATAATATGGTATTAAATAATATATTCTACTATATAAATGATTCTATTATTTTTATAAGTTTATTTTTCAATGGAAAATTATAAAATTAAAAATTAATTTAAATAAGCATATTATTTCATTTAGTTAAATTATATATTACTAGATAATAATTTAAAAACAGACTTTAGCTATTATTTTTAATAAATAAGAAAAATAAATAATATTTCTTGTATTACAACTTCATATTTAATAAATAGTATTTATTGTATTACAATTTCATATTTAATAAATAGTATTTTAAAAAAATTAAATTCCATAATTTAAGTGAATTTAGCGATTAATCCATAATTTAAGTGAATTTAGCTACTATTAATAATAATGAATTATTTAAATTTTACTATAAATTATAGCTATTGGATTTTCAGCTTTCATCATAACTCCTCTTTTAAGAATATGACCTCTGGAAACATTTACCTCAATAATTTCAGGACTTAAATCATTCTCCTTCAATTTTTCAATAGCTTCTAATTTTGTATTAAGTAAAATCGCTGTTATGATTACTCTACCATTTGGATTTAGTTTTGATATAGCTAATTCTAATATTTCATCTAAATCCTCGCTACTACCACCAACAATAGCTACATCCATATTTTCAATTGATTTTAAAGCAGAAATCCCATCATTTTTGATTAAATCAACTTTTTCAGCTACACCATGCTTTTTGATATTTTGCTTTGTCAGTTCAATAGCTTTTGAATTTTTATCAATAGCTATAACTTTTTTGGCTCTTTTTGCCATTTCGGTTGTTATTCCACCAGTTCCACAACCAATATCAACTACAAGATCATTAGATGATACTTGAGATTTGCAAAGAATTAAACATCTTATTTCTTCTTTACTTGGTCCTGGAACTTTTTTTGATGATATAAAGTCTTCATCTTTTATCAAAAAATCATCCTTAAATTATTTTTTTTTATTTAGAATTTTTATCATTATTTTAGTAATTATTTTATTAAAAAAATTATTTTATAAATTAAAATAGCTATTCCCATCGTTTAAATAGATTATTTTCAATGTTCAATGAATCTAATATTTTTCCAACAATAAAATTAGAAACATCATCTAAACTTTCTGGTTTATGATAAAAAGCAGGCATAGCTGGAAGAATTATTCCTCCTTCTTTAGAAATTTTTAACATGTTTTCTAAATGAACAGATCTAAGTGGAGTTTCTCTTGGAACAATAATTGTTTTTCTATTTTCTTTTAAAGCTACATCAGCCACTCTTGATATAGAATTATTAGCATAACCATTAGCTATAGATGATAATGTTTTCATTGAACATGGAACAATGACCAAAGAATCAAATTTAAAGGAACCACTATTTATAGAAGCTGTTAAATCATTAACTTCAAAATATTCAGTAGCTATTTCTTTAATATAATCTAATTTGACTCCTAATTCATATTCAAGAATAATTTCTGCAGGTTCACTAATAACAACTCCAGTTTCAATATCGAGTTTATTTAGAGCTTTTATAAGCTTTACACTATATATAACTCCACTTGCACCAGTAATAGCTATAATAATCATTTTATCTACATGTTTTTTAAGATTATTTTATTTATAAAATAATTTAATAATTCTCATAAAAATATCATATAATAATAGTTATAATAATAAGAATTATAATATTAACAATTTTGAAATTTTTTAAATATATTTCTAATAATTAAATATATTTTTATTAATAATATGAAATTTTTTAAATATATTTCTAATAATTAAATATATTTTTATTAATAATATGAAATTTTTTAAATATTTTTTAATTTATTATAATTTTTCTTTAATAATAATTATATTATTTTTAAATATTTTTTAATTTATTATAATTTTTCTTTATATAATAATAATTATATTAATTTTTAAATATTTTTTAATTAAAAATTTTTTTAATTAATAGCTAAATTTTTAAATATTTTTCATGGATAATTTTATTAATTAGATCAATAGCTTTGATTGGTCAGAATATATAGTATCAAAGCTATTTTCAGTTTTTTCAGGAAGTTCTAAGTAATCTTCTAAATTAAAGTTTTTAAATTTATGTCGATCTTCTTTAGGAACATATAAGCAAATGTCTGGATAGTTGAATCTTGCATTTTTTAAAGCTCCAACAATACTTGAAATATCACTAAGATGGTATAATTTACCTCCAAATGAGACTTGGGTTTTCATTTCACTGAAATTAGGATACTCAGGAATATTTAAAATAACATAGTCTTTTTCAATATCCATCTCCTCACTAATCTCTTCTTCAGACTTTTTTAATTTTTCTTTTTTTATTTTAAAAACATCTTGAGGTCTTTCAAATTCATTTAAAGGAGTAGAATTAACATTTTTTAAAAGATTCCTATTATCTAATCTTTCTATCATATCCTTAACAAAACCTTCTTGATTTCTACAAATACTTACAATATCAGAATCATCATAGTGATACATCTTTGAAAAATCTATAACATCTTCCTCATTCATTCTAATTAAACATCTTCTAAACATAGAATTAATAATTCTAGTGGTATGGTGTTGATAAACACTTGGATACATTTGATATCTAGCTACAAGTGCTGATTCAGCAGCTTGAACTCCTTTAATGTCTAAAAATAAATATTGATTCAGCTTCATGTTAGCTATTATTCGTTCTACATCAATGATGCCATAAGCTACACCAGTATAGTGAGAATCTCTGATTAAATAATCCATTCTATCTACATCTAATTCTCCAGATATAATGGGACCAAAAGTACCTTTTCCTTGAATAATACTAATAATATCTTCAATATCAAAACTTTCGCTTATAATTTCATTTAAATGAGTATTTTTAATTACTTTAGCTGTTAATTCTTCATGATTTACATTTAAAACAGCTTCAGAAACATGTGAAAATGGACCATGCCCTATATCATGAAGTAAAGCTGAAATTCTAACTAATTGTTTATCATAATCAGATAATTCTAGTTGATCAGCTAACTTTGATCCTAAAAACATTGCCCCAATTGAGTGTTCAAACCTTGAATGATTTGCTCCAGGGTAAATTAAGGATGTAAATCCAAGTTGTTTAATTCTTCGCAACCGTTGAACTTCTGGAGCATCTAAAACTTTAATTTCAAATTCATTTAAAGAAAGATTTCCATGAACACTATCTCTAATAAATCTGTTTGATTTATACATTTTTACACAAACACTAATTAAAAATTATTTATAATATAATTAGATTTTATTAATTTATTTCTTAATAGCTATTTATCTTTTATAGCTTAAAAAATTAATTAGTAATTTTATAATTTAAATAATATGTTTATTGAAAGTATAATAAGAATATTATTTTATTCTATAAGAATAGAAATGAATAATAGGAGTCTTGGTCAAAAGTAATTTGCTCTATGAAAAACTTTCTTATTTTGTTAATCAAAACATTTTCACGTGGTTTTGATTTTACAATTTGGACTTTTGGTCAACACTCAATAGCTATAAAAAAAGAAGCTTTCTATTTATACTATAATAAGTATCTTATAAAAATAGATATTTACAAACAGCAAAAAATGCTAGAAAAAATATTATAGAAAAATATATAATAATATTTATTTATAAAAAATTATTTTTTTTTATTAAATTACTACTTAAAAAATATAATAAATATATACAATTCATTAGAGAAAAAGAATTTAAAATATTTTTTATTTATTCTTTTTTTATTCAATTTTTTTTTTAAAAAAATATATAATATATTGACTATTTAATTGAATATAATACAAACTAAATATAACATAAATATATTAGCACTATATCTATACATATAATTCGTTTTTATTTGAAAAGATATATAAGACTATTCAATATAAATAATAGCTATGCCTGATTATAATGAATCTTCATTAAATAAATTATGCCTAATAATAATTGCTCATGCTTAAAATATTATCTTTGTTTTCAAATTTCTTACAATATAATAATTTTTTTTAGGTGTTATAATTTTTCTTATAATTAGGCAAGCTAACACTTTTACTAAATATAAAGGGAGGTGAAAAAATGAAAAAAATGGAAAGTGTATTTTATAATTTTAAAAACAACCACTCTCTATTGCTCATTATTTTATTATTATTTATAACTATAGTCATCTCAATGTCTTCAGTTTCTGCAGCTTATGATACATATACAGATATACGTGTTGATACTGTTGACAATGTAGTTCCTTATCTTCAATTCAATATAACTGGAACCTTGTATAATACTAACAATAGTGCGCCAATTTCTGGACAAATCATTACTGTTACAATAACAGGTGATTCTCGTACCTATATTAATTCAGCAACTACAGATGGCGCTGGAAATTTTAGAATACCTTTTGTTGTAAATACTTCAGCACTTCATAATGCACGAATATCATATGCGGGTAGTGGTTCTATATATAGTCCAACGACAGTGAACATGCCTATAGAAGCTAAAAAATTAGCTTCATTTTTCGAGAATGTGGATGTTTTTATCGATGGTGGTCGTCAGATTTCAGGTCAACTTGTTGATGAATATGGAAAACCTATTGTAAATGGACAAGTTAATTTAACTGTAATTGCATCAAATGGTGTTACTACCTTATCAAGTGTTGTAGTTAATACAAATAGCACTGGTCATTTTACAACTCGTAATACAGCGTTTTCAATTCCTCAAAATTCATATGACAATAATAATGGACCTAATGTAATAATTGAATATTTAGGTAATCAAACTTTTTATTCAACCAAAATGACTGCTGGTATGACTTCTGTTTTTATGTATGCTATTACAATCAATCATTATGGTGATGTTACAGTTAATGAAAAATTCAACCTTACTGGAGTATTATGGGAGTTTCGTCTTCAAAGTGGTGCAGTAAAAACCCCTATGTCTGCTGGACATAGTATAAATGTTACTATTGTAAGTGGTAATGGTGCTGTAACAAATAGAACTATTATTACAGGTACAAATGGTGCTTTTTGGGTTGAACTTGATGAAACATATGGTAATTGTAGTATAACATTTGCTTATCGTAATACATCTGTATTAACTGTTACAGAAACAATAACTCTTTTCGTGGCTAAATTACCAACATATATTGAATTTGATCATCCATTGGATGTTACAACTGGTAAGGCTAGCACTATTTCTGGAAAATTATATGATAAGTATGGGAATGGAATAGGGGGTAAAGTTGTTGCTGTATTTGTTGATGGGATAAATATTGGTGGTGCAACTACTATCTCAGATGGATCATTTAGCATAAATCACACATTTACTACTATGGGAAACCATACCATAACAGTTGTTTTTGATGAAGATAGTAATTATTACTATTTTAACAAAACAATAATGGTTGGAGTAGAACTTTTAGGTTCTATTGTAACTGTTGAAAATGTTACTGTAAATGTTACTGAACAATTTACTATTAATGGTAATTTAACAGCTAAAGATGATGTTAAAACTCCTCTTAGTGGTGTTGTAACAATTGAATTTTGGCTTGATGGTGTTCTAAAATATAGAATTGAAAATGTGCCTGTTAATAATGGAAAATTTAGCTATAGCAATAGATTCAATGTTTCTGGTAATTATACAGTTAGAGTCTATTATGATGGCATAACAGATAATATAGGCGGTTCTTATGCAGAGGGATGGTTACTAGTTCTTCCAAAAAATACTTCAGTTGTTGTTACTAATGTGACTGTTAGAGCTACTGATTCATTTAATCTTACTGGTAGAATTGTTGATCCTATTACTGGTTTTGCTATTAATGGAACTGCAACTATTACTATTATTGTTGGTGGTGTAACTCTTTCTAATACTGTTAATGTTGTAGATGGTAATTTTAGATGGGATAATATACGTATCAATACTACAGGAAACTATACTGTTAGTGTAACTTATAATGGTAATCAAATATACGCTGTTTCAACTGGAAACGGTTGGGTTAATGTAATCCCTATGCCTACTACTACAACTGTAAATTCTGCAGCTAGTAAACCAGGTGTACAGTTTAATATTACTGGCACTGTTATTGCTGATAATGGAGATAGAATAAATGGAACTGTAAGAATAAACATTCGAAATGACACTCTAGGAGTAAACGTAAATTATACTGCTAATGTTATCAACGGTGAGTTTATCTTACCTGTTACTCTCACAATTGTTGGTAATTATACTGTTACTGCTACTTATGATGGTAATGCTACTTATGCTGGTTCTTATGGTACAAATACTATATTAATAGCTGAAATAGGTACATTACTCACAGTAACTGATAGTACTGTTTATACTACTCAGACTTTTACTATTAGTGGTACTTTGATATCTGTTGATGGTACTCCTCTTGATGGTGTTTATGTAACTATTACTATTACCAACATTACAGCAGGTGTTTCAAACAATTATACTGTTAGGGTTAATAATGGTGTCTTTAGCTATAGCAATATATCCTACATTGGAGATTTCAACTATACAGTTGAAGTTGAATTTTTAGGTGCTGGATTTTATGCTGAATCTAATGCAACTGGATGGTTACAAGTTAATCGTATACCTACAACTATCACTGTAAGCAATGAAACTGCTTTTGTATATAATAGAAGTACTCCTTTTGTTGCATTACTTTGGGATACAATTAATAATAGACCTATAGCTGGAGCTACAGTTGAATTCTTTATTGATGGAATTTGGGTTGCTAATCGAACTACTGATATAAATGGTAAAGCATATTATTATCTTACTGCTGACTTTGGTACCTATAATATCACTGTTTATTATAATGGTAATCTGACTTATAGGGAATCTGATAATCTTGATAGCACACATATGTTTACAACTAGAGAAATGGAAACTTATATTGTTGTTGAGAATGTTACTACTAAACCATTCCGTACTGGTAGAATAACTATAACTCTTTACAATGAGTTCCATGAAATTATACCTTTTGAAAATCTTACTGTGCTTTTTGATGGTCAAACATTTACTGGTTCTACAGATTCTTTAGGTAGATTCTTTATACCTTATTCTACTACAGAAGCAGGTATTTATCCTATTATTGCAAATAGTGCTTTAACTAACTCTCGTCTTAGAGCATCACCTCAAGCTACTGGTCGTTTGACTGTTGAAATGCTTGATACTAAAATTATTATGAAGAATGTTATTGTAAATGCTCTTCAAGCAGCTTCTTTTAGTGCTACATTAGTTGATGAGGACGGTATTCTATTGTCTAATAGGATGGTTGATATTTTCATCGATGGAGAGCATTTTGGCACATTTACTACTGATTCATATGGTAAAATATACATTAGTCTTGGGTTACGTCCAACTGGTGTTTATGCTATTACAGCTACTTTCTCAGGTGATCCTAATGTTCGAGCAGCTACTATTTCTGATTGTACTTTAACAGTTCGCCCTATAAGGACTACTATATTTGTTGCAGCGGTTCAAAATAAAAATGAATCTACTAACTTTGTAGCTAGACTTTATGATGAATTTAACAAACCAGTAGTTGATAGACCAATAGTATTTTACCTTAATGGTCAATTTATTGGTATAGCTATAACTAATAGCAATGGAACAGCTATTTTACCATATACTTACACTCCAAGTGGTAGAATTGTTGCTGAGTTCCTTGGAGACCAGATTTATCTTGAATCTCTTGATAATCGTCTTTTCGGAAATAATTCACTTGTAGTCAATAATGATACAAATCGTACTCCAAAAGTTTTAGGAGATAATGATACTAAAGATGGTAAAACTGGTAATGACACAAAAGATGGCAAAAAAACTATATCTGCTATTGCAATGTTAAATACTGGTAATCCTATAGCTATGGTATTAATTTGTTTGTTAAGTGTTCTTTTGATTGGATTAAGACGTAGAAATAGAAATTAAATTTTTTAAAGGATTTTTATTTTTTATCCTTTTTTATATTTTTTCTTATTTTTTTAAAATTAAAATCTCACATTTCTAATAATAGAAATATTTTGTAATAATTCTTCACTAAAAAGTAATAATATTTTTCTATTTAATAACTTGATTTATATAAGAATCATTAAAAATAAGCAGTAATAATTAATATGATGATTGGAATTAAAGTTAAAAATAGAAATAAAGAAAATATTTTTCCTAAAAAAAATTTTAATAAATTTGTATATTTTATAAAGTTGTTCTATTTTATTTAAAAAATATATTTTTCAGGTTTTCCCAATAAAGGGATTTTATGTCTTTAAATTATTATCCTCCAGCCATAATTATTTTTGTGCCTGTTTTAGATATTTCTTCTTTTTTAAATTCAAGATCAAACTTTGTTCTTTCAATAACATCTTTTAAAGCATCTAAAGTTTCTTTTCTGTGAGGTCCAAGAACAGCTACTAAAAATAATGTGTCTCCAGTATAAAACTCACCAATATAATGAACAATAGCTATTTCATAGATTCCAAATTTAGATTTTACACTTTCAGAAATTAATTTAAGTTCTTTTTCAGTTTTTTCTTTATCAGGTGTTGTTAATATTAATTTATCTAAATCTAAATCTTTTTCCTTTCCTCTAACAATCCCTTCAAATGTGAAAATAGCTCCTGATTCATCAATTCTACTACTTTTTTTCAATGAATCAACAAGATCAGCTATTTTATAAAATTCATCATCTTTTTCAATAATTTTAACAATCATTATTCTCCCTTTTATTATCGTTTAAAGAAATAAATTATTCATTTAATACCACTTAAATAATTGATTAAAAATTAAATTATACATTCATATTTTATATATTTTTTTAAAAAATATAGATTAAAAATTTTATATAATCTCTGTTCTTATACATTAAAATTTAAATTATTTATTTTATATTTTCTATTTTTTTTTAAAAAATATAGATAAATAATATAATATTAATTAAAAAAAGATTTACTTTAATGTTTTTCACTAATTTCTTTTTTAGATAAATGTTTTATTCTTTCAACTCCATTTATTTTTTTTATAACTTTTGAAACAGATTTTGGGATTAAAGATTTCCAGTCTCCATTATTTATCATTCTTTTCCTTATTTCTGTACCTGAAAGTTCAGTTCTATTAAATAATGGAGGTATAACCACATCATACCCGTCTTCTTTGAATAATTGTTGTACTAATGGATTTCCACTAAATACTTTCTTAAAAGGAGGGGTTAACATTCTAACATGTGATACCCAAACAGCATTCATAAGAATGTCTACTAAGGGTATAATATAATAGTTAGATGAGTCAATATTATTATCAGATAATGTTTTAGTAAGCATCATTATCCTTTCTCCAGCTGTGAAAGGATCTTTTATTGAATGACTTAATTGTGCACTTCCTATCCCAATTATTATTTCATCAACATCTTCAAGTGTTTTTTTAATAACTTGAAGATGTCCATTATGAACAGGTTGCATTCTACCAACTAATAATCCTCGATTTTCTTTCATTAAGATTTTATTTAAATTTTATAATATTAATATTTTTATATAAACTTTTTTAAAATATCTTTATTTATAGCTAAATTGGATAAAATTTATTATTTATTTAGAACTTTTATCACAACTAATAACTTTTATTAAAACTAATAATTAGATATTAATAATTAAAAATATATGAAATAAGCTAAAAATATAAGATATATAATATAAATATTCATAGCTAAAAAAAATTATTAAAATAGTTTATTAAAAGATACTTATTAGAAATAATTTATAAAAATATTTATTAAAAATTTTTTATTAAAGATATTTATTAAAAAAATAAACTAAAAATAATAAATAAGAAATATTTAATAAAATAATTAATGAAATTTAATGATAATAGTTAAGATATTAAATTAATCACATATTAACTAGTTAATATATTCAAATCAAGGCATTATTTAGAATTCAAGCTCCATTAGAGGATAAAATAGCTAATATAATTATTCAAGTGATGATAATGATAAAAATCGAAAATCTTTCTAAAACTTACAAGTTAGACAATGGTGAGGAAGTTTCAGCTTTAAAAAATATAAATTTAGAGGTTAAATCTGGAGAAATTTTAGGTATTATTGGAATTAGTGGTTCTGGAAAAACTTCTCTTCTTAGAATACTTAGAGGTGTTGAAACATTTGATACTGGAAAAGTTACAATAGATGATATTGAAGTAGCTAGTGATTCAAGTAATTTTTATTTTAATAAATTAAAAAAAGCAACAGCTATACACTTGCAGAGATCATTTGGGCTATGGCCAGAAACAACTCTAAGTAATGTTATAAGAAAATTATTTGGAGTGAAATATGGTGATGAAGCTATGACTGATTTTGACTATGCTAATAATGAGTTTAAAGAAGAAGCTGAATCTATCTTAAAAGTTGTCGGTCTTGAAGATAAGATTAATCATTTTGCTCCAGTTCTTAGTGGTGGTGAAAAGCAAAGACTTATTATAGCACGACAATTAGCTAAAAAACCAAAAGTTTTACTTCTTGATGAACCAGCTACAATGGCTTGTCCTAAAACTAAACAAGATATTTTAGACTCAATAAAAAGAATTAATAAAGAGTTAGGTGTTACAGTTATTTTAGTTTCTCATTTACCCGAAGTTCATAGATTTTTAGCTGATCGTTTAATTTTACTTGAAGATGGAGAAATAAAAGAAGAAGGAAATGTTGAAACGATTACTAAAGACTTTTTAAAAGACTTAGAAGATGAAGTAGCTATTGATCCAAATATCAGTAATGAAACTGTTGTAAAAGCAAAAGATTTGGAAAAAAGATTTTATCTTTTAAAAGGAGGTAATGTTTTAGAAATTGAAGAGGTTAATTTTGAAGTTAAAAAAAGAGATATTTTAACCTTACTTGGAGCAAGTGGTGCTGGTAAAACTATTCTTCTTCGTATGATAGGAGGATTAGAATATCCAGATGAAGGAGAAGTATTATTTAGATTAAACAAAGATACATGGGTTGATATTAATAAACCAAGTATTAATAGAATGGATGTTCGAAGAAAAATAGGCATAATGCATCAAGAATTTGCTCTTTCTCACCATGCTACAATTAGAGATCAATTAGCTACAAAATTAGGATTTAAAAATCAGTTTGTTGTTGATGATGCAAAAAAGAAAGCTAAGGAATTAGAATTAGGAGATGAATTATTAGATGCATTATATCAACTTACTGATTTACCTGAAGTAGAAGCTAAAGCAAGACTTGAAAAAATTGGTCTTCTTCCAGATATTTTAGATGAACTATTTCCTAAATTCCCTGAAAAAGCTGTAAAGGAAGAAGTTAAACCATTATTTGATGCTTTAGATTTATCTTTAGATATCTTAAATCGAAAATCTTATGAATTATCTGGAGGTCAAAAAGTAAGAGCTATGTTATCTCTAGCTTTAGTTTCTAAACCTGAAATTTTACTTTTAGATGAGCCATTTGGTGATTTAGATCCTATAACTTTAAGATTAATTTCAAATTCAATCAAAAAAATCAATAAGGAGTTTAAAACTACCATAATTATGGTTTCTCACAATGTTGATTTTATTAAAGAATTAAGTAAAAGAGCTATTTTCATGGATAATGGGAAAATTATAGATGATGGTGATCCTCTAAAAATAGCTAATAATTTTGTAAACTTTTGTAAAGCAGATTATTTAATTAATTAGCTATTAATATGATTTTAACTAAATTATATTAATATTCAACCTTTTTTTTATATTATATTATCTTGATAAGATTTAGTATAAGATTATTAAATTATTTGTTAATTTAATTTGTATTTTTTAAATAAAAAAATTTATTATAGAGTTACTTAGAGTAAAATCTAATATAATTATAATATGTTATATTGAATAAATTAATTATAAAGTTATTTATAGTAATATTTAATAAAATCTATTATGTACTATACTAATAAAATTTATATATAATATTATTTATATTATTATTAACAGAATTTATTATACTTTATTAAATATCATATAAATATAGTTTTAATATTATAATGTGTTTATTGTGGTTTATATGTTTAAAAATATTATGGTTCCTTCAGACGGATCTGAAGATTCAAAAAAAGCAGAAGATGTAGCTATTGAAATAGCTAAAAATTTTAATTCGAAAATTACTGCTGTTTATGTCCTAGATGATAAGATGATTTATCCATATGAGGTTTTAGAAGAGGAAGGCAATGAAATTCTTGGAAATATTTCTAAAAAAGGAAAAAAAGCAGGAGTTGAAGTTGTAGAGCAACTGATTACTGGTGATCCTCTTCGTGATATGAAAACAATAGCTAAAAAAGCTAATGTTGATTCTGTTGTTATTAGTCCTCATGGAAGAAATAAATTAGAAAAATTAGTTTTTGGAAGTGTAGCGGATAGAATCATTAAAACTTTTGATATTCCAGTTATATTAATTAAATAATGAAAATTATTATACTTAAGGAAATATATACCAATCATATTTTAATATTTATTTGGATAAATTAATGAAATTTTAATATGATCAATTTTTTTTAAGAGATGATATTATGAATGAAAAAATGAAATGTAAAGTTTGTGGATACATATATGATCCTGAAAAAGGTGAACCAAGAGCTAATGTTGAACCTGGAACAGAATTTGAAGATATTTCAGATGACTTTCGTTGTCCAGTATGTGGTGCTCTAAAAAAAATGTTTTTATCTTTATAATAATGATAATAATATTGTTGAAATTAGTCATTAGCTTAAACTGATTCTACTAAATAAGATAGATTGTGTATTTTCTGTTAAAAACTTTTATTTTTTTTTATTTTTCTCTTATACTTTTTTATAATTTTTTTTATAATATTGTAAATAAGTTCTATAAATTTTTCAATAAACAAATATTTATCTAAATTGATATAATTCAAAATAATTAACTTTTAAAAAAGTTAATTAAATGATATAATTCAAAATAGCTAATTCTTAGAAAATTTAATTAAAATAAAATACTTTTTTTAAGATTTATTTATAAATTAACTATAATAAAACATTTAATTTAGAAATAATTAATATTTATAAGATTAATTTTAAAATAAATTATGTTAAGAATTTAATAATAATGAATATTTTTTTTAAGATTAACTAAAGAATCAATTATAATAAAAAATTTAATTTAAAAATAACTATTTTTTTTAGATTTATTTATAAATTAATCATAATAAAAAATTTAATTTAAAAGTAATTATTCTTATTAATCTTTATTTATAAATAAATTATAATAGAAATTTTGTTTAAAATATAAAAGCTTTTGGTATGATTATTTAGGAGTATACAAATATAAATTTAATTTTATAAAAATTTAAGAACTTTTATAATATTTTAATTTCTTTAATCCTTTTTTATATTTGTCTAACAACTGTTAGATTTATATACAATGAAAACAATATTTTATCTAACGAATGTTAGTTAGGTAGATTTATGAGTGAAATTACAACTAAAGAAAAAATATTTAATGTAGCTATTGATTTATTTTCCCGTAAAGGATACAATGAAGTGTCAATAAGGGAAATAGCTAAGGGTGTTGGGATTAAAGAAAGTTCTATTTATTATCACTATTCTAAAAAGGAAGATATATTAGATAATATTTTTAAATACTATTTAAAAATGATGAATAAAGTTGAAATATCTGAAGAGCAAATGGAAGAGCTTTTAAATCAAAACCCAAAAATATTTTATCACTTTGGATCAGAAGCAATTAAAAAACAATATGCTACATTGAAAATGACTAAAATTTTAAGATTAATATTCATTGAACTTTATCATAATGAAAAAATTAGAGAGTTTTTTTTAAGTGAACTAATAAATAAACCAATATGGTTTTGGACATTATTTTTTCAACGATTGATTGATAAAAAAATAATTGAACCAGTTAATCCTAAAAAATTAGCTGAAAACTATTATAATTATGCTATGTTTAAGATGTTTGAAGCAATTATATTAAAATATCCTGAAGATCCGCGGGAAGTAGACATAGGTGAAATATTTGATAATATTGAAAACCATTTTGATTTTATTTTTGCTTCAGTAGCTATAAATAAAAAATTAATAAAATATAAAAGTTATAAACGAACAATCAATAAAACTATTATCAAAGGAATAGCTATAAATAAAAATGACATAGAAGAGGTGGATGATGAAAACAATAACTTATAATTTAAATCTTGAAAATCTTGAAGATTATTATTCGAAGATAAGAAAATTCACTGACAATGTCCTTAATGAATCTAAAATAGCTATTGGAGATATAGTTTATGATTTTCAAAAGTATCTTTGTGAAAATCCTCCTCAAAATGTTTATTTAAATGAAGATTTTAAAAAAAAATATAACTATGAAGAACATGTATTTGAGCTATTATTTCTTGGACTAATGTGGAAAAATTATATTGAAGTAGCTATAAATCTCGATTCAGATTACCAAGAGATATTAGCTAAATTAGTTGATTTAAGAAATGAAAAAAATATAGTAATTCTTGAAGATAATGGAAATACACATATAAAAGAAAAAATTGATGAAATAAGAGGATTATTAGCTTACAAACATCTTTTAAATAATGATATTAAAAATATTCTAAATTTTGAAAATAATTATAAAGCTAATCAAAATTTAATTTTAAATAAAAATAAAATTAATATTAACAATTTTAATAAAGATAAGAATCATATTAACGATTTAAACAAAAATAAAATTAATATTATTAATTTAAATAAAAATAAAGATCATATTAATGACTTAAATAAAAATAAGATTAATATTATTAATTTTGATATGAAAAATTATAATCTTTTATTAAATTATTTAAAAGCTACTGGAGACTGGGAGGAATCATTAAAACATTTACTTATTTGGAAGGAATTTTTCCAAAAACACGGTATAAAATTAGATATTTGTTTAAAAAAAATCTTATCATTTGCTAATTGGTTTGAAAAAGTAGCTAATGATGAATTATATAATTATACTGTTAATGTGGATAAATTTAGAGAAAATCAACTTGAAAATCATATAAATAATGAAGATATAATATTTTGTGCAAGAAATAAAATAGAATACTATCTTAATATGTTTGGAGCAGAAGTAATGAATCGAGTTTTCAGATATAAATTTGAAAAAAGAGATAAAATAGCTATTTTTCTTCCAAAATGTATGTAAATACAGAAAATGTTCAATGGGGAAGATGAAAATAACACACACTTTTCTAATGAGGATAATAGCTTAAATTATCATTGTATGGCTACTTCAAGCTATTTAGGAGAAAAATGTATATGTTGTAATGAGGAATGCAATATTGGAAAAGTATATAAAATAATTAAAGAAGAACACGGAAATTGTAATATTAATATTTATATATCTGCCCATAATTCATCTATTTTATCCAATATCACTAAAGAAGATGAAGAAGAATTAGCTATTGTTGCTGTGGCTTGTATAAATAATTTAATAGAAGGAGGATGGAAAATAAGTTCTACTGGAATTCCCGCTCAATGTGTCATTTTAGATTATGTTGGATGTAGAAAACATTGGGATGAGGAAGGTTTTTCTACAAATTTTAATTTAAATGAGTTAAATAGAATATTAACAATAACATAGCAATAATTTATAAAAGACTTAAATAAAATAATTATTTTTTGATAAAAAATAATGTTTTTGCTATAAAAATTATAAAAACAACAATCTATTTAATAAAATGTTAAAAAATAAATATATTGATAAATCTTATAATAATAAATTAATGATTATAATTTCTTTATTTAGATTAATGAAAATATTTAATTATTATATTTAAAAAAATTTATTATAAAGACTTTTTTATTAAGAATAAGAAAAGGTGTAAATATATATTAAAAAATCAAGCTTATTCAAATTAAGAAAAGTTTTATTTTTCGAATTTTACAAAATTTGTGATTTAATAATTTTAGAAAATCTCTGAATATTTTAAACTATTAAAATAAAAAATTTTTTTAAAAATAATAAGTTTTAAATCTAAAATTCAAATACTAAAATTTAACTATTAAAATAAAAAATTTTTTTAAAAATAATAAGTTTAAAATCTAAAATTCAAATACTAAAATTTATTATATAAAAAATTAGATATTTATTTAACTTCAATTTTATAAAAAAATAATTTTTTTAAAATTTTTTTATTATTAATTATTTTATTGGTGAATAAATGCCAAAAACAAAGAAAATAGCTATTTATGGAAAAGGTGGAATAGGAAAGTCTACAACAGTAGCTAATATAGGTGCTTCCTTTAGTCAAAACAATAAAAAAGTAATGGTTATTGGTTGTGATCCCAAAGCAGATACAACAAGAACTTTAATGGGAAAAAGACTTCCAACAATTTTAAATACTCTAAGAAAGAATAAAAACCCAGTAATTTCAGATGTTATTTTCAAAGGTTTTGGAGATATTATCTGTGTTGAAAGTGGAGGTCCAGAACCTGGAGTTGGTTGTGCTGGAAGAGGAGTAATAGTAGCTATGAAACTGTTAGAAAAGTTAAAAACTTTTGATAAAGGTTTGGATATTATAATATATGATGTTTTAGGAGATGTTGTTTGCGGAGGTTTTGCAGTTCCACTAAAAGAGGATTATGCTGATGAAATATTTATTGTTAGCTCTGGAGAATACATGTCTTTATATGCAGCTAATAATATTTCAAAAGGAATTAAAAAATTAAAAAGAAAACTATCTGGAATCATTTGTAATTGTAAAGGAATTGAAAATGAAATAGCTATCGTCGAATCTTTTGCAGAAAAAATCGGGACAAAAGTTATTGGTAAGATTGAAAGAAGTCAGTTAATTCAAGATTCTGAGATTGAAGCTAAAACAGTGGTTGAAAAGTTTCCAAAATCTGATGAAGCAAAAGAATATAGAGATTTAGCTAATAATATTTTAAATAATAATAGCTATTCTATTCCAAAACCTATGGATGATAATGAATTTGAAGAATTCTTCAAAGGTTATGTTAAATAGTTATTCTATCAAAAATCATGAAAAAAAGTTATTCTTAAGGGTTTGAAATAGCTGTTCTATCAAAAGTCATTTAAGTAGCTATATGGTTTTTTTAGAAAGAGTATTCAAAATTGTCAAACATTATATATAAGTTATTATACATGTATATATGATAATATAGATTTTATAATTTAGTTATTTAATCAAAAGTTGGATAAAAACATATAAAAAAATTATTTTCCATATAAATAAATAATAAAAAATTATAAATCCTTCACATGATCATGAAAGTAAAGATTATAATTAATGATTTTTATAATATTAATTTATTTCCAAAATATCGTTTCTTAATATCTTTAACTTTAAAAATAAAGTTTAGTAATTTTTTTATTAAAATAATATTATATTTTAATTATTTAAATCATGAAATAAATAAACATAAAAATTTTTGAAAATTATCATTACTTAAAAGCTTTATTTTCAGGACCATCCTTTTTATATAAATAATTAAATCTTATAAATTCTTTTAAATGTTTTAATACTTAATAAAAGTCAAAAGGCGGATTAAAATGATTAATAAAAAAAAAGTCATAATATTTTTAACATTATTTTCATGTTTTTTTATATTAATTAGTTCAGCTTCAGCAGCTAATTATTATGTAAATAATGGTACTACACAAAAAAATATTGTTGATTGGATGAAAAATAACGCAACCAATGGGGATAGTTTAATTTTTAATGTTGGTAGCTATAATCTTACTGATACATTAAATATTACTAAATCCATCACAATAAAAAGTGATGTTAATACTAAAATTAGTTTTAGTAAAAATAAAGACATGTTTGATGTGAAAACTAGTGGAATCACTTTTTCAGGTCTTAATTTAGATTATAATGGGGAAGGATCCACAAAAACAATGTATGGTGCAATATCTACTTTGAATGCATCTAAATCAACCACTAAACAATTTACTGTTAGTAATACTGTTATAAATGTTAATAAAAAATATACTGTAGGAATTCTTCTTGGAACTATGCAAGGTAGTATTATCAATTCAAATATAAACATAAAAGGAGCTAACTGTTTTGGAATTTCTTTAACAAAATGGACTGGAGACCTTATAAATACTACTATTAAATCTACTGGTAAAGATTCTATCTGTGTTTATTCTGGAACATGGAATGGAAAAGTAAATGGAAGTAAAATTAATAATGATGGATCTAATAAGAATTTTTATACTGGAGGATTCCTCGCTGTAAATTCAAAAGGTATAATTGTTAATAGTGAAATAAAATCAAAAAATAGCTATGCTGTAATGGCATCAGATAATGTAAATGTTACTAACTCTACTCTTTCATCAAAAAAAGGTCTTGCGAAAATATACAGGTATCGCCCAGATTTAGTAGTATACAATCAAATTGGGTTAAAGAAAAACACTTATTCTTTTAGGGTTTATAATATAGGAGAAGTCAATTCAAAAGCATGTACATTTCTTCTTAAAACTAGCACAATAACTAAAAAAGCTAATGTAAAAGCTTTAAAACCTGGTCAATATACTACAATTAAAATAACATTAGCTTCAAAATATGTAGGTAAAAAATATACAAAAACAATGAAAGTAGACTCTACTAATGTAAATAAAGAGAACAATAAGAAAAATAATGTAGGTAAGTTTAAATTTTAACTATCTACCTTTTCTATTTAGCTATTAGTTTAATAAATAGTGGAATAGCTTTTTTAATTTTTTTTTAAAAAAAAAAATTATATATAATATCTACTTTATTTTTTAATATTTTTTTTTAAAGTATAGATTAAAACTAAATTTATATTTCAAATAATTTTATTATAAAAGTTAATAATAATTGAAAAATTATATTAATAAATGAATAACATGGTGAAATTATGAATAAAAAGAAAATATTAATATTGTTAATATTGTTTGTTGCAGTAGCTGGGTTTGCATTGGCACCAGCAAGTGCAGTAACTAAAAAGACAACAGGAAAAATATATTTTAAAGATAGTAATTTTCCAGTAGTGAAAAAAGTTGGACCTAAGATTCAAGATGTAATAGATTTATTTCATTGTAGTAAAAACCACAACCATAAAAATCATGTTGGTAGTGGTTATCCAGGATACCAAACAGTTATTGGAATGAACAATGCTTATTTTCCTCCTTCCAAGTATCATTTAGTTAGTGCTAAAATAACTTTTGTTAAAAAAGTAAATGGAAAAAATTACTATACTACCAAAAAATTTAAAGCTAATAATAGGGATTTTATAGGGTACAATGCAAAAAAAGGATACAAACCGTATTATGCACGTGTAACATATAAATATTGAATCTATTGTTATTTTATAATGTATAACTCATTATACAATTACTACCAGGCTAATAAAAACTATATATACTGAACCAACTTTAAATCATTTGAATTGTCAGGTAATCTGTAATTACCACAATTTTTTCTCCTTAACCAAGTTAAATTTTAAGACTCGTTAGTCTCCAGGAAAGTCTTCTAATTAATCAACCACATCTTCACCTATTTCACTTACTTTATCATATATTTATCATATACATTATTCTTTTTATTTTTTAATTTTTTCCTAAACTCTTATTTAGTAAACGCTAATTTTATGTTTTTAATATCTTTTTTTATAAATTATTAATAAATAGCTAAAATTTAATTTTCAAGATTTTAATTAATTACATATTCATAATCTTCTATTAATAGCTATTTTAATCTTTTAATAATCTATTGACGCCACTTAAATAAGCTTCTACACTTGCATTAATAATATCTGGTTGTGTACCTCTTGCTGAAATGATTTTATCACCTAAACGTAACTTAACAATAACATCTATAAGTGCATCAGTTCCACCAGTTATTGCATCAACATGATATTCTTCAAGTTCAACATCAGCAAAATCAGCTATTCCTTTTTTAACAGCTACAATAGCTGCATCCACAGGACCTATACCAACACCTGCTTCTAATATTTCTTCATCATCTATTTTCATTTTAACAGAAGCTGTTGGAATAACTTTATTACCTGAAACTATTGTAAACTCTTCAAGTTTTATTTTTTGTCCACTTTCTATTTCCAAAACATTATCTGCAATAGCTTGAAGATCTACATCTGTAACACATTTGCCCATATCACCTAGAGATTTAACTCTTGAAAATATCTCATCAAGCTGATCTTTTTTAGCTTTAATTCCTAACTCTTCAAGCTTGTTTTTTAATCCTTTTGAACCAATATGCTTTCCCATAACAAATTTCCTTTTATGACCAACGAGTTCTGGTGTTATTGGTTCATAAGTAGCTGAATTTTTCATTACACCATCTGCGTGAATACCGGACTCATGAGCAAAAGCATTTTCACCAACAATAGCTTTATTTGGTTGAAGATAAACTCCTGTAAGTCTAGCTACTAATTTTGAAGTAGAATAAAGTTCATGAATATTAATATCTGTTTTGTAATTATCATATAATGTATTTAAAGAAACAATAACCTCTTCTAACGAAGCATTACCTGCTCTCTCACCAATTCCATTTACAGTAGAGTGGAACTGGCTAGCTCCTACTTGTAAAGCTGAAAGAGTGTTAGCTACAGCTAAACCAAAGTCATTATGGCAATGTACACTTAATGGAACTTCAAAATCATTGAGTTGCAAGTAAAAGTCTCGTGATTTTTCTGGAGTCAACATTCCAACAGTATCACATGCGCAAATTCTACTTGCACCCGCAGAAACTCCTTCTTTAAATATTTTTTTTAAAAATTCTATTTCACTTCTTGTAGCATCTTCAGCAGAAAGCTCTACAATTAATCCATGATCAGTAGCATATTCGCACACGTCAATAGCTTGCTCTAGAACTTCTTCTTTAGTTTTTTTAAGCTTATGCTCAATATGTAAGTTTGAAGTTGGAACAACAAGATGAACACTATCAACATCACATTCTAATGCATAATCAACATCTAACCTTACAGCACGAGCAAAACTAGCTATTTCACTATTAAATCCTTCACTTGTTATTTGTTTAATAGCTTCTTGCTCACCAGATGATGTAATAGCTGATCCTGCTTCAATAATATTAACACCAATTTCATCTAATTTTGTAGCTATTCTTAATTTTTCACTTGCTGTAAGTGATATCCCTGGTGTTTGTTCTCCATCGCGAAGTGTTGTGTCCAATACTTTTATTTTCAATAAAATCACTTTTATAAAATTATTAATTAAAATTTTGATAAAATAAATAATTCTTCTTATTAATGAATTGTTCATATATTGATAAGTATATGTATACTAATTGGGTTAGATATTAGTATAACAGCCTATTTATATCAATTGAAATAATCAATTTTTATTAATATATTTATTATCAGTTGAAATACATAATCACATTATAAAATTATTAAATATAAAAAATATAAAACTTCGTTATAGTGTAGTTTAACGAACATTATTCTTATCATTAAAATTGTTTTTTTATTTAATTTAAAATTTAAATTTTTATTATAATTTTTAAATTTAATTATTTTTTTAATTATTTTTTTTTTAAATTATTAATTCAAATATCTTAAAATTTAATTATTTTTTTAAATATTTTTTTTAAAATTAATAACTTAAATTTTTATTATAATTATAAAACCTAATTATATTTTAAATTTTAAGAAATTCAATTAATAATCAATATTCTTGAATAAATCAATTTATTTATTGTAGTTTTATTCATAATTTTAAATAATTTCTTATTATTATATATATTTACTGATATTTATAACTATTTTACCATAAGAATATTTTTTTCAATATTTACTGAATTTTTTCTAATTTAAATGAATTTTTTTCCATTTTCATTTGCAAATGAAAAAACTATAAAGAGAATAAGAAAAAATAGAATATGACTGAAGTTTATAGTTGAAATTTTTTTATAAGAAAAAATTTTAATTTCTTCCTTTTTTAGAGCACATTTATAGATAAGTTAAAATTTTTATACTATAAGGTAATATAAGTTTAAGTAGAACTCTTTTTATATAAAATTTTTTCATTATTTTTACAAATTTATGGAGAGTATATGTTGAAAGATAAATGTGGTATAGTAGGAATCCATTCAAAAGATTCTTCTAATGATGTATCATCCCTTATTTATTATGGATTATATGCATTACAACATAGAGGTCAAGAATCTGCAGGAATAGCTATTCACAATAATAAGGAAGGTTTAAAACATTATAGTGGAATGGGATTACTGACTGATGCTTTTAAAAATTTTGATATAAAAGAACTTAATGGTGATGTTGGTATTGGTCATGTAAGATATTCAACCAATGGTCAACCAAGATTTGAAAATTGTCAACCTTTTGTAACTGAATTTGACGATGATTTTATAGCGATAGCGCATAATGGCTCTATAATAAACTCTATTTCTCTTAGAAACCAACTCATAAAAGAAGGTTTCAAATTTAAATCTGATAGTGACTCAGAAATTCTATGTTATTTAATTGAAAGAGAAAATAATAAAACTAAAAATTTTGTAAAGGCAATTGAAAATATTTCTAAAATTATAATTGGTTCTTATTCACTAGTAATTTTAATAAATGATGATTTATTTGTAATGAGGGATCCTGCTGGAATGAAACCTCTTGCTATAGCTCGTAAAGATGGTCTATTAATAGCTGCCTCTGAAACAGTAGCTTTTGATGTTTTAGGGGCTAAATTTATTCGTGATGTAGTTCCTGGTGAAATAATTCACTTTAAAGATAATAAAATTAAAAGCTATTTAACGGAATCAGCCTATTTAACAAAAAATGCCCATTGTATGTTTGAATATGTTTATTTTGCAAGACCTGATAGTACTATAGATGAAAAAAATGTCTATCAAGTAAGATTAAATATTGGAAAAGCTCTTTTTAGGGAATTTCCAATCGATGCGGACATTATAATGCCAATTCCAGATTCATCTATACCTGCAGCTATTGGTTATTCAAGAGTTTCAGGAATTCCTTATGGTGAAGGTTTAATTAAAAATAGATATGTTGGAAGGACATTTATAATGCCAACACAAGAAGAAAGGGAATTAGCTGTTAAACTTAAAATTAATCCATTAGTTTCAGAATTGAAAGATAAAAAAATTGTTATAATTGATGATAGTATTGTAAGAGGAACTACTTCCAAGAACTTGATTAATCTTATAAGGGATGCAGGTGTTAAAGAAATCCATTTACTCATTGGATGTCCTCCTGTTATAGCACCTTGCTTTTATGGTGTAGCTATGGCGAATAAAAACGAATTAGTAGCTGTGAATAATTCGGTTGAAGAGATTAGAGAACGATTAGATGTTGATTCAATGGGATATATAAGTTTAGATTCCCTTGTTGAGGCAATTGATATATCTGCTAATGAATTATGTTTAGGTTGTTTAACTGAAAATTATCCTACTGAAATACCTAGTGATTTAAAATCAAATAATTATCATTTGTAAACTAAATATTGTTTATTTTTATTTATTTAAACCAATTCAAATTATTATTTAATGAGTATATTAAAAAAATTTTTTATAAATATATTTTTTATAATAAATAAAATCAGCATATTGTTTGTTTAGTGAGTATAAAGAGTTAAATTTATTTTCAAATTAATAATTTAGAATATAATTATTTTAAACATTATTATTTAATTTATAATTTTTTAGATTATTATTTAGAATATAATTATTTAGATTATTATTTTAATTATAATTATGAATATCAATATTTCAATAATAATTATATAAAAATTATTAATTACTATAATTATTAGTTTTTTTAATATTTTGACTATAAATAAGTGTTAAATTATTGTTATGGGGTTATTATGGTAGAATTATTATCTCCTGGAGGAAATTTTATATCATTAAGAGCTGCTCTTGAAAATGGTGCGGATTCTGTGTATATAGGATTGAAAAATAATAATATGAGAACAAACACTTCTAATTTTTCTATTGAAGACATTAAAAAAGCATCCCAAATAGCTAAAGAATATTCTTCTAAAATTTATCTCTGCATGAATACAATGATGAAAGATGAAGATATTGATTTAATTGAAAGTTATTTACCTATACTCAAAGATAAAGTAGATGCATTAATTGTATCTGACATTGGATTAGCTGATTTAGCTATTGAAAATGACTTAAAAGTTCACATGAGTGTTCAAGAAAACATTTCAAATATAAAAACTCTTAAAACATTAAAAAAGCTTGGTGTAAGTAGAGCTATTTTATCAAGAGAATTAAATATTTCTGAGATTAAAAAAATTGCTAATTATTCTCCAATTGAAACTGAAGTGTTTATTCATGGTGCAATGTGTATGGCTATCTCAGGGAGATGTTTTTTAAGTTATGGACTATATAATAAAAGTGCAAATTGTGGAGAATGTTTACAACCATGTAGAAAACAATGGAAATTAACAATAGCTCAGGATGAAGATTCTCACTTTTATGAAGAAGGAGAAAATTCTGTTTTAATATTAGATAAATCAAATGAAAGTAGCTATAAATCTAATTTTTTAAGTCCTTATGATATGGCTATGATTGAACACATTCCAGAACTTATGGAAACAGGAGTAGATGCATTTAAAATTGAAGGAAGAGCAAGATCTCCAGATTATGTAGCTACAACAACCAGAGTTTATAAGGAAGCCATTGATTCTTATAAATCAGGAAATTATAAATTTAAAGAAGAATGGACTCGTGATTTAAAAAAAGTGTTTAACCGAGGGTTTGATACTGGATTTTACTTTAAACAACCTTATAAAACAGGTGGAGATAATAAATCCGAATTTATTAAAAAAGATATAGCTAAGGTTCTTAATTATTATTCTAAAATAAAAGTAGCTGAACTGAAAATATGGGAAGATTTAGCTATTGGTGATGAAATTATAATTCAAGGAAAGACTACTGGTTCTATAAATCATATTATTAAATCAATGGAAATAGAGGGTGTAGCTATTGATTATTGTAAAAAGGGAAGAAATGTTGCAATAGCTATTGATGAAAAGGTAAGAGCAAATGATTTTGTTTATAAGCTTATAAAAAGATGAAATCAATTTTTAATATAATTTTACTATTTTTAACAATAATGAGTAATAGTATAAAACTTTATTTTTTTCAAATATTTTATAAGATTAAAATTTTTTTATATTATAGTTGAAAACATTATTTTTGGAAAAAATTTAATTTTTTAAATTTTAATTAAAATGAATATTTTTTAAAATATAGAGTTAAAATTTATTAAATATTAAATAAATTATAAATATAGGATTGTATTAATAAATAAGCAGAGTATATAATTTTAAAGATAAATAAAAGAATATTAAGTATTAAAAAATTATAAGTAATTTTACCAAAAATTTGGTGCTTCACTACAGTTATATAAAATCTAATTCTTTTTTTTATATAATTTTTAAAAATAAATTTAATGAATATTGTATTTTTTTATATTATTATAAGATTTAAAATAATTTTCATGATATAATTTTTAATAGTAAATATATTGAATTATATAATCTAAATTATAAAATATCATATAAATAAGTAGCTATTAAGGAATTATATTCTAGTAACTACTTAAAAATCAATTATTTTATTTTTCCACTACGTTTAGGTAAAAAGTGTGTAACTTTAGTATTTTTGCCTATATTTAAAAGAATTGATGGATTGTTTAATTTTTTCACAGCTTCGGTGCGAACTTCATCACTTTTGTCTTTTTTAGCTATTTCTTCAAGAACTGCTTGATTGTTTATTTTCTTAACAGCTTGGGCACGAATAAAATCATTTTCACCATTTTTGGCTATGTCTGCAAGAATGTTTTGATCATCTATATTCATCATAGCTATTTCACCAAAATAACTGTTTTTTTCATTTTTCGCTATATTTTTAAGGGGAGTATAATCTTTTATTCTTTTAATAGCTAATCCACGAATATTTTTTTCTTCTTCAGTATTTTTAAATAGATTTACGAGAACCTCTTGATTGTTTATTTTTTCAACAGCTTGTACACGAACTTTTTTACTTTTATCTTCTTTAGCTATTTTTTCAAGCACAATTTGATTGCTTATTTTCTTAACAGCTAAGGTGCGAACTTCTTTGCTTTTATCTTCTTTAGCTATTTCTTCAAGAACTGCTTGATCATTTATTTTCTTAACAGCTAAAGCACGAACATTACTATTTTCGTCATTTTTTACAATATTTATTATAATATCATGATCATTTAAATTATTAATGGCAGCTATTCTTTTTTTAAAATCACTATGCTCCCACGATTTCTTAAAAGTATCTTTTATTCCCATTTAATCACAATCTTTATCTACATTCTATTATTTTTTAGCTACTAATTTCATCATCATATTTTTCTTAAAATACATTTGATTTTCTCTATGGAAGTGTTTAATCTATTTTTATAATCTTTTTTTAATCTTCAAGCCCTTATCATATTTATTTTTATATTAATCGATTTTATCATCTAATAGTTTTTAAATTTTTATAATATTTTAACACTTTAAATATTTACTTTACTAAACACCTTTTTTGTTACTTTACAAAAAATAGTTTAGTTTCAATAAATATAAAGATTACTATTTCTGAATTTAAGTTCCTTAAAAGAGAATAATATATTAAATAGATTCTACTTATATCAGTAAATTAATTTAATGATTAGTAAAAATAATTCTAATATCCTATTAATGTGGATATAGATTAAAATTTATTAATTTTCAATTCATCAGAGTAATTTATTTACATTTCAGGTATTATAAATCTATAATTAATATTAATTCAATAATTATATGATTATTTAATAAAAATAGAAAATAATGATTTTAAGAATGAATAAATAACTAATAAAATAAAACTTAAGAAAATTATAATTAAGGAAAATTCTATTTTGTATTATTAGTAAAAAAGAGATATTTTAGCTAAATTTTTAACCTAAAGCTCCAATATTTTTTCCTCTAATTGTTTTTCTCATTTCAATGCTCTTTTTTGTCAAATCTTCAATGTTATCCTTAGTGATTATTTCAATTATTGGAAGATTTTTATCTTTGAATATTTGATTAAAATCATCAATTAATGAAAAACCTATTCTAAAACTTTCAAAAGCACGTTTTGGATCTTTTGAATAAGATTTTATAAATTTTAACACATATTCTTTGTTAAATTTAGAGTGTAGGTCAATGAGTAAGGAAGTAGCTATTGTATTATCAGAAATAATAGCTATTTCGGCTTCTTTTAGAGAATATTCATTACCATTGAAGGAAACACTTAAGCCATTATTTTCACGAGCAAATTTAAGTGGTTCTGTGTCAGTTATACTATCTCCAACATACATAACTCCTGAAGCATCTAAATCATGTTTTTTTAATAAATCTTCCATAGCTAACTTCTTTCCTGTTCCACCTACAGTTTTCACATTTTTTATTAACTTTCCAATTGACATTTTAGGAATTTCTTCAAAAAAAATCCTTTCCAAGTCATTGAAATCTCCATTTAAAATAATGTCTTTAAATTCAATAAGTTTTTCCTTTTCATCTTCAGCTAAATTAAAGCTATCTAAATCAAGTTTTGTATAATAGGTATTTTCAAGTGGAAAATTAATTAGATTACAAAGTGCTTCAATATATTGCCCATAGCTAGTGCTGATTATAAAGGAACTTATATTAAAATCAGCAAATTTTAAAGTTTTAATAACTCCATTTACAAGTGAAATATTGCTTTTTGAAAAATCAATAATGTCTTTGTTCTTTAATCCATAAGCTTTAAAAAATGGAGCTATTAGTTTTAAAGTGTCTCCAGCATGATAATTTGGCTTTTTAATTTCATCCACCAAATAATCATCATATTTACTAATTATTTTAAATAATTCATCACCATTATCTATAAATTTTGATGAAATTTCATATGCATTATCATTTAAAGTTAAAGGTCCTTCACAATCTGTAATAAACGATTTTTTAATCAAGCCACTTCCTCCTAAAATAAATTAAAAATAATAATAATTGTTTAATAAAATAGCTACTTATTTTTCCTTAGTCCTTAATAATATAGTGGAAAACTTATTTTTTAATTAAATTTTATAAATTTAATTTTTTGTAGTGCATTTTTAATCTTTTAGTATTGAATTATAAAATTTATTTAATTTTTTATATAAATATTATTTAATCATAATCTTTTATATAAATGATTATATTGATTTTAATCTGCAATTAAAGAAAATTAATTTAAATAAAATGTTTTATATAAAAAAAATTTACTATTTATTATAAAAGTTAATATTTAATAGAATTAATATGAAAAATAATTTTAAATTGCTAATAATAAAAAAATATCCATAATTAAAGAAAAATGCATTACATTGATTATTTGGATTTTCCTGGTGATATTGGAAATTATAGTAATATTGGTAATGTTATTAACTGCCAATGTGGTGTGGAGTATGGCACACAGGAAGAATTAGAAGAAAAAAATAATAAAGAAGAAATAATTGAAAAAACAGAGGTTTACCAAGAAAATATGGAGGTAGATGGGCAGACAGAAGAATATAATGTTCATGATTTTAATGAAGGTGAACTCAAGATATATGAACCAATTAATGCTAATGATTCTCTCGTGGATGAAGTTAAATCTCATTATGATAGTTTACCAGAAAATATGAAAAATAGTGTTAATGAAATTGTTATAACTAATCAAGGTAATTCTTTAGGTTGGGTAGATCCTCAAGAAATAGATAATGGAATGAAAAGATTATATGTTAACCCAAACAATTGTTTATTAGCTCCTGGGAAAACTTATCAAGATACTATAAATCATGAGATAGGTCATTTAATGGATCGTGATTCATCTGGTAGTTGGACAATTTCTAATGGTTCATACTTTAAAGATGGTTTTGTTAAAGACCAACAAATTATGCTAGGAAAAGAATTAAGGGGAGTGGAACCTTATTTAGAGAAGAATACATTTGCTTCAGGATATGCTTATAGTCGATATTCTATGTTCCCTGATAGACCTTATTCTGAAGAGTTTGCTGAAGGAGTTATGAAATATATGAATAAAGATACTCATGACATATTTGTTTCTAATTTTCCACATAAAGCAGAAGTTTTACGAAATATTATATATTTATAAAGATAAAATAAAACTATGATATTATAGGAAAGTATAAAATGATTATAATTAAAGAAGATGTTTTTGAAGAAACTACTATGTTAGATGATGGAACTAAAAAATTTATTGAATATGGATCAGCCAAATGGGATAGGGGTATTCGAAAAGGCAGTCCACACAGGGCAACTATCTTTGATTTTAATGGAAATGTAATTGAAGAAGGGCTTAGTCCTGAAGAAGCTAGGAATTTTCATGATAAATTAGATGATGAAACTAAAAAACTCATTGGGAGGGTAAGGTGGGACGGACCCAACACAGAGCCTCCTAACGATGCAAGTTTTTCTAATTGGCGTGGCGATGGAAAACTTACTGCTGAGCATATGCGAATAACTCTCTTTGATAAAGAAGGGAATATTATTAAAAAAGAGATTAAGGTAAATAAATACAAAGATGAAGAAAAATTTAAATCTTTGGTTGAGGAAATTGAGAAAGCTAATCCTGGTAAGATACTGTAATTTATTTAATTTTCATAATTTGTAAGAAGTGGAGTGTGGAGGATAATAATTATGAATTTATCAGAAGAATATGGTTTGGATAAACAATATGATTTAGACAGGGAAAAATTATTATTAAACCTTATACGATCTAAATACCATAATGAGGAAAAAAGATTTTTAGGTTTAGATAATAAATCTAGTAACCTTATAGCTTTCCTTGGAGTGATGTTGACAATACAAGCTTCAATAGGTTCATTGATACTTGTGAATATGAAAACATTATCTTATATTGAATTTATTTATATTTTTTTCACATTAGCTCTTCTGTGTTATGGTGTTAGTATATTTTGTTTTATAAAGTCTTACAATTTGAAAACATTTAGGTCTGCTTTAGATGTTAATGAATTAATCGATGAGTATGGAGTTAATGAATTCCCTCAAGAAACTATTGTGATTGAAAGTGCAGATAATTTTAGAAACACTATTAATTATAATGAAACTGTAATGAATATTAAGATTGATTCTATTAAAAAAGGATTCTGGTTTTTAAAATTGGGAATGGTATTTACGCTTATTTTTATAATGATATTACTGGTTCTTACTATAGGAGGATAGTTCTTTTTTTTTTATGACTGAAAATAAAAAAAATGATGATAAGTCATCAAAGAGTAATCCTCGTAGGAAACCTGTAAGGAAGAATCCTAAAAATATTGGTCCTTACATTATTAAATCTAAAGATGTATGAATAAAATTCTATATTTCATATTTATTTTTTTTATTATAATGGTCTATTAGCGTTAGCTATATATTAGGATTAAATCTTATTTTATTTGCATTTTAATTCGCCCTATGATGGGCTTAGCGACAGCTATAAAAAAAATAGAATGAGGGATATGTATTATGTATGATAAGAAAGATGCTTTGTATATTAAAGCTCCAGTAATAATTAACGGTATCACTGACCGACAAGGAGACGTTGTGTCTGGTAGTGACAATATAAAAAAGATTAAAACTAATTTTGGTAATCAAAACCTTTTTGACATAGACCATAAACGAATACCCATGAACGATGTTAGTATTGAAGAAAATTACATTAATGAAATGGATGAGTTCATAAGTGGTTTTCTAGTTCCAACTGGTTCTTGGATTGATATATTAAAAGTTGACAACCCAATGATTAAAGAACAATACATAACAATGAATTACGAGGACTGAGAATTTAATTTTTTATGCCACATCCATGCTGTTTCAACTATTTTTTCCAAATTATCATATTGTGGTTTCCAATTTAAAACATCAATAGCTTTTTTAGAATCAGCTATTAAAATAGCTGGATCACCATCTCTTGGATCAACAATTTCTCTTTTAATATCACATTTTGTGATTTGCTCACAAGTATCAATAACTTCTTTAACTGAAAACCCATTTCCATTTCCAAGGTTAAAAATATTACTTTTAGTAGAAAACTTATTTTTTTCAGAATTGTTATTTTTTTCACTATTGCTAGTGGTTTGGCTATTTTTATAATTTTTACCATAGCTTTCAATATGCTTACTTTCACAATTTTCATTATATCCTCCAGTATTGGTATTTTCACCAATGTTTTGAAGATATTCAAAAGCTTTTATATGGGCTGAGGCAAGATCACAAACATGAATATAATCCCTGATACAAGTTCCATCTCTAGTTTTATAATTATCACCAAAAATAGCTATTTTGTCTCTTTTTTCAATAGCTACATCTAAAATTAAAGGAATAAGATGAGTTTCTGGGTTGTGATTTTCACCAATTTCACATTCGGGGTCCGCACCTGATGCATTAAAATACCTTAAAGAACAATAGCTAAAGTCACTATTATTAGCAAGTCTAGCTAATACTTCCTCAACCATTAATTTAGATTTTCCATAAGGATTTATAGGATTAAATGGATGATTTTCACTAATAGGAATCTTTTGAGGGTTTCCATAAACAGCTGCTGTTGATGAAAAAATAAACTTATTTACTTTAGCTTGCTTCATAGAATTTAAAAGGTTTAATGTATTTTTAAAATTATTTTTATAGTATTTTTGTGGATATTCAACTGATTCAGCTACTGATGTGAAAGCTGCAAAGTGCATCACAGCTTCAATATCATAGTTATTAAATATTGAATTTGTTATATCACTATCTTTTAAATCTCCTTCTATAAATTCTCCCCATTTTACAGAAGATTCATGACCGAACATTAAATTATCCAAAACAACAGTATCATACCCTTCCTTATGTAATTGTTTGTTTATATGAGATCCAATGTATCCTGCTCCACCAGTTATTAAAATCATAGAAATCCTCTAAAATAAACTAATTAAAATTCTTATTTAATCTTAATTCTGAATTGTTAATCATTAATAAGTTTTTATATGATATATAATTTATTATATTTAATAAATTAATTTTATTGGAAAATAATTGTAAATAACAAATCAAATTTATTTTTATCATGTTATATAATGCCATTTTGGAATAATAAATAATAATAATTGTCCTTATATTTAAAATTAATAATAAAAATAAATTTGATGATTAAGATATTTTAATAATTAAGTCAAAAAATTTCTAACTTTATAAAATATAGTTTTTAAAATAAAAATAAAATATTATAATTTTTAAAAAATTATTTAATGAAAATATATTATTAATTATAAAAAATAAATTAGTTGTCCAGATGAAAAATTGTAGAATTAATGTATGAGAAAAGTTATTGTTTTACATATCTTTAAGGGATAATTTCTTAAAAATCTATTAAATGAACATTATTAAATTATAAACTAAAAAAAATGAGAATAGCTAATAATTATATAGTTGAAAAATAATTATAATAATTTCTAGCTATTTAAAAATTTATCTATTCTTGAAATGGCTGAGGTAGTTCACAAACATCAGTACCTTTAGCTATGTAAGCATAAAGAAGTGCAGCTACAATAGCTCCTAAAATTGGACCAATTAAATATATTGGATAATATATCCATAAATTAGCACCTCCAGCAACTAAATCTATTAAATAAGGGCCAAAAGTACGGGCTGGATTTATTGAAGCTCCTGTAAATGATCCAAGAACTGTTATAATTGCTGTAACAGTAAATCCTATTGAAATACCAGCAAAACCAGGTTCAGCTTTCCTATCAATAGCTACTCCCATTATAACAAGCATTAAAAAGAACGTTCCTATAAATTCAGCAAGCATAGCTTGTAAGTAGCTAACTCCCATTCCAGGAGCAGTTGCACCAAGACCTCCAATAGCTACAGCAGGATTTCCCAATATTGCAAGTAATGCTAAACTTCCTAAAATAGCTCCTGCAAATTGCCCCACAAAATAGTAACATGATTCAGCAAAAGAAATATTTTTTGTAACAAGTAGTCCTATTGTAACTGCTGGATTTATATGTGCTCCTGATACTTTACCGAACAAATATATACATGCTACCACTGTTAAACCAAATACAAAAGCAATAGCTAACCAATCACCAAGACCTCCAAGAATTCCGATTCCCACTTGACTTGGATCAATGTTCTTTGAAATAAGCAAAGTAACTACCGCTGCTCCTGTACCAAAAAACACTAATAAAAAAGTACCTATAAGCTCAGCTAAGATCTTTTTTTCAATTCCACATTCCATAATATAATCTCCCCATTTGAATAAAAGAATATAAAAATATTAAAAACACTATAAACATTTTATAAAAAAATTATCCTAGATTTAACATTTTTATATTTTTATTTTTTTATAATAAAAAAAAAAACTAGAAAATGTAATTTTTAATAATCTTATTCTTAGTTTTTACTAAAAATTTTTTTTCTAGAAAATGTTAACTTTTAATAATTTTATTTTTTAATATTTTCATATAAAATACCAAATATTTTCTTACACTGCTTCTCTCCATTGACAATGTTGATGTCTAAAATCAACAAGAGCTGCTGATGCACAATTTTTACATCCTCTTACTGGAGAAGCTGCATCTTCTTTATGTAAAGCTATTATGTTTGTCATCAAAGTAGCTGTTATTGGTTCACTTGTAAGTAAACATGGATAATCTGCAAGCCTCATTAATGAAGAGAATCTGACTGAAATAGCACATGCTGGATAAGTATATCTTTGTGGATTCATTATAACTTCATTATGTCTTATAGGATCAAGACTAACTTCAAATCCAGAAACTATTGGTTTAAGATGTTCATTTTCACTACTTCTCATTCGTCTTGATTTATCTAAAAATCTCCATCCTCTATAAATCATGTCCATAAAGTCACAATTATGAAGCTCTGCTGCAGCTCCACGAGCTGGAAATTGTTGTACAAAGTTATGAAAACGTTTAGTTAAAAGATCAACTATCATAGGAGCATTAAATCCATCTAATTCAAGAATATATTCGATTCCTGCTGCTGATGCTCCAGTAGCAAGGGAAAGGACATCAAATTCTGATTTATAATTATTTAAATTATCATTTAATGCTTTATCAACTACATCAGTAGTAGCTTCTATTATTCCCATTATCATGTCATCTTTACACATATTGTAAGTTGATTGAGATATATGATGAGAAATATCCCCTACACAATAAGCTGGAATTGTTAAAATATTTCCAAAATGAACATCATCTTCAATTGCAGCTACAATAGTTTTTTCCATTGTTTTTTTATATTTTTCCATATATTTTCTAACATCAAAAGATTTATGACTTAAATCATCCATAAGCTCGCTTTGAGCTTTAATTGGACTAGCATAAATTTTTTTAATCATTTCAATTTCCTTTTTAAGAGCTAAAGATGTAGTCATGCCATCTTCTAATCCATTGGCAAATACTTCTCCAATTCCATAAGAAGTATTCATTCCCCAGGATTTAGCTGCTAAAATAGCTTGTTTATGATTTTCTGGGATTTTTGTTTCGAGTAATATCTGATTAACAATATTACTTGTGCTTCCTGGAATTAATGCAAAATCAACAACGCATGTTGGACCATAAAATCCTCCATATCGCCTAATAACTTCTTTCCCAATTAAAGCTTCACATTCTCCAATTGTTTCTACAAATGTTTTTAAACTATTTTCAAATTTTTCATCTTTTTCACACAATATTTCAAGAATAGCTGGTGTCTGATAATGTTCAACAAATGGATCGTCTTCAGGTCGCACAGTTTCTGTTAGACTAGATAATGTATTGAAATGAGTATTAACAGAGTCAACATGTAAATCAATTACAGATTGTGCTTGACCATCAGTAGCTACCATATTATTAGCTACTTTTACATAGCTTTCAGTGTCTTTTAATTTAAAATCTTTTCCTCTATTCTTTTTGACAGTATTAACATCTGCTTTTTGAGCAGTTATTGCTTCATTAATCATTTTTTCATATAATTCTTTCAAATGATCACCTCATTAGACCATGATGAATATATACACACTATTTAAGTTGAAATTATTCTTGAAATATTCAACTTAATATGTATATAGTATCATGTTATGTAATTACTTATTTATAAATTTAATTATTATTATCATAAAAAAAAATAATAAAAATGAAAAAAGCATATACTTTTTATTGTAAATGAAATTTATTTAATTATATAAAATATATTAGATTTAATAATAAAATTAGTGTAATTTATTAAAAATTAAAAAGATAGATTTAAATAAGTATTTTAAATGAAAAAATTAAAGAGATAAATTAAAATAAATATTTTAAATGAAAAAAATAAAAATAAATGAAAAAAATAGATATTAATAGGTATTATACAAATAATTAAAGATTAATATTAAAAATTAGTAGCATAATTATTTAAAAATAAAAATTAAAAAAAATTGATTTTAATTAGTGATTTAATTTTATATTAATTTACCTAATTTAAGCAAAGCTTTAGGTGAAACTTTAACTAAACTTTTAACAAGCTCTGTTGTACTAACTTTTTTAAACTCAATATCTTGGAATGCTTTAGCTACTGAATCGAGCTCCTCATCAGATAATGAAAGTGCATAATCTTTTACTTTAAGATATTTATCTATTTCATCTCCAATATCTTCTCTAACATTCTTATCATATTGTTTTAATTTTTTTTCAGAGTAATCCTCTTCTACAATAGCTTCTGCAGCTACAATACCTGCATGCATTCCACCAGTCATTCCACTAATGATTCCTCCACCAGTTAATGGGTTTACTTGACCTGCTGCATCTCCAACTACAAGTAAATTATCGCCGTAGATCTTTTTAGGCATTCCACCAACTGGATCTCCACCTACATTTAACTCAACTGCTTGAGCATTTTGAGTAGCTGGACAATTCTCTACAAATTCAATTAAATGTTGGTAAGCTGTTTTATCAGTATCAAGAGCTATTACTGCAAGTCCAACATTAGCTATGTCTTCACCTTTAGGAAAAATCCAAGCATAACCTCCAGGAGCTACACTTCCAAAGTAAAATTCGATGACATCTTGCTTTTCCATCTCGACTCCACACATTTCAAATTGGATTCCAGATTCCATATTTTTTGCTTTGGTGGCTGTTTTAAGTCCTGCCCATCTAGCTACTCTTGACTCTGGTCCATCAGCAGCTATTATAATTTTTGCCTTAATTTCAAATAAATCTTCCATATGTTCACAAGTAACAATATAGCTATCTTTATCTTTTTTCATTCCTTTAGCTAAAGTTTTCACCCGAATTTCAGCTCCAGCTCTTGCAGCATCCATTGCCATGTGTTTATCAAAAACTTTTCTCTCAAGAATGTATCCAGCTTCAGGAAGCTTAATTTCATCAGAAGTCATCCATACATTAGTTCCATTTGGAGATACAAGTCGTACCCCATCTAATTCTTTAGTTACCCATCGTGGATTTGGCTTAATTCCAAGATTTTCTAATCCTCCTTTAGATACTCCTTCTGCACATCTTTTTGGAGCTCCAATTTCAGATTTTTTATCAATTAAAATTACATCTGCTCCACCTAAAGCAGCATGTTTAGCTGCTGATGATCCTGCAGGTCCTGATCCAATTACTAATACATCAGTTTTTATCATAATATCATCTCGAAAATAATCTTTATTTATCCTTTTTCTAAGGCACTAATAGGACAAGCTTTAACACACGTGTTGCATTCTTTACAATCTTTATCATCGAAAATTAAAGTTATTTCTTTAACTTCTATTAAGTTCTTTGGGCATACACCTGCACATTCTCCGCAATACATACACCAGTCTTTAACTATCATGAAAATCTCCTAATATATTAAATTATAATAATAAAATATTTATTCTTAAAATCAATATCTTCATTAAAATTTTATATGAAAATTAAAATAATTAAAAAATGTTTTTATTTTATAAAAATTTTAATCTAAGAAAAATTAAAATAAAAAAAATATTATTGTAATAATTTCATTAGTAAATCTTAAAAAGCCAATTTAATCAATTAAAATGGTTAATAATCATTTAAAGTTAAAACAAATAATATTTGTAAATTTAATTAGTCCATACTACTATTTAAAATTTACTTAATTTTTAATAAATTTCATTTTTTAAATAAAAAGATTATTATCACTAACATTTAAGAAAATTATAATGTTCCATTGATTAAAAAAATAAAAAAAAGATTTTTAATCATTTTTATATTTAACTTATTTATAATATGCAATTATAATAAATATATAAAAATTAATAAATAATATAAACTAATTAATTAGATTATTTGAGCATATTTGGAACTCTTAGTTTAATTGGTAAAGGTTTAATCTTAGCTGGAGTACCAATAGCTAAATAATAAGGAGGGACACTTCGTGTAACTACTGCTCCTGCTGCCACTATTGCTCCTTCCCCAACTTCAATATTTGACAAAAATGTCGTATTAGCTCCAATAGAAGCACCTTTTCTAATTTGAGGACCTTTTAATTTATATTCAACTCTAACAGGATATCTATCATTGGTAAAACAAGAACATGGTCCTATAAAAACATTATCTTCAATAAAACTTTTTCTAGGTATATAAACATTAGATTGTATGCTAATATCATTTCCAATTGTACATTCACCTTCAACAATACTATTAGTTCCAATTAAAACATTGTTTCCAATCTTAGTTTGTTCTCTTATGACTACATTGTGACCAGTCTTAAAATTATCACCAATAACAACATCGTTATAAATTACAGTATTTGAACGAAGAATAAATTTTTTACCTAATACTGGGTCCTTACTGAACTTTTTATAGTTAACACCAATTTTAACATTATCTTTAGCTAATTCAGTTTTATTAATATCATTTTCATCATTGAATATGCCTAAAAAACTAGCCATCATACCATTCCATTTATAATATAAATTATTAAATTTATTAATGTCAAAATCACATTAAATTTTCTATAACAATTTATAATAATTAATAAAAGACTATTAATAAAATAATTATACGATAAAAATTAAGAGTATATATGTTTTGATATATATTTATCTATATTTTTTAATATACTTAATATGATTTATTGAATATATATTTATTATCTTATTGTAAAAGTATTTTTTCCATTTATCAAAAACTTAAAGAAAAATAATATAAAAACTAGGATTTTTTTTACTAATCATGGTGAAAAATTGAAATTTTCTAAAAATGAATTAATCAAACATATAAAAAGAATAAGGAAAGAAATTAATCATAAAGATTCTGAAATTAACATAAAAGAATTATTATTCAATGACGAAAAAAATGAGTTATGGATTATAACTTTAGATCGCCCTGACAAATCTGCTATTATTGGAAAAGGAGGATGGGTAGTTGGAAAACTAAAAGAAAAGCTTAATTTAAATAAAATACATGTTAATAGCTATTCTGACTATCTATTAAAAAAATATCAAATGGATCTTTCTTTAATTAGATTAAATTCTTTCATATCCAAATATCATAGAGAAATTATTCCTTTAAATAATTTAAAAGATTTTTTAGAAGAAAAAATAAAAAACATTTATAATTTTGATATAAATAGCTATTTTAAAAACACAAAAAACATTGAAAGCAAAGATCACCAAGCTATTGTTGCATTATCTGGAGGTGTTGATAGTAGTTTTTCATTAATATTAGCTAAGTATTTGGGATTTAATCCAATAGCTATTACTGTTGATCCAGGAACAATCATTCTTCCAAATCAATTTAAATATAATATTAAGAAACTATGTGGAAAATTAAATGTTCAACATCAATATTTAAGAGTTGATTATGAAAATATTATTAAAAATTCATTAGATGGCAAATTTCATCCTTGTGGAAGATGTTCAAGTAATACTGAAGATACTTTATTTAAATTTGCAGCAAAAAAAGATATTGATATAATAATTTTTGGGGATATGCTTTCAACAGGAACACAGTGTATTATTAATACTGACACTATATTTGAAAAGGATAAAAAAATAAACAAATCATTAGCTAGGTTAAATTTACCAGCTACTCTTTCTATTGGAAAGGAAGAAATAAAAAATTTAGTAAATAGCTATAACTTAGATATTATTAAAGGATTTGGTTGTCCATTATTATTTGAAGTTCACAAAAAGTATCCTTATATGAAGAAATTTTCTATTCAACGAATTTTAAGAGAAACCCGTTCAGGTGCATTAGAACCAGGAGAAGCTCTTGATTTAATTTGGAGTTTTTATAAAATAATATGATTAAATAATTCATAAAATAAAAATATAATAATAAAAAAAAATATTTCACATTATTACAGAAATATTATTAAAATACAGATTATATATAAAAATAAGATTATATATAAAAATAAGATAAAAGTCATTGCTTATAATAAACTTAATACTCCATATATTATTAATACAATCCCTATTACATATGCAATAATAGCTGGAAATATAATTATCAATATACCTGCAATAATGGCTATTATTCCTAGCATCCTCATCATGCTTGAATCATTAGATTTAAAAAACATAGATTTCATGAAAAACTATATGTAGTTTATTATATATAATATCATTTAAATTGTTAATCAAATATTTTCTATTCAACTATTAAAAATCTAATATTAGTTTTATTCTTTCAAATGCATAAATTAACGCATAATTTTAAAATTAATAATTGTGGTGATGTTATGAAAGTATGCCCTAGATGTGGATCAAGCAATATTGATTGTGTATCTCTAAGTGATGAGTCTCTTTGGATTTGTAAAACATGTGAATATACAGGTCCTGTTATAGAAGGGGATGAAGAGTTAATTAGGGAAATTAAGGAAAACTACAATGATAAATTAAAAGGAGCAGGTAAAAAAGAAGAAATCAATGAAAAAGATAAAAAAAATCAACCTTTAGATAATGTTATGAAAATATGTCCTAGATGTGGGTCAGACAACATTGATTGGATAATTCCTCAAAATTGGTCTCGTTGGGTTTGTAAAACATGTAATTATATAGGACCAGTTATTGAAGGTGACGAAAAAATGATTAAAGAAATAAGAGAAAATTACATTAAAAAATTAATGAATCAAAAAGAAAAAATCAATGAATCTGACTTAGAAGATGAATCCCTAGAAGATGATTTAACTGATGAAGAAATTGAGAAAAAACTCGATGAACTTACCGAAACTGATTTTGATCTAAAAAATTACGAAGAAATTACAGAAAAACTTATAAGTGGAGTAAATAGCAATATTATTGAAATTTACAATAATATAATCAAAAAAATTCTAAGCTGGAATAAAAAAATTAAATTAAAAACAATGAATAACTATTTGACCTTTTTATATAATAATGAATTTTTAAAAATAAGTTTAAATAAAGATAAAATTAACTTTCAACTATCTTTTAGTGAAGACAACTCATTTGATGATTTTAAAGCTATTACAAAAGAAATAACATCAGAAAATGAAGATGATGGAACAACAAAACTTAGTTTTAGTCTAAATAGTTATGATGATATTGAATATGCTTTATTTTTAATTAAACAATCATATGCAAATAATAGTAATAATAGCTTTCTTGAAAGGTTTATAGATAAATATTATTAACTTATATCTTCTAATAAAATGACAAATCTAGAATCAAATCCCTGAATATTGATTATTCCATAGATGTCAAAATTTATACAAAAAATTTTAATTTTAGAAACCATTAATCAAAGCATTTACTGCCAAATTCTTCTTTTAAAAATTTATTCATATTATCACAAGCTAATTGAACCATTTCAGGAGAAGGACCACCAGGAACTTTTCTCATTTTAACATTTTCTAAAGGATCAAGAGCTTTGTGAATGAGTTCATCATCTAGTTTTAATTCTTCAAAACCAAGTTCTGTAGCTATGCTATCAACAAAATTTGAATCAATATTTTCAGAAGATATATCCTTATCAATAGCTACATTAACAATTTTACCAACGATTTGATGTGCTGCTCTGAAAGGAATCTTTTTTTCTCTTACAATAATGTCGGCTAAATCAGTAGCTGTTGCAAAATTTGCTCCTGAAAGTTCCAAGCATCTTTTTTTATTAATACTTATTGATAATGTCATTGGTGTGAGAATATTCAATATATCATGACTTGTTTTTATAGAATTCCAAAGATGAGGAGTTATTTCTTGTAAATCTCTATTATATGTATATGGTATAGCTTTTAAAATTGTTAAAATTGTTATTAATTCTCCATTTACAATAGCAGATTTAGCTCTTGCAAGCTCAGCAACATCAGGATTCTTTTTTTGAGGCATTATTGATGATGTTGATGAAAATTCATCAGCTATTTCTATTATTCCAAATTCATAGCTACTCCAAAGAACTAATTCTTCAGATATTTTAGATAAGGTTGTACATAATGTTGATAAATCAAAAACTGTCTCAGAAATGAAATCTCTTGCTGAAACACCATCCATTGAGTTTTCTAAATAGCTATCAAACCCTAACAATTTTGTAGTTAACTCCCTATTTATTGGAAAACTTGTGGTAGTCATAGCTGCTGAACCAAGAGGATTTAAATTAACTCTTTTTCTTGTATCATTTAATCTTTCATAATCTCTTTTTAAAGACTGAGCATATGCCATTAAATGATGAGCTATTGTTATAGGTTGAGCATGTTGTAAGTGAGTATATCCTATGGTTACAGTTTCTTTATGTTTTTCAGCTAATTCTACTAAGCCATTGATGAATTTTAAGATATCTAATCTAATTTCATCAATTTTTTCTCTTAAAACTAATCTTAAATCAGTAGCTATTTGATCATTTCTTGATTTAGCTGTATGCATAAAACCAGCTATTTCAAGACCTAGTTTGTCAGTTACGTAATTTTCAATAAGCATGTGGATATCTTCAGCAGCATGGTCAAAATTTAATGCTTTGAATCCCTTTTCTTTAAGTTCAATTAAAGTTTCAAGAATTTTATCAGCTATTTTCTTATCAATAATCTTTTCTTCCTTTAACATTAGAACATGGGCAAAATTACATTTAATATCAGCATTAAAAATAATTTTGTCAGCTTCAAGGGATGAAGTAAACTCAGCTGCCCCTTCAGACATTTTTTTATTGAGTCTCCCATTTCTTAGATTCAAAATTACACCAAAAAGTTCTAAGTTTTATAAAATTTTTCTTTTATTATTAATTCACTTTTCTTTAGACAACATTTCTTGAAATTTTCTGTTCTTATAGTTTATTGAATATTTGAAAATTTCATTATTATAAAATATAAAATATTCAATTAATATTTTAACCTAATTAACTATTATAAGTTAAAAAAACTCCGATTTCTTTTTATTTTAAAAATTTAAGTTTTATATGATGTTTTTTAAGTATTTTTTTATAAATATAATTAATAATAAGTAATTTATAATTGTAAAATATTTTTTTAATATCAATTTTAATAAATAGATTAATAAGAAATTAATAAATAAACATATAAATCTAATAATGATTATTTAAAAAATTATTTCAAATATTACAGTTAAATTATTTTATATTAGATATACTTGTAATGAAAATTTTGTGATGTTCTAGAAATAAGAAAATTGCTCATTGAGTTGAAGTAAAAAGTGAGTATTTAATATAAGTTAAAAAAATCCCATAATTTTCATTTTTAATAAATTAAGAATAAAATAATTATGAATTTACATATTATTGAATTTATAACAAATAAAAATATTATTCTTTAGTTTTCATTTCAGTATATCCACATTTACCACAAGAATATCTATCACCATGATCTGCCATGAATACTCCACTTGAACATCTTGGGCAAAACGGGTTTTTTCTTTTTATTTTGTCACCATCAACTTCATAAAGACTGGACTTCTTCATAATTTCATCCTCTATTCTTCTTCAGTAGGTTTTTCCTCATCAGATTCTTCTTCAGTAGAACTTTCTTCACTGGATTCTTCTTCAGTAGGTTTTTCTTCAATATTATTTTCTATTTCCTCTTCTTCTGCAGGAACTTTAGCTTCTTGATTTTTATCTAGCACATGTTTAGTTTCTATATCTTTTAAACTATTTTCAGAATCATAAACTTTAGCATAACCAGCAGCTTTTGCTTCACCAAAGTGAGGTTGAATAGAATCAACAACAATAAATTCTTTTTTAGTATTTAACAAAGCTACTAATTTATTTTTAACATTCAATAATTGAGGGGTAGCTTCACCTTCATATAAACAGTTAAATTTTATTTCAGTCCTATCTAAAACTTTGTTCTCTTTTTTTTCTAATATATCAATTTCCATAATATCCTCTTTCTAATATAGTAATTTCTTGCTAGTAAACCTATTAATTACGATGATTAATGTTATTGATTTTTTTCAATGATTTAACAAGTTCACCAGCTTTATTTTTTACAGAATTCACATCAACAAAAACTAATCCTTCATTTGGTTGTCCATACAAAACAACAGATTCATCAGGAGCCATAATTATACAGGGAAGAACTGCAAGATCTTCTTCCCCATCAACAATAATTAATTGATTTTTTACATTTGTTGAATTGGTGAAAGCTTTCTCTATGGTTTCCCATAGATTTTCTGTAATGGTTCCTGGAGGATTTTTTGCTCTTAATATGTTATTTGTATAAATAATTTTATAATTATGAATTTTTCTTTGAATAAGATTATCAATAATACTAATATTTGGAAATATATCATTTACAACAAGATTTTTTGTTGTAGCATCTCCAACAGAAATTAAAAATTTAGCAATTTTAATATCATTAACTGCATCATCAAAAGAAGAATATAATTTTCCCAAAGGCTTTTTAAACTCAGATCTCAAAGTATTTTCTAATTTCAACAATATTTAACCTCATAGAATGCATTTAATAATTTATTAATAAATTATAAATTATATATTATTTATTGTTTTTTTTTAAATGATTGTATATTAAAACATTACTCAAATTTTTAATAATAATTATATTTAATCTATAATAAAATCTAATATTATCTTTTACAATTAATATGTTTAATTTTTATTTTAAATCTAATATTTTATTTATAAATAAATATGTTTAGTTTAAATTAAATTCAAATATTATCTAACTCTCAGTGCATATTCGCCAGCTAAAGTGATTTTAAGCTCATTAGCAATATCAGAATTTTCTGGATCAATTATCACTAATAATCCACTCCAATTAGTTGAAGTTGGACTATCACAAACAGGGCAACGTTCTTTAGTAGATGTTCTCTTACAAGAAGTACAAGATTTTAAGCTCATGATTTAACCTTCTTTTTTTCTTTTTCAATCCATTCAAATCTACCCAAGCCATATTGTCTCATAGTAAGACCAATTCTAGTTTCTTTCATTGATTTACCCTTAAAACTGACAGCTACAATTCTTGCTCTAACTTTATTTCCTTCTTCAAGGATTTTTTTAGATTCTTTACCAAGTAGTGCTCCTCTTTTGTGATCATAATTAATATAATCATCAGTAACTTGTGATACATGAACTAGACCATCCATAGGTCCCATTCTTATAAATGCTCCAAATTCAGCTATTTCAATAACTTCTCCTTCAATAATCTCTTGTAATTCAGGTTTATAAAATAATGCATTAAATAAAACGTCATGATATACGGCACCATCACCCATTATTACTTTTCCTTCGCCAATTTCCTCTATGTCATTTATGCTAACAAGTAAACCTAATTTTTTATCAAGTTTTCCATTATATGTTTCATTTAATGTTTCAATAGCTACTTCTTCTAGAGGATCCTCGAATCTATAAGGTGGGATTCTAACAGTGCCCTCAATTTTAGATAAATAATACAAACAAACCCCTCATTGGCTTTTATAAATTATGTTGTAGATTAATGGTTATTTCTGATTGTACATGTCAATTGACCTAATAGCCTCTTTTTTAGCTACTTCAGCTTTTTCCCAGCTTAAAACTTCAACTTCTTTTCCTTCAAGATTTTTATAAGTTTTAAAAAATTCAGCTATTTCCTCTAATAGGTGAGGTGGGACATCCTCTATATCTTGTATATTTTCATATTTTGGATCTTCTATAGGTACAGCTAATATTTTATAATCTTTATCTCCACCATCAATCATTCCCATTATACCTATTGGTCTTGATTCAATTATACAACCAGGAAATGTTGGTTGATCCATTAATACTAAAATATCCATAGGATCTCCATCATCATATATAGTTTGTGGTATAAAACCATAATCAGCAGGATAAGTTACTGAAGAGTATAATACTCTATCTAATAGAAAAGATTCCATATCTTTATCATATTCATATTTATTTCTTGATCCTTTAGGAATTTCAATTACTGCATATAATACTTCAGGAACATTTTTTCCAGGTTTAAGTTCAGTCCATAAATTCATTTTTCCACCTTTAATTATTTTAATTATACATTATATAAAGAAATAATTATAATTTAATTTTAAAAATTTACAACAAAAAATATTTTTGGATATAAACTTTATAATAATTATTAAAAAACTTATCCATTATCAACTTTAATATTTAAGAATATTATTTTAACTATGTAATCTTTGAATTTTTAAATTTTATTAAATGATTTAAATAACATAAATATATTGTTAATTTTAAGTTTACAATTAAAACCATAATATAATTAAGTAATAATTCTATTTTAAACATCCATCAATAGTAACATACTTTTTTTGTCTTAAATAAACAACAGCAATCCCTTTTTTTTTGGCTCTTTTTTTTAGTTCAGTATCATTAGTAGCTAAAACATTTGAAACACGAAGTAAAGCTTCATCAACAGTTTCATTATTTTTTAAATTAATATCTTTTATTTCTATGTTTGGTGATTTAGCTATTTTTATAGCAATTTCTGCTGCTACCCTATTTTTGCCTTTTAACTTCATTCTTAAATTATTTAACTCAATAATTACAAATTTAGGAGTTGACAATTTATAGGAAGGAAAAGCTTTTTCAAGTTCATCAATTATATCTACATTGAATTGAAAGGGAATCATGAAAAATTTGTATCTATAATAATTTCTTTTTTGGAATTTGATTTCATAATATAACCTTTAAATTTAAAATAGGATTTATTGTATAAAGTTAAATGTCATGAAATTATTTTATTATTCCATAACCGATTAATCTCCAACGAGCACCAACCCTACGGCTTAAAGCTATTCTATCACCTTTATCAGCACATACAGGTAATTTTAAACTTATAAAAACATTTCCTTTAACTTTTGTTACAACACCAATTGTAGTGGTTGTTCCACAGTTTATCATTAAAGGTTCTTTAAGTTTAATTGGAGCAACATCCTTTTCCTTTTTAGTACCAACAACACGATCTAATAAATGAGTTTCCATTTCCAAATTATGTAAAATATTTGGTAAAGTTTCTGGTTTTCCAGCTACTGACCCTGATAAAGAATCTGCTTTAGTAAGAGATGGGTCAAGTTTAGTAGCTATACCAACGAGACCACCAGGACCAACCTCTTTTACATCTTTTCCACCAGCATTAAGTCCAATAATTTCTGATTTTAAGCTAATCCAAGCGTCTTTACCATCTTTTTTATTTTCAACACCTGGCTTAATCTCAATGTTTTCTCCAATTTTCAATGTTCCTTGAACTAATGAACCACCAATTACTCCTCCTTTAATATCATCAGGATGGGAACCTGGTTTATTAATGTCAAAAGATCTAGCTACATACATTTTTGAAGGTTTATCCGAATCTTTAATTGGTGTTTTAATTTTTTTATCTATTGCATCAATTAAAATATCGATATTAGCTCCTTGTTGTGCTGAAACTGGAATTATAGGCGCATCTTCTGCACAGGTACCTTTCACAAATTCTTTGATTTCATTATAATTCTCAATAGCTCTTTCTTTTGAGACAATGTCAATTTTGTTTTGAACTACAATAACATCAGTCACACCAATAACATCCAAAGCCATTAGATGTTCTTTAGTCTGAGGTTGAGGGCAATATTCATTGGCAGCAATTACTAAAACCGCACCATCCATTATTGCTGCACCAGATAACATAGTAGCCATCAATGTTTCATGCCCAGGAGCATCAACAAATGATACTTTTCGCAGCAGCTCAGTATCTTTTTCACAATGTTTGCAAGTTAATGCTGTAGTATAACATATAGGCTCAGCACATTCATCACATTTTCTAAATTCTATATCAGCATATCCTAAACGGATGGATATGCCTCGTTTAGTTTCTTCGCTGTGAGTATCTGTCCAAACACCAGATAATGCTTTGGTGAGAGTAGTTTTACCATGGTCGACATGACCCACTAGCCCTATGTTAACATCAGACTGTACTTTCACAAATTACACCTAATTTTTTGATTATTCATGAAATATTATAATTTTATGTTATTTTTATATTATTGCAATCCTATCATATTATTTATTTAATTTTTTTAATAAATAAGAATTATCATGTTTTATAAAGAAAATAAATGTTAAATTAGTATTATATTATTCTTCTTTATTATCATTGTTAAAAATATCAGAAATTGATTCATTACCAGATTTAGTAACTATTGTATTAATCTGAACAATATCATCGGAAATCATATTACTTCTGACAGTTTTTCTTCTTTTAGTTCCTTTGGATTTAGGTTTATATCCAACACCACCTGATAAAAGACTTTTTATTCTTCTTTGACCAATAACATCTTTTCTCATAGGGAAACCATTTTTATCACTTCCTCCAGTGATTTTTAGGATATATCCATCTAAACCAACTAATTTTCCATCAAAATCATCCCCAATAGCTAAACCAATAAATTGTCTATTAAGATCATTTTTTGTTTCAACTTGGTATGATGTTTCTTTATCTGAAACAATTACTTTAAACACCAAAAAATTCCTCCTTATATTGTTTTAATTATTTTTATTTTTTGTACTATGTTTTTTAAAATTTTAAACTGAATGTTATTATATTATTAAAAATTCATTCAAATAAAGCAAAAGAGCCCCATTGAGGATTATTCTTCCTCTTTATATTTACTATTTCATTAAGAGTTTCAAACTCATCTTCAGTTAATTTATCTTTTAATTCTCGTTCTAAAATTTTATAATGTTTTTCAGGGATATCCACAAAAAGAATATCTCCTTCTTCAAAAAATTTACCAACTACTCCATTTTTTATAGCCATTGCTATTTTTTGGCCTTTTGAGATAGAAGGAAGATTATCTCCCTTATCTTGCATACTTTCAACTGTCCCTATAATATCTCCATTAGAATTCATAAGAGAATAACCCTGTTTAACAGTTCCACTTAAAACCTCAATTCCTGCTATAGCAGGTTTACTCTGTCTAAAAATTAGTTTAGGTATTATCATTATTTTAGCTGGTTCGATTATTGCATCGAGCCATTGTTTTTTTTGTTCTTCTTTTCTTTCTTTTACCCATTTTTCATAATCTTCTGTAATTTGGTATATAACATTTCCTGTGAATAATTTAATATTTGATGATGCTAATTCTTCTTCTGCTTTTGGATGAATTTTAACATTAAATGCAATTATTACACCATGAGAAGGATCCTCTTGTTGTACAATAGAAGTGGTTATAACATCCTTACGTGAAACATCACCTATTTCTGCAGTTTTTATTGGGATATTCATATCTTTTAAAAGAGTTACAAGAGCTTCTAGGGAACCTAAAGTATCAGCTTTAGCCATTATTCCATCATCGTTAGTATGAATAGTAATGTTTTCAATTTCTTTTAAAATTTCCTCTTTAACATGGTCATTATCTTTAGTAACTCTTAGAGGAGATCCAGAAACAACATTATCAAGGTTTGGAGCTACGATTTTAATACCTGCAGCAGCTACTATATCATCAACATTTTCAAACTTTTTTTTAGAATCTCTCATTTCTTCAAGAGGTAAAGGCTTTAAAATAGATCTAACTTTTGTTGTTAAAACATCATCAGGAACCATTAATACAATTTCATCATTTTGCTTAAGAATTCCATCATAAATAATTGTATCAACAGTTACACCTAGTCCGATTTCTTCTTTTACTTCTAAAATTGTTCCTTTAGCTGGAGAATCCTCATGAATTTCTAATTGTTTTTTTAGGTATTCTTGGGCTAAACCTAAAAGCATAGCTAACAATTCAATTATTCCTTCACCAGTTTTAGCACAGATAGGAATAATACTTACCTGACTTGCAAAATCAGTTACTCGATCAAATCTTTCAGATTGAAATCCTTCATTATGAAGAATTCCAACTAGCTCATAAACATATTTATCTAATGATTGTTGGGTGCTTGCAGCTTGTTTAGAAAATATTTCAGAGAAAGAAGAATTCCTATTGGATTCCCATCCATAAATATTATCTATTTTATTTGCAGCTATTATAAAGGGAGTTTTATACATTTTTAATATATTTAATGCTTCTAAAGTTTGTGGCTTAAATCCCTCATTAATATCTACAATTAATATTGCTAAATCTGCTAAAGCTCCACCACGTTTACGTAAACTAGTAAATGCTTCATGACCTGGAGTATCAATAAAAAACAAACCAGGAATTGTATCTTTTATAGTTAATTTGCTAATGAATTCACCACAAATACTTTCGATTGTATCAATTGGAATTTCAGTAGCTCCAATATGCTGAGTAATACCTCCTGCTTCTTTAGAAGCTATTGTACTACCTCTAATAAAATCTAGCAAACTTGTTTTTCCATGATCTACATGACCTAAAACAGATACAATAGGTGATCTAATCTTCATATTTTCTCCATTAATTAACTAAATTTTATTTAATTTAAATTCTATAAATAAATTGAAAAATATTCTATGAATTATTGAATATCAGATAGTCCTAAGATGATAATAATCAAAGTAAACACTAAAGAGAGTACAAAATATCTATTCCTAAATAATAAATTAATTATTCATTTATTTCAAGAATTTAACAATAAATAAAATATAAATTAATTCATTTCAAGAATTAACAATAAATAACCAATAAATTAATTATTCATATATCCATGAATTATCAATAATAGAATAATCACAAATTTCAGTATCATCGAAGAATAAATTCATCTCTTTTTCAGCAGATTTTGATGAATCAGAAGCATGAATAGCATTTCTACCCATATCTATAGCAAAATCGCCTCTGATGGTCCCAAGATCAGATTCTTTAGGATTAGTAGCACCAACCATCTTTCTTATAAGACTTATGGCATTATCTCCTTTGATTATCATAGCTAGTGATGGTGAAGAAGTTATATAGCTAACTAAATCATTGAAAAAAGGTTTTTTCACATGTTCACCATAATGTTCTTTAGCTAAATTTTCATCAATGTGTATCATTTTAATAGCTATAATTTGAAGTCCTTTTTCTTCAAAACGGGTTAAAATTTTTCCCATGAGACGCCTGGATACAGCATCAGGTTTCATCATAACAAAACTTTTTTCCATCATTTTTTAACCCATTTAACTTTTCTTGGAACTCTTCCAAGTTTAATCATATTTTTTTCACATTTACTACTACAGAAGAAGTATATAGTTCCATCTTTTTTAACATACATTTTCCCTGTTCCTTCTTCTATTTCTTCCTTACAGAATGAACAATTTCTCATGTCCTACACCTTTTAGGTCAAGAATTTCTTTAATAATATGATATTAGCTATTAAGGAGTCTTAATCTCCTTAGCTTCTCTAATCGTATCTAATAACATCAAAATATCTCCTTGTCTAACAGGACCCATAATATTTCGAGTTAGTATTCTTCCTTTATCTCTTCCATCGAGGATTCTGCATTTAACTTGCATTACCTCTCCAGTCATACCAGTTCTCTTAAGAACTTCTATAACTTCTGCTGGAGTTCCTTCTTCCATGTAATCACCTGTTAAATTAAAAATGAAAGGAATTACCCTCTCAAAACAGATTAATGATAATAATAATTAGTCTTTCAATTCTTTGATTTTTTCCACAATTTCAGCTACTAATTCTTCACTGTCTCCAGCATCTACAATAGCTGCTGATGCAGTACCAACATTTAATCCAGCAGCACCACCTACTTCTGCTTTAGTAGCTAAATATACATATGGGATTTCTTTTTCTTCAGCAAGAACTGGTATATGAGCAACAATTTCAGCAGGATCTACATCTTCTGCTATAAAAACAAGCTCTGCATTACCTCTTTCAATAAATTTAGTAACTTCATTAGTTCCTTTAGCTACTTTTCCAGTATTTCTCGCTATTTCCAATGCCTCTTCAGCTTTATCAGCTATATCTTCAGGTGTGTCAAATTTTACATAAATTGCTTTTGCCATATTAATTTACCTCCTTTTTCATCTGGCTTTTACCATCCATCGGCAAATATCATAACTGCAACAATATAAATCAATCTGCGGTTATAATAAATTGATTACTAATAACATTAGAATCCTATTAAAGCTAATTATTATCATATTATAAACTTATTTTATTAAATCATTAAATTTCAATCATATAATAAAATATAAGATCATTAGATTGATTATATAGCAGTATGTATATAATATCTAATCTAAAGTAGATTAAAATGGTAATAACTAAAATATTGTTTAATTAGAAAAAATTTAAAAATTTAGTAATCTTAATGAAATTAATATCTAGATAACTAGACTATATTAATTCTGTTTTTTTAACTTATAAAGTTTTTGAATTATATAAAATTGTAATTTAAATAGTTTTTATTCAAAGATTATCTAAATGTTGATAAAATAATAAAAATAGAATAATTAAAAAAATGTTAAAGATTATAAGCAATGGTCTAGTTATAAAGTTTTAGAAGCTAATTTAACATCTTCAACTTTAATAGTTTTTTTACCAGCGTGTTTTGCAAATTTAAGAGCTTTTAGAGCGATTTCATTTCCACAATCTTCAATAGCTACAGCTAATGCTTCTTTAGCATTGTCACTAACTCTGTCAGCACCAGCTTTTTTTAAAATTCTTCCAATAGTAGCGATTGGTAATTCCATATTTTCACCTCATAATTTCTAATGACTAGTGTATTTTTAATAATATATAAATTTATCGGTACCACAAGGTTGTTTTTTCATTATATTTCCAGATTACTCACTTATTTTTATTTCATGAATAACTAACAATTCTGTTGAAATTTAATATCTGGTTTAATCACTAATAGAAATTTATAAGAATTTTCAATTAAATTTTCTAAATATAGTCTAATTTTTAATAATTTAAAAATATATAATAAAAAGAAAAAATATAGTTTTAAAACAAAAACTTTTTTATTGTAAACATTGTTTGTTCATTTTCTTTTTTTAAAAAAAAATTAGGAATTTGATTAAAAATTAAATGAAACAAAAATAGAATTTTTTAATAATAAATACTCAGAAAAAATTGAATTATTTTAAATTAATAACAAAATAGGAAAAACATGAATCTTTTATATAAAAAACCATCAAAAGAAACAATAAATGCTATGGCAGAACTTGCTGGAAACTTTCAACTTGTAAAAAAAGAAAATAGCTATTTAAGAGAAGTTGAAAGTAAAATAATATCTAAAACAAAACATTCACATGGAAAAGTAGTGAATAGTGGAAATGCAGCTATTGCAGTAGCTATGAATGCTATTAAAGGACCAATTTTAATACCTGATCAAGGAGCTTGGCATGGTTTTAAACAAATAGCTAAATTTTTAAATAAAGAAATTATCATATTCGAAACTGATTTAGGATTAATAAGTAAAAAAAATTTAGATAATATATTGGCAGCTAATAAAAACATTAAATTAAAAGATAGTGAGCCAGCTATATTTTTAACAAGTTTCGCTGCTTATAGTGCAGAACAGCCTATATTTGAAATAGCTAATTGGTGTCATGAAAACAATGTTTTACTTGTTGAAGATGCTTCAGGAGGAATAACTGATCCAGAAAAAAAATTAGCTAATGGACATTACTCTGATATCATTGTTTGTTCAACAAATTCTCCTAAGGTTGTAAATGTTGGAAATGGAGGATTTATTACCACAAATCGAATTGAAATATTTGATAAATCCAGAGTTTTGCTTAATATTTGCAAATCAAATAATATTACTAATAAAGGGATATTTACAGAATTGGATTTTTCAGAATATAATTTAAAAAAAAACATTGAAGCTACTGATTATATTAAAAATAGTCTTGATAATGTTGTTCATCGAGATAAAAGAGGAACTAATATTATATTAGCTACTAAAAATCCCCAACATTTATCAAAATACTTAAGAATTAATTTTAATGTTGAAGGAAAGTCAATAATAACTATGTGTCCTAATTATAATAGAATAAAACAAAAAGCAATAGCTATTGAAATTAAAAATCTAGCTACAGAATCTTTAACAAAAGAAAACTTAGATGGTGTAATTGAAACCATAAAAAAATATCAATCTTTATCCTAAATTGTTTTAGTTGAAGAAAAAAATTCTTTCTATTTTTAGAAGATCAAATAGCAAAATATTGTAAAATAAATATCATCTAAAATTAAAAAAAAGTTTTTCTAAAATTAAAAATCAAGGATTTTAAAAATTTTCTATTTTTATTATATATCTTAATTTTTTAAAAATTTTATTAAATATTATTAAATTTATTTAAAAATAGAAATTATTAAATAATAATTTTTTATATCATATTATTAATTTAAATAATAAAAACTTTTAATAATTGTTTTTTTTATATAAATATTATTATAATAAGAAAACAAAAAAACAAATCACTAAAATTACTATTTAAGGTAGGTTCCTCCAGTATTTTTCTTGTTCAATGTACCTTCAAGATTAATAAGCAAGCATTTCACCAATGATTTAGTAACTGGACGGTGGAATATTCCCTTGGGGATAATAATCATATCTCCTTCATTCATAGTAATTATTCCATCTTCTAATTCAATATCAAAGGTACCTTCAATTACATAAAATAATTCGTCGGATTCTTCGTGAATATGAAAATCCAAGGTGCGATTTTCAACTTGTAAAACATTTAGAATATTATTGTTGAATTGACCAATTTCCCGATATTGAAACAATTCAGAAGCATTATCCATCTTTTTTTGCAAATTCACTTTTTCAATAATATAATAACTCTCCTTATTTTTATTTAATTTCTATTAATACTTACTATTGATCCCATTGTTTTTCTTCATAATTCAATAAAAAAATTTTACAACTCTACAATTAATTCTGTAGTTTTATCAATTAATATGTCTTCAATACTCATAATATCTAATTCTTTTTCAGATATGTCATATATCTCTTTTAAATCATTATTTGGTTTTAAAACATTATCATCTCTATAAAAAAGATTATTTAATTCATCTACAAAGTAATCAGGACAATTAATAAAAACAACACCTATATTCATTTTACCTTTTTTAAGTCCAAGAATATCAAGAGCTTTAGAAATTTGTCTTTGAGCTGAGAGCCTAAGACAAATTTCTATCCCAAAATCATTAGCTAAATTTTCTCTTCTTTTAAAAGCATTAATACTATGAATAACTCCATGTAAAAGATGTTTTTTTCCTGCGATTCCATCAGCATCCAAAAGTTGAATTATACATCCTTCACAGCAATTATCACTTAAGTTTTTTATAGTTTCTAATGTTTCTCGAATATTTTCTATTTTTGTTTTATATCCAGCAATTTCAATATTTTCTTTAATTTTTAAACTATGAAAAAGGTTTAAATCTTCAATATTTCTCAAAATATCACTTATCTTGTTTAAACAACGAATTAATCTAAAAATATATTATATAATTAGTAAATAATAGTAAATAAAATTTTCATTATAATTATCGCAGATATATAAATAGTAAATAAATTCTATTAAAAAAAATTAGTATAATCCATTAAAAATAATCATTAGAAAAAAATTATAATAAAATTTAGTTTTTATCCCAAAAATATATTTTTATAAGTTTATATTAATATTATGTATAAATATATAAAAATCAATAATAATAAATAAGTATATTATAAAACTTATGATTTGTATTTCAAAACAAAGGTTGTGAAAATTAATGGAATTGAAAATAGCCAAATTTGGTGGAACTTCGATAGGAAACGGTGAAAAAATTAGAAAAGCCGCCCAATCAGTTGTCAATGAACATATGAAAGGAAATAAAGTTGTTGTGGTCGTATCTGCAATTAACAAAACAACTGATGATCTTATAAAAATTATTGAAGACTCTGTCCAATCTAATATAACGGATAAACAAATGGCTGAAATACTATCTATGGGTGAAATGACAAGTGTAAGGGTTTTTTCATCAGTCATTGAGTCATTAGGAGTTAAATCAGAATATATAGATCCTTTTAATGAAAAATGGCCATTAATTACAGACAACAACCTTTTAGACGCCAAAATAAACTTTAAAACTTCTGAATCTAAGTCTAAAGAATTAATGAAAATGTTAGATCAAGGAATAATTCCAGTATTATGTGGATTTTTAGGAAAGGATGAAAATGGAATAATTACAACATTAGGACGAGGAGGTAGTGATATAACTGCATTCCTCTTAGGACATTGTTTAAGTGCTGATGAAGTGATAATTGTCACTGATGTTAAAGGGGTAATGTCTACAGACCCCAACAAAATTCAAGAAGCTAAAAAGTTAGATAAAATTTCAGTTGAAGAAATGATAGATTTAGCTACTTATGGTGCTCAAGTACTACATCCACATGCTTTAAAATATAAAAACCCATCCATAAACGTTAAAATTATCAGTTATGAAAATGGAGATTTATCAAATCCAGGGACAAAAATAATAGGTCCAAATGAAAGTGAAATGTTAAAAACTTCAATGTTATATCCAGAACCAATTTCAGTATTAGCTATTGTTGGTGAAAGACTGCTGAAAAAAACAGGATTATTATCAGAATTAACTACCATACTTGCAAAGAATAATATTAATATATTTGGTATTTCATCAGGGCAAAATTCTGTAACACTATTTGTTAATAAAAAAGATGCTCTTGAAGCACACCAATTATTACACGATCGAGTTATAAAAAATGATGCTTTAAGCTCGCTTTCATTAGGGCGTGAAATTGCTATGTTAACATTAGTAAGCCCAGAATATATTGAAACTCCAGGTATTATTTCTGATATTACTAACCCACTTAGAAAAAATGATATAAATATTGTTGAAATTTCTTCTTCTCAAACAGCTGTTGTTGTCTTTGTAGATTGGGAAGATGGTGAAAAGGCATATGAACTTATAAAAAAAGTTTTATAAAAAGGAAAACAATGTTTATAAAAAAATCTAATAATTGTATTGACAAAATTAATAATTTGAAATAATCAATAATTGATATTAATTAATAATTTAAAATAAAAATAATTTGAAAATAATACTTAAAAAATTAATTTAGAGGGAATAATATGAATTTTGAAGGTACAGCTGTAGCTATGATAACACCTTTCACATCAGATGATGAAATAGATGAAGAAGGTTATAGATCTAATATAAATTTCCTTATAGAAAATGGTGTTGATGGACTATTAGCTGCTGGAACGACAGGTGAGTCAGCAACAATTACTCACAAAGAACAAAGACAGTTAATTGAAATTTTAGTAGATGAAGTTGATGGTAAAGTTGCTACTATTGCTGGTGCAGGAAGTAACTCAACTAAAGAAGCATTAGATTTAGTACAATTTGCAGAAAATACTGGAGCCGACTTTGCTCTTGTTATAACTCCTTATTATAATAAACCTCAACCTCATGGCTTAATAAAACATTATACAACTATAAATGATAATAGTGATATTCCTATAATTATTTATAATGTTCCTTCTCGTACAGGTACTGATATTGATACTGAAACTATAGCTACTCTTGCTAAAATGAATAACATTGTAGCTATTAAAGAAGCTAATCCTGATTTAGATAAAGTTTCTAAAACTCAAAAAGCATTAATAAATGCAGGTTTGGAAGATAAATTTTCAATCCTTTCTGGAAATGATGATCTTACAGTTCCTATGATTTCGCTTGGAGCGAAAGGTGTCATCAGTGTAGTAGCTAATGTTGATCCACTAAAAATGAGTCAAATGGTTAATAATGCACTTGATGGTAGCTATGAAAAAGCTATGGATTTACACTATGAATTATATGATTTGATGAAAGTATTGTTTATCGAAAGCAATCCTGTTCCTGCCAAAGAAGCTTTAACAATATTGAATCGTGCTGCAGGACATGTTAGATTACCTCTTGCTCCTTTAAAAGATGAAAATAGTGTAAAACTCAAAGAAATTTTAAAAGGTTTAGAATTACTTTAGTTTTTGCATGAGTATACATTATTTTCTCATATTTTCTTATTTTTCAATTCCATAAATGTGATTGTTTCCATGATCTATAATCTTTTTTTTCGATATTATTTCATTGGTTTCACTATCTAACATATTTAATGAAATAAGATTATGACAACCAACAAAATATTCTCCTTTAATTTTTGTTTGATCATAATAAGAAATTGTTTTTAAATTATCACAATCCATAAAAGCTAATGTTTCTAGATATTCTACCTTTGGAGGTATTTCTATAGAGGTTAAGCTTTTACAATTATGAAAAGCCATTTCACCTAAAAATTTTAAATTTTTTGGTAGATCTATTGATTTTAAACTAACACATCCAGAAAAAGTGTTGTTAGGAATATTTTCTAAACTTTCAGGTAAAATTATTTTTTCTAGGTTGGTACAGTTAAAAAAAAGTCCTTGAAGTTCAGTTACCCCCTCAGGTAAAATAATTTTAGTTAAGGTGCTTTGTTGAGAAAAAGCTAGTATCCCTATGGCAGTTACACCGTGTGGAACATTTACTTCACGATTTTCACCACTGTATTTTAATAAAACACCTCTATCAATACTAAAATCGGGGCTTTCTTCAATAACTTTGAATTGGTTGCGGCAAAATGGACAAGTTACTAAAACTTGACCTTCTTCAATGTCTACAGGAGCACCACAGGAAGTACAACTTATTTTATTTAAATGAATAACTTTATTCTTTTGAATTTCGGTATTTTCTTGAAAAAGTTCTGATTTTTTTTCCTCATTGCTTTGAGCATTGGTATTCTCTTGAACAGGTTCTGACTTTTCTTCATTATTAACTTGAGCATCAGTATTTTCTTGTATAGGTTCTGACTTTTCTTCATTATTGTTTTTAAAAAGTCCCAGTTTACTTAACTTCATGTATGATCACCTCTAAATTGCATTCCTTCATTTAATAATACTAACTTTAGTAATAATAGTTTAATTATTAGATTTACTCTTCTAAAACAAGTTCAAAGTTATATTCTATATTTTGTTTTATTCTACATAAGTTTTTTCATAATCATTATTTTTAATATAAATATTCTTTTTGCTATAATTATTATAATTTGAATATATTTTCATTAAATAGCTTCTTTATAAAAATAAAAATCTCTTAAAATGATAACATTAAATTATTTTTTTAAAAAATTTAAATATTATAATAACAAATACTAAAATAAATTAAAATACATTAATTAAAATAAAAAAATAGTTTTATAAATGATTATTTGATATAATTATAATTTAATTATAAACATTGATTAAAATAAAGATATAATTTTTATAAATGTTATATGAATAATAAATTTATTTAATTATACTCTTTTAATGTAATTATTTACTTAATAAGCTTATTATTTAGATTGTATTTTAATAATATTAAATAAAGTAATTTTATAAATAAGTATTTAGAAGGTGTTTTTTTAAAATGATAAAAGTTGCTGTAACTGGAGCTGTTGGGAGGATGGGTTCTGGTATTATTAAAAAAATTCTTGAATTGAATGATATGGAAGTAGTGGCTGCAATCGAAATACCTAACACTCCTCTTGAAGGAAAAGATATTGGCGAGGCTATTGGTATAGGAAATATTGGTGTTAAAATCCAAGATAGTATAAATCTTGAAAATATTCTTAAATCAACAAAACCTGATGTTTTAGTTGATTTTACTATAGCCAATGCTGCATTTGAAACTATTAAAACAGCGACGAACTTAGGGATTAATCTTATTATTGGAACAACAGGATTCAATGATATCCAAAAAAAAGAAATTGCAAATATGGTTAAACAATCCAGTATTAAATCTGTGATTTCTTCTAACATGGCTATTGGTGTTAATGTTTTCTTTAAAGTTTTAAAAGATTTAACTCCTATATTAAATGATTTTGACATTGAAATAATTGAAGCTCATCATAATAAAAAGAAAGATGCTCCATCTGGAACAGCGAAAACTGCTTTTGAGCTAATAGCTAATGAATTAAATAGAAACACAGGAGAAGTAGCTATTTTTGGAAGAGAAGGTATTGTTGGTGAGCGAACAAAGAAAGAAATTGGTTTACATGCTATTCGTGGTGGAGATATTGTTGGTGAACATACTGTAATGTATGTTGGTGATGGTGAAAGATTAGAAATAACACACAAAGCACATACAAGAGATGTATTTATAGCTGGAGTAATAAGATCATTAAGATTTATAGATAAAGCAGAACCTGGAAAAATCAGCACCATGAGTGATGTTTTAGGAATTAATTAATGTATAATTAAAACTTTAGCTTAATTTTAGGAATTAGTTAAATAGATGATTAAACACAAATAATCAAGAATTAATTCATTTCATATAATGGTATTATTTTCATAATTTATGGGTGATAAAATGATAAAAGTAGGAGTACTTGGTGCAACAGGAATGGTAGGACAAAGATTTATTCAATTATTAGATAAACATCCAGATTTTGAAATAGCTGCTTTAACAGCATCATCAAAATCAGCTGGTAAAAGATATGAAGATGCAACAACATGGTATCTTGATGATTCAATGCCAGAATCTGTAAAAAATATTATTGTTAGTGACACAAAGCCGGATGATGTGTCTAATGATGTTGAATTTCTATTTTCTTCTCTTCCTACTGAAACTGCAGCTATAGTGGAACCAAAGTTTGCAGAATCTTATTATGTAGCTTCTAATGCAAGTGCAATGCGTGCAGAAAAAGATGTGCCTCTTGTAATTCCAGAAGTAAATCCTGAATTTCTGGACTTAATTGACATTCAACAAAAAAATAGAGGATGGGATGGATTTATTGTAACAAATCCAAATTGTTCAACCATAGCTTTGACATTAACATTAAAACCAATTTATGATAACTTTAAAATAAACAAAATTTATGTATCAACTATGCAAGCAGTATCAGGTGCAGGTTATAATGGAGTTCCATCAATGGCAATTGTTGATAATTTAGTACCATACATTGGTGATGAGGAAGAAAAAATTGAAAGTGAAACTTTACATCTTTTAGGAACTCTCAATGGAATAGATGTTAAAGAAGCTAATTTTAAATTAAGTGCGTCATGTCATAGAGTAGGCATAGTTGATGGGCATACTGAAGCTGTTTTTATTGAATTTGATGAAACAATTGATGTTGATGAGATTAAAAATAAAATGTCTTCATTCAAAAGCATTCCACAAGAGTTGAACCTTTATTCTGCTCCAAAAAATCCTGTGATAGTTAAAGAAGAAGATAATAGACCTCAACCGAGAATGGATAGGAATGCAAATAATGGGATGAGTGTAACTGTTGGAAGGGTCAGGAAAGATCCTATATTTGAAAATAACATTAAATATGTCTTAGTCGGTCATAATACTATTAGAGGGGCTGCTGGAGCATCAATCCTAAACGCCGAATTAATTAGTAAAAAAATACTTTAATATTTAATAAAAAATATTAGTTTTTCATTATTACTTTAAAGCTTCAAATAGATAATATTAAATATATTTAATGTACCTATAATTATTAATTAGAACTTTATTAATATGAATATTTTTAAATAATTTAGATTAGATTAATAACAGAGGAATAAATAATTATATTCATCCATATTCAATAATTAATAAAAAATATTTAAAAAATCAATAATTCAATGTATTCTTGAAAATTTCTAATGCATGTAGTATATTTTAATTAGTAAAATATTTAAATAGTATTAAAATTATAATCTATTATTAAATTCAATTGATTCTAATCATTATTATATAATAAGTAATAATATTTTATATATTTAATGATAGCTAAGGTTTAATTTTCATGAGTTCACAAACAAATATTTAAGGGATGAAAATGGCGTTTAGGAAAGATAGTGAAACTGAAAAATTACAATCACTAGTCAAATCATGTTTATTAGAGATTAATAAACTTAAAATGGATTTGATTAAAGCAGAAAAGGAAAAACATCTCTTGAATGATGTTGATAAGATTAAAAAATTAGAATTATTATTGAAAAAGAAAGAAAAAGAACTTAATGATTTAAAAAAATTATTAGAAGAAAAAGATAAAACTATTTCTAATAATGAAATATTAATAAAAACTCATGAAAATAAAATTGAAAATTTAGAAAACTTCAAAAACTCATTTGAAGATATTAAAAAATCTTTAGAAAAGGATTTAATTGATTTTAAAACTAAAGAACTTACTGAACATAATAAAAAATTAAAAGAATCATTAGCTGTCATAACAGGAAAAGAGGAAGAGATTAAAAACCTTTTAAAAGATATTGAAAATTATAAAGAAAAAATTTCCGATCTTAAAAGAAATATTTCCAACAAAGATAGCATTTTAGAGTTTCAAAACCAAATTAGTTCAAAAAATACCGAAATAAAAGAATTAAAAAAATCTTTATCCAATGAATCAACAATTAAAACCCTTCAAGATCAGTTACTTGAAAAAAATCGTAGAATTAACGAATTAGAACAAATGAAAACTTCTTTTGATGAAATTAAGTCTTTCCTTGAAAAAGATATTGAACAGAATAAAAATCAAGAACTTGAAGATCTGAAAAGGAAATTAAAGAATTTATTAGAAAGTATTGGCGAAAAAGATAAAAAAATCAAAGAGTTAATAGATCAAATCAATGAAAAAGACAAACAAATTCAAAATTTAAGAGATAATAGTATTTCAAAAGATTCTTATTTAAAACTCAAACAAGAAATTGATCTTAAAAATGATAAAATCAAACGCCTAGAAAAAATAAAAGGATTATTTTCTGATTTAGATAAAACTCATTCAACTGAAAAAATTAGTAAAGATCCTGAAATTAACGATGATGAAACTGAAAAAGAAGAGAAACATTCTTTAGACAATGATGAAAAAAATAATGATCAAGAGATTATTAGGCTAAAAAAAGAACTTAAAACTTGTAAAGAAACTATTAAAGAACTAGAAAAGATTAAAAAATATTATAACAAACTAATCTCTCCTCCAAAAAAAGATTTAACTTCTTTCCAATCCCAAATTTATAGTTTAATTCCTGAAGAAAAAATGAATTCACAAGAGATTCATAATTACATTAGAAAAATTGCTTTTAAAAATTTATCTTATATAAATATTAACAACATACTAAAAAACCTTGAAAGAAAAGGATATTTAAAAATGGAAGAAGATGGTAAAGATATGATATGGGTAAAATTAGAAAAAGAATAAATCTTTAAACTCACATAAAAACAATAAAATATGACTTATTAATTTCAATATATTCTTTTGATTTTTAAAGATTTTAAAATATATTTTATATAATATATATTTTATTAAAAAGTATTAAAATAAATAATAAATATTTATTTAGTATATAATGAAAAAATATTATTATAAATAGCTTTACTTATTTTCTATATTCTTATATAATCATCGTTTTTAATCAAATAATTCATTTAAAAAAAATATTATAAATATAAACAATAACATTTATACTATTAATTAAATTTTTAATTATTTTTTATTATTATTTCTTATTTAAAAACTAAAAGATTTTTTTATTTTTTTATTAACTAATAAAAAGGAATTAAGATGAAAAAAGAATCAGTAGGTATTGTGGAAACAAAATATTTTAAAATAGCTAAAGACTTAAAACTTGAATCTGGAAAAACTTTAAGTGATGTTACAATAGCTTATGAAACTTATGGTAATTTAAATAAAGAAAAAAATAATGCAATTTTGGTTTGTCATGCCTTATCCGGTGATGCTCATGCAGCAGGTTGGCATAAAGGAGATGAAAAGCCAGGATGGTGGGAAATTCTTATAGGTCCTGGTAAAGCATTAGATAGTGAAAAATATTTCATTATTTCCTCAAATGTTCTTGGAGGATGTAAAGGATCAACTGGTCCATCATCTATAAACCCATTTTCTTCTAAAATAAACAAAGAAAATGAAGAAACAAATGAAAATAAATATGGGCTTGATTTTCCATTAGTTACTATTAAAGATATGGTTAATGCTCAGAAAAAATTAATTGATAGTTTTAAAATAAAAAAATTATTAGCTGTTATTGGTGGGTCAATGGGAGGAATGCAAGTTTTGCAATGGATGGTTTCTTATCCAAAAATGGTTAAAAAAGCTATCCCCATAGCTACAACAGCTCATTCATCACCACAACAAATAGCTTTTAATGAAGTAGGAAGGCAAGCCATAACTTCCGATTATAATTGGAAAGATGGAAAATACTATTTATCAGAACCACCTGAAAATGGCTTAGCTGTTGCTAGAATGGTTGCGCATATTACTTACCTTAGTAATGAATCAATGTATGAAAAATTTGGAAGAGATTTAAAAGATAAAGAAGAACTTAGCTATGATTTTACAATGGATTTTCAAGTGGAAAGTTATCTTCATTATCAAGGAGAATCATTTGTAAAACGATTTGATGCCAATTCTTATCTTTACATTAGTAAAGCTATTGATTATTTTGACCTTTCAAGTAATGGATCTCTTATTGAAGGATTTAAAGATGTTAAATCTAAAGTTCAAATTATAGCTATTGAATCAGACTGGTTATATCCTCCTGATCAATCTAAAAATATTTTAACAGCTCTTAATGCAAATAATGTTGAAGTTAGCTACAATGAACTGAAATCAAGTTATGGACATGATGCTTTTCTTTTAGAAGGAGGACAATTAAATTATATAGTATCTAGTTTCTTATCAGATACTGTTGTTAAAGACCTTATGTATCAAAGTATTACAACAATTACTAAAGATACTAAAATTGAAGATGCGGCAAAAAAAATGTTAAAAGAACATGTAACCCATTTACCTGTTATTGGTGAGGATCATAAGTTGATAGGAATTGTTACTGCTTGGGATTTATCTAAATCAATAGCTACAAAGTGTAATGACTTAAATGAAATAATGACAAAAAACGTCAAAACTTGTACTTCAAATGAGCCTATTGAAAAAATCGCTAGCAAAATGAAAAAATATGATATTTCATGTTTACCAGTTATTGACGAAAACTCTAAACTAAAAGGAATCATTACAACAGATCAAATTAGTCATTTACTTACAAAGTAATAAGAATTCCCTTTTTTAAAAAAAATTTCTATTTGTAATAAAGATTTTATTAGTTAAAAAATTTTTATTTCTTCAATAGAAACCTTTGATTTTTTTATTTTTTAAACATATAAAAACTTTTTTATTGTAAAAAATCTATTTATTATTATTTTTATTAAATATTTTAAAAAATTCATTAATTTAAAACTGAATGTTTTTAATATAATTATTAATGTTTAATTTTTAATTATTGTTAAATAATATCAACTACTATTATTAGTGTTTTAGTAAAATATTTATTTAATAAAGATGAGTATAATAATTTAAGAATTGATATTTTAAAATACATATTAATATTAAAGTTAATTATAAACATTATTTAAATTATCACAAATATTAATTGAAAGCTAGCTTACATTTAATTTTAAGTTCATTAAGTACATGTATACTAGTAATAATAATTCTATTAATTAATGTGAATTATAGATATTATTCATTATGTATTAAAAAATAAAGAAATAAAAAAATATCTCTTGAAAAAAGTACCTAGATTCTGTAAAAAAGAATATAATTGAAAAAAATGATTTTATTATAGATGTGAGCAAATGGATGAAAAAGAGGGCTATGATTTCTTTACTATTAAAGAAATTAATGAGGAATCGTTAACGGTGAAAAATACTTTAAAAGAGAAATCCAAAGTGGAAAAAATTGTTTCAAATATCGGAAATATTGATAGAATCTGTTTTGTTGCTTGTGGAACTTCATATCATGCTTCTATTGTTGGAAAATATTTAATAGAAGATTTAATAGCTATTCCTACCGAAGTTTTAATTGCCTCAGAATTTAAACATTCAGCTAAAACACTTACTAAAAATACACTAAGTATATTCCTTAGTCAATCTGGTGAAACAGCTGATACCTTAAAAGCTTTAAAAATAGCTAATAGATTTTCTAAAACTTTAAGTATTGTTAATGTAGAAAATAGTTCTCTTGCTCGTGAAGCAGACTATAATATCAATACTTCAGCAGGTTCTGAAATTGGAATTGCTGCAACTAAATCTTATCTTAGTCAGTTGATTTGTATTTATTTATTTGTAGCTTATTTAACTAAAGATAAAAATGAAAAAAATGGAATTAAAGAATTTAATAGAATAATGGATAGTTTAGATAATCTTCAAGAGTTTATTGAAGGAATATTACCTAAAGAAGAAGAAATTAAAGAAATAGCTAAAAAATATAAAAATGCTCAAAACTTCTTTTTCTTAGGAAGAGGATTATCTTATCCTACAGCTATGGAAGGTTCCTTAAAATTAAAAGAAATTAGCTATATTCATGCAGAAGCTTATGCTGGAGGAGAATTTAGGCATGGGCCAATAGCATTAATTGAAAAAGGAGTCCCTGTAGTAGTAGTTATTCCTAAAGATGAAGATTATGAAGATTCATTGAGTATTTTAAAAGAAGTCAAATCTATTGGTGGAGATGTTATAGCTATTGCATCTTGCAATGATACTGCTATAAAGTCTGAATCTGATGAGGTAATATGTTTGAATGAAAAAATTGATCCAATTATTTCTCCATTAACATATGTTGTTCCATTGCAACTTTTAGCTTTTCATATTTGTTTAACAAAAGGATTGGATCCTGATAACCCTAAAAATTTAACTAAATGTGTAGCTAATGACTAATTTAATTAAAAAAATATTTTAACACTTGTATGATTTGAAAATTGGATCTAAATAAAACTGATAAATTAATTTTTAAATTTATACTAGAAATAAGATAGTCCATAACTTTTTTATGCAGTTTATGATTATGTTGTATATTCAGCATTAATTTTAACATAATCATAACTTAAATCGCAACCATAAGTAGTAGCTGAATAAAAACCTTGTTTTAAATCTATAATAATTTTAATTTCCCTATTTTTCATGATATTTTCAGCTTTTTTTAAATTAAAAGTTCCATCATATGCTAAAATCTCTCCATCTTTTACTAAATCAACTATGTCATCATTTGCAGACAAAGATATGGAAATATTTTCAGGATCGATTTCAGCTTTTGAATATCCAATAGCTACAACAATACGTCCCCAGTTAGGGTCCTCACCAAAAATAGCTGTTTTAACAAGAGATGAGTTAACAACAGATTTTGCTACAAGACGCCCTTCATTTTTAGTTTTTGCTCCAATAACATTAACTTCAATAAATTTTGTAGCTCCTTCACCATCATAAGCCATTTGCTTAGCTAATTTTTTACATAAAAAATTTAATCCTTCTTGAAAATTTTCATCAATTTCACCATTAGAATCAATTATTTCATTTTTAGATTTACTATTTGCAAAAAAAAGAACAGTATCATTTGTACTTTCATCTCCATCTACACTTAACATATTAAAACTATCTTCAATAGCAATTTTTAATGAATCCTTAAGATTTTCACTTTTTATTTTCCCATCAGTAGCTATAAAACACAACATTGTAGCCATATTTGGAGCAATCATACCAGTACCTTTGCAGATCCCACCAATATTAACAATATTATTGTTTTGAAGAGTTACTTGAACAGCACACTCTTTATGAATAGTGTCTGTTGTCATTATAGCTTTAGCAGCATCTTGAGAAGCTTTTATTGAATTTTCAAGTTTTTTACTAGCTTTCTTAATTAAAGGTGAAATAATCTCCATTGGCATCTTTCTTCCAACTACACCAGTAGAAGCAGTAGCTATTTTTCCACTTTGAATTTTAAGTAATTCTGATGAAAAATCTACAATATTTTTACAATCTTCTATTCCTTCTTCCCCAGTAAAACAATTTGCATTTCCACTGTTAGCTACTATTAATGATATTTTTCCATCTTTAATTGTGTTTTTCGTATGATCTACTGGAGCTGCAGTTATTTTATTTGAGGTGAATGCTCCAGCAACATAGCTATTTTCACTTAAGATTAATGCAATACCATATTTTCCATTACGAACACCTGCTGCTTTAACACCTTTAACAGCACATATTCCTCCATCAATAGTTTTAATATTTGAAATATCTTTATTTGACATAATAAAACCTATATAAAGTTTAACAATTAAAAAAGATTTAATTTACTGATAATTACCAATTAAATGTTTACAATGATAGTGAATCATAAGATTAATATTTTATTAAAATTAAAAATATGATTAATTTTATTAAGAAATAATATAATTATTTCTAGTAAGAAATTACTTAATTATTTTAATTATAATTAAAAACATTATTATTAAAATATTTTTGGAGTAATAATAAAAGTCAATTTAATTAAAATTTTTCATAAAAAATATTTTTACAATTTCTTAATTAAAAATCTCTCTATTATTATAAATATATTCATTATTAAAGACTTATTTTAAAAAATGAATATGCTGATAAAAAATCAAAAATATTTAAATTTTTTAAAAAGTTATAATGAATAAATAAATGGAAAAAATATAAATAAACTTTTTTAAAAAAATAAAGGATAATAATTAAAAAAGATAATGAAAAATCAAGTTTCATATATAACAACAGGAATAATAGTTTGTTTTTTCATCCTTTTTCAATTTTTTTGATTAAATAATTAGTTATCTTCACAAATTTTTCATCATTAATAGATTTAGCTATTCGTTTTACTGCTTCTAAATTTCTAACAAACTTATCAAGCCAAGTGAAAACATCCCCAGAATATGTTTGAATTTGATAATTTCTCAGTAGTTTCCTTGAAATGTCAGTTGGGTCTTTTCTCTTTAATCTTTCATTAATTATATACTCAGAAACACCTCTTTGAAGGCAATCACAAAATGGTTTGTCTTTACATTCACACTTTAAAAAGTCAACTTGTATCTTTAGAAGAGCTTCTTGAAATTTTTTATCTAGTTTATCAATTGTATCTCCTGATGAAATGATATCCATTGTAGATTCAGAAAATAATCTTGTTGAAAAGTTAATTTTTAAAGCATTAGCTATTTGTTTATGAACAACTAATCCAAGATAAGCACTTTCAAAGTACTCTAATTCCATAGCTATTTCCATAATTTTATAATATAAATCCTCTTTTTTAGATTTATTTTTTTTATTTTCCAAATCTTTAGCATTAATTTTAGACTTATTCTTTTTATTTTTATTGTTCAAATCATTAATATTATTTTTAGATTTATTTCCAATAGAATTTTTATATTTAGTATTAAATTTAGTATTAGCTAATGAGTTTTTTATAAATTCTCCATCTTCAACATTTAAAAAAGACATAGCTACTGCCTTACCATATTTAGTAGCTTTAACACTTTCATCAAGTTTTGATTTAGATTTGCCTTTTTCTTTATTAAAAATAGTTATTAACCCTTTATCATATAACTCATCAATAGCTTTATCTGTATCCATAGGAATTGGGATATTTTTATAAAAATCATTAACTTCAGAAATTTTTTTCAGGGAAGCAGAACAAATATCAGCTAATATTTGCTCTAAAACATCTTCTTCTTTATAATCTAATTCTACATTTTCCACATCACTTTCTAAAAGTGAAATAGCTACAGATTCTTCACTTTCACCATCGAATTTATTAGATATTTCTGGAAGAAGGTAAATAACTCCTCTATCATGATAGCTTGGTCTACCTGCTCTTCCAATCATTTGTGAAAATTCATTTGATGATATCCATTTGTTTCCCATTAAAAGTGTTTCAAAAATTACAGATGATGCTGGGAAGTCCACTCCTGCAGCTAATGCTGAGGTTGTAACAACAGCTGAAATTTTCCCATCTGCAAAATTCTTTTCAATTTTTTCTTTTTTAAAGTAAGAAAGACCTGCATGGTACGGTGATGCATTAATTCTTCTATGAGTTAAATAATTAGCTATTTCATGAGTTTTTCTTCTTGAATTAGTGAATATTATTGTTTGACCATTATACCCTTTAGAAGATTTTGTTTTAAATTCTTTTAGAACTAATTTTCTAATAATATTTCTTTTTTCAATTTCATTTCTTACAAAAATAAGATGTCTTTTTAAAGGAACAGGACGGTGTTCATATTGAATCAATTTCATATTAAAGCTTTTTGCTAAATGTTTAGGATTTTTAACAGTAGCAGAAAGACCAATAATCTGAGTACTTGGAAAAATATTTTCTATTCTTTTTATTAATCCATTGAGTCTTACACCTCTATCATCATCATCTAAAGTATGGATTTCATCAATAAGAGTAAGTCCAAGATTATTTAAATAGTTAGATTTATCAGATCTAAGTAAAAAATCTATTCCTTCATAAGTTCCAACAATAATTTCAGCATCTTTTATAGAGGAATTTGGGATTTTAAGTTCTTCTTTAGCATTAATACGATTCATTCCAACTTTTATAGAAACTTTAAGTCCAAGTGGTTCATATTTTTTTTTAAAATCCCTGTATTTCTGATTAGCTAATGCTACAAGAGGAGTTAAAAATATAAATTTTTTCGCGTCCATAGCTTTTGGAATACCTGCTAACTCTCCAATCAATGTTTTTCCACTTGCAGTAGCTGAAACAACTAATAAATTTTCATTTTTCAACAAGCCATTCTTAATAGCTAAATATTGTACTGGTAGGAGATATTTATTATTTTCATCTAAAAGAATTTTTTTAAATTCTTCTGGAATTTTAAGTCTACTTAGCTCAATTCTTGGAACTCTTTTATTATTATCTACTTTGATTTCATCAAATAATGTTAAATTTAAATTAGCTATTGGATCAAATTTGTGGTTTATCATAGATAATACTTTATCTAAGTTTCCAGTCTTATCTAATGTTTTTTTAAAATTTTTAAATGATTTTTTATCAAAACCCTGAAGTTTAAGCTCTCTTTTTATAGTTTCTTCAGCGCAAATTTTACATATATTTTGATTGTGATAGGAATAGCTAAAATTTGAATTTATAATTGTAATATTTCCTTCTAAAGTACAATGGCTACAAATTTTTGTAAAACGATAATCAATATTTAAAGAATCAAGAAATTTTTCCATTTCTTTATCTCTAGAACTTAAAAAAATTATTTGACTTCTAAGTATTTTAATAAGTTCTGATGGAGGAAATAGTTTTTCATCTTCGTTATATTTTGCAATAAATTTGTTAATTGACATACCTTTATCATTTTTTTCAAATTTGACTAATCCTATAAATTCAGGGACTCTTTTAGTATTTAAAGCTCCTTTGGGGGAACCAATAGGATATAATATCCAAGATTTCTTCGTTTTTTTAAATATTATCATTGTTTTTACTTTGTTTTAATAATTAATAAAATTAATTAGCTACTTTTTAATTATTACTAATATTTTTCTCTTAAGTATAAATAATTTAGATTTATTTAAATTTACAATATAACAAATGAAAAATCAGCAATACAGAAGATAATAAAAACTATAACTTAACTAGATTGTTAGAAGTATTTTATAAATTAATGTTTATGTGTAAAGCTTTGTGAAATTTTTTTAAGAAAAGATATAATACTCAATATAAATATATAGAATAAAAAATATAAACAATCTGTTGTTTTATTAATAAACTACTTTTTCAAAAAAAAATAATAAACAAGGTGTCTGATTATCGTGAAAATTTCAAGGATTTTTACACTTTGTTTTTCATGAAATTAAGTTTATTTATTTAGCATTGTTAAAAGTACAGTTTAATATTAAATAAATTATAATTT
>JAITUQ010000040.1 GCA_031286225.1 Candidatus Methanorudis spinitermitis
AAAAAAAAAAAAAAAAAAAAAAAAAAAAAAAAAAAAAAAAAAAAAAAAAAAAAAAAAAAAAAAAAAAAAAAACAAAAAAAAAAAAAAAAAAATAAAAAAAAAAAAAAAAAAAAAAAAAAAAAAAAAAAAAAAAAAAAACTTAGTTATTAAAATATTATCCTGAATATTTATTTTCTAAATAATATTTTCTTTAAGACAATGATATTGCAAATATTTTCTATCTAATTTCTACTATTATTTGAAGTATGAGTATTAATTCATGTATTTACTTTTTGGATTTTTTTATTCCTATGTATCGAAACAGTTTATAAGAGAGTTATTTTCAATACAAAGATTTAATTTGTCACTTATAAAGTTACTATTTTTTCCACTTTATGAATTTTTCTGATGGAAATTAAATTTTTTAATTTTTTTGCATTATTGAATGATAATTCTCTTAAAATGATTAAAGCAGATTATATAAGTTATAGATGATTTAATATTGTAAAAAAAGGAAATTATAATCATTAAACTAGATTTTAAATATTATAAACTATAAAATTAAGATAAAATAGTTATTTTTGTAAATATTATAGATTAAAGCTTTAAACAAAGATTAATCAGTTGAAAACGATAATAAAACATCTTATACCTCCAATCAAACAGAATTACTCCATGAAATACTGATATTTAGACAATAAAAAGAATACAGCACAAAAATCCTAAAGATTCATAGATTTTATAATATTAATAATCCAATTTTATATGTATAAGTCTATAAATAACATTACAATAGAATATTATATAAAAAAAATATAGAAACATTTAACTATGCTACTTACAATATATGTAAATATAGGTATATATTTATCTAAAACATAATATAATTAATTTAACATATGAACTACACATCAAAATAATAGTATAAATAATTACCAATAGTAATAATATCTATTATTTAATATAATACCCATTATAGTTAATAGTAGTTCATTAATATTTTATGCATATAGATCAATATATGACTATACACATTAATTAACTAAATATGGAGGAATTAGGGTGAAAATAAATTTGTTTGATAATTATAATAAGTATCTTTTTAGTAGAGTATTTGCTACTTTACTGGTATTAATTATGTTATCATTATCAATAGCTGCAGTTTCAGCAGTAGACATTTTTGTAGATCCTGAAAATGGAAATGACAATTTTAATAGTGGAATATCTGAATTAGACGCGAAAAAAACAATCAACGGTGCAGTTACAGCTCCTGGTGTAACTAATATAATATTAATGAATGGAAAATATAACACATCACTTGATCATGATATATCAATAACTAAAGACTTAACTTTTACTGGTCAAAATCAAGATCAAGTTATACTTGATGCAGCAGGAGCTCAACATAGATTTTTTACTGTGAATTCTGGTTTTATTGTAACTTTTATTAATATTACCTTTCAAAATGGAGGAAATGGAGCTCAACTCTTAGGAGGAGCTATATGGAATGATGGTGGAACCATAAATATTACAAATTGCACATTCATTAATAATACTATACATAGTGCCAATAGTGGTGGTGCAATTCATAATACTGGTGGTATGTTGATTGATAGCTGTACTTTCATTAATAACCTTGCAGGAGTTAGTGCTGGTGCAGTTTATAATGATGATGGTGATAATAACATCATCAGAAATTCATTCTTTATAAATAATAGTGCACGTCATGGTGGAGCAATAGATATTGTCAATGGAGACAATTTTGAAATAATTAACTCCACATTTGTAAACAATTCTGCTACAGGTATACCTACTAATGCTGGTGGAGGCGCAATACGTATTCATGGTTATGAATCAAGTAGTAATCCTGGTTGCAATTACTTCAAGATAATCAACTGTACTTTTATAGATAATTGGTCTAATAGTATGGGAGGAGCACTTTCTAATTGGGGTAATTATACTAGCGTTGAAAATTCGACTTTTATAAATAGTAAAGCTACAACAACTGGTGGTGCAATCTACAATAATGGTCCAAATATGAATGTGACTATTTCCACTTTCACCAATAACAATGCAGATTATGGAGGGGGTATTTTTAATGATTATAGTATGACAGTTAATGGAAACACTATGTCAGGTAATTCTGCTAATAGCTTCGAAGGAGGACATGTGATTTATAACAATGGAACTATGGGTGTTTTAAACCTTACTTACATAAATAATGCCACTATACAAGTTAATAATGATACTTGGATTATGCTTAATGCGACTTTGACTGATGATATGGGTAATAATGTTACATGGCAGAATATAAGTTTCGTTGTAAACGGAAGTCATATTGATAATATGAATTCAATTGAGGGACGTGTTAGTTTAAATTATAATGTCATAGGCAATGTCGGAGATACTATACCTGTTACTGGTAATTATGATGGTCGTGGACCATATGATATTGTTATTAGACCTGGTTTATTATATTTAATTGGAAATACTCCACCTATTAATCCACCTAAAATACCACCAACTAATCCACCAACAATACCACCAACTGAACCACCTACAACACCACCAACTAATCCACCTACAATACCACCAATTGAGCCACCTATAGTACCACCAACTGAACCACCTACACCTATTACACATGTAGTACCACCAACTGAACCACCAGCTAGTCCAACTATTGATAATGAAGTTGATGATACAAACAGTGCAATAGCTATGAAAAAAACAGGAATGCCAATAATAGCTATTATATTCCTATTATTATCCATTATTGGATGCTGTGTTTACAGAAAACAAGAATAAATACAAAAGTTTAGAAGATATACTTAATTTTTTATATCTTTATTTTTTTTATATTTTTTTATATTTTTTTGATTTAAATAAAGTTTAATCATTAGTTTAACTCTTTTTTTCTTTAATAATTTCTTTTGTATGAAAAGTTTAAAATCTTCTTTCATCTTAGTTAAACAGTATAATTAATAAAAAAAATCAAAATATCTTAAGCAATATTATTTATAACCATTATCATTATAAAAAAATTAAAAATTATTTATTATAGAATGTATATAATAAGATACAATGTTTGATTATATTAAATAATTTGTTAATACTTTTAAATTTTAAAATTTCAGCTATTTTCAAGTTATCTTTGCTTATATGAATTGAAATTAGAATTTACTGTTTTTGGAGATAAAGATGATAGAAATCCAAGTTTTAAGGTTTGATAGAGAGACAGATAAAAAGCCTTATTTTGAAAAATATAAAATTGAAAAAGATAATAAAATGAAAATTTTAGATGCTTTAATATATATAAATGAAAATTATAATGCTAATTTAGGTTTCAGAAGCTCTTGCAGGGCAGGGCAGTGTGGTTCTTGTGGATTAAATATGGATGGAGAGCCAGTTCTTGCTTGTAAAAATGAAATAGAAGATAAATCTATTCTTGAACCATTAGATTTTCCAGTTATAAAGGATTTTATTGTTGATAAAGGTGAAATTGAAAGTAAAGTAGCTAATATGGATTTACATTTAGAAAAAATAGAAAATGATTCAGTTAATGATTTATCAGAGACAATAGCTACTAATACCTCAATGAACACTTGTGCTTGTCCTTCTATCATTGGAAGTGAAGAATGTGTTGATACAAAAAAAGTTAGAAGTTGTATAGAATGTCATTCTTGCCTTTCAGCATGCCCTGTAATAAAGATGAGTGAAAATTTTGCAGGACCTTATTTTATGAGGTACTTTTCAAAATTTGATTTTGATCCAAGAGATACAGGTGAGCGAACAAAAGAAAGTATAGAAAATGGTCTTTATTGTTGTACAAGCTGTGGAAAATGTGGAGAAGTCTGTCCAAAAGAAATCAATAGCTTTGGTGATGCAATAGAAAAAATAAGAGCATTAGCTTACATGAAAGATTTAGGTCCACTTGAAGCACATAAAAATGTTAAAGAGATGATAAAAGACACTGGTCGTTCTATTGAGCCTGTAGAAGAAGGATTTATTGAAAAAATAAACAAAATAGCTAAAGATAAAAATGATAGCTCATCAAATAAAAAGAAGAAAAAAGAAAAAATAGCTATTTTTACAGGGTGTATGGTTGATTATAGACTTCAAAGTGTTGGATTTGCCCTTATTGATGTATTAAAAGAAAATGGAATAGATGCAAATGTTCCACAAGGGCAAGTCTGTTGTGGATCACCACTTCTTAGAACAGGGCAAACTGATATTGTAGAAGATCTTGTTAATAAGAATTATGAAGTATTTTCTGAATATGATACAATAATAACCGTTTGTGCAGGTTGTGGGGCTACTTTAAAGAATGATTATCCAAAGTACGGAATTAACTTAAATATTGTTGATATTAGTGAATTTTTAGCTAATAATCTCAATACAAAAAATATGAAGGATTTGAACCTAAAAGTAACTTATCATGATCCATGCCATTTGATTCGAGGACAAGAAATTGTAAATGAGCCTCGTGAAATAATTAAAAAAATCAAAGGAGTAGAATTTGTAGAAATGGAAAAGCCTGATCAGTGCTGTGGAGCAGGTGGGGGAGTTCGTGCAGGGAGACCTGAAATAGCACTTGGCCTAGGTAAAAAGAAAGCGAGTATGATAAAAAAACTAGGTGTTGATGCTGTAATAAGCATATGTCCATTTTGCCAATACAATATCCAAGATGCCTTAGAAAAGGAAAATTTATCTGATATAAAAGTTATGAACATATTAGAACTTTTAAAAATGAGTTATGATTAAAATTATTGAAAATAAATAAAACTAAAACCTTAAATATCATCTAATTAATAAATTCTTAAATCAATAAATAAACTGTTAAATCAATACATAAACCAAGGTGTCTGATTATCGTGAAAATTTCAAGGATTTTTACACTTTGTTTTTCATGAAATTAAGTTTATTTATTTAGCATTGTTAAAAGTACAGTTTAATATTAAATAAATTATAATTT
>JAITUQ010000005.1 GCA_031286225.1 Candidatus Methanorudis spinitermitis
TAATAATTTAAATAAGGAAAAATATTTTATTTAATATAAAAAATAATAAATATCACTAAGTTATATATGAAAATAATGATTATGATAAAAGTTATTATTTTTAAACATTTTGCCCATTAATATATTAAAAATTAAATTATATTTTCAAATTATTTTCTTTGCTTGAAAATTATTAAAATTAAACTAATTTTTAGCTAAAAAAGTTTTTTCATGAAAAATTTAAAAAAAATAATAAAAATAATTAAAATTAAAACTATTTTTTACTAAAGAAAGTTTTTTTTATAAATGAATAATTAAAAAAATACTAATGAAACAGCCAAATTTATATTAATTTAAAAAAATATAATAAAATTATTAGGAATCAAATCTTTTAATAAAGTTTTAATAAAAATCAAGTAGCTGTATTGAATCTTTCTAAACTTGATTAAAAAAAATAATTAAAGAATAACTGTCCTTTAAGAGAATATAATTAAGGTGGAATTATGGTTGTGAAAAATCAAATAGGAGCAAAAATTAAAGAATTAAGAAAATCACGAGAAATAACATTAGAATCCTTAGCTAAAGAAAATAACATGAGCTTAGATCTCATGAAAAATATTGAAAAAGGAGAAGTTGTTCCATCTTTAACCCCTCTAACAAAAATAGCTAGATCACTTGGAGTCAGACTTGGAACATTTCTTGATGATGCTCCCCAAACTGGTCCTGTTATTGTAAAAAAAGGTAAAAGTGATCAAGTAATGTATTTTTCTGGTGAAGAAAATCAAACTGATGTTAGTGCCTTAGAATTTTATTCATTAGGTGCAGGAAAAAATGATAGGAATATGGAACCATTTAAAATCGATGTTCATACAAACAAAGGAGAATTCAATCTTTCTTCCCATGAAGGTGAAGAATTTGTATATGTTTTAGAAGGAGAAATAGAGGTTAAATATGGTAAAGATAGCTATATTCTAAGTAAAGGAGACAGTATCTACTATGATTCTATAGTTCCACATCATCTTCACTCATACAATGGAAAAATGTCTAAAATATTAGCTGTTGTATACACTCCCTATGAATCTTAAATATCATATTATTAAAGAACAAGTTAAACATTTTTCATGATTAATTTTTTAAAAAATAATATTTATTAAAATTCCTAAACTGTAAATTATTTTATTGAATAATACTTTTTAAAATTCCAGAAATAATATTATTTTATAAAATAATAATTATTAAATAATACCTAAAATATAAATTTTTTATTATATAATACAAATTAATTCGTAACACAATATAATATTTAATCTTATTTATTTTTTTTAATTTTTGTATACTCTAAGGGATAAAAATGTTTATAAATTATGTAACTCCACGATTTGGAAACATTGATGGATTAAAACATGTAAACAATATTGTCGTAGCTGAATGGTTTGAAATTGGAAGAAATGAAATTTTCAGATTTTTTACTCCTGATTTAAATCTTAGCTATGATAAATGGAAGCTTATCATGGTTAGAACAGAGTTCGATTATGTATCTCAAATGTATTTTGGTCATGATGTTGAAATACGAACTTATTTGCTTAAAATAGGCAACACTTCATTTACATTTGGACATGAAGCATGGCAAAATGAAGAACTTAAAGCTAAAGGAAAAGCTATTATTGTACATTATGATTTTATTGAAAAAAAATCTAAACCTATCCCAAATGAAATAAGAGAAAAATTAATCAGCCATCTAATAGATGAAGCTGAAATTGGGAAATCTTTAGAAAAATGAACTAATAATAAAAATAATAATATATAAAAAAATAGGTGATTTAATGGTTTTTTCAGAAGAAACTATAGGAGAATTTTTTGAAAGGCAAGTAGAAATTCAAGGTGATCGTGAGTGTATAGTTTATCCTGATAGAAACTTGAGATTTACTTATAAAGAATTTGATGAAAGAGTGAACATACTAGCTAAAGGTCTTTTATCAATTGGAATTAAAAAAGGAGATCATGTTGGAATTTGGGCAAAAAATGTTCCAGATTGGTTAACTTTCCTTTTTGCAACAGCTAAAATAGGAGTAGTTCTTGTAACAGTGAATACTGCTTATAAGAGTCATGAGTTAGATTACATATTAAAACAGTCAGATATGAAAGCATTAGCTATTATTGATGGATTTCGAGATGTTAATTACATTGAAACTCTTTATGAATTAATCCCTGAATTAAAAAAACATTCTCGAGGAAATCTTAAAAGTAATGAATATCCTCACTTAAAAAATATTATTTATATAGGACAAGAAAAACATCGAGGGATGTATAACACTAACGAAATAATGTTACTTGGTAAACATCAAAATTATGATAAATTTAATAGAGTCAAATCAAGTTTAAGCAATGAAGATGTTATAAATATGCAATATACCTCTGGAACAACTGGTTTTCCTAAAGGTGTTATGTTAACCCATAGAAACATTCTAAACAATGGCTATGCTATTGGCAAAAGAATGAAATTCAGTGCAGAAGACAGGTTATGTATTCCAGTTCCTCTTTTTCACTGTTTTGGCATAGTTCTTGGAGTTTTAGCTATTTTAACACATGGTGGAACAATGGTAATGGTAGAATTATTTGACCCTCTTCTTGTTCTATCAGCTATTCACAAAGAAAAGTGTACTGCAGTTCATGGCGTTCCAACTATGTTTATAGCTGAATTAAACCATCCAATGTTTGATATGTTTGATATGTCTTCACTTCGCACAGGCATTATGGCAGGTTCTACATGTCCTATTGAAACTATGAAAGAAGTAATGGATAAAATGAACATGACAGAAATCACAATTGTTTACGGTCTAACAGAATCTTCCCCAGGTATGACTCAATCAAGTGCTGATGACACAATTGAGAGAAAAGCTAACACAGTTGGAGTAGCATTTGATGATGTTGAGGTAAAAATTATCAATTCTAAAACAGGTGAAGAATTAAAACCTGGTGAAACTGGCGAAATTTGTTGTAGAGGATATAATGTAATGAAAGGTTATTATAAAATGCCAGATAAAACAGAAGAAGTAATTGATAAAGATGGATGGTTACATAGTGGTGATTTAGCTATAGTTGATGATGATGGATACTATACTATTGTTGGTCGTGAAAAAGACATGATTATAAGAGGTGGAGAAAATATATATCCTCGTGAAATTGAAGAGTTCCTTTTTACAATTGATGGAGTTAAAGATGCCCAAGTAGCTGGAATAAAAGATGAAAAATATGGAGAACTTGTTGGTGCTTTTATAATCAAAGAAGAAAACTCTGATTTAAAAGAAGAAGATATCAGAGATTATGCAATCCAAAAAATAGCTAGATATAAAGTTCCTAAACATGTTTTCTTTGTAGATGAATTCCCTTTAACTACTAGTGGCAAAGTTCAAAAATATAAATTAAGTGAGTTAGGTTTAGAATTGGTTAAAAAGAAAGAAAAAGAAGAATTTAAAATCTAAAAATAGTAATTATGAGTTTATGGTAGAAACAATTGAAGAATATATTTCAGAATTTCCAAAAGATATTCAAGAAAAATTAAGGAATATTCGAAAAACTATACAGGAACTTGCACCTGAAGCAAGTGAAAAAATTAGCTATGGTATACCTACTTTTTATTTGAATGGTAATTTAGTTCATTTCGCTGCTTTTAAAAATCATATTGGTTTTTATCCTACTTCAAGTGGAATAAAAAATTTTAAAGATGAATTATTAGAATATAAAACTTCTAAAGGAACAATACAATTTCCATTTGATAAGAAGATGCCATATGCACTTATAAAAGAAATTGTAAAATTTAGGGTTAATGAAAATAAAATAGGTATATAAAAAAAGATAGAGTTTTGTTTATTTTCATTAAGCTTGTTTTTCACTGTTTAGCTATTCATGATTTATACCATCTATCCCATGAAAAACTAAAGGGTAAATTATTTCTGTCAGTATAAGAAAGTGATGCAATTTTCAAATAGTCTCCTTTACCATCTGATCGTTTTTCAAATTGATACTCAGCTACAATTTTGGAATACTTGCCTACATCATATTGTTCTCGTGATGTTATAACATTTGTGAATGTTATCTTCCCACCTGATGCCTTCCAATTTCCACTTCTTATATATAATGTATTATATACAAAAGAAAATGTTCCGTCAGCACGAAAACCATAAGTATCCATTTTATAGGTAGTATATGGATTATTACGCCACCATGTCCCTACTAATTTCTTCTCTTCAGCAGTTAAAACCTTTGAATCTCCTTTATTCCATTGTGCATATGCTGTAACACTCTTTGTTGGCTTAGTATTGGTACTTATTTTTGTACCTCCATTTTTCTTATTGTACCATCCTTTAAAAGTATAACCTGTCCTTTTTGGTGTGGTAGGAGGTTTTCCTATCTTGGAGCCTTTTTTGACACTTGTTGTTACTGTCTTTTTGGTTCCAATTTTCCCACCATTTGCATTCCAAGTTACCTTGTAACTAGCTACTTTTTGTTTAGATTCTATAGTTAGTCCACTATCTTTCTTCTCATATTTTACTTCGTTTGTAGCATAAGTAGTAGCTAAGATCATTGAAAAAACTACAATAGCTAATGCCATTACCACAAAAAATTTCTTTATTTTCATGACAAATACCTCCTCCTTAAAATTTTTCACCACCACCATTATATATTCTATAACTTCCAGTTAAAAATTATAAATATTTATTAATAATTATATGAAAATTATAAATTATTATATAAATGATAATGATTTAATATAAATTCTATATAAAAAAAATATTATAAAATTTATAATTAATATAATAAATATTCACTCATATAAGCTTATCGCAAAATCAAAAAACTTTCAGAATGCCATTTAATTTAAAAAAAAAAAAGGAAAATAAGCCTTGATCAAAAATTTTTACTAAAAAACACTAAACATTAGCAATTTTTAAATAAATATAGAAATTTAGAATGAAAATTTGCTATACCAACAAACATTCGTTATAAAATTTCATGAAAAAATAAAAATTCTTAAGTAATCAATATCTTCTCAAAAATACAAAATATATAAATTAATTTAAAAAAACAATACAAAACTTCCAAAGGAGCAATCAATTTCCATTTGATAAAAAAAATTTCATAGGAACTTATAAAAGAAAATGTAAAATTCAGAGTTAATGAAAACAATAAAAAAAATATAAAATAAGTATATATTAGAAAAACCTGAATTCCTAAACTTTAAAAATAAAAAAATGTTTAAAATATTAGAAAAAATCTGGATTTCTAAACTTTAAAAAATAAAAAATGTTTAAAAATAATTAAAAATTACCAACCACGTTCTTGCATACGATCGTTATCTGCAATTTGTGATATTTCAACACCTTTCATAGCTGAACCTAATCCACTAGAAATCTCTGCTAATACTTCAGGTTTATCATAATTAGCTGTAGCTTTAACAATAGCTTTAGCAAATTCTTCAGGGTTTTCTGATTTAAATATTCCAGATCCAACAAAAACCCCATCAGAGCCTAATTGCATCATAAGTGATGCATCAGCAGGAGTAGCTACTCCACCAGCTGCAAAATTAACAACTGATAGTTTTCCAGTTTGAGCTACTTTTTTTACTAAAGGAAATGGCGCTTCAATAAATTTAGCGAAGTTTCTTAGTTCTACTTCTTCTTTTCCTTGAATTTCTCTAATTTCAGACATTACCATTCTCATGTGACGAACAGCTTCAACAATATTGCCTGTTCCAGGTTCACCTTTAGTACGAATCATAGCTGCACCTTCATCAATTCTACGTAAAGCTTCCCCTAAATTTCTAGCACCGCATACAAAAGGAGTAGTAAATTCTTTCTTATTAATATGATATTCTTCATCAGCAGGTGTAAGTACTTCACTTTCATCAATCATATCTACACCTAATGTTTCTAATATTTGGGCTTCAGCTATATGCCCTATTCTCACCTTAGCCATAACAGGAATAGAAACTGCATCAATAATTTCTTGAACTTTATTTGGATCAGCCATTCTAGCTACTCCCCCAGTAGCTCTAATATCTGCTGGAACTTTTTCCAGCGCCATTACAGCAACTGCTCCAGAATTTTCTGCAATAACTGCTTCATTAGCATTTACAACATCCATAATGACTCCACCTTTAGCAATCTTAGCAAATTTTTCTTTTAAAACATTTGTTCCTTTCTCCATATAGATTCTCCAAATAATTTAATATAATAAAAAATAAAAACTATTCTTATAATAATTATCAATATAAATCTTTTTCTTATTAATTATAAAACTTTCTAATAAAAATTCATATAATAAATAATAAAACATAATGAAAATATAAATATATATTTTATCGAAAAAAAACAGAAAATAAATTTTTTCATATAAAAAATTTAAAAAAGATATTCCTCTTTTAAATTAATAATTAAGAAAATTAAAAAATTAAAATTTAAAAAAAATAAAAAAATATTTTTAATTAAATTCATAAGGTGATATTATGCCAACAAATGTGGTTACTGGATCTTTATTTTTTTCACATATATTTCCTGTAATATTAGGATTTATAGGAGTTATACTTATAATTTCAGGGATTATGGACAATGATAACTATTTTACCAAAATAGGAATAGTATTAATTATCATAGCTACATTAATGCCATTTTTAATATTAAGTATTTTGATATAAACCCAAATAGAAAAATTTAGAAAAAACTATATAAACATTACATTAAATCATAAAATAATGTTAATTTCCCCATTATGCAAAGATGATCCAACTAAAACTTTTTTTATACCTTGCTTTGAAAGTACATTTATCTCATTTTTAGTTATACCTCCCCCTAGTATTAATTTATCTTTTAATTCAGAGAAAGTATCAATTAAATTTTTATCAAAACCAGATTCTGTTCCAACATTTGAAATATTCAATAAAATTATTTCATTTGGATTAATAGCTATTAATTCTTTTTTAAAGTCAGTTATTGTCATGTTAATATTTTGAGAAAACAACTGTTCATCTTTAATATCAACACTAACTACAATTCGTTCTTTAGGGAAACTGTCAAATATTTTATACAACTCTTCTAAAGATTCTAAAGTTTCGGTAGCGACAACCAATTTAAATGCAAATTCTAAGAAAAACTTAAATGATTTTACATCTTTTATTCCAGCATCAAGCATAATTGGTAACATAGTATTAATAATTTTAATCTTATCTAAGTTATGACCCTGTTTTTCAATTAAATCTAAATCAGCAATGTAAATCTGATTTGCTCCATTAATTTTAAGAGACTGAACAATACTTACAGGATCAGAATTTGAAGAATAAAAAGTAGATAAAGGAGTGTAACTATTTCTATTTCCAGATTTTCCAGAAACAGCAATAGAATTCATTAAATCTAGCACAGGGATAATCTCTATCATTTGTATCACAAAATTAATTTTTTTCCTTTTTTATGTAAATTTTTAGTTTTAAATAAATTTTATTATCACATAATTATTTTTATTTAATAAATTTAAAAATCATATTATAAAAAAAAATATTTAAATTTTAATTTTTTTTAAATAAATTATAAGATTAATAACAAATAATGAAACCACTCATAGTTGAAATTCATGAAAAGCTTCTTGATTAAAATTATTATACTTAAACAAATATTATAAACCACACTTTTGTATTACAGAAATGATACGAGTTAAACTCTTATGCATTTTAATTTGATGTCTTTCCAATAATTTAAAGTTGTAATCATTTAACATTGGATCTATATCCAAGTAGTGTGGGTGAGCAATGCACAAATAGGCATTTTCTATCATATATTTAGATATTGATTCTAAAAACTGTTGAAATATTATTGGGCTTTCTTCACCTCCAGTTGATGTAGAAATTCCGTAAGGTGGATCTGTAACAACAGCATCAACTTTTTTAAAGAGTTTTAATTCCCTTACATCAACATGATACACTTCATAATCTTCCAAATTACAATAATCAAGATTAATAATTGTGCCATTTTTCATTTTCCAATTAATATCTGATCCGATTAATTTGGCTCCAACTAATCCTCCTTCAATAAGAATCCCCCCAGTCCCACAAAAAGGATCAAGAAGAAGTTGACCTTCTTTTACATGAGATAAATTAACCATACATCTTGCAAGTTTAGGACTCATAGATCCTGGGTAAAAAAAAGGTCTTTTATGAGGTTTAACATTTTGAAAATGTTTTTTATTAAGTTTAAATCGTTCAATAGCTATGAAAACTCTATTATCTGAAATTATAACCCGTATAAATGAATCTGGATTTTCAAGATTAACATTAAAATCAGAATTTTGAGATTTAATTAAATGTCCTAATCTTTTTTCAGTAGATATTGTATCAATCTCTGGATTATTGAATCTTTTTACTCTAACAGCATAGCTATTAGATATAAAACCATTCCAATCAATACTTTTAAAATCATCTTCAAAATTGTTTAAAGAAGTATTCAAAATTATTTCATCAATTTCATGAGTATATGCTAATCTTTTAACTAATATTTTATAAGTTTCCCTAAATTTTCTCCAATCCAATGATTTTAATAAAATTAAACCAGTGTTTACACATTCAATTTCAGTAGCTATTTCTTCAGTAGCTAATACTGCTTTTAATTCAGCTATTGGTAATGTTTCATGTTCTTTTGATTGAATCAATATAAGTTCCATTTATTATAGCTCCTGAATATAAATAAACTCTCTTAATACTTTAAAATTCCTGAAAAAAATAGTTTAAAATGATTTAAAAACTCCTAAAACTTATATTGCTCCTTATAATTTTCAAAGAACTATTTCAAGTTCCAAATTTTTGAAACCTGCCTAAAAATAATTGAAGGAATAATAGAAAAGATTAATCCTTTTTTTAAAATTTCTTTAACTAAAATTGATTGTTTATCCATATCACCATATTTAGAAATTAATTTATCCATATCTTTTTCTTTTAGTTTAAAAAACATAAAATCTAAATCATCATCAGAAAGTTTCTTTAAAGTTTTTTGAACTTTAATTTGATATCTAAGTTCATTTGAGTATTCCTTCCTAAAAATTTCCTCATATTTTTTTAAAATAGAAATATTATCTTCATTTAAAGATTTTTTAATGTATTTTTTAGCTATTTGTACAACTTCAAAACCAAGAATAAGACCTCCTCCTGTAGTAGGTTTCAATTGAGAAGCTGCATCTCCGATTAAAATAGCTCTTTTCTTTACTACTTTTTTTTTTTCATCATA
>JAITUQ010000039.1 GCA_031286225.1 Candidatus Methanorudis spinitermitis
TATTAATGTTACTATTTCTATTTACAATTTAAAGAGTTAAAAACTCTTTTACAAAATAATAAAATTTCCAATTTAAGTAATATACATTTTTCAACCAACTAAAAATTGGACAACCTCCAGTTTTATAATAAAATAGATAAAATATCTTATTTTAAAGATTATAAATAATATAATATATTTCTGGATTTATAAGGTTTTTAAAGATTATAAATAATATAATAATATCTGTTTTAATAAAATTTTTTTATAAATTAAAATAAAAATTTATCTATTGGCTATTTGTTTTATTAGCAGATAAACAATTAATTTCTCATTTTTTTAATAATATTTATATGTTCTATTTATGATACATATTATTAAAAATTCATGGTATGCTTTAGATTATTTTTATTGATATAGAGTTTTTATTATTAAATGTTTTTTTAAATAGCTATTTAATAAATTTAATAATAATTATTCTAATAGAGGGAAAAAATGTCTTTTATAAGTAAAATATTTCGATTAGGACCTAAACCAGTAATAGCTAAAAGTCAATTTAAAACATTTGAATCTTTAAAGTCATCGCATTTTGCAGCTAAAACTGTTGGTTCAGGTTATTCAATGAAATCTGATGAATACTACATAGCTGCTTCTGTTGAACTTGGAAATACTACTACAAAATGTATTATAACGGCTACTAATCTTAATACGAGTGAAAGTTATTTAATAAATAAGACTATTAAGATGACAAGGGATATTCGACCTCCTAAAAAAGGTGAAGAAGTTTTTGGAGAGACAGTTTGGGGAATTGAACTTTCAAAAGAATCAGTAGCTGAAATGATCAGGGATGCTGTTTTAGATTCTGCAAAAAAATCAAACATTAATATTGAAGAAGATTTAGATTTTGTAGTCCGATCAACTGGTGTAACAGCAGGATTTGCAACCACTGAAGAAATTGGAAAGCTTGTTATAGCATTAGCTAATGGTTGCTTAGATGCAGGGGTAATTCCACGAAAAATGGCGCCCGCTATGTCTGTTGATAATTTTCCGGATAGGTTAAAGGATTATACTTTACTTGATAAGGTTATATTTGATGGTGCTGTTGTAAGTGTCCTACCTCCGAAAGGAAAAGAAGTAGTAGCTAATGAAATGGAAGGAGAACTTGTTACTGCAGGAATCAAATTAGGGGCAAAATGGACTGATGTAGATTATAGAAATCCTTGTGTTTCAATAGATTTTGGATCAACATTAGCTGGTCGTGTTGTAAATAATGATGAGCCTTATGCTCATACAGTTGGTAATTTTTTAGGTTTAGCTGGTGTTATAGCTGATTCATTAGTTAGAGGAACAAATCAAGTTGATAAAGAAGGTGGAGCAGCTATTGATTTATATTCTAAAGACATATTAAAAAAAGCTGATTGGAAAAAAGCTAAATCAAATGCTGAGAAAGTTCATAAATTAATTGATATTAGAAAGGTTCCACTAGATCGTGAAAGGTTTGGAACAGTTCCACTTGATCCAGTAGCTGCAGAAAAAGCTGGAACTGTGCTTATTGGTTGTGATGTTGGAGAAAATGCTGATAAAATCCCTGATTTAATTGTTTTAGGAGAAGAACTTTATAAAAATGATGGTTTAAGTACTTTATTTGCAACTATGGATCATACTACTGCATTAATTGTTAAACGTCTTTTAAAAGTAGCATATGATGAAAATATAGTTCTTGAAGGTTCTGCTTTAGGAATCACTGGAAGAGCAGGAATTACAGGAAAAAAACCTGAATTAATATTAGAACACACAAAAGACCTTTTCGATGAATGTGTTTTTGTTTCAGATGGTTTAGCTTTAGGTTCAGCTATTATGGCTCGTTGTATGAATTCTATGGGAACACAATTAGTCCCGGTTGGTGGAAAACGTGGCGGACCATGTATTTTAGGAGCTAGACGAAAATTACAAAAGAAATAGTTTTAAATTAATAATCTCAAATAATTTTTAAATAAAGATAATAAATTTTTTAATACTTATTATTTTTCTCATTATTTTTTTAGTATTAAGGATAATTATTTTTAAATAAAGATAATACTATTTTTAATTTTTATTATTTTTTTCATTATTTTTTTAGTATTAAGGATAATTATTTTTAAATAGAGATAATAAATTTTTTAATAATTATAAAAAATTTTCGCATGATTAGTTTATTGAAATAATTTTATTAATAAAAAACTTTTAAAATTTTTTAAATTAAATTTATATAAATCATTTAATTAATTATAAATTTATAAATAAATTTTTCAATTTTATCAATATTTAAAGACTAGATTATTTGATTATTAAATTATTAAATTACAATTAAATAACAATAAAATAAAATAAACTTTTTTTATAGTTGATACAATGATTATAGCTATTTTAATGGCTGGAGGAAAAGGAACTAGATTAAAAAGCAATATTGAAAAACCTCTTTTTAAATTCAAATCTAAAACATTAATTGACCATGTTTTAAATAATTTATCTAACTCTAAATATATTGGAAAGATTATAGTAGCTACTAGTCCACATACTCCTAACACAAAAGAATATATAACTAAAAAAATCAATAATAGTCTTAACAATTTTAAAAATCTAAGTAATTCCCATAATAAAAATATTGAAGAACATATTGAAATTTCAGGTGAAGATCCCCTAGATTATATTGAAACTCAAGCTAAAACTTATATGGATTATATTGAAACTCCAGGTGAAGGTTACATTGAGGATTTATCTTTTTTATTAGATAAATTTGAAAAAAATAGTAAAAATGATGTATTAGTCATAATAAATGTTGACTTACCTTTTGTCACATCAGATATTATTGATAATGTTTTAAAAAAATATTTTAAATCAGAAAAAATAGCTATGTCAGTTCATGTTCCCCTTGAAATTTTTAATAAATATGGAATAAAACCTTCCTATGTATTTGATAATCTTGTTCCATCAGGATTAAATATATTAACCAGTCAAAATATAGAACAAGTAGAAGAAAAGTTAATTATTCCTAAGCTAGAGTTAGCCTTGAATATAAATACTCTTGATGATATACACATAGCTAATGAAATATTTAAATAAAAAGAAAATGTATGTTTATATAAATTTTAGAATATTTATATAATTATTTTTAATATCTTGATTATTGGTGAAAACATGGATGATAAAGAAATTCCTAAAAAAGAAAAAAAAGAAGAGAAACTTTGGAGTCAAATTAAAGGCTATCAAGTAGCTACTAATAATGCAAAAATTGTTGGAGTACTTGACGAACTGATTATTAATCAAAAAACTGGTAGGATAGTTGATATAGCTGTTAAAATTGAAGAAGATCGTGCTGTCCATGTTAAAGGATCTAGAAGGCATGGAGAATTTTTATTGATTCCATTTGCTCAAGTAGAAAAAGTTGGCGAATTTATCATTGTATCTGAATAATCATTTCTATTTAATTTGATAGCTATGGTATTTAGACAACAATGAATATTTTAACCAATTTTTGAAGTTTGTGATACATTTCCCGATTTTTTCTACTTTAATAGCTCTAATTTATATTATTTTTTAGGTTAAGATTATATTATTTTAAAAATTAAGATTATATTTAAAATTATTGTTAAAAATAGCTAATTATAATAATAATTATAATAATAATTTTTGCTTGTATTTAGTTAAAGATTTGATTTTATCTAGATTTTTTTACTTAATTTAGCTTAAAGACGCGATTTTCCTGTCAAATTTTTTGAATTTATCAGCAAGTCCTCTAAAATATGGTATGTATACATTTGAAAATAAAAGTCTTTTTGGGTTCATACCATTAGCTGCAATTTCTTTTCTTATTTGTTTCATTTTCTTTTCTACTTCGTGATACATTAAGTCTCCAGGATATTCTCCAATGAAAACTCCGTCCGCACCATTTTTAAGAGCATAAATTATATGTTTAGGCATTACTCTATTTACTGAGTGAATTTTAATTATATGGATTGATTCAGGATAATCTACTCTGTTAACTCCAATATTATCAGCAGCTGTATAACCAACCTGATCTAAGAAAACAAGTATTCTCTTTTCTCCTTCTTTTTTATCTTTTAACATTCCAGAAATAGTTGCAAATATTTTTTCATCAATATTTCCATGAATATTAATAGCATTAGGCTTACAAACTGTTAAACACCTTCCACATCCAGAACAAGACATTGGATCAATGTAAATTTTATCATCTTTAACAGACATTGATTTATATTTACAAATAGCTATACAATCTTCACAAAGATTACATTTTTCATTATCTATTTCAGCTATAAATGGTTCAATTTCAAGCCCATCATTCATGATTTCAGCTACTTTTGAAGCTGCAGCATTAGCTTGCATTATACTGTCTGTGATGTCTTTTGGTCCTTGAGCTGTTCCACAAACATAAGCTCCTTTCACATCAGTAGCTACTGGCTTTATCTTTGGATGGGTTTCTTTTATAAACAAATCTTCAGTTAATCCAAGATTCATGATATTAGCTATTTTTTTTGTACCTTCTGATGGTTCAATAGCTGTAGATAAAACAACCATATCTGTTTCAATTTCTGTGAACTTTTTTTGCAATGTGTCTTCCACTCTTACAATTAATGAATCTCCTTTTTTATCAACTTCACCAGGTCTTCCTCGTATTAATCGTATTCCACTTTCTTGCCCATGTTTATAATATTTTTCATACATTCCAGGAGTTCTCATATCTGTGTAACAGATAATTACATCGGTATCAGGGTATTTTTGTTTTATTATATTCGCATTTTTTAAAGCAACCATACAACATACTTTTGAGCAGTATTTATGACCATCAGGTTTTTCATCTCTTGAACCAACACATTGTATCATAACTACTCGTCTTGGAACTTTCCCATTTGAGAGCATTCTTAGTTTGCCTTTTGTTGGTCCATTTACTCCCATAATACGGCCAAGTTCATTTTGTGTCATAATATCTTTATATTTTCCATATCCATATTCTGGTCTGAGAGTAGGATCAATGTTTTTATGACCAGTAGCTATTACAACAGAACCTGCATTTAAAGGAATCATTTCACTTTCTCCTTTAAGGCATATTGCATCCATAGGGCATTGTTTTACACATTTTCCACACTTTTCACAATTTTCCATATCAATTGTGTATGCATCAGGATAACTTTGAGAAAATGGTTTGTAAATTGCTTTTCTAGTTGAAAGTCCATCATTCCATGAGTCTGGAACTTCTACATGGCATATTTCTGTACATTTTCCACATGAAATACATTTTTCCTCATCTACATATCTTGGCTTTCTTTTAAGTAAGATATTAAAGTTTCCAGCTCTTTTCTCTACACTTAAGACCTTAGCATTGGTTATAATTTCAATATTCTCATGCCAAATAACTTCATTCATAATAGGATTTATCAAACACATTCCACATTCTTCTGCAAGTTTCACTGGAGAGAATACTTTTCCAATCTTTATCATTTTCCCTCCAATAGATGGTTTTTTTTCTATTAGATAAGTTTTAATTCCTTGTTTTGCAAGTGAAAGAGCAGCACTAATTCCAGAAATTCCTCCTCCAATAACAGCAGCTGTTTCTGGAGTTTGACAAAGTATTGGATCAACAGCTTGGGACTGTTTCACTTTCTCTATTGACGCATTAATCAATGTTTTAGCTTTTTCAGTAGCTTTCTTTTCATCATCATGGATCCATGAACATTGCTCCCGAAGATTTGCCATATCCATAAGATAAGGGTTCAATGGTTTTATATAATCTTGAAAGGTCTTTTCATGAGTGATTGGTGAGCAAGCAGCTATCACTACTCTATCTAAATTTTTATTAATGACACTATCTCTAATTACCTTACGTCCATTTAGTGAACATAAATTTTCAAACTCTTCAACAATATCTGCATTTATTGAGGTTTTGAGATTTTCGATATCTATAATATCTGAAATGTTTCCTCCACATCTACAAAGAAAAACACCTACTCGTAATTCTGGCTTTGAAGATATTGGGGGGTTTACAATTGTCATTTTAATCATTTTTTTAATTATACTTTTTTTTTAGTTCAAATAATTAATATTATTACTTTTAATAATAATTTTTTTTATTATTAATAATTTTTTTTTTTTAATTGTAATTCTTAAAATTTAATTCTTTTGAATTTTATTTTTTAAATTTTTATTCTTTTAAATTATAATTCTTTAATTTTAATTTAGATAATTTTAGTTATTTTTAATTTTTTAACTATTTTCAGCAAGTTTAATTATTTTCGCTGTTTTAACTATTTAAAGCAGTTAATCTGAATAAACATCTTCTACAACTTTTGTTTTTTTCATTTCATGTGAAATAGCTTCTACTTTTTCAATCAATGGTTCTATTGGAACAGTATGTGTTTGGATCCCCACTACTTTATAAGGATCAGCACCCATTACAAAAGCAATTAGCTGGGCAATGTTTAAATGAAATATATTAAATTCAATCTTCAAATCTTTAGCTATAAATGGTTGATATCTATCAAACTGCATTTGGCAATTTGGACACATATGGACTAATATATCTGTATTTTCATCTTTTAAAGTTAATAACTTATCAGTGGTGACTTTCAAAGATAAATCTCGGTTTACAAATCTTTGTCTAAATCCAGCACCACATGTAGCCCTTTTATTGTTATACCAAGCAATTGGCTCTATTCCACAGCTTTTTATAAGTTCATCTAATATTTTAGGATCTCTAAATCCTTCAATGACATCCTCATATTGAACTTTACAGTAATGACAAGCATGGTGAGTGGCTATTCTAAATTTTGAAAGATTAAGCTTCACATGTTTAGCTATTTCATCTCTTTTATTGTAAAGTATCTCAACTACATGGAAGATATTTGAGGAAGAATCAATACTGTCTTTCTTATACTTCATTTTTTCAAGTTTAGCTTCTTTAAAAATATCATTAACATCTGATCTTACTTTTTTATTCTTGTTTAATAGTTTAGCTACTTTTTTATGTATTGCATAACAAGTAGCACAGAGCATAACTATGTTAGTATTATTAGTATCATTAGCTAAATGGAAGTTACGGGCTCCTATAACTGTGGTGGAAAATTGATCAAACACATCAGAGTAATGTCCAAGCCCTGTACAGCAAGACTGCCTGTCATCAACTAAATAATCTATTCCAACTTTATCAAAAATATATTTAGTGGATGATTCAACTCCAGGATACTCTCCACTTACTAAACAGCTTTTAAAGAGCATAATATTTTTATCAGGTATATTTTTCATTAAAGTACCTTCCAGAATATTATAATATAAAATTTTATAATTATGATTGAAATTTTTTATATTTTAAATATTTATCATGGTTGTAAACTTATTTATTTTAAATATTATTATAATTGTAATTTTATTTATTTTAGATATTTTCATGATTGTAATTTTATTTATTATTAGATGTAAATAGCTATTGATATATTTTTTCTTATTAGCTATTAAAACTCTACTAATCATCTATTTCATGAGTGTCTTTAATTTTTTTAAGTCTTTTATCAAAATTTGTTTTTTCAAGTAATACTCTAATTTCTTTAATAGATTCATCTGGCATTTTAAGAGGTTTTAATCCTAATTCTAGTCGTATTTCATCTAAATGCAAGTTTTTTTCCATCCATTCTTCACCAATGTCTCTTGTTAAATCATGGTAGAAATTACTTGGAATACCACCAAGACCTAAATCTAACATTTTATCTCCAAAATCTGAAAAAGGACTTATTTCATTATTAACTATTCCTTTTGCTATAGCTAATTGTCTTAAAACTTGATTTACTTCACAAGCACTATTATCAACAGGGCAGATACTGTGACATGTATAGCAGTAAAAACACTTCCAAATGTTTTCTTCTTCAATTACACTTTCATCTCCTTCAAGAACTCTTTCAATCATATCTCGAGGATTGTAATCTGAATTTTTAGCAGAAGGACAAGTAGATGTACACATTCCACATTGTACACATTTAAGAAGTCCCATGTTTTCCGATGATTTTAAGTCATTTAATATCTTATTTGCAAGATTTAAAGGATGATCATTTATTTTTAGAGTTTTCATTCACTAACTCCTAATTATAACCATTAAATTCTAAATTATAATTTGTGATATTCTAAATTATAATTTGTGATAATAGCACGAAATATTTTGATTTTTTTTATTATTGTTACAATATAATGACTTTATTTGACTTAACTAAATATAGTCTTAAGATTATTTAAAATTAATTCAATTTTTAAGCTATGTAATAGCTAATTATATGTAGTTGAAAAATTTTCAATTTTGTTTCAAACTATAGGAAATTATTTGATAGCTATTCTTATTCAAATCTTATTATACACTTAATGTAATTAAAATTTTCATTATCATTGGTAGTAACAATAGTTATATACAATTTGGTTTATAAATTTTTTCAATATAATTAAAATTTTTTTTTTAAAAATTTGTATTAGAAATAAATAATTAAAAAATAATCAAAAAAATGATTTATTTTTTTTATTAAAATAAAAATCTTAATGGTTAATATATAAATTTTAATTTTATTATTTTTCGCTTATATTTATGCATTGTTTCATTTTTTAACATGATTTAAAGTGTAATATTACATGAATCAGATTTATGATTGATTTTAATGGTTTTAATCAAATATTATTGTAAATTTTAAAAAATAAGATTAATTAAACTTACAATAATAAATATACTGGTAAATATTTTTGTATAATAGCTATTGGGGGTTTTGAATTTATAACTTTTTTTTTTTTTTTTTTAAATTGAATATATTCTATTATAATATACTAATATTTGAATGAACATTCACATATTTAAGCGAGGGTTTATATATGATAAAGTTGTAATATCTGGTTTGCACATATTTAAATTAGATATTTTATGTAACTTTATATACGTATTATACTAGTCATTAATACTTGAATGAACATTCAAATATTTATGCGAGTATTTATATATGATAAGGTTGTAATATCTGGTTTGCACATATTTAAATTAGATTTTTTATATAGTGGCATATGTGTATTATAATAATTATTGATATTTGAATGAAAATCCAAATATTATATATGTATTATAATGTTTTTTTGATTTATAAAAAAACATCTATTAATCGATAATTATAGGAAATTAACATGAACAATTTTAATAAAAAAGCTGATAAGTTTGAAACTAAATCAACTTTTAATAAATCTATTTTAAAGAGTTTTTTGCTTTTAACACTTCTTGGAATAGTGTTTTTTACACTAATTTCTGGAGTTAATGCAAAAACATTTTATGAAGGTGTATCTTCAAATGATATTCAAAATTTTATAAATGATAATAATGAAGGCAATACAATTATTTTTAGTGCAGGAACCTACAATAACCTTCAAAATTTGAATATTACAAGAAGTGTTAATATAACATCTAATGGTCAAGTTAATATAAAAGGTAATGGGGGCATCCTTTTTAATATAACTGCAAATGATGTTAATATTACTAAACTGAATATTAGTGGATATCAAACAGCTATTAAATCAAATAATAGTAAAATATCAATAATTGGAAATAGTATATCTACAAGCGATATTAGTATTAATTGTACTGGTTCTAATTCAATAGATATTTTAATTGAAAATAATACCATAATTTCTTCCATAAGCAATTCAAACTATGGTGCTATTTATGTGAGTGCCTCTACTGGTTCAATTGTTAGTGCTTCTGTGAAAAATAATAATATCATCGCTAAGGGTGTAGATAATTCTAATGGCGTATATTTTTGGACTTATAGTTGTAATAATACATTGAATTTTGAAAACAACATTATTATAGGAACAACAGGGAAAGGTGTTTATCTCTATATACACCATAGCAAGAACAATATAACTTTCACCAAAAACCATATCATGGGGAACGGAACAGTTGAAGGTGATGGTATTTTAGGTTATGCACATGACAGTAACAACAATTTAACCTTTACTGACAATAATATATCAGGAAAAAGATATGGTGTTTTTCTATATGTATTAACTAGTTCCAACAATATAACTTTCACTAATAATAAGATTGTAGGTGAATGGAGAGCTGTGAAAATTGATGCATTCAGTGGCAACAACACTATAACATTTATTAACAATAACATTATAGGGTATGAAGATGGTTTTGAGATGCCTGCAGCCTCCAGTACTAACAATATAACTCTCATTAATAACAATATCACAGGATATCTCTCAGGTGTTTGTTTTGATGCACCTAGTAGTAACAATACTTTAACTTTCATTGGTAATAATCTCAAAGGAACATTAAACCCTGGTCTTGATATCTATGTACCTGTTAGTAACAACAATATAATCTTAATTAACAACAATATTACTGGTGAAAACGCTGTTGCTCTTAATTTAGAGATATACAGTAGTAGCAAAAATATTTTAACAGTTTTTAACAATAATATCACTGGAATGAAATGGGGAGGTATTTATTTAGATGCATCCAACAGTAACAACGCTGTTTTAAGCTTTGTTGGGAATAATATTACTGGTAATGGTAATAGTTATGCTATGCGTATTGATTTTTGGGGTGAATTTAGTGGTTTGTCTATATTGAATAATACCTTTAACAGTAATGGGATTGGTTTGCATTTTCGTCTTTATGGTGTTGTTTTAAGTAATGTTAATATTACAGGTAATACTATACTCGCGACTAGTACTGGCATTTATTTTCATGAAAATAACCCTAGTTCTGTTGCTTTAACTGTTAATTATAATCGTATTATAGCTCCTGTTGGCTTAAATTTCATAGCTACTACTGATAATGGTTGTAATTTTGATTATAATTGGTGGGGAATTAACGATATTAGTGATAAAGTTGTTGGTTTTCATACTAATAATCATTATATTTTGAATATTATTAATCTTACTAGTTTGGAGAATGTATTTGTTGGAGATAAAGTGAATTTTGCTTTATTGGTATTAAATACTACTTTAACTAATATTGGTGTTGAAAACTTACCTTATTTTGATATTAATGGAACATTTAATGGTATTGATTATAATACTAATCGCGATAGTCTTTTTGTCCATGAATTCATTATTTTAAATGAAGGTTTACAGTTTTTAAACGCTTCTTTAGATGAACAATATGTAGATTTATCTTTTAATGCATCTTTTGCTGACATTGAAGAACCTGATAATGGTACTGATATTGGAGATTCTGGTAATGGTACTGATATTGAAGATCTTGATAATGGTACTGATATTGGAGATTCTGGTAATGATGTTGAAATTGAAGATCCAAGTAATGGTACTTATAATGATTATTCTAGCAATAATCCTGATGGAGAAGAATTAGTTTTTGATAAAAAAGATAATGAAGATAATAAAGACACTATTAAATATAAAAATACAGATAAAAATACCAACAATCCTAAAAATACTTTTAAAATGTCTGTTGGCATGAAATCTACAGGTATTAACATAGTCATACTTTTAATATTAGCTATTTTATCTTTAATAACGTATAGAAGAAATAATAAATAAAACAAGCTTTTTTTTTAAATAGCTTATTTATATTTTTAAATAAAATTTTTTTTTAAGTATTTTATTTTATAAAAAATATGTTTTAATAAATAAATTATAGGATATTAAATATGAAAAATTTTAATAAGAAAGATGATATGTTAGAAACTAAATTAACTCTTAATAAATCTGTTTTAAAGAGTTATTTTACTTTTAATGATAAACACATACTTTTTTTCATTTTAAGGAGGTGGAAAAATTATATTTGAAGAAAAACACAAAAAACCATTAATTCATTTTTTAATGGTACTAAGTTTTTTATTCATAGTTTGTAGTTTACAAACACCTTATGCAGCTAACCAAACAATTGATAATACAACTGTTGGTGGAATAGCACAAGGTATAAACAATACAGGGATTGGAGAAATCTTATTTTTACAACCTGGAATATACAATAAAGCAGGTGATATTGGAATAATGATAAATAAAAGTATAACAATACAAGGTAATGGCTCAACAGACACAGTAATTATAGATGGGCAAAAATTAAAGAGAATATTCGAAATAAGGAATAATAATATAAAATTTATAAACATAACATTTATAAATGGAAATAATACTAATGGTGGTGCTATCTACAATAATAATAAATATGCAAATATAACATTCATAAATTGTAAATTCATTAATAATACAGCTACTAGTTCTGGTGGAGCTATTTCCAATAGTAATGGTTATAATTTCGTACTGATAAACTGTACTTTCACAAACAACAAAGCAACTTATGATGGTGGTGCTATCTATGAGTATGGATCTAATATTACATTAATAGATTGTATTTTCACAAACAACACAGCCGAAGAATATGGTGGTGCTATCTTTATTGGTGGGGGGTTTAATTTCACTATAATAAACAGCAACTTCACTAATAACACAGCTCAATGGGGTGGTGCTATTTTTGGTTGGCTTGAAAATGATGTTAAAATAATAAACAGTACTTTCACTAATAACACAGCCAAAGATGTTGGTGCTGCTGGTGGTGCTATCTACTTTGAAGGTAATAATTATCTTATAGTAAATAGTACTTTCACAAACAACGTTGCCACCTTTGGGTATGGTGGTGCTCTAATTAATCATGGAGCCAATAATTCAATTATAAACTGTACTTTCACAAACAACAGAGCATACTATAGCGGGGGTGCTATATATGTATATAATAAGTCTTATGTTGGCACTGAATCTTATAGTTTTAAAATAATGAATTCTAATTTCACTAATAACACAGCCCAATTTGGTGGTGCTATCTACAATCAGTGTAATTCTTCCACAATAATAAATAGTAAGTTCAGTAATAACAATGCATCAAATCGTGGTGGTGCAATCTATAATATTGGTAATCTTAGTGTAACTAATTCTAATTTCGAAAATAACCTGGCATCATATTATGGTGGGGCTATTTATAATAATGGATTTATGGGTGTTTTTAACAATACTATGAAAGGTAATTTTGCAGATTTAGGGCAGATGATCTATAATAATGGTAATATGGGCATTTTAAACCTGACTTACTTAAAAAATAGTACTATAAAAGTTGTAAAAGGTCAGATTGTTACTTTATATGCTACTTTAACTGATGATATGGGTAATACTGTAACAGGTCAAAGTATAAGTTTCATGGTTAATGGAACTAGTATTGGATCTGCAAATTCTGTTGAAGGATATGCTAGTATAAATTATACTGTACCTGATTTTGAAGATTTACTTCCTGTTTCTGGTGATTATGCTGGTCATACAAATTATCAAATAATTCTATTAAATGGCCAATTAAGAGCCGCAATAGAAACTAACTCAACAATAAACACTCCAAATAATGTTAAAGTCGGTCAAAAAATTAATATAACAGGTACTGCAACTGATAAAAATGGAAATCCAATAGCTAACACCATCATCACCGTCACAGTAAATGGTAAAACGTATACCGTAACTACTGATGGTAATGGGAACTGGATTTTATCTTACACACCAACTCAAGCTGGAAACATTATTGTTTCAGTTCAATGGGATGGAAATGACAGTTACTTTGGATTTATCAATAGTACATCATTTGATGTTACTGGAAATGATTCTAATTCAACTGATGAAAATAAAACTAATAATACAGATAATAATACGGATAATCCTATTAATGATTCTGATGATGAAGAGTTAGACCATGATAAAAATGGTATTGGCGATAATAATAAAGATAAAGGTGTAGATAATAATCTCAGTAAACCTAATCTTTTAAATGTTCATACTAGTATGAAATCTACTGGTATTAACATAGCTATACTCTTAGTATTAGCTATTTTAACTTTAGTAGCATATAGAAGAAATAGTAAATAAATAAATTTTTTTCAATAGTTGATTTTTATTTTTTTAAATCAACATATTTTTCTTTTTTAAATATTTTTTTTTGACATAATATTTTTAATTAATAATTATAAATTATTTGTTTTAAATGTTATGAATATTTTATTTTTTTATATAATTTTTTATTTTTATTAATATCTTATTTGTTTTTTTTTAATATTAAAGAATATTTTATTATTTTTTAAGACTTCAAATCTTAGATTTTTGTTAAAATTAAAAAAATTATATAAAAAAACTAATTTGGATTGAAAAAACAGTAAAAAAAAATTATTCATGTTTAAAAGGTTAAATACCTTCTAAACTCATATCAATCATTTTTTTAGTTTCATTAGCTAATTCTGGAGGAAGACCTGTAATATCCATACTTAAAAATCCTCTTACAATCATAGAAGTAGCTTCATCTTCAGTTAATCCTCTTGAAGTTAAATAATAAATTTCTTCTTCAGCTATTTTTCCAACAGCTGCTTCATGAGACATTTCAAGATTAGCTGCACTTGCTTCAAGTTCTGGAACTGCATAAATCATTGAATCATCTGAAAGAACAAGTCCATGACATTCAAGATGTCCTTTAACCCCTTGAACAGTTCCAGCTAAATGTCCTCTTGAATATATCTTTGACTCATCATGAGAAACTGCTCTTGATATAACTTCTGATTTTGAACCTTTCCCAGATAAATAAACACGAGATCCAACATCAATAACAGAGTCTTTCTGTCCACTTTGAATACTTTGAAAAATAGCTTTTGAATTTTCACCTTCACAATATGCTGTTGGGTATGATTGGATTGTTTTAACAGGACTTGTTAAAATATAGTTGTTGATTAATGTTCCATTATCACTAATTCTAATTCCTGTTCTTGGACGAACTTCTACTTGTTCTGCCCAATTATGAACCATTGTAAATGTTACTTTAGACCCTGGCTTAAGAAAAAATTCTGATACTCCAACGTGAAGTGCAGAGCTCACATCTTCACCTGTTGCACAACCTGTTATAACATGAAGCTCTGAATTTTCTTCAGCTATTATTATATTGTGAGAAGTTTGCATTACTGCCTCATCACCAATAAACATACATGCTTGCATAGGAAATACTTCTTTAGTCCCTGGAAGGGACCTTATGAAGTATCCACTTTTAGTACCTTCTTGAGTTTCTCTAAGTGCAGTTTGGGCTGTGTATTTATCAGCGTCTGGTGAGACTGTATTCCACATATAGTCACTTAACCAGCTATGTTTGTTTAAAGCTGATTCTAAGTTCATTAATTCAATGGATTTGGAATTTGAACTAGAGTATATATTACTTTGATCCATTTGAAGAAATGACCCTGCTCTTTCATTTTCTGTAGAATCTACTCCAACTTGTAGTAACGTACCTTTGACTTTTTGGGGAATGTCTTCTATACTTTCAACAGTTTCATGTTCTTCTTTATTTTCTTTTGTGAAATTTCCCAAGTCAATGTCAGATCCAATAGCTGCTTTTTTATGTTCTGCTTTTTTAGCTTTTTGTAGAGCATTTCGCACATTCAACACATCCTTTGAATCCTTCTTTTCTTACATCTGCTAATATTTCATCTGGATTTCCAGAACAAGCTATTTTTCCATCCATTAAAACATGAGCTATGTCTGCATTAACAAAATTTAAGATATAACCTAAGTGGGTAATTAGCAAACCAGATCTTTTTCTTTGTCTATGTTTTTTGTCTTTATCAAGTAATATGTTAATTTCTTCAGCTAATAATTCTACATTTTCAATATCAACACCAGAATCTGGTTCATCAAACATGGTAAAGTCTGGTTTTTGAGCAAGTAGCTGAAGTATTTCTGACCTTTTTACTTCTCCTCCTGAAAATCCAAGGTTAACATCTCTTTTTAAGAAATCATCATTAAATTTGAGTTTTTGGGCTAATTTATACATTTTTGGAGTTAATTTCTCTTCTTTAAGACTTTGCCCACTTTCTACCTTTAAAAGATCCTTCATACTCACACCACGAATAGCTGGAGGATTTTGGAAACTTACTCCAATTCCCTTTTTAACTCTTTCTGTTGTATTGAGTTCTGTTATATCTTCTCCTTTAAAGAATATGCTCCCATTTGTAACATTATATTTGGGAAATCCTAAAATACTCATAAATAGAGTGCTTTTTCCACTTCCATTTGGTCCTAAGAGAACATGAGTTTCTCCTGCTTTTATAGACAAATTAATATCTTTTAACACTTGTCTTCCACTAACTTCAACTGCTAAATCCTTTATTTCAAGTAACAATTACTCACCACCATTGTTTATCATTCACTTAATTATTTAAAATTTTCTATAAATTATTTTATGAAAAAATAGCTATTTAATGGAAATAAATTTTTGAGCATTTATTATAATTTTTTTATTTCACATAATCAATAATTAATTATTACTAAATTTTTTTTATAGTTGAATCAATTATTAATACTATTATATTTTATTTTTATTTTAATGATTAATTATTAATATTGTTATAATTTTATTTATAAGTAATCTATTATTGATATTGTATAAGAGTATCTTATATTCAATATTTTCATTTGTTATGTTTTATTTAGAATAAAAAAGCATTAATAATTTTAAATAAGATTATGTTTAATTTTTAAAGCATCAATTAAACCATGGCTATAGGTAATGCATCCAAAAGAGCTTAATTCATCTCTTTTTTCAAGATAATATTCACAGTCATCTCTGTAATTTTTTGCCCTTTCAATAATTTTTTTTTCTTTATCTGAAAGATTTAAATCTCTAATTTCTTTAAAACTATTTTCAAGCTTATCTATATCTATTAAAATTCTTTCTCTACATTCCATACTATCATTTACTCAAAATAAATTTATTTTTTAACTTTTTATCTTTTTTAAATCATTCAGGAAATTTTTGCTTTTTAGTCCAGTTCCAAACATGAACTATTCTTTGGATTACTGTAATATAAGCTAGAAAAACTAATGTTAAAATAGCTATGCTCATATACATTTTACCAAGGTATGAGGCTATAAATGCTCCAACAATTAAAATTATCAAACGAGTTGCTCTTTCACCGATTCCTACTGTACAAGGAATTCCTTTAGATTCAGCTATTGCTCTAACATAGCTAACAGTTATAGATGAATGAATAGCTAATACTCCTAACACCCAAGTTGTATATCCTCCTGCAAGGAGTCCTATAATAATCAGAGTATCAGAAAATCTATCAGTGGTTGAATCAAGAAAAGCACCGAATTTAGTCACTTTATTATGGTATCTAGCTATTGCACCATCAAAAACATCTAATAAACCACTTAAAAATAATAATACTCCTCCAACTATTAAACTATTCAATGCAAAAGATACAGCAGCAATAACTGCAATTATTAAAGAAAAAATAGTTATTATATTAGGATTTATATCAAGTTCTTTAGCTATTGGGCTTAAAACTTTTTCAAGAAGTGGTCTAAATCTTTCAAACATAATTCTAATTATATAAACTACTATTTATATAATTATTTAGCTTTAATCTTATTATGGCGTTGTAAAATTTTATGGTGTTTAACATGAAATTATGAGTTCATTTGTAAATTTTGAATTTTGTGAAAATGGAAGATTCTTGCAATATTCACAAATAAACTAATTTAATCAATTTAATTTAAATCTCAATTTTCACTTGAAAAATCTGAAAATTCAATTTACACCAGAAAAATTTACATAGTCCTTATATAATCATTTAATATATAGAACAATTTTAGTATTATAATATTTTAAAAAACTTGATTTTATCTTTTGATAGTCTTTTTTTATTATTTTTTATCTTTGAATTGAGGAATATTATGACTTATATTAAGCCGTAGAGAAATTTTATGAATAGTGAGTTTTAAATACTAATTATAACAAATATTTTCATAATTGTTAGTAATAAGCAAACTAAGATAAAGCACATAATGTTTTTATTTTTAATTTTACTGTTTTTGTAGTAAACATTAATTATTATTTCATTTAGTATATTAATAATATTATTAAGTTGATTAACAACTCCATTTTACTTTAAATCAGTTTGAAAATAAAAGAAAGTTCTATTTTATTCAGGAACACACTTTTAAAATAGAAATTAATTATTATAGTTAAAGGAAAGTTCTATTTTATTCAGGAACACACTTTTAAAATAGAAATTAATTATTATAATACTTCTCCTAACTTTTGTGACATAGATAAAATATGACGTGAGAAATTTTTTCTATTTATAACTCGCTTAATCATGTTTTCAACGATTTCTAGAGCTTTTTTCTTCATCTAGTTAGAATGATAAAATGCCACATAAGTGAATGAAAGTACTATATTTGAAAAAATTAAATAGGAATTCTAAAAATGGGCAGTAAAAAAGAAAAAACACCTGAAGAGGAACTGGTAGATAAGCTAGTTGGTTCAGGTTCTCAAAAAAGTGATAATCTTAAAAAGGTTTTAAAAAGTTCTTTCTCCAGAAATGAGTTACAAGAAATTGTCCAAGGGGCATGGAAAAATGGAAATTCAATTAGTGAAATTCGAAAAGTCTATGTTGACAATTTAGTCAAATTTAAATCTTCAGATGAAGAAATTAATGAATCTGAACCTTTGTATAAAAATGTAACATTTCTTATAGCTACTATAATTATTATATGTCTTGTAGTTGGAGGAATTTATTCAATTTTTTTCATGCAATATACTTATACGTCTTTTAATGAATTTGAAATTGATGGAGTATCCTTTAATATTCCAAGTGATTATGAATTAAGTGCTGCTGGGGAAGATGGAGATTCCTTTTTTAATAAGTATATTACTGAGTATACTATGTATTATGGTGATGGTGAGGATAGAGAAGAAATAACAAAGTATATTAATCTCGAAGTATATGTTTATAAAAATAAATCTGTTCAACAGGTAATATCAAGTATATCATCAGAAGGATGGAGTGTACATAATACTTCTTATGGAACATATTCAGGCTATGAACTTGAACACCCTATGTTTGAAGGCTGTTGGTTCATATTTAAAAAGGATGGAAAAACTGTTGCTTTTTATTGTGAGAGAAAAGCTATTAAAGATAATATTGAAAGAATTATAGGCTAATTTAAATTTTTCACTATTTAATTTTGGTGGAAATTAGGCTTGTTTACTAACTTTGATAAAACAAGCTAAACAAGAGTTTTAGTTATGAATTATATGTGATTTGATGAGAATAATTAAGATGAATCCTGAAGATCCAGATGAAGAATCAATAAATAAAGCTATTGATGTCTTATTTTCAGGTGGTGTGATTTTGTATCCTACTGATACTGTTTATGGATTGGGAGCTAATGTTTTTAATCAGGATGCCGTAGAAAGAATATATAAGATCAAGAATAGAGATTTTAATAAACCTCTTTCTGTATCTGTTTCATCCATAAATGATCTTTTATTAATAGCTGAGGTAAGAATAGAACATAGGAGCTTGCTTATTGATAAACTTCCAGGACCATTCACATTTGTTCTTTATAGAAATCCAGTTATTCCAGATGATTATATTTCAAGTAGTAAAAAAATCGGTGTTAGAATTCCTAATAGTAAAATAGCTACTAAATTATCTCAAATTTTCCCAATAACTTCTACTAGTGCAAATCTATCCTCAAAAGAAACTCTAAAAACACCTAAAAAAATAGCTAAACAATTAAATGCTGATGTTGATTTAGCTATTGATGTAGGGTCATTAGCTTCTGAAAAAGCTTCTACAGTGGTTGATATAACAAAAAAAGATTATAACATTTTAAGACAAGGTGCTGGATTTATTCAATAGCTAAGTTTATTGAAGGTTTTTTAGATTTTATAAACTAGGTTAGTATTTGATTTACAAGTTAATTTTCATTATAATTTTCTTATTTTATAAGTATTTTAATAGTACCTTAAAAATATTTTTTATTTTATTGATAAAGTATTAATAAATATAAAATAAATTTAATAAATATATCTTAATCATCTAATTTACAATATTTATTTAATAAATTTATTTTAATCATTTAATTTATAATGTCTAGAAAATTTTTATTATTTAATTTAAGTATTAAATTTATTTTAATCATTTAATTTGTAATATTTAGAAAATTTTTATTATTTAATTTAAGTATTAAATTTATTTTAATCATTTAATTATAATATAAAGTATATTTTAATCGTTTTATTTATAATAATCATTAATAATTTTAATCTTTAAAATTTTGAGGAAACTATGAAAGTATTAACAAATATTGGAGATTCTCCTAAAATCCCCACGGATTCTTCTCTTGATAATATTTTAGGGGGAGGAATTGAAAAAAGGAATATAACTCAATTTTACGGACCTCCTGGCTCTGGTAAAACAAATATTACTTTAAAATTAGCTGTTCAAGTAGCTAAAAATGGGAAAAAAGTAGCTTATATTGACACAGAAGGTGGGTTGTCAATTGATAGGATAAAACAAATAGCTACTGATGATTTTGATAAAGTAGCTAATAATATTGTTGTTTTTGAACCTAGCTCATTTAAGCAGCAAGGTGATGATTTAAAAACAATTGAATCTTGGCTTAAATCAAACAAAGAAGAAATTGATTTGGTAATTTTAGATTCTGCAGTAGCCCTTTATAGATTAAATGATAAAAATTCTTCAACTCTCAATAAAGAACTTGGTAAACAAATGGGACTTTTATCAGGATTATCTCGTAAATACAACATAGCTATTGTCATCACCAACCAAATTTATTCTGGTTTTGATGGAGAAGGCACAGATAATGTCATGCCTGTCGGTGGAACGATTTTAAAGTATTGGAGTAAAGTTATATTAGAACTTAAAAAATCAGATATTGTTGGTCAAAGAATAGCTACTTTAAAAAGGCATAGAAGCATGCCTGAAGGAAAAAGCACTAAATTTTTCATTACAGGTAATGGTATTAAATAATAAGCATACTCATTTACAATTTTTCATTATTATAATCTAATATTCAGTTTTAAATACTTTCTCCAGAAATACTAACTTTTCTGTCTTTTTTTTAACTTTTTAGATTTTTTAAGATTTTTTCTGATTTTATCCGTATTTTGATAAATTTTCACAAAAAAATAGGCAAATTTATAATCTTGATAAATAAATCATCATTTAAAACAAATACTTTTATATTTATCCTATAAAATACTATGTTTCTTCAATATAAAATTTTTTCATACTTGTTTTCGAGATTAAACGGAATAAATTTAATTGTCTTAATAGATGTTGTTTTTATTTGAGAAAAGTTTATATAATTGCATTATATAATAGGAATATGCCTGATTATACTTATTACACTCTAAGATTATACATAATTGATAATAATTGTACTATTCAATGAATAATCTTATTGTATATAATTTTTTAATAGACTATCTATTGTATCTTTAAATATATATGTACTTTTCTTATAATTAGGCAAACATGTGCTTTTGTAAAATGATAAATATATAATGAAACATCAATTACTCGAAACTCAGATAGAGATGTTATAACCATAAGGAAGTAATGAAAAATACAATGTTGTTAAATCTGATAATAAGATAATGTTAGCAGAGTATAGTGGTTGATAAGGTATGCTTATAGCTTTATTTAAAGAATTTTTTAAGGTATGTTAATTATAAAAATTCCTCTCTCGAACTATAATTATTGATGCTTTAAACTTCTTGTGAAAAGCTTTTAGGTCATTTTATCAGCGACATCTTTAGTGGTAGCTTTATTTAAAGAATTTTTTAAGGTATGTTAATTATAAAAATTCCTCTCTCGAACTATAATTATTGATGCTTTAAACTTCTTGTGAAAAGCTTTTAGGTCATTTTATTAGTGGGTATCATTAGTGATAGCTATATTTTATTTTTAATTTCACTTTTTTTTTAATTTTTTTTTAAATGATTAGCTTTATTAACAACTTTTAATAAAATTCTAATAGAATTAATTATTATACTATTTTGTTAACAGAATGTGTTTGAATAAAAATAATTATTTAAAACCAATGCTTTTCAATTGGGCTTTTTTAATTAAATAATTTATTTTCAATCAATAATGTTAATTTTCCATTGATAAATATATGTGATATAATGATCCTCCCTAAAAAATTCGCTAAATCTTCAAAAATACCTCCCAAAGGATTTAAAACAGCTAATGAGTTTTTTGAATATGTTTTTAATGATAAAAAAATGATTTGGATGGGTCAAAATACTAATCATCTTCATGAAAAAAATGAAATAATGGATGCTATGGTAAGTTGCCTTCAAAGTAAAGAGTACTGTAAATATCCTCCTCCAGAAGGATTTCCAGAACTTAAAAGATTAATTCTTCAAGATTTAAACCTTGAAAGTTTTGATGTTTTAATAACAGCTGGAGGAACAGAATCTTTGTATCTTTGTATCAGTAATATTTTAAAACCTGATGATAATATTATAACCTGTGATCCTGGATATTTAATCATTGATGATTTTGCAGGTAGATTTTCAAATGAGGTAATATCAGTTCCAATCTATAGTAGTGAAAATGATTATAAACTAACTCCAGATCTTGTAAAGGAACATATGAATGAAAACACAAAAATCATTGTTTTAATTGATCCTTTAAATCCATTAGGATCAAGTTATACTGAAGAAGAAATGAAAGAGTTCGCAAAAATAGCTACTGAAAATAATATATATCTTTTACATGATATAACTTATAGAGACTTTGCACAAAATCATTTTTTAGCTGCAAAATATGCTCCTAATCATTCAATAACAATTTACAGCTTTTCAAAGGTTTTTGGAATGGCTGGAATGAGAATTGGTTCAATCATTGGAACATCCAAAATAATCAATTCTGTGAGGACTGTTCTTATTAATGATTTAGGAACCAATGTAATATCTCAAGTAGGAGCTATATCTGCTTTAAAATCAAAAAAAGATTGGATTGAAAATGTCACAACAACTACTAGAAACAATCAAAAAATAATTAAAGAAGCTATTGATGAAATTAAAGGAGTATTTATTCCTGTTTATCCTTCTAGTAGTAATATGTTAGCTATTGACCTTCAAGGAACTGGTATTGATCCTAAAGACATGGCAAAACATCTTCTTGAGAAAAAAATATTTACAAGACAAGGTGCTTATACAAGCAAAAGGTTTGGAGATAATTACTTAAGAGTAAGTTTTTCAATTCCAGAATATCAGGTTGAAATCTTTGTCGATGAATTTAAGAAGGCTGTTGAGTTTTTAAGAGAATAAATTAAATAAATATTCCTATTTAAGCTTATAGCTAATATTTTTTCTTATTTTGTTTTAAATTAAATTATTTTAAATTAAATTTTTTTATTTTAGATTATTTTATTTTAAAATTAGTTATTTTTTTATTTTCCTTTATTTTCAATATAAATATTTTTTCAATAGTTATTAATTATTATAAGTTTCTATTGGCAATATTTTAGCTTAATAATCTATCATATGTCTTTATTTTTTCTTTATCATATACAATCATTTTTTTTTATTTATTTATTTTTTATGATAAAGATTTTTGAGAATTTATAATATAGCTAATGATAATATTAACTAAATTATAATGATAATCATCTTATGTTAATTTTAATAATTTTAAAGATATTTTTAATTAATTTAGTAAAAATACTCAATTTAAAAAATAATCTCAAACTAAAAGTTTATAAGCTTTAAAAACTAAGTAATAACGTTATTTAATATTCTTAAGTACAAAAATCTAATATTGAATTTTAAACTAATTAACATATTTTTCTATATGTAAAATTGGTAAATATTTATCATTCAATTATCTGGTTAAAATAGCTATAATCATCTGGCAAATAGCTATAGCCTTCTGATTAATAGCTATAGTTTAATAAAAATCTGAAAATTTGTTTTTTTCACAATAGACAAATTCACACTTAAGAAATTGAATAAAAAAAATTTATATTTATTAGAATTTAAATAATTTATAAGTAAATTAAATATTTTTATTAGATTTAAATATTTTAGATTAGATTAAATATTTAGCAATAATTTATCAGCTAATGTATTTAATAAAGATTTATATGGAAACTGAATATTTAATAGTTATAATATGAATTAGATATTCATATCCTTTAATTACTAGGTAATTGATTAATAAAGAGGATATAATGGATAAAACAAAGAAATTGATAATATTTTTCATGTTGCTTTCTTGCTTTTTCATAATTATCAGCTCTGCATCATCAGCTGATTTTAGTGTAAAAGATAAAACAACGCATAAGGATATTACAAATTGGATGAAAACTGCGAAAAAAGGTGAAAATCTAATTTTCACTGGTTCAGAATATAATTTGACGGATTCTATTATTATAGACAAAACTATTAATGTTAAAAGTACTAAAAATACAAAAATTTCTTTTAACAAAAATAAACCTATGTTTTATATAATAGCTAGTGGTGTTACATTTTCTAATCTGACTTTAAATCATAATGGTCAGGGAAATAATCAAAGTAAGTTTGCTGTAGTATCTGCTTCAAGAGATACAGTTAAAAAAATAAATTTTAATAGAATTACTATTAATGCAAAAAATAGCTATGTCTCAGGTATTGATGTTCCACTTTGGAATGGAAGTGTTTCTAACTCTAAAATTAATATCAAAGGTTTTTGGGGTTGTGGTGTAAGTTCTGAGCAATGGAATGGTAATATTGTAAATAGCCATATAGTTACTTCTGGTAAACGTTCAGTAGCTATTAGTTCAATTTATTGGTTTGGTAAAGTATCTGGTTCAAAAATTTATAATAATGCTCTTTTTGATGTTGGAGGAGTTCCAACAGGTGTTATTTTTGTATATGGAAAAGGTACTATTTCTAAGTCTCAAATAATAGTTCCTGATGGCAGAGCACTTAGGTTAGATAAAAATATAAAAGTCACTAGTTGTTCTCTTAAATCTAAAAAAGGATTCGCTAGTCATTATAAGTTCCTTCCAGATTTATCTATAAATAATAAAAGTATAAAAAGATCAGGGAATACTTATTCTATAAAAGTGACTAATAATTATTATGGATTTTCTAATGTATGTTACTTAGGAATTAAAGTTGGTAACTATGTTAAAACAGTTAAAGTTAAGGCATTAGCCTTTTCTCAGTCTACGACTGTTAAAGTGACATTACCTTCTAAATATATAAGTAAAAGTTATACTAAAACTGTTAAAGTAGATTATTACAACAAAGTTAAAGAAGAAACTAAAAATAATAATATTTTTAAGTTTACTTATTGTTAATTAACCTATAGTTTTAAAATTTTATTTTTAATTTTTTTTTTTTTTTTAACTTAAAATTGTTTTTAAGACAAAATCATTTAATTTTTTAATTTTATTCATTTTTTTATTAAAAATTATTTTTAAAGACTAAAAGTTTTTAATTAACGAATTTTTAAATAATTCTTTATCTAATAAAATAATTATTTAAAACTTATATTTAATTAAAAAATATTTATAAAGATTTATTAAAAAATATGTTATTATAATAATTAACATTTATTAAAAAATAATAAAAATGATTTATATTTAGTAGCTGTTTTTTAAAAAGTAAAAATTGGTTTTAATTTTATTAACTTTAAACATTTTCCATGTTTATAATATTAATTAGCTATTTATCTTTTAAATAGTAATATTCTCCTTCTTCTTTCTGCTCTCTATCCAAATAGCTATTTAACTTGTTTACTCTTGGTCTTTTTGTTTCTTTATCCCTTCTAAATGTTATGTTGAGATCTTTTAAGAATTTGTTCATAGACGTTCTTAAATCAGTTGGCTTAGTAGCTATTCCATTTAAACCAGAGTCTCCATAGAAAACCATAGCTCTGTCAGATACATAATCAATAAATACAATATCATGGTCTATGATAAGTGAAGCTGCATTTTTACTTTCAATTATTTTCCTAATAGCACTTCCTGCTATTAATCTTTGCTCAACATCTAAAAATGCAGTTGGCTCATCTAAAAGGTATATTTCGGCTTCTTTTGAAAGAGTAGTAGCTATTGCTAATCTTTGAAGTTCTCCACCACTTAATTCATTAACTTCTTTATCTAATAGCTCCTCTAAAGAAAATGGTTTCATAATTTCGCTTTTGAAAATATTTGACCCATAGCTAGGTGCATTAGTGTAAAGGAAGTCTTCAACTCTTCCATCAAAATTTGAAACAATGTATTGTGGTTTATAAGCAATTGTAACCTTTTCTTCAATTTCTCCATTATCTGGCTTTTCTACTTCAGCTAATATCTTTGCAAAGGTAGTTTTTCCTATACCATTTGAACCAAAAGCTGTTACAATTTCGCTGTGAAATATTTCTCCAGCTTCTACTTCAAGTGAAAATCCTTCATATGATTTTCCTAAATTTGTGTATGAACTAATAGCTTCTCCTTCATCTTCCTTTGTTGGTGGGCGAACAATAAATTCAATAGCTTGTTTTCTGATTCTTATATTTTCTTCTTTTAAGAAACCATTAATATAAGCATTTATTCCTACTCTAACTCCTTTCATTTGAGATACTACACCATAAGCACCTGAACGACCATAAAGTATATGGACATAATCTGAAATTGCATCTAAAGTAGCTAAATCATGTTCTATTACCATTACAGATTTTCCACTTTCAGCTAATGATCTAATTACCTTAACAGCATTTAATCTTTGTCTTACATCTAACCAAGATGTTGGTTCATCAAAATAATAAAAATTTCCATCTTTAAGGACAGTTGCAGCTATAGCTACTCTTTGAAGCTCTCCTCCACTGAGATTAGCTATTTCACGTGATAAGATATTTTTTAAATCAAGTGTTTCTAAGATTTCATCAAATTTCCCTCTTTCATCAACACCATTTAAAAGAGTTTCTACATTTCCTTTAACGAACTTGGGTAGCTGATCAACCATTTGTGGTTTGTGAATAACTTTTGATTTCCCATAAGATAAATTTTTGAAGTATTTTTGCATTTGTGATCCTTTAAAGTGATTGATGACATCTTCCCACTTTTCTTCATTAGCTATTTCCTTATCATTTCTGTATTTTTCCCAATTACCTAAGTTTGGTATTAACTCTCCTGAAAGGATTCTTATTATTGTAGATTTCCCAATACCATTTGGTCCAAGTATTCCTACTACAGAACCATCACTTAGATTGGGAAGATGAAATAATTCAAACATATTTTGCCCATATCTATGAATTGGTTCTTCAAGAGCTTCTGGAATATTGATAACACTTATTGCATCAAATGGGCATCGATTAGTACAAATTCCACAACCAGAACATAATTCTTCAGATATTAATGGTCTTTTTGATTTTTCATCAATAACTATGGTATCTTCGTCCATTCGAACTCCAGGACAATATTCAATACACATATATTTGCATTTTTTTGGCTGGCAGCGATCATGATCTAATATGGAAATCCTACTCAATTTATCACCTATTTAATTAAAAATTCCTTAATTGTTAGTATTTATCTTATTTCTAATTATCCTATTTTTATTAAAAATAATATTATAAATTAATATTAAACTATATTAAATATATAGAAAATTTTTCTGTTCTTTTAATATTTTCTTTATTTCATTTTAATTATTTTTTTTCATTGAATTTTATAAATTCATTTTAAATAATTTAATATTTAATATAATAATGGTGCAATAATGAAACAAGTAATTGTAGTACGTAATGATCTTAAAATGTCTAAAGGAAAAATAGCTGCTCAATGTTGTCACGGTTGTTTAGGGGCATTTAAAAGATCTGACTCTAATAAAATTAAAAAATGGGAAGAAGAAGGAGAAAAAAAAGTTATTGTTAAAGTGAATAGCTTAGAAGAACTTTTCCAAATAAAAGAAATAGCTAAAAAAAATAATCTTAGTAATTATATGGTAAAAGATGCTGGAAGAACTGAGTTACCTGCAGGAAGTATAACTTGTTTAGCTATAGGCCCTGATGAAGATAAAATTATTGATAAAGTGACTCAGGATTTAAAATTGCTTAGCTAATTTATCATTTTAATTAGTAGCTATTTCAATTTAAATAATACTTATAATTTTTAAATCAGCAAACTTTTTAAAATTTCAAAATCATAATTTTCAATCTCAAGATTTTTTTTAATCTTAAAAACATTTTCATATAATAATTGAATTTATTATATCCCTAAATTATAAAAAAAATATTTAATAAATAGATATGGGAATATAGTATTAATTACTAAGATAATAAGATAAATTAGGTGTGAATGATAATGAAGATTATTGAAAGAGAAACTTTCTATATTTGTGGATATGGTGTCGAAACAACTGGTGATAAAAATGTTGAAGACCTTTCCAATCTATACAAAGATTTTTTTGCTAGTGACAAGGAATCCATTTTACTAGGTTTCTCAGGTAGTAAAAAAGGATATTTTGGATTAATGTGGTACACATCAGGACATGAAAAATATTATTATCTCCTTGGCATTGAGGTGGATAAAGAGAATGAACTGCCTGAAAGTGCAATACTCAAAACCGTTCCTAAAACTACCTATGCAGTTGCCTATTATCCTCATGATAAAGATGCTGTTGAAGCATGGACAGAATTTTTCTATACAGATATTTCCAAAGAAGGTTATGCTATCAATGAACAACATAATCTTTACTTTGAGTATTTTTCAGAAAATGTAGATGGAGATTATGAATTATGGGCTCCAGTAGTGAAATCTGATGAATGAAATATCCTTAATAATCAATATCTTCACAAATTGTAATATTTTCATTTTTCCAATTATTTTTACTACTTTTGTTCTATTTTTTTATTTTTCAAATTTATTTTAATTAATATATTAAAATTTAAATAATAAATATATAATAATTAAATTATTATATTTATAAAATCATTAATAATTAGCTATTTGGTGATATAATTATTGATTGGGTTGTTAAGATAGGAGGAAGTTTATTTCCACAGAAAGCTATTGAACTGGTAAATGCATTAAAAGGCACTAATTGTTTAATAATAAATGGTGGAGGAGACTTTGCTAATCTTGTCCGTGAATATGACTGGGAAATAGGATTTTCAAATCATATTACTCATGAAGTAGCTATTGATTCAATGGATATTATAGCTAAACTACTTAATGACAAATTTGAATTTACAAAAATTGTATATGACTTAGATGAAGTAAAAAAAATAGCTAATTTAAATAAAATTCCAATATTAGCTTGTTCAAAAATATTAAAGGATTTAGACCCATTTGAACATTCTTGGAATGTAAGTTCAGATTCAATAGCTGCATATGTTTCAAACCTTTTAGAAGCAAAACTTTTAATAGCAACAAATGTAGATGGTATATATACCCGAAAACCTACACATGATATGTCAAATTTTATCGATGAAATTGATGCTAAAGAACTACTAAATTTTGATGAAACATCGGTTGATTTGATGTTAGCTGAGCTACTCTCTAAATTCGGGTCTAATTGTTTTGTTGTAAATGGAAACTATCCTGAAAGGGTTCTGTCTATTATTAACAACAATATTGATGCTTATGATTTTCAATACACATATATTCGAGGTGATTAAATGAACAAAGTAGAATGTAAGTCTTGTAATCAAGAAATTCCATTAATTGACCCTTATGTAAAATTCACATGTCCTGAATGTGACGAAATCATTGTTAGATGTGAAAAATGTCGTACTTTTGGTCATACATACACATGTGAATGTGGCTTTGAAGGACCATAAATTTTACCTTAAAGCATGATGATTTTAAAAATCATTTAATTTTATAATATTCATGTTTAATAGCTATTTTGTGGGATTTTACTGTATTTTTTTGTCTTTGTGTTTATTTGAAATAGCTGTTTTATAAGATTTACATAGTTTAAATTTTATAGATTAAATTATTATTATCCTGAAGCTAATTTTTTCTCCGTGCACATGAGATAATATTATTAAATTAATTTTTACTATATGAAATATTATTATTTTTAAAAATAATTAATAAAAATTGTATATATAAATTAACAATTATTAATAAAAATTAATTTTTAATTCTAAAAATTAAGATATTTTAAAAAAATTTTACCTTCAAATATAATCATATTTATTAAAAACTTGATATAATTTTTAATAAAATTCAAAATCTATTTTTAATTAACATTTAATTATTAAATCATTGCTTGATTTATTTGGTATTAATAAATTTATTTATATTAAAATAATAATTGTTTTGAAATAAACCACAAAACATATATGATAATATTACGAATAGCTATGTAAGTATTACTAATGACTAAAAAGTAAACTATATGAGAAAATAAAGATGTACAAATTTTTTCACAGAAAGTATATATGCACCACAGTAGTATACTATAATTGAAAATAAATAATAAAACAAATACACTAGTTCTATGGAGGAATAATAATGGGAGAAGTTGTTGCAACTGTAAAATTAATGCCTGAAGGACCTGATGTTGATTTAGAGCAAATAAAAGTTAATGTTCAAGATACTGTAAATGAAGATGCTGAATTTCATAAAATTGATGAAGAACCAATAGCTTTTGGTTTAGTTTCCCTAAATGTCATGTTTATTGTTGATGATGGGGAAGGAGGAACTGAGGTTGTTGAAGAAAAATTAGCTAAAATTCCAGGAGTCAGTTCTATAGAAGTTCTTGATGTTAGAAGATTAATGTAATTTCCATTTTTAAATGATTATTACATTAAATATTAATTATAAAGAAAATAAATAATAAGATATCGATATTTATTCCATTTAAATATAATTAATAAAAAAATAAATTATAAGATATCAACCTTTATTTCATTTAATATAAATTATAAAAGTAAATAATTAAAAATAATCGGATCTTAATGTTTATTTTATTAAAATATAAATTACAAATATTATAAACTATTGAATTATAAAAAAATCATAAATATTTTAAATCATTTCATTGGTATGATTAAAAAATTAAAAAAAGTTTAAATTATTATAATGAATAATTTTTAGAAAATTGTTGTTTTTGGAAAATTTTAATTGTATTTATTAGAAGTTTTTAGAAAATCATTGTAATAATAAATAATTGTGAAAATGTAGATTATAATTATAAAATAAATTTGTTTGCAAGTGTGATAGGATGTTTGATCTTATCTTAGCTTGCTTTTTAGGAATAATTTGTGGTGCGTTTACAGGAATAATTCCAGGAATTCATGTTAACACAGCGGGAGCTATTGTATTTGCATCCTCTACTTTTCTTTTAAGCTTCCTATCCCATGAGTTTTTATGTGTTATGTTAATAGCTATGTCTGTAGCACATGCTTTAATTGAATTTGTACCTTCTATTTTTCTTGGTGTTCCTGAGGAAGGAACAGCTCTATCAGTTCTTCCAGGACATAGGATGGTTCTTGAAGGTAGATCTAAAGAAGCTATTAGAATCGTTTCATTAGGAGGATTTGGAGCTATCATAGTAATTATTTTCTTGTTACCTATTTTTGCTATTCTTTTACCTACTTTTCATTCTTTTACTAAAGAAATTACTTTTATAATATTACTATCTGTTTCTTTATATATGATTTGGAGATTAAGTAATGGAAAAAAAGCATTTTTTTTCTCACTTCTTTTATTTATTTTATCTGGAATTTTAGGATGGATTGTATTTCAAACTCCAATTTCATCTGGAGTTTCATTAATGTGTATTTTTTCAGGACTTTTTGGAATAAGTACAATAATGTTCAGCTTAAAAGAAAGTTCTTTTATTCCACATCAAAACAAGTTTTATGACTTAAATTTAAATAGACATATGTTAAAAGGAATTTTCGCTGGAGGAGTAGCTGGGGCTATTTTATCATTTTTACCAGGGTTTGGACCAGCTCAAGGTGGAATAATAGCTCAAGAAGCAAGCGGTGGAAGTGGTGAAAATGGTACTGAAAATTTTTTAACAGCTATAAGTGGATTAAACACATCAGATACTTTATTTTCTGTAATTACAATTTATTTAATTGGAAGGCCTAGAAGTGGAATAGCTGTTTACATGAATTATTTAATTGAAACATTTTCAATATCCCATCTTTTAATTTTTTCTTTTGCTGGACTACTAGCTGCTTCAATATCAGTAATAATTTGTTTAAAAATCGGCGACGGCTTTTCAAAGCTAATTGAAGGAATTGACTATAAAAAATTATCTATCTTTGCTATAATTTTAATGATAGTTATTTTACTGGTATTTGCAATAATTTATGAGGTATCTATTCCATATTTTGTACTTATTTTAATTACTTCAACTGCTTTAGGACTCTTACCTCACTATTTGGGAGTTAGTAAATCACATTTAATGGGTGTTTTAATCATTCCAGCTATGATAATTTATTTTAACATATTTATTACTAGTCTATAAGTAAGAATAAAAAAATAATTTTTTAAATTTCATAAATTTTTGCACTTCTTGATATCTTCATTAGAAATATTTTTCTTGGCAGTTAGTTAGCTAAAAGAATGAACAAATTTATATAATAATTGGCAATGGATTAAATAATTATTTGACTGATAATATTACCTGATAATTTTATTGCAAGAAGACTTATTTTTTAAAGCAGAAATAATATTAATTAATCTCTTTATTTATAATTTAAGAAATTAATACAGATTTTCCATTAAAAGACCAAACAATAAATTTTAAAACTTGAATTTTTAAATATTTTATTAACAAAATAATAGTTATTATGAACTAAAATATTTTTATTGACTGTGTTACAATATTAATATATAATTGTATATATTATAAGTGATACATAACTTTTAATAAGAGTAAATTCAATATATTAATGAAAAAAATTTTTGTAAATACTTTCTCTAAAATTAGTCATATTAAATATATGATATTAAATAATTAGTTTATAGTATTATTATTATAATATTAAATGTATAGTATTAGATAATTAGTTTATAGCTTAATTATTAAATATATGGAATTTAATAATTAATTTATAGTAGTATTTAGAAATAATTAATCAATAGCATAATTTATTAATATTATTATGACAATAATTTATTAGTATTATTATGGCAATAGGAAACTGGATGTGTTAGCCAATGAAAAAGATGATTTTTTTTTTAAAATCATTGCAGATTATAATAAGTATGTATTATCATAATCTATAGTTTATATATTAAAAATCAGAATTAGTAGCTAATATTTCAATAAATCCATATCATTGTAATAAATGAGACTATTAAACAGAATTTGAATGAATAAAAATGCTTAAATTAAGTATTTTGAAATGAAAAGAGTGATTAATATAAAAGGGGTTTAAATGAATAATGAAGTAAGAGTTGAGGATGTTGATATAGGGAAAATAGCTGCTATAAAACATCAAGGTTCTTTTAAAGAGTTTAATTTAATTTTTAAACAAATGGAGAGTTGGATTAAAGATAACAATTTTAAAAATACTGGAACTTATTTTTTCAGATTTGATCCAGAATACAAGGATTTATCAAGGGATAATCTACTTTTTGAGCTAGGTATATCTGTAAAAAACATAGCTAAAAATGAAAATCTCGCAAAAATTTATCAAATCCTTGATCGTGACGTTATATCTGCACTATATAAAGGACCTTATTCTAATCTTCCTTCAATTCATGGAATTTTAGAAGATTATGCGAGAAAAAATGATTTAGCACCTATGGATTCTCCTACAGAGATTTATTTAAACGACCCCTTTGAAGTAAAATCCAATGACCTATTAACAGAAGTTCAATTTACAGTATTTGATTTCAAATCTGAAGATATTCCTTATGTTCCATTATTTAGTAAGATTGAAAGAAAGACAATAGAAAAACAAACAATGGCGATTATAGAACATTATGGACTTATTGAAGATGTTTATAAAGTTCGTATAGATTTAATTAAATGGGCTGAAAAGCACAATATTAAAGTAGATGCTATACATTTTAAACATTACTTTAATCCAGAGGGAATTACTCCTAGAGGAATGGTTTTTAAAGCTGGAACGCCTGTAGACGATGATTTTAAAGGTGATGGGGATATGAAAATTGTAGAAGTTCCTGAACATGAAGTATTATCTGCAGTATACAAAGGGCCTTATGTGAATATTCCTAATGTTACTAGAATGATGGTAGATTATGCATTTGAAAATAATTTTGAACTTATTGATTTTGCTGAAGAAATTTATTTAAATAGTATTTTTGATGTAAGCTGTGATGATTTGCTTACAGAAGTTAGAATGGATGTGATTGACTTTAATTTTGATAGAAATATCAAATTAGAAAAGGAAATTGAAAGAAAAACAATTGAAATACATCAAATAGCTTCTATAAGACAAACTGGATCTTTTCAAAAGGTTAATAAAATTAAAACAGATTTATTCAATTGGATTGAAAAAAATAACATTAAAACATCAGGAAATTATTTTTTAAGATTTCATAATCATCCACGTAGCTTATCTCCAGAAAATATTTCCTATGAAATAGGAATACCTATAGATGGTGATGTTGAAGATCTTATATTAGTAATAGATTTTCCAATTCATAAAATTTTGTACTATACTCATAAAGGACCAATTTCAACTCTCAAAAATACCCATGATTTTATCTACAACTATGCTAAAGAAAATGAATTTATACCAATTAATATTCCTGTAAATTCTTTTATTGATAAATTTCCTGAAAATATTGAGGATGAGCAAATTATTGAAGTTGGACTTCCAGTGAAAAAGATTTGATTATTTTTATCATACTTTTTTTAAATTTATAAGTTTACACTTCTATAAGCTATTTATATTTTTTTTAGTCTTTTTTTTTATTGTTATTATTTGCTTTTGATTGTTTTTTATCATTTTAATTTATTTGTTATTATTTGTTTTTGATTGTTTTTTTATCATTTTAATTTATTTGTTATTATTTGTTTTAAATTATTTCTTTAATCTTTTTTATTACATTAACATTTATTATTATTTATTTTTACTAAAAAAATTGTCCATAAAAATTGATATTTTCAAATATTATGAGGTTTTATAGATATTAAAGATTATTATTGAAATATTTCTTTAAGATATTTTAAAATTTTATTAATATATGGCATATCACTAAAAAATTGTAACAAGTGATAATTTCCATGATTTTATAAAAACTTTTAAAAATCCTTTAATCTAATTTAAAGAACGTTTATAGATATAAAACACGTTTATAGATATTAAATATTATTAAAATTAAATTATCTGTAGCAAACCTTTAGTAACAGACTATAAATTAAATTTTGAAAATATTCATTTAATTTTAACTAAATATTTTTTAAAAAAACAAGAATTTTAATAAAAGGCATGTTTGTTAATCTTAAGAAATGTCAAAAAAGTTTTTTTTTTAAATAATTTCACTAATGATTATAATTAAACAAAAAATTTAAATTGACTAAACATAATAGATTAATTATATTATAGGATTATATAACTTTTATCATATAGATATATATACTATGATTTTTAATTATAATTTTCTTAAATTTTTAAAATTTTTATTATAATTATTTATCACATTTTTTATCATAGTTTTATAATTTTTTTATTATTTTTTCATAATGAGAGGGTATCAATGATTGATATTGACAGGGATAAGAAAAAATTTCATCAGGATTTGAATAATAATTCAGAAAAAAATAATGAAGTAACAGATGGTGTTTCAACTATATTGGGAGACCCAAAAAAAGCTATTTTAAAGTTTCAACCTTTGATAATAGCTATGATAATTGCTGCATTGAATAATATAATTGATATAATGTGGATTTCTGGTCTTGGTCCTAATGCATTAGCTGCAGTTGGATTTATAACTCCTCTGCTTGGAATAATCACTGGACTTTCAAGTGGTCTTAGTAGTGGAGCAGTATCAGTTTTATCTAGGTTTATTGGGGCTAATAATAAAAAAGAAGCAGATAATGCTGCACTTCATATATTGTTTGTTACAATTATATTTACTGTAATTATAATGATTACAGTAGGTTTATTCCTTGAACCAATTCTTATAATGCTTGGAGCAGGTTCTACAGTAGATCTTGGACTTCACTATGGTTATATAATATTTGGTGGTGCTATTTTCCCAATGTTCACCACAGCGGCACATGGTATTCTTAGAGCAGAAGGAAATATTAATAAAACAATTTATGCAATGGCAATTGCAGCTCTTTTGAATATGATTCTTGATCCTATATTCATTTATACATTAAATATGGGAATAGCTGGTGGAAGTTTAGGTACTATACTATCACTGGTTGTAGCAACTATGGTAATACTTTACTGGTTTAGAGGAGATACATATATTGATCTTTCACTTAAAAATTTTAAATATAATCCAGATACTATTAAAAAAATCTTAACTGTTAGCTTACCTGCTGGTTCAGAATATTTCATAATAGCATTATCTGTTGGAGTAATAAATATGATATTAGTCACTGTTTCAGGTACTCATGGAGTAGCTATTTTCACAGTTGGCTGGAATTTCATTTTATTAGCTATTATTATTTTAGCTCCTCTTTCTATTTCTACAATAGCTACTGTAGGATCATCTTTAGGTGCAAAAAAATATGAAAACTTTAATATTATTCAAAATTTTTCTACGAAATTAGGAATTTTAATAGCTATTATAATGGCGATAGCTACTTTTCTGTTAGCACCATATATTGCAGTAATATTTACCTATTCTTCAGAAGCAACAGGTCTCAGTGGCCCAATAACTGAATTTTTAAGATTGATGGCAGTATTCTTTTTATTTGTTCCAATAGGATCTGTTGCAACATCCATGTTCCTTGGTGTTGGAAAAGGGCTTGAATCTTTCATATTAATTACATTAAGACAATTCTTATTATCTGTTGTGCTTGCATATGTTTTAGCTATTCCTTTAGGATTTGGTCAACAAGGAGTATGGTGTGGAATAATTTTTGGAAACATAATTGGAAGTTTAATTGCTCTATTATGGTCTAAATTATACATAAAAAAAATTATAGCAACTAATAAAGAAGAACACAATCCTATAAAGTCATAACAATTTATCCTATGAGTGAAAGTTAAAATTCAATAAAAATTTAAAGCTGTATTACAAAAATTTTACAAAAACTATTAATTTTTTTTTTAAAATCATTATTTTTATTATTATCCCTATTCTAATTTTTTATTACTAAAATTAAACTATTAAAACTTTTTTTGAGAATATTGGATTTATTTACAACCAAAAAATATACAAAAATTACTTTAATTTAAAGGTTTTTTTATATAGTTATCGAAAGTGTTTTTAATAACTTTTTTAATAATATATTTAAAGAGGATTTTTTCTCTAAAAAAACCACTGTAGGTTGATATGAGTTTTACCATTATTATAATCTAAAAATTATATATTCTATATTTAGAATAATACTTATTGATTCAATAAGTCCATAGCTATTGTTATTAAAAGAGATAAAAATGATCTTGAAAATTATATCTAAATGCTTGATGATTTTTAATAAGATGATGAAGTATATATTATTAAAATTTTAGAAAAATGATAAATTTCTGTTTTAAGGTGATTAATAAAGATTTAATACCTTTAATAATATTTCAGATGTGTTAATAATTTTTTTTCGATTTGGGGTTTAAATGGATAAAGAAGTTAAAATTGAAAATATGAAAGCAGGAAGTTCAGCTATTATAAAACACAAAGGCTCTTTTGAAGAGCTCAATTTAATTTACAAGCAGATAAATAAGTGGGTTAAAGATAAAAATTTTGGAATCTTTGGAAATTTTTATTCTAGATTTGATTTCGAGCACAATGACTTATCCTCTAATAATATATTATTTGAGCTTGGGATACGTGTAAAAGAAAAAATTAAGGATAAAAATTTTGTTAAAATTGTTGAAGTCCCTGGACGCGAGGTTATATCTGCATTATATAAAGGACCTTATTTAAATCTTCATTCAATACATCAAATCTTAGCAGATTATGCAAGAAAGAATGATCTTGCACCTATGAGCTATCCTACAGAAATATATTTAAATGATCCTCTTAAAGTAAAATCTAATGAATTATTAACTGAAGTTCAATTTCCAATATTAGATTACAATCCTGAAAACATTCAATATGTTCCATTAGTTACTAACATTGAAAAAAAAACAATAAAAAAACAAAAGATGCTTGTTATGGAACACTATGGATTCATTGAAGACGTTTTTAAAGTTCGTGTAGATTTACTTAAATGGGCCGAAAAACACAGTATTGAAGTAAAAGCTTTTCATTTTAAATATCATGCGAATCCAGATGGAATTTCTCCAGAAGGAATGGTTTTTAGAGTTGGTATACCTGTAGATAGAGATGTTAAAAAAGATAGTAATATGAAAATTGTGGAAAATCAAGAACATGAAGTTTTATCTGCAGTATACAAAGGACCTTATGTGAATATCCCTAGTGTTGCTCGAATGATGGTAGATTATGCATTTGAAAATAATCTTGAAATTATTGATTTTGCTGAGGAAATTTATTTAAATAGTATTTTTGATGTAAGTTGTGATGATTTACTTACTGAAGTTAGAATGGACGTGATGGATTTTAACTTTGATAGAAATATCAAATTAGAGAAAGAAATTGAAAGAAAAATAATTAAAAAACATGAAGTTGCTTTTATAAGACAAACTGGATCTTTTGAAAAGATAAATAAAATCAAAACAGATTTATTCAACTGGGTCGAAAAAAATAATATTAAAGTATCAGGACATCATTTTTTAAGATTTATTAACCATCCAAGTTTATATCCAGAAAATATTTCCTATGAGATAGGAATACCTATAGATAGTAATGTTGAAGGTGTTATGAAAGTATTAAGTTATCCAAAACATAAAACTTTATCTTTAACTCATACAGGATCCATTTCAACTCTTAAAGATACACATGAAATTATAAAAAATCATGCTGAGGAAAATAAGTTTCAGCTACTTGGTCTTCCTGTAACTTCTTTTGTGGATAAAATCCCTGAAAATCATGAAGAGGAGCTATTGATTAAAGTTCGCCATCCTGCAAGAAAGATTTAATTTTAGTTATCACTTACTTTTTATTAAGAGGTATGTATTATTTATAGATTAAGGTATGTATTATTTTCTGGTTTTTTTTTAATTTTATAAATTAAGATCTCTTGTCATTAATTGCTGGTTTTTTTTATTTTATCAAATTAAAACTTAATTTGAAAAGGGTGATATATAGTATAGCACCAAATTTTTGGTAAAATTACTTATAATTTTTTAATGGATAAAATTATTTTATTTATCTTTAAAATTATTTATTATAAATATTTATTAATATAATCCGTTTTTATAGTTTATTTTAACATTTAATAAATTTTAACTCTTTATTTTAAAAAATATTCATTTCAATTATAGTCTATTGCCAAAGGTTTGCTACAGATGGTTTAATTTTGAAAATATTTAATAGTTATAAATATTCTTTAAATTTAAATTAAAGGATTTTTAGAAGCTTTTAAAAAATCATGAAAATTATCATTTGTTGCAATTTTTCAGTAATGTACTATAAAATTAAAAAATTAATTTTTGCAAAAATAATGTTTTTGTACTGTATTATTCCTCTCATAATTTTTTATTAATAAAACTAAAATATTAAAACTCTTTTTGGGAATATTAAATCTATTCACAATCAAAGCTATACTTAAATTACTTAATTTAAGGCTTTTTTTATAATTATCGAAAATTTTTTAAATAACTTTTTCAATAATATATATAAAGAGGATTTTTTCTTTAAAAAATCATTGTAGATTTATGAATGTTTAATTGTCATATTATAAAAATTGCATATTAAAATTTAAGAATAGTGACAATTGATTCATCCATTAGCCATTGTCATTTTAAAAAATGAAAAATAAAGGGGAACATTATATTTCATTGCTTGATTATAAGATTGTGAAAGACATATTTTAGAAAAATTCGTAAATCCCATGCTTCAATCTGATTAACAGGAATTTCTCTACTTAATAATATTCTAATTTGATTAATAATTTTTGATTTTGAGGGATTGAATGAATAAAGAGGTTCAAGTTGGAATTATGGAAGCAGGACGTGCTGTTACTATAAAACATAGTGGTTCTTTTGAAGAACTCAATTTGATTTATAAAAAACTAAACAAATGGATTAAAAATAACAATTTTAAAAGTGCTGGAGATTATTATTCTAGATTTGATTTGAAACATGAAGATGTATCATCTAATAACATATTTTTTGATAGTGGTATACGTATAACAAGTGAAATTAAAGATAAAAATTTTGTAAGAATCATTCAAGTCCCTGAATGTGAAGTTATATCTGCATTATATAAAGGACCTTATTTCAATCTTCCTTCAATTCATGGAATCTTAGCAGATTATGCAAGAAAGAATGATTTAGTACCTATGGATTTCCCTACAGAAATATATTTAAATGATCCTCTTGAAGTAAAATCCAATGAATTATTAACTGAAGTTCAACTCACGGTATTGGATTACAAGCCTCAAAATATTCAATATGTTCCATTAGTTAATAAAATTGAAAGAAAAACGATTAAAAAGCAAAAAATGCTGACTATGGAAAACTATGGATCTATTGAAGATGTTTTTAAAGTTCGTGTAGATTTACTTAAATGGGCTGAAAAACATGATATTAAAGTAAATACTGTTCATTTTAAATACAACATAAATCCAGAAGGAGTTTATCCTGAAGGAATGGTTTTTAAAGCTAGCATACCAATTGATGGGGATATTAAAGAAGAAAATAAGCTGAAAGTTGTGGAAATTCCTGAACATGAAGTTTTATCTACAGTATACAAGGGACATTATGTAAATATTCCTAATGTTACTAGAATGATGGTGGATTATGCATTTGAAAATGACCTTGAACTTATTGACTTTCCTGAAGAAATTTATTTAAATAGTATTTTTGATGTAAGCTGTGATGATTTACTTACTGAAATTAGAATGGATGTAATAGATTTTAACTATGATAAAAATATCAAATTGGAGAAAGGAATTGAAAGAAAAATAGTTAAAAAACATGAACTTGCTTTTATAAGACAAATAGGATCTTTTGAAAAGATTAATGAAATTAAAACCGATTTATTCAATTGGGTTGAGAAAAATAATATTAAAACATCAGGATATCATCATTTAAGATTTATTAACCATCCACATAGCTTATCTCCAGAAAATATTTCCTATGAAATTGGAATACCTTTAGATAGTGTTGTTGAAAATATTATAAAAGTACTGGATTTTCCAAGACATAAAGTTTTATCCCTAGCTCATAAAGGACCAATTTCAACTCTTAAAAGTACTTATGATGTCATTAAAAGTTATGCTGAAGAAAATGGTTTTCAGCTACTTGGTCTTCCTGTAACTGGATTCATAGATAAAATCCCTGAAAATCATGAAGAGGAACTATCTATTATAATTCAGCATCCAGTAAGAAAGATTGTGTGATGTTTTAATTTATTATTGTTAAATAATCCAAACATCATTAGCTACTGATTTAGCTATTTTTTCAAATTTACTAGTATTTACATTTGGAAAACAATCAAGGATACATATATCAATTTTTTCATGATTATACTTTAAATTACTAGCTAAATTTTCAATAGCTAAGTTGTAAACTTCAAATTTTTCTCCTTCAGCTATTTTATAATTTAAAGGATTTATCTTATTAGTTTTAATATCATCAATTTCATTTTTCTTATTAAAATTATGAACATTATAATTATGAAAATAAAAATTATTATTTTCACTATTATTTTTATAATTATTTTCATTACTTAAAAAATCTGTTTTAAATCCATTGGATTGGAGGTTTATACTACTTGTAACAGTAGCTGGATACCAAATATCATTAAAAATGACTTTTTTCACACCATATTTTAATAAAAATATTCCTAGTGATCCATTTCCACAAGTTCCATCTAATATTTTTAAATTAGCTACTTTTTCTCCTGTATAGTGTTTTGATTTAATATAGCTACATAGCTTCATTATTTTATTTTCCATCGATTTTGGAAATTCTAAATAGCTTAAACGCTGAATTTTATTAATAGCTATTGGTTCTAAAGGAGATTTAAGGATATCGCATCTAATATCACATCCTGAAAGAAGTTCATAAACAATAGCTGGGCTGTTTGAATCTTTAATTCCAACAGTATCATGGGAACTTCCTTTTAAAACTCCTTTAACCTCATTAATATTTTCAACAATATATTTCCCATGTTCTTTTTCTAATCTATCATCTAATATTACTAAAGAGTTTTCGCCAATAAATGGGAAGTTTTTTGTGGTGTAAAAAGGAGTGATTAAAGGTGTAGGTCCATTTCTAAGTGTATTTTTTCCAATATCAATATTTAAATCTAAAATAGCTTTTAAAACATGGACCATTACTGAATCAAGTGATCGCTTCTTGCAACTACACTTTCCAAAATCATTGTCAATATCATTTAAAGAAAATTGATCAGATAATGGTTTAAATTTTTTAATATTCGGTTCCTTACATTGAGGGCATGGATCATTAGCTTTTAAAGATTTTTCAATCTCTTTTGAGGTGATCATACAATTATTTTCACATGAACATTCTACTGCCATTAAATACTCTTTTGGGTTTTCTATTCCCATAAAATCTCTTTTGTTTTTAACATCTTTATATATTCCCATAAAATCTCTAAATTTTATATTAAAAATCATAAGCTTTATTAATAAAATAATATAAATTATAATAGTAATACTAATAATCATTTTAATAATAATTATAATTTTAATAATAGTTATAATTTTAATTTTTTTTATTATTTTAGATGATGATTATAGTATTTTTTTCCTTGATTGCTTTATTAAAGATATTTTTAATATTTTTTTTAATATTAGGAATGTTTAATCTATTTAAAATAGGATATATTTGGTAATATTTCATGAAAATTCAAAATAATATGAAAAAAGATAATAATTTAGTTCCAAAATATGAATTGATTAAATCAGAATTTTCAAAAGAAGAAAAAAAATTGCTTGAGGATTTAAGAAATAGTTTAGTAGATTTAGCTATTTCATCTGGAAATAATTTTCAAATTGATGAATTAGCTCTTTTAAATGATATTAAAGATTTCTTAAAAGTTAAATTACCATTTTCAAATAATCAAAATTTTGACAATGGGAATTTTTCTGGCTCAAATATTACAAAATCAGATTTAACTAATTTTTCTAATTTAGATAATTTTTCACAGCTTGATTTGTTGGATATTTCTAATTCATTAGGTATTTCAGAGTTTGATTTATTAAATATTTCTAAAAATCAAACTAATGCTCCATTTGAAAAAAATAATAATTTTAGCTATTTAGAAAAATTAGCTAATAAATTTTTTCAAGAAATTTTAGGTTATGGTGAATTAGATCCTTTAATAAAAGATGATGAATTAGAAGAAATAATGATAATTGGTATAAATAAGCCAGTGTATGTTTATCATAGGGAATATGGGATGATGGAGTCTAATTTAATATTTAAAAATGATGAAAAAATAGTTTCAATCATTGACTCAATAGCTAGACAAATCAGTAGAAGAATTGATAAAGAATCTCCTATTTTAGATGCAAGACTTCCTGATGGATCAAGAGTAAATGCAACCATTCCTCCAGTATCTGCTGATGGGCCATCATTAACTATTCGTAAATTTAAAAAAGATCCATTTACAATTATAGATTTAATTAATTTGAATACCTTGAATTCGGAGGTAGCTGCATTTTTCTGGTTATGCTTTGATGGAATGGGAGTTAAATCAGCTAATGCTATTATTTCAGGAGGAACAAGCTCTGGAAAAACCACTACATTAAATGCATTATCATCATTTATCAACCCTAAAGAAAGAATAATAACTATTGAAGATACTTTAGAACTTCAAATTCCTCACAAACATGTTATCAGAATGGAAACAAGACCTCCAAATGTAGAAAACAAAGGAAAACTTAATATGGATGATTTGCTTAAAAATTCTCTAAGACAGCGACCTGATAGGATAATTGTTGGTGAAGTAAGAGGAAAAGAAGCTATAACACTTTTTACAGCTTTAAACACTGGGCATTCTGGATTTGGAACATTACATTCCAATAACGCCAGAGAAACCATAACAAGATTAACAAATCCTCCAATGAATGTTCCTAAAATCATGATTTCGGCTATTGATTTTATTATAATGCAAAATAGGATTTATAAATCTGATGGAGTATCAATAAGGCGAATAAATGAAATTGTTGAAGTTGTAGGAATGGAAGAAGGAACAATTCAGTTAAATAAGCTATTTCAATGGAATCATGAGCATGATGAAATTCAAAATATATCTATAGCTAGTAATACTTTAAGAACAATAGCTGATATGCGAGGGATTTCTCCTAAAAAATTAGATGAAGAAATAGCTAAAAGAAAATTAGTTTTAGATTTCATGGTTAAAAACAAAATAAGATCTAATAATGAAGTGGGAAATATTATTGGAAATTATTATTTAGATTCTGATTATTTAATAAATTATATATTAGATTTTAATGGAAATAAATAGTTTTCAAAGTTTTGATTTTACTTATTTGGAGGAATAATTATTTTAAAAAACTTTTTTAAGCTTATAACTGATTTATTTCTAATTTTCATTGATTTTATCTTTAAAATCATGAATTTTTTAGGTTCTATATCTTTTAAGTTAGTTATTTTTTGTAAAAAATTATTTAAACATCATAATAATGAAAATATTAAAAAAAATAATTATAAGCATAATAATGATTATATTGATAATCTTTATAATAAAGATTTATTAAATCATGAAAATGATTTTTATAAGGATCATGTTAATAATTTTCATAATGAAACTTTATTAAGTTTTGAAAATAAAGAAGATAATGAAGATAGTCAAGAAAAAAATGATAATAATTACTTAAAAAATATTTATTTTAAAATAAAAAATAAATTAAATGTAAATAATGATAATAATCAAGAATTATTATTTAAAGAGCTTAAAAATCAGTTTGATCATGATAATCAATACAATAATCTAAACAATTTCAACAATACTATTAAAGGTAAAAATAGCTTTTATAAAAAATATTCTCTAAATAAGATACTAAGTCAAAATATTCAAGAAAAAATTAATATAAGAATATTTTTCCCTATTACTTTAGCTATTTTAGTTATTAGTGCTGTTTTGTCTTATATTCTACTTGGCTTTGAAATAGCACTAATTATTATATTGATAGGCTTGATTGGATTTTTTTTAATATTTTACTTTCCAAAAATGGAAAAAAAGAAAAAATATTCTGAAATTTCAAGGGAACTTCCATATGCATTAAGACACATGGTTACTGAACTTAAATCTGGTAAGGGGTTACATGATACCCTTAATTCAATAGCTATGCATGACTATGGAGCACTTTCTGAGGAGTTTTCAAGGGTTCTTGAGGAGATAAAATATGGGGAAAATACAGAAGTTTCTCTTATAAATATGTCTTTGAGAGTCTCATCAAATGGATTAGACAGAGTAGTACGCCAAATTATTGGAACACTTAGAACAGGTGGAAATTTATCCAACACTCTAAATATTATAGCTGAAGATATTACTCATGATCTTCAAATGGAATTGAAGGATTACTCTCAAAAATTAAACGCTTTTGTCATGATTTACACGTTTTTAGCTATTTTAGGACCAGTAATTTTTCTTATAATGTTAATGGCTGCTTCTACAGTAATGGGTGATATAGTTCCATCAAATCTAATATTAATATTGTACCTCTTTTTCTTTCCAATGATAGTTATTTTCATGGGTTTAATGATAAAAAGATTAGAACCAAGTGTGTAGTACCTTAATCAATTCTGTTTAAAAATTATCTTCATTTTCATGAAAAGCTTAGAAAAATTGAAATAATGACTACTTTAAAAAAGTAATGATTAGTACTTTAACATAAGTTTTCAAAATTATTATTAAACTAATAATATATGTTATCATATTGATTATTAATATGTTATTATACTGATTATTAAAATATAAATTATAAATGTTTTAATAATGAAAATAAAGATAATTATTAATTTAATAAATAAAATAATAAACATTATCCAATTATATATGAAAATAACAATTATAATAAAAATTGTTACTTTTAAATATTTCACTATTATATATGAGGCTGTTTAATAATTCGACTTTTTGTGTTATTCAGATTTTTAAAAACTCTTTAAAAATTATTAAAAGAAATATATTTATTTAATTATTTTTAATTTTAAAAACAAATAACTAATATCCCTATTTAAAGTTAATAATCAATTTATAGTCATTTAATTCTAAATTAAAGAAACTAAAAATTTCACTAAAATCAATTATTGGACAGCATCATATAGAATATAATTTTAAAAAATCAATAAAGTAATAAAGAAACTTTCTCATCTAACGATTATTAGGTAAGTAGTTATCTAACGATTGTTAGGTAAACAATTATCTAATGATTGTTAGGTAAGTAGTTATCTAACGATTGTTAGGTAAATAAAATTCTTAAATCAGTTGTACCTAACAATTGTTAGGTATGATTCAATGGTGTTTTTTTAAATAAACCCATTAAAACGGATTATTTCTGATGAAAATATTATAATCAAAGTTAAAACTATTATTCCATAGTCTACTTTCATTATTGGACTTTCTTCTTTGTAGCTAATAGCTTCACCATTATAAGCTCTAGCTAACATACTGTAGTATACAGTTTCTCCCTTTTCAAATGACTTTAAAAATAACATCATTATTGTATAAGCAATTTGCTTTAGTCTCCAGCTATAGCTAGTTTTTTTACTTCCTATATTAAAGCATCTTGATTTTTGTGATGTTCTAATATTTTTAAGTTCATCAAAAAAAACAAACAGGTATCTAACTGTCATACTCAATATCATTGCCATTTCTTTTGGAAAACCAAGTTTTCTCATAGAGTTCACTATAGAGTCTAATGGAGTTACAGATGATAAAAGGACAATAGCTGATAAACAGACTATTAATCTTGAAAATAATAATGTTCCAAAGAGGATTCCTTCATAACTAACAGTTAATCCAAAAGGAAGAGTATATAAAATTAGGCCTTCTTTTATAAATGGCTGGAAAATAGCTATAAAGCCTCCAAATGGTAAAATCATCAAAATTCTTTTTACAAAGTAGCTAATGGATATTTTAGACAGTAGAAGGAGTATTATTACATATATTTCTAACAATAGAAGAACAAAAAAATCAGTTGTGTAAACTGTATATACAATAATTAGGATGGTTAATATAAGTTTTATTCTAGCATCTAAGCTATGTATTATACTATCTTTCCAAGATTCTTGTTCTATCTTATCTATTGTTATGTTCATTCTTTCACTTTATAAAAGCATTATTTTTTCTTCATTTTATTTTTTCTTTCTTCTCTTTACAAAATATCCTAAACCATATGCTAGTATAAATACTACAATGATTCCAGCTATGATTGCTATTGAATTTGATACTGGAGTTTCTCCAAACATAGGGATTTCATAATCTGGCATAGGTGATTCAATTAAATGTTTTTCGCCAAATTCAGGAAGTATTTCTTCTATTGATTTTTCTAATCCATCTGGTTCACTAGATGCAAAAAAAGCACTTGTAACTCCTATTAAAATTGCAGCTATTATTCCCCCAATAATTAATTGTTTTGTTTTTTTATCCATTGTTAACTACTCCAGATAGTAAATCAGGTCTAATTTTTTTAAGTGAAGTATAAACAATTGTACTAATTAAACCTTCTACAACTAATCCAATAATAATATGGTAAGTACTCATTAAGAATAATCCTTCTTTTAAAGGGAAACGTCCTGCAACCCATAACTCTATTGCAATTATCAATGCTGGGATTAGTAATGATAAAAAACTTCCAATAAATACTGCAGGAATATCTTTGATAATAGATTTTAAACCTTTGAAGCTATAAAATCCAATAGAACTTCCTAGAACTCCCATATTAAATATATTGATTCCAAGGGCGGTTATGCCTCCATCTCCAAAAACTAATCCTTGGATAATTAAAACAACTGCTAATACTAAAAATCCTGCAAAGGGACTTCCAAGTAAAATAGCTACTAATGCTGCTCCTACCATATGACCACTAGCACCCAAAGGAGTAGGTATGTTCAAAACTTGTATTGCAAAAATACCCGCTGCTAAAATAGCAAGTAATGGTATTTGTTTTTCATGTAAGTTTTCTTTTGCCCATTTTACTGCAAAGTATCCAACAATTATCACTATTATGTAATAAATTATACATTGCCATAGTGGTATAAATCCATCAGGTATGTGCATCTTTTTTCTCCATAATAAATTTGGTTTTATTCAGCTATTTGTATTTCAAACTTCATTTATTTCTTTTCAGTAAAAAACTCTAGTTGAAGTATTACTCTTTTTAATTTTATTTATAAACTAAGTATTACATTTTCAGCTTTATAGTGTATATTTCTAACATTAAAAGTGTATTTAATCCTTATTTTCTAATTGACCACTCTTTAATAATTAGAAATTATGGAAACCAATATATAAATATTTTCTTTTTATTACTATAACTATTATTTTCTCAATAAAGTATTACTATTTTAACTATTTTTTTGCTTCTATCTTTATAAATTAGTTTGAAAATTATTTTAAAGTTTGATATTAAACTAACTAAAAAAATAATTTTCAAAATATTATTTAATATAAAACTGCAATTTAATAGAAAACAATAGCTATTTTTCGTTTTAAAGCTTTAAACGGGTTTTAAATCTATGAATTAGCTATAATTTTATTTAACTTCTAAAATCAATATAATTATTTTTAAATTGAGTACCTTTTTTATTAAAAACTGATTCAAATTCAAATAATTGTTTTTTTTTAAAAAATAGCTATTTAATAAAATATTTTTTTATTTAAAAAAATTATTGATAATTTTTTATATTTATAATTCAAATTAAGTATAAAAAAATTAAAGAATTATTAAGAAAATAAAAAATTTTAAAAATAGTAAAAATGCTTGGTGTTTTAACTTTTTAAATATTAACCCCAAAGTCCTTTATACTTTAAACTTTTATTTTTGTCAATATCTACCATTAAACAATGTCCTGTAAAGTAATCTGGATTGCATAAAATTATCAATTCTAATAAAGGAGTTTCCCTACATTTATCAAACTTCATAGAAATTGTTTCAATATATAAGCTATTGGAGAAATCATCAGTAGTTATTGGAAAGAACACCTTTTTTCCATCCTCCATTACATAACATTCTTCTTCCACACAGTCTAATAGAGGATAACTACTTGCCCATTCTTCAGCTAATTCTAAACAATTATTTTCAAGCAATAGCTCTTCAATCTTATCTTTATTCTTTTCAATCCAATTTAACTCTTCATTAATAAGATTTAGATTATTATTTAGCCACTGATTTTCATCCTTTTCCTCCGGAAAATCAATAGCTATAGTTGTTCCGTTTTTCCAAATAGTGGAATATGTTTCAAAGGAAAAATTGTCACTAATTATAAAATCTTTTAAAATCTTGGGGGCATGTTTTATCATTGTTTTAATTGTCAATTTCCTCTAAATAGCTATTTTTCATAAATATATGTACTTTTGCCATATCTAAAAATGACTCTATTTTTTGATCATCTTTATCCAAATCATGAGCTATTTGAAACTCTCTCAATGCATCTTCATGGTTACCAAGGAAAAAATAAGCATATCCAAGTCTGTGATGCCAAAGAGGATCATCAACACCATTTTCTTTAATAATAAATAGCTGTTCAATAGCTTCTTCAAAATAATTCATATTATTGTAAGCTCTAGCTAAGTGAGAGATTACATCATAATCTCTGTCAGATTCAGGAATTTCTAAAATCCTATCTATTATTTTATCATGAGCATCTTCTTCATGCCAATAATTTAATTTTTTTAGTAATAATTTATTCATTAGATCATCAAAAATATCTTTGTTTTTTTTAATTAAAATGTAAATGTTAATATAATGATTTTTTTACTTTTTTAGATTTCTTTACTTTTTATAGTATTTTTTTATTTTTTTAATATACTAATGAAGTTTTTATTTTTTATAATAATCTTTATCTTTTATTAATTTTTCCTCTTAATAATTATTAATATTGTGATTTCTTTAAAATATTATTATTTTTTTAAAATAATCATAGCAATTTAATTATTTTATTATTTAAAGAAATTAAAGTCTTTTTCACATTTGAAGTCATAGGCTTAGGATTTTCATATCAACAGTTATATCTCATTTTCAAACTTTAACCTTAAAATAATTTATTTTAACTATTGTCTAGCTATTTATATCTTACAATTTTAATGTTTGTTTTTTTAAGTTAAATCTTTTTATTTATTTTTATTTTATTATTTTAAGAATTTTTGGCTTGGTTTTAATCTTATAATTGCATATTGTTTATTATTATAGCTATATAATTATCACTGTTTATTAATACCAAATAATATATATATTTTAAATTAAAAATAAGATATTATTATAATCTTTAATAATTATTTCAATTTTTAAAAAATAATTCTAACTTAAAAATTTAATAAGAATTGGTATTTACTTTTAATTTATTATAAAGTATTTGTATTAATTTTTAAAGTTTTATAAATTATTTAAAAACTTTATCAATTATTTAACTGGGTAAATTAATTACTTATCAGTTTTTATTAATTGTTTATTATTTATCTCAATATTCAACCATTAATTCACATGATTATTAAAATACAATAAATTACAAATGATTGGTGATGACTTTGACACCTAATTCAATAAAACCTGAAGATTTAAAAGATGATTTTTGGAAATCTAAGGATATTAAAATTTCTTTTGGAGAAATCCTTTTCGAGGATGAAAAAGATGATTTTGAAGATATAAAGATGGGTCCTACTCCTAAACCATCATCCACAGATTTAAGATCTTGGGATATGAAGTTGTTGGAAAGATATGAGCCATTTTACGCTCCATTTTGTGACATGTGTTGTTTGTGTACATTTGGAAAATGTGATCTTACAGGTAAAAAAGGAGCTTGTGGAATATCTATTGAAGCTCAACAAGGACGTTTTACATTATTAACATGTTGTATAGGTTCAGCTGCTCATTCAGGTCATGCAAGACACTTATTAGAATATTTAATCCATAAAGTTGGAGTCACCCATCCAATTGATTTTGGAAATAATATTGATATAGAGGCACCAATTATAAGAACGTTAATTGGAAAAAAACCTAAAACTCTTGGAGATTTAAGGGAAGCTATGTCCTACATGGAAGAGCAAAATCTTCATCTTCTTTCAGCTTGCCATACTGGTCAAGAAGGAAACCATCTTGATTTTGAATCTAAAGCACTTCACGCTGGATTAATGGACAATATTGGAAAAGAAATTGGAGATATTGCTCAAATAGCTGCACTTGATCTTCCAAAAGGAGATGCGGATTTACCTCTTGTAGAGCTTGGTGTAGGAGTTGTAGATAGAGATAAACCAGTAATATTATGCATTGGTCATAATGTAGCTCCTGGTTCTGGAATTGTTGATTATCTTGAAGATAATGACATGGAAGGTGAAGTTGAGCTATGTGGAATATGCTGTGCATCAATAGATATAACAAGATATGATCATAGAGCTAAAGTTGTTGGGCCAATTTCTAAACAACTTAAATTCTTGAGAGCTGGAGTAGCTGATGTAATAGTTGTAGATGAACAATGTATAAGATGTGATGTTCTTGAAGAAGCTAAAAAGACTGACACTGCAGTAATAGCTACTACAGATAAAATGTGTTTAGGTTTACCTGATAGAACAAATGACTCTGCAGATGAGATTGTAGCTGATATATTAAGTAAAAAGATTGATGGGGCATTAATTTTATCTCCAGAGAAAGTTGGAGAAGTAGCTACAAAATTGGCTATTCCTTTATCAAGCAGAAGAGCAAATTTAAAAATATTACCTGATATGGATGAAATCCAAAAAGAGGCAAGTAAATGTACAAAATGTGAATGGTGTGTAAGAGTTTGTCCAAATAGTATTAAAATCATGGATGCTGTAAGTGCTGCAGGGTCTGGAGATTTCCAAATGTGTGAAAAACTCTATGATTATAGTATTTGTTATACTTGTGGAAGATGTGAGCAGGAGTGTCCAGAAGACATTAAAATCATCTCTTTAATGGCTAAAATTGGTGAAAATAATCTTAATAAATATAAGTACAATGTTCGTGTTGGCAGAGGACCAGTACAAGATGTTGAAGTAAGACGTGTTGGAGCTCCAATTGTTTTAGGAGATATTCCTGGTGTAATTGCTTTTGTAGGTTGTACTAATTTTCCAGAAGGTTCAAAAGATGTAGCTATAATGGCTGAAGAGTTTTTAAAGCGTAATTATATTGTGGTTACTACTGGTTGTGGTGCAATGTCTATTGGTGAATACAAGGATGAGGAAGGAAAAACCTTGTATGAAAAGTATGGTGGAGAGTTTGATGCTCGAGGACTTGTAAATATGGGGTCATGTTTGTCAAATGCTCATATTCCAGGAGTAGCTATAAAAATAGCTAATATATTTGCAAAAAAACCGCTTGAAGGAAATTTTGAAGAGATTGCAGATTATATACTTAATCGTGTAGGTGCCTGTGGAATGGCATGGGGGCCATATTCGCAAAAAGCAGCAGCTATTGCTTCTGGTGTTAATCGTTGGGGAATTCCAGTTGTTCTTGGACCACATGGTTCAAAATACAGAAGGCTCTATCTTGGCAGATCTGATAAAGAAGAAACATGGAAATTAAATGATATGAGAACTGGAAAAGTAATCCAAGGTGAACCAGCTCCCGAACACTTACTTTATGCAGCTGAAAATCGTGAAGAAGCTACTGTATTTTTAGCTAAGCTATGTCTTAGACCAACTGACAATAATAAAGGAAGGCAAATAAAATTAAATAATTATATTGATTTACATAAAAAATATTTCTCCAATATTCCTAAAGATATTTATAAATTTGTTAGATCTGAAAAAGATATTCCAATTACCTATAAAAAAGAAGTTAAAGCAATTTTAGAGCAAAATAATTGGGAACCCCGAGAATTAGCTATGGAACCATCAATTCTTGATTTTTCTGGTAATAAATAGGAAAGGACTGTTAAATTGGTTTTTCTGGTAATAAATAGGAAAGGACTGTTATAATAAGTGTATATTTTAAAGTAGTAAATAATCAATTTTTAAATAATAATTTGATCTAGTGATAAAATGGATTGGTTACCAAAAGGAAGTTCAAATATTACCATTAATTTAATGGTACCAGATAGTAAAGAAGCAATTGAATTTTATAAAAAAGCATTTGGAGCAGAAGAGTGCGGAATATTCACTATCCCAAATACAGATCAAGTTCTCCACGCTGCAATATCTATTGGGGAAACAGCTATTTACATAGCCGATTCAAATCCAGAAATGGATATGCCTTCACCAGCAGAATTAGGTGGATGTCCAGTAGCTATTTGTATCTATACAAAAAATCCAGATAAGCTATTTGATCAGGCTGTAGCTGCAGGATGTACAATAATTATGCCTTTAGCTGACATGTTTTGGGGAGAAAGAACTGGGAACTTATTAGATCCTTATGGATATAATTGGGCAATTTCTTCTCAATTCGAAGAGGTCAGTGAAGAAGAAATTCAAAAAAGATCAGAAGCATTTTTCAAAGAAAATCCAGAAATGTTTAAAAAAAATTAGTGATTTTTACCATGAATAATGAAAAAACAGAGGAGTTTTTGATTAAATGAATGATAGAGTGATTCCATGGCAACCAACAGTTATAGCTGGACCAAAACAAGCATTACTGGTTACTCCTGAGACAGCTAAGTTAATGCTTCAAAAATCAAAAAGGCCTTTATTTGTTGTTGGACCATATGCTAAAAATGAACCTATTAAGACTTATGTAAAAGATATAGCTAATGACTGGGATCTTCCAATTGTTACAACCTCAGATACTTATAAAGTCTTTGAAGAAAATGGAATTTCCAGTGATTATTATGGTATTATTGAGATAATTAATCTATTAAAAGATCCAAATTGGAAAGGTATAAAAGGTGAAGGACAGCATGACTTTGTCATGTTTATAGGTTGTATTTATTATATAGCTTCTCAAGGACTTTCTACTTTAAAACACTTTGCACCTCATTTAAAGACTTTAACAATATGTAAATATTTCCATTCAAATGCTGATGCATCTTTTCCAAATATGAAAGATGAAGAATGGCATGACTTTTTAGAAAATATGAAAATTAAATAGCTCATGGTTAAGTAGGGATGGTTATTAGATTATGGTTGAGTAGGGATGGTTATTAGATATAGTTAATAGGTATGGTATGGTTAAATATGAAATTTATGTCTGCTGTGATTGTTGTTAAAGATATGGAAAAATCTAGAAACTTTTATGAGACTTTACTTAATCAGAAAGTTAAAATGGATCTAGGAGCTAATGTTTCTTATGAAGGTTTTTCACTTCAAACTTTGGAAACTTGGATAGATTTTATAGAAAAAGTAGAAAATGATATTAGTCTTTCAAAAAATAATGTTCATGAATTATATTTTGAAATCGATGATTATGATACTTTTATTAAAAAATTAAATAATTATAATGATTTTGAAATTGAAATTGTTCATAAAACTAAAGAGTTTCCATGGGGACAAAGAGTTATTAGATTCTATGATCCTGATAATCATATGATTGAAGTAGGGGAAAGTTTGGATTCTGTCATTAAAAAGTTCTTTGATGATGGAATGTTTATAGAAGATATTGCTGAGAAAACAGGTCTTCCTGTAGAACATCTCGCTGATTTAAAAAATAAATTAAAAATATAGGGTTTTATTTAATATTTTTACAAATTAAATTTTTATAAAAACTTTTAAGAATTTATATTAAATTTAAAATGATTTATTAGCTTATTAATTAAAAATTATTAGTATTAAATTTAAAATGATTTAATTGATTATTATTAAAATGATTTTATAAAAATGTTAAAAAATTTGTAATATAATATAAAATACATGGTTGAATTAAGATAATTAAGTGGAGATTATTAAATAATTTAAAATGATTTAATATTGTTTTAATGTATCAAATAACTTAAAAATAGCTAATAAAATATTTAAATATATTAAATTAAATATTGTTATTAATATTCAATTGATAGGGGAGAATTAAATGTTTTCTGATATTCCTGTTGATGTAAGTCCTATGCACGAAGGTGAAAGAATACGTGCTGCTAACATGTATGTTGAGTTAGCAGGTCCAAAATCTATTGGTGCAGAACTTGTCCAAGTTGATGATTCTGTAGAAGATGGGAAATATGAAGTAATAGGACCTGAACTATCTGAAATGACTAAAGGTGAAATTTATCCTTTTTGTATAAAAATTGGTATTAAAGGAGAAAAATTAGAAAAAGAACTTGAAGGCGTTATTGAAAGAAGAAATCATGATTTATGTAACTATGTTCAAGGGTTTATGCATTTAAATCAACGTGATCAGATTTGGTGTCGTGTAAGTACAGAAGCTATTGGCACGGGATTTAAACTTGTTGATTTAGCTAAAGCTATTGGGATTTTGTTTAAAGAAGAATTTCCAATTATTGAGGAAATATCAGTTGCAATATTAACTAAAGAAGAGGAAGTTAAAGATTTTGTAAATAAAGCTCGAGAAATATATTCTACAAGAGATGAAAGAGCAAGAGAACTTTCTGATGAAGATGTAGATGTATTTTATGGATGTACTATGTGTCAATCATTTGCACCAACCCATATGTGTGTTGTAACTCCTGATAGAACTGCGTTATGTGGGGCTATTAATTGGTTTGATTGTAGAGCTTCAGCTAAAATGGATCCTGATGGATCTATATTTGAAATTGATAAAGGTGAAGTTTTAGATGGGATGAAAGGCGAATATACAAATGTTAACAATCTCATAAGTCAAAAAACTCAGGGAGAAACTGAAAGAGTATATTTACATAGTGTTTTTGAATACCCTCATACTTCTTGTGGTTGTTTTGAAGCAGTAGCTTTTTATATTCCAGAACTTGATGGCATTGGTATTGTCAATCGTGATTTTCCTAATCAAACACCATTAGGAATTCCATTTTCCTCTATGGCTGGGCAATGCTCTGGTGGAAAACAAGTTGAAGGCTTCACAGGCCTTAGTTTAGAATATATGAGGTCTCCAAAATTTTTACAAGCTGATGGAGCATATGAAAGAATTGTTTGGCTACCAAATGAGGTTAAAGAATCTCTTAAGGGTTTTATCCCAGAAGATCTCTTTGATAAAATACCAACAGAAGAAGATGCAACAACTATTAATGATATTAAAGCTTTTTTAATAGAAAAAAATCATCCTATTTTAGAAAGACTTGATAATGCGTCAGATGATGCTAAAGAGGAACTTAGTGAAAAAAAGATTAGTGAAGAAGAACTTAGTGAAAATGTGTCTTTAGATGAAGTAACTGAAGCTAATCAAGAATTTATTCCAATAACATCTATTCCAGAAATGACAATGCCTATTTCAGGTGGAACTAAAATAATCTTTAAAAATGCAAAAATATATGCTGAAAAAGTTATAATTAAGAAAAAATAACTCCAAACTTTTTTTTTTTAAAAAGTTTGAACGAAAAAAAATTCATTGAAAATAGCTTTAAATTTTTTTAGAAAAAATTTTATCAAAAGTTCCATGAAAATAGCTTTTCAAACGTTTAAATAATATTTAAAAGATGTTTACATGATATTTAGGTGATATTCACATGATATTCTCATGTTTAAAAAATATTCCATTATTAACAAATTAAATAGGGCTTGATAAATTGATAATTGCAGTTAGTGGAAAAGGTGGAACTGGAAAGACTCTTGTTTCATCTATACTTGTAAAATTATTATCTAAAACAGGAAAAGATCTTCTTGTGATTGATGCAGACCCTGATTCAAACATGCCAGAAACTTTAGGCGTTGATGTTGAAAAAACTGTTGGGGATGTAAGAGAAGATCTTAAAAAGGATATAAACGATGGTAATATTCCTGCTGGGATGAATAAATGGGATATTTTAGATTATAAGATTATGGAGTCAATTATTGAAACTCGTGATTTTGATTTACTTATGATGGGAAGACCAGAAGGAAGTGGATGCTATTGTGCTGTAAATAATATGCTTAGAAAAATCATAGAAAATGTCTCTTCTAACTATGATTTTATAGTTATTGATACTGAAGCAGGTCTAGAACATTTAAGTCGTAGAACAACTCAAAGTGTTGATACTATGCTTGTTGTTTCTGATTCCTCAAGAAGGGGGTTACAAACAGCTTCTAGAGTTGGAAAATTAGCTAAAGATTTAGAAATATCTTTTAAAAATCTTTATTTAATATTAAATAGGGTTAAAGTAGATAATAAAGAAGAATTAATTGAAAAAGCTAAAAAAACAGGTATAGAGTTAGTAGGGGTAATTCCTGATGATAAAACTATTGCTGAATTTGATTTAAAAGGAAGACCACTAATGGAATTATCTGATGATAGTAAACCAGTTATCGCTGTTAAAAAAATCTTAGATAAAATTGTTGATTATAACTAAAATAAACTTTAATTAATAAATTAAAATCTCATAATAAATATTTTAATTAATAATATTTTAATTAATAAAATTTTTATTATTAAAATAAATTAGATTATTATAATAAAATTTATCTAATCGTTAATAAGGAATTTAAATCTTTATAGTTAATAGTATATCAAATAAAGAATAAAATAATCCTTATATAAAAAAATAATAATAGTTATATATAAAATAAAAAAATTAAATAAATTATAAAACCTAATAAATGAAATATTATAAAAAAAAGTTTTATTGTTATTAGAGTTTTATTGCTATTAGGAATGTATAATTGATAAATGGGAATTAATATGGATGTGGATTGATGGATCAAATCAATCAGCTTTTAAAGCTATTGGAAAATGCAGAATCTATTGAAATCGATGATTTTAGGATGGATTTTGAAGAATTAGAAATAAATTTAGCTCCAGCTATTGCTCGAACAATTCAACAAACTGTAGCTAAACAAGAAGACATGAAAAAATCAATGGAAAAAACTTTGCTAAAAGCAGGAGAATTTAAATTACCAATTAAAGAATATTCTGGAAATATTGCTCAAGTTCAACTTGGGGATAAAAGTAGAAAACCAGTTTATCTTGGTGGACAAACTGCACTTTATAGATTTGAAGAACCACAACCTAATCCTCCAGTTGTAACTTTTGATGTTTTTGATATTCCAATGCCAGGACTTCCTAGACCTATAAGAGAACATTTTTCTGATGTTATGGATTCTCCTGGAGAATGGGCTAAAAAAGCAGTTAAAGATTATGGGGCAAATATGGTTACAGTTCATTTAATTGGAACTGGACCAAAAGTTATGGATAAAAGTCCTAGAGAAGGTGCTCAAGCTATAGAAGAGGTACTTCAAGCTGTAGATGTCCCTCTTGCTATTGGAGGTTCAGGTGATCCAGCTAAAGATCCACTTGTATTAGAAGCAGCAGCTGAAGCAGCTGAAGGGGAAAGATGTTTACTTGCTTCAGCAAGTATGGAATTAGACTATCATAAAATAGCTAAAGCAGCAGTTGATTATGGTCACGCCGTTCTTTCATGGGCTATTACTGATCTTAATATGCAAAAATCACTTAACCGATACCTGATGAAAGATGGGTTAAAAAAAGAAGATATTGTTATGGATCCAACTACTTGTGCTCTTGGTTATGGAATTGAATTTTCAATTGATGTTATAACAAGAACAAGACTTAGTGGCCTTAAAGGAGATCCTGAATTGCAAATGCCAATGTCTTCTGGCACAACTAATGCATGGGGCTCAAGAGAAGCTTGGATGAAGAAAGATGAATGGGGACCAACCGATTATAGAGGACCTTTATGGGAGATTTTCACAGGTCTTACATTAATGTTAAATGGTGTAGATATTTTTATGATGCTTCACCCAGATTCAGTACGAATTCTTAGAGAAATTGGTGAAACATTTACTAAAAATTATTTATCCGAGCCATGTCCTGAAATTGAAAATTGGATAACTGAGTTAGAATAATTGTAGGAGTTTTTATCATGGTTAAAGTTACTGCAATGGATGTTTATAAGTTACTGCCTCAAACAAACTGTGAAAAGTGTGGAGAAGCAAGTTGCATGGCTTTTGCAACAAAATTATCAGAAAAAGAGGTGGATCTTTCTTTATGCACTGAATTATCTGATGAAAAATTCAAAAAGCTAGATGATTTACTTGCCCCAGCAGTTAAAGAAATTATCATTGGAAAAAATGATAAATCTTGTATTATTGGTGGAGATGAAGTTCTTTATAGGTATGAAGAATCCTATTATAACCAGACAATTATAGCTATTGATGTTCCAGATGATTTAGACCAATCTGATTTTGATGATCGAGTTAAAAAAATTGAAAATATTGGGTTTGAAAGAACTGGTGAGGTTTTAACTCTGGACGCCATAGCTTTAAGAAATAAATCTCAAAACCCAGAAAAGTTTGCAAAATGTGCAAAAAAACTAAAATCATCTAAATATCCAGTTTTTTTACTTACATTCGATACATTAGCTATGGAGGCAGCACTTAAAGAAATTGGAGATGAACGTCCACTTATCTATGCAGCTTGTGAGGATAATATCTATGAAATGGGAAATTTAGCTATTAAATATCAATGTCCTATTACAGTCTCATCACCAAATGATTTAGAAAAAATGAAAGATATGGTTTTTACTCTTAAATCATTAGGTGTGGAAGATATTGTAATGGATCCTGGAACACTTGCAGGAGAGGCTATTGGAGATACTTTAGATAATTTTGTAATGAGTAGACGATTAGCTATTGAGGAGAAGGATGAAAACTTTAGATATCCTATTTTAGGGATTCCTACACTGGTTAGATTGAACAATGAAGATGATGAAATTAAAAAAAGTATCATGGAAGCTACATTAGCTTCAACGTTAATTAATAAATATGCTGATATTATTATACTCAAAGGAACTGAAATTTGGGAACTTATTCCAATCCTTACTCTTAGACAAAGTGTTTACACTGATCCAAGAAGACCACAATCTGTTGATCCAGGTATTTATGAATTTGGTGAGGTTGATAAACATTCTCCAGTTATACTCACCACAAACTTCTCATTAACCTTTTATACAGTTGAAGGAGATCTTAAATCTGGAAATGCTACTTGTTACTTACTAGTTCTTGATACAGTTGGAAGAGCAGTAGATGTAGCTATTGCTGGAGGTCAATTTGATGGTAAAGCAGTAGCTGATCTTATTAAAGATACTGGAATTGAAAATAATATTAATACAAGAAAAATGGTTATTCCAGGGTTGGCGGCTCCTTTAAGTGGTGAAATTGAAGATGAAACTGGTTGGAATGTAATGGTTGGTCCAAGAGATTCTTCAGCAGCTGCAGAATTCATAGCTGAAAAATTTTAGCTATTGAGAAGCCGAATTATTTTAACTTTTTATTAGCTAAATTTTAGCTCTTTTGGGACTGAAATTTTATTATTAATTAGTAAAATTATTATTAATTAGTAAAATTTTAGCTTTATAAAAAATATTTTATTAGTATCTTATCCTAGGTGATAAAATGAAGACACTTATGGTTACAGACTCTCAAATGTGTACTGGGTGTGAAGCATGTATAAATGCTTGTGAAAAAGAACATGGAACTGCTAGAGCAAAAAAAACAGAAACTATTCCCATATTTTGTATGCATTGTCATCCAGATAAAGCACCATGTGTTAAAATTTGTCCAGCAGGAGCTATTGAAGACATGGACGGTATTTTAAAAGTTAATGAAAATGATTGTCTTTTATGTAGGCTATGTATAATAGCTTGCCCAATTGGAATAATGGCTTTTGACAAGGAAAAAAAGTCTGCTGAGAAATGTACACTTTGTTTAGAGTCTGATAGAATTATTCCAGCTTGTGTTGAAGCATGTAAAGATAGTGTTTTAAATGTTTTTTCTATTGAAGATTTACAAAAACTGAAAAATGACCATGATTTAATTTTTCAATTAGAAGAAGCTATTAAAGCATTTAAAACTGGGAATTAGTTATTATTTTATTATTATTCCCACACTTAATTATTTCAGCTTTTTTTATTTTTATTATTATTTTTTATAAAAATTACTATTTTTATTTTGATAAAATTTTTAATAAACAATCTTTTTTAAAATTATTATAATTTATATTCCATAATTTATATTTAATTATTAAATCAATAAATGATTTTAATAATATATTTTTAATTATAACTTTATTTAAAATATTATAATTAAAAATAAAATAATATTTTAGAATTAAATTATTTTAAAATTTAGAAAAACAAGGATTTTGCAGAGCTTAAGAACTTTTCCAAAAGTATTATTGATAAAGAAGGGTATATTCTATTATCTTTTTTTGCTGTTGTAATTGTTTCAAAAGAAATGACAGCTATTGAAGCTTGGACAGAGTTTTTACAAAGACATACCAGAAAGTGAACACATACATAATGAATAACATGGAATATACTTCGAATTTCACAACGAAAAAGGAAATTTTGAACTTTGGACACAAATAAAATCAATAGACAAATAATTAGGTTTTCATAAGTTTTAATAATTTCACTTTTTAAAAGGATATTTTACTGTATTGCTCATCGTTTCTTTTTTTGAAATACTTTTTATTGAATATGTTTAAATATAATTGATTTTAATCTAATAGTGTAATAATTCTGTTTTCAAGAAAAATTTTTATAGCTATTTTTACCAGAATATTAATTAAAGATGATATTTATGGGAAAAATCATAAAAAAATTATTATGGAGTGTGTAAATTATGAAGGCAATTAAAAAGCTATTTGTAATACTAATAGTATCCGTGGTCATGATTTCTATGGTGGCAACTACAGTTTCTGCTGTAAATGTACCAAAAAATGAAAAAAAAGACACAGGAATCACTATTGAGTCTAAATCAAAAACAATTAGCTATAAAATCACATGGAATGCTAATGGTGGAAAAATAGGGAATAAAAATATAATAACAACTACTGTTAAAAAAGGTTCCAAATTAAAACCAGTTACTACACCAAAAAGGAGTGGTTACATATTTTTAGGATGGTATACTAAGAAAAGCGCTGGGAAAAAAATAAGTGCAAACACCAAACCTACAAAAAGTACTACTTACTATGCCCAGTGGAGATTAAAACTAGTGGGAACTTGGAAAGATTCTTCTAATACTTTTATTTTTACTAATAACGGGAAATTTAGATATACTCAGAGTAGTGGTTCCAAATCTTTAGTGACAGAAGGTAAATATAAAGTTAATGGTGGAAAAATATATTTCACAAAAATTATCTCTGAACCTGGAAAAGCTAAGGAACAACCTCGAAAGGATACAGTATTTGAACACAAGTTTGTCAAGGACAGTGGAGGAGAATACCTTCTCATACCAACAGTATTTAATGATATGCCTTATGTGGATATTAGCTATGGTACTGGACTTAGAAAAGGTTGACCATCTTTTGTAATGAGAAAAAATAATTTGAATTATTTTTAATTTTTTTTAATCCTTTTAAATCATTAATTCATGATTTTAATATTTTTTTTTAACTTTTAATTCCTTTAAGTCATGATTTTAATACTTTTTTAAAATATTCTTTTTTATATCTTATTTTTCTTTATTTATTTTTTTTAATTATTTTAATTATCTTATTACTTTTTCTTTTTCAATTTTTATTCCTTCATTTTTAAGCATTTCTTTTTTCATATCCAAACCACCACGAAAACCAGTTAATTTCATGTTTGATCCAATTACTCTATGGCATGGAACAATAATAGCTATGGGATTTTTATTAAGTGCATTTCCAACAGCTCTATACCCTTTAGTTCCAATAGCTTCTCCAATTTCTTTATAACTTTTTACTTCTCCTTTGGAAATCTTCATAGTTTCAATGTAGACTTTTTTTTCAAAATCTGTTATATTTAGCATGTTTAAATCAATATATTTTGAGAAATCTATGTTTTTTCCTCTAAAAGAATCTTTCAACAGCATTCCTATATTTTCACACCTAATCAATCCTTCTTTTTTTAGTTTTTCTTTTTTTTCTAAAAATATATCCTCTTTTCCTAAAAAAACTTTCATAACCTTATTATCTTTACAGTAAGCTGTGATTCCATCCATAGTAATCTCTTTGTTTTTTTAAATAATATTATTAATATTAACTATAGCTTTTTGCTAATAATATTTATTTTCATTCAGTCTATCAACTTTTAATATATTGTATTTTACTTTTTCATCTTAAATCAAATTGAATATTAAATAACTCATTTTCATGATTTTATTCTTATTTATTTTTATAATTTTACTTTTTTTTTAAAAAATTTTTTTATATAGTTTTTATAGCTATTTACATGAAAAAATAATAATGTTGTTTATAGCTAAAATTGTTTTTTAAAATAATTGTTTTATATTATCAGAATGATATAGGGGTTAATGTTTTTATATAGGATAAAAAAATAACTACTAAAGTTTAATGCTTTTTTTAAATCTAAAAATATTAGCTAAGTATACTAAAAACCCAAGTATAAAGTAAACAATAACATTTATGTCTAATATTCCTGTTTCAATACCTAAAATTGTGTAAGTTAAAAGAATAGCATAAATGGCGATATAAAATGAATCTTTTGTTTTTTGAAGAATTTTATATCCTAGCCCTAAGATAAAGCCAAGAAGGCCCATTCCAATAGCTACTCCAAAACGACCAAAATCAACTATCATCGGTCCTATGAGGGTTGGGGTAACTGTTACTTCTGATCTCCAAGCTATCAATTTTCCAATTGCCATTCTTGGACCTAATTCACTTCCAGGAATCGAACTAAGAGTTAATAATCCATGTTTAAGTCCAAAATCTCCAGAAATATAATTCAATAGATTTAAAACATGTAAAGTAAAATCAGCTCTACTTTGAAGTGAATAAAAAGGGCTGGTGTTACTGGTTATCATAAGTTCTCCAAGTGATCTAAAGTACCCAATTCCAATTATAATTCCTATTCCAAGCAGTGCTCCAATAACAATTTCCCAAAGAGCTAAAATTTTTCCATAATAACCAATTATTATAATTATAAGTAATGTAGCTATTATTGGAGTTCTATACCCTAATGCAAACAAAAAAAAGCTACTAATAGCTATAAGTAAAACAAATCTAAGTCTTACTTGTGTTCGTGTGATTAATTTTTTTTTATATTTATTTAAATATGCTGCTCCTATAAGGTCTATTCCAGATATCATTAAAAAAACAGGCATCGTTAAAATAGGTCTTAAACTATATCTAAGTGAAGGTTTAAATAATGGAATGCCTCCTACTGAAGCAACACTTAGAAAGAAGAATATAACTCCAACTAAAACCAGACAAAATCCAATAGAATAAATATCATCAGTATTGAATGTAATAAATGAAAATTTTTGATTTTTATTATATTTTTCATAATCCTGTTTATTTTTAACATTTGATTTTTTATTATTAAAAAAATATCTAGGAAGAATTGTTGAGCCAATAAAAAATGAAACAAATCCAATAGCTATGTTTATCTCCAAATCAAAAGATACAGGATTTAAAGAAAGAATTAGAAATATTGAAAAGAGTACAATCAAAATTGTTGGAGCAAATATATGATTTGCAATGATTTTATTTCTTTTTAAAATTGATAAAAAGTTTTCATTAGGATATAAATTTTTAAAATAGCTAGTGCCCCATTCTTTTTCAAATAATTCACCAATTCCAAATATAATAGAAAAAAGGAAGGATTTTTTAAAAGACTTTGTTAAAAATTTTGAAAAATAAGTGACTATTGAATATAAATTACTCATTGTATCCCAAGATTAGCTATTAATTATTTCTTTCCTTTTAAGTATATGAATTTCAAGTCACTTTTCTAATGTTTATAACATCAAAAGAGTTTTTTATAGCTTGAATGTCTTTTTTTTCAGTATTGTAGATTCTAATAGTAATTATTTCTGTTTGTCCATTGATAGGTCCAAGAATTTCTGATGCAATATTTAATTCCTTTTTTTGAGCCATAAAAATTATTAATTGTCGTTGTATACCATCATTCAATGGCCTAATTGATTCACGTTTTCCATTAAATAATAAAGAATTAGCTAAATTTTGCAATGTTTGGCTATCTGTTAAATCAATAGCTATTGTGGTCTGAATTGTATAATTGGTTTCATTAGGAATCTTGTTTACAATTTCATTCAAGTCTTGGATGTTTTCAGGTTTAACTTGGATTTCAGTAACGTTATAGTACTTTTCATCGTTTATTTCCAGAGTTATATGTTCTATGTAAATATCTGCATTCTGCACATCTTTATAAAGCCCAGCAAGAACTAATTCTCCATTTACATCAATTAAAACCTTTACATTTGCTCCTTTATAGTCATCAACCCATAGGATAGTTCCATATAATTCTTGGTACTTTCCAGAACTAGAATTGAATCCTCCAACATGGGTTTTCACAACCTTTCCTTCTCTATAGAAAGACAAATATTTCTCAACAAATTTGTTCATAGTTGTCGAGTCAAATGAGATAGATTGAATTTTATCTTCACTTCCTCCAATTTGTGTGAAAGCAAAAACTATAGCTCCAACAACACACAATATTATTATCACATCTACCCAAGTGAATCTTTCCAAAATCCACTGTAATTTTATTTTCTTCATATTCTTCCCTTAGATGAGTTATATTAAGTAAATTCCTATTAATTAGTAACTTGTGTTATAGTATACTTGTGTCATGAAAAAATTTCATTTATTAATAAAATTGTTATTTGTATAATAAAATCATTATTATAATTATTATACTTAGCTATAGAAATATTAATTATTATTTATTATTATTTTTATACATATTAATATTAAGATTTTCATAGTCATATTTTTGTCTATGAAAATTTCAGTTTTTCATGAAAATACCTATCTCCATTTATCTTTTGTTAGTTGTTTTTTTTCACTTTTTTTATTTTTCGACGAATAAGTCTTTTTATTGATTCACATTGAAAATTAACTTTTTTAACATTTTAATTCTCTTTTTTATTAATTATTTCTTGATAACTTAATAAAAAAATATTTTTAAGAAATTTAATTAAGCTGGTGTATAAGGAACAAATAGAAAACTTTAAATAAATAATCAATAATAATCATATATAACTTATAACTTTAGATAATTCCATGTTTAACACATAATCTTATGAATTATGTGAATATTATAACAATGATTATCATTATAGTGTTCATTTAATAGACTGAGGTAAATGAGCATATTATATAGTATAATCATTAGCTATTATTCTTTTAAAATAATATATTCATATTATTGTGTTAAGCTATTTAATAATAATTTTTTTAGGTTACTTTGACTTTTTCATTAAATATTTCTAAAGCTAATAATTTAAAAGATATGGAGGTGAAATTTTGAAAAAACGGATTTTACATGTATTATTCATTTTAATGCTCTTAATATCAAAAGAATGAGGCTGCCTCACAATAATTTTAATTAAATCACGCTTTTTTTAGAAAAATAAAGATTAATAATTGTAATCATATTATAATGTTGGTTATAATTTATTTGAAAAAAATTAAATGGATCATTCGTTTGAAATTCTTTTAATTTAAAATAATTCGTCTTATTTTTGCAAAATTTCAGATTTCTGAATTGTGGGGCAGCCGAGGATTTTCTTTATCAAATTAATAAATATGGTAAATTAACGTATTTCCTTTATTTTTTAATAATTTTATATAAGGAGGGAATTTATGAAAAAAAATATACTAAAGAAAAGTTTATTAATTCTAACTTTAGCTATATTGTTTATTAGTATTTCTGCAGTTTCTGCAATAGATATTACAGCAGGTCAAGATACTATACAAACTGGACTTTCATCATCTGATGATACGATAGACTTAACAGGTACTTTCTCTGGATCAGGTAATGTTAAGCTAATGGTAAATAAAGATGTTACCATTCAAGCTGATTCAAATGCTCCTGCAACAATTGACGGAGATAATCAGTATTGGTTATTGGATACTGGTAATTATGATGTTACATTTAAAAACATCAATTTTGTCAATGGATTCAGAGATGGATTTAATGGAGGAGCAATTCGCTCTACTGGAGGAACACTAACTTTCATTAACTGTCAGTTTACAAATAATGTTGCACAGTATGGAGGAGCTATTTACGCTCTGAATACAAAAATAGTTATTGACGATTGTACTTTTGATTCAAACAAAGCTACCGATGGTGGCGGAGCTGTTTCTGTTTACAATAACAATCCCAATTTAGTAACTATTAAAGGTTCTACTTTTACAAATAATCAGGCAATGAATAATCGAATTGTAAATAAAGAGTTGAAAGTAAATTTAGTCCGTGGAGGCGCTGTCTATATTACTGATGCTATTGTAAACATTGAAAATTGTGTTTTCGATTCAAATGCAGCATTAGAACATGGTGGAGCTTTATGGACTTTAGGTTATTCTTTAACCGTTAAAGATACTACTTTCACTAATAATACTGCATTATCTGGAGGAGCCCTCGCTGCTTCTGCTAACGGTCCAATGAATATAGATAATTGTGTGTTTATAAATAACACTGCATTCAAATTACCTAATGTTCTTGATACACCGTATGCTGTTGTTCATGGTGGAGCTATGCTTCTAGGATATGGTTCAGATGTATTTATTAAAAACTCTAAATTTATTGAAAATGAAGCAGAAACTGGTGGAGCTATTGTAGCTGCTAGAGCTGATGATTATGGTTCTACTCCAGTTGATTATGTTTGCACTGTAAGCATTGAAGATTGTACTTTTAAATCAAACACTGCAACTATTGGTGGAGCTATCTCTCAAAATGGTGGTAACTTAGTTATTAAAAGAACAGATTTCTTTAAAAATACAGCAGTTTCTGGAGGAGCTCTTCGTGTTCTCACTGGTAATGTTGTTGTAGACACTTGTACTTTTAAATCAAACATAGCTACAGAACATGGTGGTGCTATTTATGCAAATAGTCCTCGTGAATTAACTATTAGGTATTCTACCTTTAAAAACAATCAAGCTAAAGCTGGTGGAGCTATACTTGTTAGTACTACTAATTTAATAACTACAACATATATAGAATATTCTGAATTTTGTTCAAATGTTGCTACAGAATTTGGTGGAGCTATATACCAATCTAATGGTGGGGCTAATGGTCAACCACGTGGTTATTTAACTATTGTAGAATCTGTTTTCGCTAAAAATACAGCAGGACTTTATGGTGGAGCTATTGCTACTGAGGGAGCTAGCCCAGTCATAACCTATTCTTACTTTGGCTTAAATAAAGCAAATCTTGGAGCAGATGCAGTCTACTTACGTACTCTTGGTACTACAGTACTTTTAAATAATGAAAAAATATTCACAAAACAGCTAATCGATGACATAGATCTTGCATATACTCTTTCTGCTACTGTTGTTAGTGGTACAGTACTTGACTTAACTACTGGTCTCCCAATGAAGAATTACTGGGTTAATCCAGATGGAAAGTACTTTGTTCAAATTACTGACAGTGATGGTAATATCGTATTTGAAGGAACTGTGATATTTGTTGATGGTCTTGCTCAAATTACTTTGAGCAAAGCTCTTGAAACTGGTACTTATTTTGTAAAAGCTGGTTTACTAGACAGATGTTATAGTCCTTTGTTCGTTGCTTTTGGTCAGTTTTCATATGTTAAAGACAATTGTCCTGACAAAAAATGCGAAGATAAAGTCAAAAAATGCATAGATAAAGTCAAAAAATGCATAGATACAGTCAAAAAATGTATAGATAAAGCTAAAGACAAAAAAGACAATAACCAAGGTCAAAACGATAATAACCAAGGTAATCAAGGCAATCAAGGTAATCAAGGTAATCAAGGTAACCAAGGTAACCAAGGTAATCAAGGTAATCAAGGTAATCAAGGTGGCAATGGTCAAGGTCAAAATAATAACAAGCAATAAATTGGCATAGTAGGAACATTTGTTTTTGTTCAGTAATTGCATAATTACGAACAATATTGTTAAATGTTCACTACTTTTTATTTTTTTTATTCTTTTTTTCTTATTAAGTATACTATTGCTTTGTTTTTCCATAGTTAATATGTGTATCAACTATTTTTTTGAGTATTTCCTATTTTTTTAAATAATCAGTTGAAAATAATAATTTTAGGTTTTTATGGCTATTTTTATTTATGTCCTAATTTTTGAAAAAATTATTCATTTTTCTGAATATTTGATTTAATTTAGAAATAAATCATATTACTCATTTATTTTTAGTAAAAATTTAAAAATTTTCTATCTAATGACTTTCTAATGGTATAATATAAAAAAAATCGTTAATGGTGATGAAATTTGAAGATATGGATTGATATTACTAATGCTCCTCATGTTAGATTTTTTAAAGATTTAATTCGTTTTTTTCAAGGTGAGGGTGAGGATTTAATTATCACTGCCAGAGATTTTGGGGATATTCATAGATTGATGGATATGTATGGTATTGATTTTATTTCTGTAGGTAAGCATGGTGTTATTCTTGCTGATAAATTAAAAGAAAATACTCAGAGAGTTAATGATTTGGTAGATATTATTAAGGATGAAAAAGTTGATATTGCTTTATCTAAGCATTCTATTGAGCTACCAAGAATTTCTTTTGGTTTAAAAATTCCAAGTTTATATATTCTAGATAATGAACATGCTGAAGCTGCAAATAAACTCACTTTACCTTTATGTGATAGAATAATAGCTCCGAAAATAATGGATTTTTGGAAATTGTTAGGTTATGGTGCAGATCCTAATAAGATAGTTAGGTATGATGGAACTTCAGAAATTCTTCATTTTAAAAGTTTTGAGTATAATGATAATATTTTCAAAAATCTTGATTTAAAAATTACTTTGCCTAAAACAATTTTAATGAGGCCTGAACCTTCTTTGGCATCTTATTTAGATGCGGACTGTGAAAAATCAGTGCTTTCTCCTGTTGTGGATGTATTAAAAGATCATGCTAATATTTTAATTTTGCCCCGATTTAAAGAACAAGCAGCTATTTTTGAAGGTATTAAGAATGTTACTATTTTAAAACCTCCTGTAGATACTTCCAGTATAATGAAAAAGTGCGATCTAATGATTGGTGCTGGAGGGACCATGAATCGAGAATCAGCTATTTTAAAAACACCAGTTATCTCCTGCTATCCTGGAACTCCTTTATCTGTTGATCAATTTTACATAAATCAAGGATTAATGTTTCGTTTGAATGAACCAGAAGAAATTATTAATAAAGCATTAAGCTTGCTTGTATATCATAATAACCATAAGGAATTTAAAACCGATGATTTATTTAAAACAATAATTGAAAACACATATGATCTAGCTAAATGATTAAATTTTTAACTAAACTTTATAAAAATTAAGAATTAGAATATTATAACAATAAGATAGTAATATATAGAATTTTAATAGGTTTAAAAGATATTTTTAAGAAAAAAATTATTTATTTAATTTTTCAAATCTTTACTTTTTTTATAAAAATAAAATCTAATCTTGTTTATTTATAATAATTATTTATCATCTTCATTTTCAATAGCTCCTGTTGGGCAAACTTCCACACATTCTCCACATTTATCACATCCTTCTTGAATCACTATTTTAAATGCTTTTTTCTTAATTATACCTTGTGGACAAACTTCGATACAAGATTCACAAACTCCACATTCTGAACTATTTATTTTCATATTTAACCCTCAAATCAAAAGAAAAGTATATATATTATATTACTCATATTAATGATAATTATATCTTTTTTTAGTATAGTCTATTACTAAAGGCTTGCTACAGATGATTTAATTTTGAATAATATTTAATATATATAAATGTTCTTTAAATTTATATTAAAGGATTTTTAGAAGTTTTTATAAAGTCATGGCAATTATCATTTGTTACAATTTTTCAGTAATATGCTATAGATAGCTAATTATTAATAAATTATTCATAATATTGGCAAAATTATTTTTTTATTTTTCCTGTTTTAATAACAATCTTAAAGCTTTCTCATAAAGATATACATAATAAAGAATTGTCATAACTAAAATTGTCTTTAATCAATTCGTTCGTAATCATAGAAACAAATTATATTATTATATAGAGTTTATAATATTTACATTTTTATATTATTTATCTCATTATATTGTTTAACTTATTATTGATAATTTTATTAAAAATAGCTTAACAAAAAGTAAGAATATTTTAAATTATTTGAAAATAACCGTTAAAATTAAATACTATAATGTTCAAGTAATGTTGTTGTATGCAGGGGTGCCCGAGCGGCCAAAGGGGGAGGACTTAAGATCCTCTGGCATAGGCCTTCGAGGGTTCGAATCCCTTCCCCTGCACTTTATTATCGTTGATTCTTATTATAAATAAATAAAAATCTATTAAAATTAATTTTGTTTCTTTAAAGATTAAAAAAAATGTTTTTAATGAAAAAATACAAGAAAAAATAGAAATAAAATATCATGACAAAATAAATTAGCTTAATTAAATTATTTTTAATTATTTAAACTTTTTTAAATTCCGCCTTAGTGGCTCAGCTGGTAGAGCGATACCTTGGTAAGGTATAGGTCGGGGGTTCGAATCCCCCCTAAGGCTTCTTTAGCTTTTATTAAATTGATTATATAAATATTTATTCATTCAAAAAATTTCAATTATAAAATATTTATTATTTAATATATTTTTTAAAGTAGCTATTTTTTTATTATTTTATTATAATATCTGATAATTTTTAGTTATTATTAATTTTAAATATAAAAACTTATTATTAATTGTTTTAGATATAGAAATTTTAGTTATTATTAATTTTAAATATAAAAACTTATTATTAAGCAATCTTTCAGCTAAAATAGCTTATTTTTTTATTATTTTTTATTTTTTTTTTAAAATTTTTCTTCTTTTTTATAATCTTTTTACAATTATTATTAAATCTTTAATTCTAGAAAAGATATGAATGAAATCTTAAATATAATCATCTATTAATTTATAGATATTATTTTATATGAAAAAATATTTAATATTAAATAGATATTTGGATAAAATAATTGAATGAGGGTATAGTTTTGGCTAAATACTTTGAAATAATAATGGCAGGTATCATTTCAGGAACTGTTGCTTTAACAACAAGCATTTTAGGAATTGGTGGTACTGTTATTGGGGCTGTTTTAGGTGCTATTTTCTATCAAATTATTTCTATATTTGTTAAAGAACCACTTAAAAATACAAATATCAGAAGAGTTGAAAATGAAGTAGTATACATTTTACCTTTAATTTTAATAGCTATTCTTCTAATAATTTTCATAATGGCTTATTTTAACACGGAATTTTTCGATTATTACAATCAATTAAAGGTATTTACAGATAATAACCTTTTAAGATTAATGGGAATTGGATTAATAGCTATGGGAATCTATCCACTAATTCAAACAAAAAATATTGATAAGAAATATGCGGGGATTGTTCTTTTTTTAGGGATATTATTATTTTTTAGAGGATTAATTGATATTGATGATCAGTTACTAAATTTATATATAATATTTATTGGAAAATTAGATTTTATTGTTCCTTTAGCTATTCTTTTACCTCTTTTATTTGTTATATTTAAAATATTTTTAGAATCTGTAAAATTATATAGAGAAAGAGAAAAATCTTCAATACTTATAGAAACTAATTCAAATAAATTTGAAGAACTTCATCATAGTGAAAAAATAAGAAGTTCAAAAACATCTACAATGTCTAAAAATAAAGATGCTTTAAATAAAATTACTTATAATAAACCTGATAATAATGCTAAATATAATGAAAATCAAAATAAAGATAATAAAGGTCAAAATAAATAATAAATATTAAAATAAAAATTATAAAGATTAAAATAAGGAACTCCTTATAATGACTAAAAGCAATAAAACACTTAAAGATATTCTTGATATTGTATTATATGAAAATCCAGCTACTCAAGATGAAATAGCTGAAAAATTAGGTCTTAGTAGGAGATATGTCACAAAACTCCTTAAACCTTTAATTGATGATGAAGTTGTTAAAAGAGCTTATATTCTTGACTTAAAAAAATATGAAAAATTTTCAGATCATTTTGATGATAACATAGTGTCTAAAGATCATTCTGCCACATTTTTGATTAAAGGAATGCTTCAAAAAATGTCAAAACATGTTTCAAAGCAATTAAACATGGCTTTTGATTCATTAGTTGAAAATAATAAAGAAAAAGCAGAAATAGCTATGGAAATGGATTACACTACTAATAATATGTTTGAAAAACTCCGTGCTTCTGTTGAAACAGTTGTTAGTATAGATCCTTATTCTCAATTTTCAAAAACAGTTACATTTAATGAAATTGCTTATAATTTAGAGCGTATTGGGGATTACTCAGATCATTTTTCAAAGTTTGTTATTAATGAACAATATGAAATTGATGAAGAAATGATGAAATTTTTAAAATCAATGTATAAAAAAATTGATAAAATGATTTTTTATTCTATGGATTCTTTTTTAAATGGAAATTTAAAATTAAAGGGAGATTTAATGGATTTAGAAGAAGATGTCCATAAACTACAAAAAAAAGCTCTTAATTGTATAGCTATTGAAATGGCTGAAAGTTCATTTGAAGATAAAGACAGATCAACTTATTATATTTATCTTTCTCGCATTGTTAAATCTTTTGAAAGAATTGGAGATATTTGTGTTGAAATAATGGATACAGCTACTGAATTTCATAAAAGTATTCCAAGATCAACTGTTCCTAGGACTTTTAGAGATAAACTCTAATTTTTAGACTTATTATAAATTGTCCATTTTATTTATTTTTAACTATTTTTAATTATTTTTTAGTATTAAAATAGGAGGATATATACTCTATTCAATGACTTTATTATATATGTTCAATGTTTAATCTTTATTTTTCTCTTTTTATTAATTTTATCAAGTTTTATTAATATTATTTGATATAACTTTCTTTGATTTTTTTATTCTTATTAATAGCTATTGTCATGTAAACATAAATCTATAACTTTATATAATATTTAATTATTTTTCAAAATCTTGAAGTGTTCATCTTTATATTATAATAAACTCTTTTATTATCTATAATTTTTGATATGATAGATTGTTTTATATCTATCGAAAATTATTTATATGATATATACAATAGATTATAATTATTTATTAGTTTAATATAATATTATTTAATATATGTAATATGGATACTGTATCATGTTTACTATGCTGATTGAAAAATATTTTTTCTGAAATTATTTTTCTTTTTAATATTAATCTGATGAAAATATAGGAATGATTATGTTGTTTAAAAAGAGTGCAATGCTTTGTTAAGAGTTTTTAAAAGAGGGATACTTTTTTGAATTTGTGAAATTTTAAGTTATAGTAAGAAAATTGATTTTTTGCAAAAAAGAATTTGAATTTACTAAGCCCTATTTAATATTATTTTTAATAAAATTAAAACTTGATTTAGACAATATTAAAGTAGACCATTAAGGGTTTAAAATGAAATTAGATTATTTGTCCAATGACTTAGATACCACTAATAATGAACGATCTATTAAAATTTTCAGATGTATTCGCTGGGTTAATGGTGTTTATTGCCCAAAATGTAGATCTTTTGAAATTAATAATCGTGGAACATATGGAAATCTTAATAGATACACTTGTAAAAATTGTAACAATAATTTCAATGACTTCACTAGAACAATGTTTCATAAAAGCAAAATTTCATTAGGTGAAATCTTTTATATTCTAAATAATTTAGGTAATAAAAGCATTAAAGAGATGTCTGAAGAGTTAAATTGTAGTAGACAATCGATCCATAGAATATCAAGACTATTTAATGAGGAACTTGATAAAAAAAACTAAAAAATTTTGAAGTTTATACATTTTGAATTCTATTTATTTTATATTAAAATATTGAATTTCTTCAGTATTTTGGCAAGAACTTTGTAATTTTTGTTCTTTTAGCTATATCCATAACGATTATGGGATTAGTTATTTTTTTCACAGTTTTAGCTCGAACACTCTCATTTTTATCATTTTTAGCTATATCTACTATTATTGTAGGATTAGTTATTCTTTTTATAGTTTTAACTCGAATATTTTCACTTTTGCTGTTTTTAGCTATATCTACAAGAATGTCCTGATCATCTATTTTCATCATAGCTATCTCACTAAAATATATGTTTTTACTATTTTTTACTATATTTTTAAGAATAACATGGTCATTTATTCTTTTCAACGCTAATTCACGAATGTTTTTTGTTCTTTAGCATTTTTGAATAATTTTACAAGAACTTCTGGATAGTCTATTTTTTTCACAGCTTCAGCACGAACACAGCTACTTTTATCACTTTTGGCTATATCTACAAGAATCATCTTATTGTTTATTTTTTTACAGCCTTGAGACGAACGCTTTCATTTTTATCATTTTTAGCTATATCTACGAGAATATTTTGATCATCTAAATTGTCAATAGCTTTCTTTCTTTTTTTTGAGTCGCTATGTTCCCAAAGTTTCTTAAAAATATCTTTTATTCCCATTTTAATCATTTTATGTTATAAATACTGCAGGAATACTCTTTTTAATTGTTTTTTTCTTCTAATATTTCTTTGTGATTTCATATCAATAGTTTACTAATTTTGCAGTGGCAATCTTTCGAATATATTTATTTTCGTCTGTTCTAGCTATGTCAATCAATATTTCCCAATCATTAATCTTTTTCACAGCTGCAGCACGAACTTCGTGATTTCCATCTGTTCTAGCTATGTCAATCAATATTTTCATATTATTAATCTTTTTAACAGCTTCAGCACGAACTTCATGGTTTCCAGCTTCTCTAAATAATATATCAATCAGTACATTTTCATCGAAAATATCATCAATCTTCATAGGTAACAACCTCAAAATAAACAAATTTTTTATTATTACATTTTATTTCACATTTTAATCATTGATTAAACTTTTTTTGTTTAAATAATAGTTTTAATAAATTATAATCCAAAAAAAAAATAAATAAATTAAAAATTAATTGAACATAAAAAAACAAAGGAGGTTTTTTTTAATAAAGGTAAAAACAATTTAATAAATCTGAAAATTTTTCATTGACTAATGATTAAAGATATTATATTGTTATTTTATTGTTATAATAATCTATTTCAAGATTTATAGTTTTTTTAATTTTAAAGCCATCAATATGTTTATTTAATACTTTCCATTTTTTTGGACCCTTAGGAAAATGTTTAAAACATATTTCACCATTTTTCTCTATATCTTTTATCAATAAATTTTCCCTCCTATCAACGAAACATATTTAAATTGTTCCTAGATAAATTAGCCTCGTAACATCTTGTTTATCAATATTATATAAAAATGATGGGATTTATACATTTTGATAGTTTTTATGAGTTATTCATTGGCTTTTCTAGGATAAAAGTGTGTTATTTCGATATCTATATATCAAAAACGTTTTTTTTACAAATGATAGTTAAACATCTAGGATATATAAATATTACTATTTAAGAATTTATGTTCACTATAAAAGAACAAAAAATCTGAATATCAACAAAATTTAAAGAGAAAACCTATTCTTTTTCCTCTGTAATTCAAAAATTTAACATAAATAAATTTAATTTCACAAAGAACCAAGCAACTATTAGTTTTTTTCATTAAACTTTTAATGACTTTAATTTGTTACTTAGTATATAATCATTATTTTAAAAAAAATAACAAACTAATAACCTAACAATTAAAAAAAGTTATAAAGAATTCAACAAAGAGCTGAAAAATATATTGTAATTACTCAATCACAGAATGCAGTGTTAAAAAACAAATATATATTCTCTTTAAGTATGAAGAAATATGTCAGCCTTTTTTCACATTCTAAAAAAATTAACTTCTTTTATTATAGTCTTGGAAACAAATTTTGTAAGTAATCGTTATTTTAAATATTAATATGAATCTTTTATTTCATAATTAAATTAATAATAATCAATATATTTAATAATAAATTTTATATAATTAAAATTTATTAAATTAAAGAGTTATTTATCTGAATCATCTAAAACTTTGCAAAATCTTTGATTTTGCAATGTTAGAAAATTCTTTGGATTTTCTAAACTAAATAAAATTTAGATAATCCATTAATTACAAAATTTTTGCCCATGACTATAAAAGTAGATCAGTTAAATATTATTGTTTTAAATCTTTTTTTAACAATTAAAACTTTTCTTTATTTATATATTTTTTTAATACTCATTTCAAAGTTTTTTGCTCATAATATCTCTTTATTGCTATTTTTTTTTAATTTATCAATTGAATCTTCAGTTAAATATTAAATTCAGGCTGATTAATGAAATATCTAATGTTGTTCACAAATATTTCACTTTTTAGGAATAAAATTTCCTAGTAAATAGTTAATTTTTTTTATTTAGATATTTTGTTCATAGTTTAGGAATAAAAATATACTAAATAATAAAGTTTATATATTTAAAAGTAAACTTAAAATTTGAGGTGAAAAAATATGGATAATAAACTTATTATTGGAATAATAGCGGCTATTGTTGTAATAGCTGCTGCTGTCTTAATCTTTAATACTGGAGGAAGTACTTCAGGAAAGATAGATATTGTAGGTTCAACATCTGTTCAACCTGTAGCTGAAAAACTTATGGAAAAGTATCAAGAGTCTCACCCTGATGTGAAGATTAATGTTCAAGGTGGAGGTTCTGGTGTTGGTATTAAAAGTGCTCAAGACGGAACTGCAGATATTGGTACAAGTTCTAAAGATTTAAAAGATGATGAGAAACAAGGCTTAACTGAACATGTTCTTGGTCAAGATGGTATTGTTATAGCTGTTAACAAAGAAAATACTGCTAAAGACTTAACTAAAGATCAATTAAAAGATATATTCTCTGGTAAAATTACCAACTGGAAAGAAGTTGGAGGAAAAGATGCTCCAATCAATATTATAACTCGTGAAGAAGGTTCTGGTACTTTAGATGCATTCATATCTATTGTTATGGGAAAAGACACCGAGATTAAATCTGATGCTATTGTTCAATCTTCAACTGAAGCTGTTAAACAATCTGTAAAACAAGATCCTAATGCTATTGGTTTTGTATCTTATGCTGCTATGAGTGATGATGTAAAAGCATTAAGTATTGGTGGAGTACCTCCATCTGAAGCAACTATAGCTGATGGAACTTATGAATTACAAAGACCATTTATTTTTTTAGTAAAAGGAGAGCCAACTGGTGCTGTAAAAGATTTTATAGACTGGGTAATGGGTCCTGAAGGTACAAAAATATTAGAAGAAGAAAAAATTGTAAAATCAAATAAATAATGTTTTAGACTTTAACTAAAAATATTTAGGGTAAATTAGATTTAATAAATATTGTTATAATCAATAATATATACTCCAATTTCATTTAACTCTCAGAATATTGTTTATAAATTTATAATTTTTCTAATTTATCCTAATTTATAAAAATTAATTGATAATTATAATTTTAATAATGACTAACTAAGATTAAAATTTTTTTATTAAAAATAAATTATTTTATAATTTTATTTTTAATTATAATCTTAATGTTTAAAGTTTTATCTTTAAAATCCATAAAATCCTTTTTAAAATAGCTTTTCACAGATTTTCATAGCTATTTATTTTTCATTTATATTTTGTTTCAGGATAAACCTTAATTTTTAAATAGTTCTAAGTAGAACTAAAGTTAAGGTAGTGTTATGGATTCAAAATTAAAAGTTGTAATAATAATTTTTTTAGTTGTTGGATTTGTTTATTTTGTTATAAATCCTGGTTCAACTTATGAAAGAATTGATATTGTAGGTTCTACTTCTGTTCAGCCACTTGCAGAAAAATTAGCCAATGCTTTTATGGAAAATCGTCCGGATATTAGAATAAATGTTCAAGGTGGCGGTTCTGGAATGGGTATAAGAAGTACACAACAAGGAATTGTAGATATTGGGATGAGTTCTAAAGAATTATCTTCAGATGAAAAAAAAGATATAACTGTAATAGAAATTGGAAAAGAAGGAATTGTTGTAGGTGTTAATAATAAAAACAATGTTTTTGACCTTACAATTGAGCAAATAAGAGATATTTTTAATGGAAAAATTAAAAATTGGAAAGAACTTGGTGGTCCTGATTTAGAAATCCATGTTATCACTCGTGAAGAAGGTTCTGGAACAAGATCAGCTTTTGAATCTATTGTTATGGGGGATACTGAAATAAAATCTGATGCTGTTGTTCAAAGTTCTACTGAATCTGTTAAACAATCAGTAGCTTCTGATCCTGGAGCTATTGGTTTTGTTTCTCTTGCTCATATGAGTAATGATATAAAAGCACTATTAGTTGAAGGTGTTGAGCCCTCTGATGTAACAGTAGCTAATGGAGAATACTTACTTCAAAGACCATTTTTATTTTTGGTTAAAGGAGAAAATACTCCTGTTTTACAAGAGTTTTTAGATTGGATAAAATCTCCTGCAGGAATTAAAATCATTAAAAATGAAAATATTGTTCCAAATTAATTTAAAACTTTGAAAAATGTTTAAAGATTCGAAATTATTGCAAGATTAGTTTGTTTATTAATATTTATCAATTAATTTTTTTAAATTTTTTAATTATTTTTATTAATAAGTTGTAAATTAATTTTTAAATCAATTTTTAAGATTAATTTTTAAATTAATTTTTTTAAATTTTTTAATTACTTTTATTAAAAATTATTAATTGATTTTTTTAAATATTAATTGATTTTTTTAAAAATATATAAATATATATTTAATCATTATTATTGAGGTTTATCATGGACAAAAATAGAATTAATGAATTTTTAATTGAAAAAGGACTTTTTATAACGGCTATTTTTTCTATTATGGTAATTTTTGTCATTATTTTATTTATCTTAATGGAAGGGCTACCTGCTTTTGAAGAATATGGATTTTTTAACTTTTTATTTGGTTTAGCTTGGTCACCAAATCATGGGGAATATGGTGTCTTTGCTATGATAATTGGTTCATTGTGTGTAACTTTGTTGTCCTTACTTATGGCAGTGCCATTATCACTTCTTTGTGCTATATTTATGGCAGAAGTAGCTCCTAATAATATCAGAAAGATTTTAAAACCTGTTGTTGAAACTTTATCAGGAATTCCATCAGTTGTTTATGGATTTTTTGGCTTGATAGTATTGGTTCCATTCTTACGTGAAAGCTTTGGAGGAACTGGTTTTAGCATGTTTGCAGCTTCCTTAATTTTAACAGTAATGGTTTTACCAACAATTATTAGTATTTCTCAAGATTCCTTAAGAGCTGTACCTCATGAATATAGGGAAGCTTCTTTTGGATTAGGAGCAACTAACTGGCAAACCATAAAAAATATTGTATTTCCTGCAGCTCTTCCAGGAATTGTTACAGCTATTATTTTAGGAATGGGAAGAGCTATTGGAGAAACATTAGCTGTTATAATGGTTGTGGGTAATGTTGTACAAATTCCATCCTCAATTTTTGATCCAGTTCGTACTTTAACTGCAAATATAGCTATTGAAATGGGTTATGCTACAGGACTTCACTATAATGCATTATTTGGAACAGCTATTGTGTTGTTTTTAATAATCATGATTTTACTTCTGGTTGCAAATTATATTCGCTATAAATATAAGGTAGATATAGGAGGAGGTTACTTATGATTAACTTTCTTACTAAGTGTAAATCCAGAGATTTAAATTTATTCAGCTTTAAATTTATTAATGGAGTTGAATAGCTATGGGGTTTAGAGTTTTATCTCCTAGAATATCACAGAAAATAATGAATATAGTTTTTATTATTTCTGGTTTAATCACAATTTTGATTTTGGTTTTTGTTTTAGGATATATATTAATTAAGGGACTTCCTGTGGTTAATTTAGATTTTATATTTTCAAATCCTATTGATTCTGGTAGAGAAGGTGGAATCTTTCCAATGATTGTTTCAAGCCTTTTTGTAACCTTAATTGCAGGTATTATAGCTACTCCTTTAGGTGTTGGTGCAGCTGTATACTTAGCTGAATATGCTGGTGAAAACTGGTTGGTTAAAGTAATAAGATTTGGTGCAGAAACATTAGCTTCAATTCCATCAATTGTATTTGGGCTTTTTGGATTAGCATTTTTTGTAGTATTTTTAGGACTTGGATGGTCAATCCTTTCAGGAAGTTTAGTCCTTGCAATCATGGCGATTCCAACGATTTTTCAAGTTTCTGAAGTTACGATTTCTTCTATACCTAGTTCATTTAGAGAAGGTAGCTTTGGATTAGGTGCTACAAAGTGGCAAACAGTTTATAGAGTTGTGTTACCTGCAGCTATCCCTGGAATAGTAACAGGAGTGATTTTAGGAATGACAAGAGCTATTTCAGAAGCAGCAGCTGTAATGTTTGCTGTTGGAGCAGCTTTATCTCTTCCATTATCTATATTTGATCCTGGAAGACCACTCCCACTTCATTTGTATATTTTAGCTACTGAAGGAATTTCACTTGATAACGCTTATGGAACAGCAGCTGTTCTTGTTATACTCGTACTTTTTGTTACAATAATTACTAATTTAGCGGTTGATAGGTATCAAAATAAGATTATGGGTAGGTAACAGCTTTTCTTATATACATTTTTTAAATTATTAAAATATTTTAATAAAAAAATATTTTTATTACATGAATTTTTTAAAATTATTAAAACATCTTTAGTATTATTTACTAATTAAATATAATTAACAATTAAAAGGGGCTAATAATGAATAAAATAGAAGTAGAAGATCTAAATGTTTATTTTGGGGATAATCATGTCCTTAAAGATGTCAACATAGAAATACCTAAAAATAATGTTACAGCTTTAATAGGTCCTTCTGGGTGTGGTAAATCTACATTCATTAGAACAGTAAATAGAATGAATGATTTGATTCCAAGCTTTCGCCATGAAGGTAATGTTTTATTAGATGGTGTGGATGTTTATAATCACAAAATGGATGTCGTTGATCTTAGAAAAAAAGTAGGCATGGTTTTTCAAAAACCTAATCCATTTCCTAAGTCTATATTTGAAAATGTAGCTTATGGACTTAGAATTCATGGAATTAATGATAATGATTCTTTATCTGCTAGAGTAGAAGAAGCTTTAAGATCTGCTGCTTTATGGGATGAGGTAGAGGATAAACTTGAAAATTCTGCTATGGGCTTATCAGGAGGACAACAACAAAGACTTTGCATAGCTAGAACTATAGCTAATAATCCAAAAGTTATTTTAATGGATGAACCTTGTTCTGCTTTAGATCCAATTTCAACAACAAAGATTGAAGATTTAATTCATAAATTAAAACGAGATTATACGATTATTATAGTAACTCATAATATGCAACAAGCTACGAGAGTTTCTAAATATACTTCCTTTTTCTTAAATGGTGAGATAATTGAAAGTAATTTAACCGATAAAATTTTCATTGATCCACAAAATAAAAAAACTGAGGATTATATCACTGGAAGATTTGGTTAGACAGTAGCTATTAACAAATCTTAAAGAAATATTAATAATTAAAAATGATTTTTTTAATTTTTATAATTAAATTAAAAAATGATTTATTTCATAATTTTTAATTTTAATATATTTTATATTATTGAGTAAAAGATAAAATAATGGGGGATGATTTTATGGATAGAGAATATCCAAGAATATCATTTAAAAACAGAATAAAAAGTGTGAAAGATGAAGCTGAAAAGATAGGTAGAATGGTTATTGAATCTAATAGAAAAACTATCACTTTATTAAATAAATATGATGAAAAAATAGCTAAAGAAGTAATAGCTACTTCTAAAGACATTGATGAAGCTACTTTTGACTTAGAAAGAATGTGTATAAGATTTTTAGCTGCAGAACAACCACTTGCTGGTGATTTAATGTTTATTGAATCAACCATAAGGATTACAAGCCACATAAAAAGAATTGCTACTTTAGCAGCTAATATAGCTGAGGTTTCAGCTTTGATAAAAGATGTCAACGTTCCTGACAAATTAAAAGAAGATTTACAATATATGGCAGATTATGTACAAATGATGTTAAGTAAAGGAATCTATACTTTTTTAGATCAAAATGTAGAAATGGCAAAAGAGTTACGCCGTGATGATGATAAAGTAGATGATCTTTTTGATACAATATTAGAACAAGTTACAGATTGCATGTTTAAAGATAAAGAAGCTATTACGCAAATTATTAATATAGTTTTCATAGCTAGATTCCTTGAAAGAATAGGTGATAGAGCTGTTGATATTGGTCAAAGAACAATTTTCATGTTAACTCTCAAAAAACCTAAAAGATAGCTAATAATTTTTTAATTAATTTATTAATAACTCGTTATTATTAAAAATTAATGAAAATAGCTATTTATTCTTTTCCATATATATCTTTTTATTTTCTAGGCTTGTTTTTTTTATTTTTTTTAGATTTTTTTTCATTCTTATTAAGGTTTTAATTACTTTTTTTTTAAACTTTATTAATATTAAGTTGTTTATAACTTTTAGCTATCTTTTAATATTGTAGTAGCGTGTCTATGAGCCCAACACTGAATACAAACTCCAATTGGAAGTCCTGCAGTATGTGTAGCTATTTTATTGATTTTAACATCAAGTGCGGTTGTTTTTCCACCTAAACCCATTGGACCAATTCCAGCGTTGTTTATTTTTTCTAAAATTTCTTTCTCTAGTATAGCTAATTTTGAATCAGGGTTTTTGTCTCCAATTTTTCGTATAAGTGCTTTTTTCGCTGTTTTCATAGCTAAATCAGATGTTCCACCAATTCCAACACCTACAATTGTTGGTGGACAAGGTTTTCCACCAGCTTTAAGAACAGTTTCAATTACAAAGTCTTTAATTCCCTCTATTCCTTCTCCAGGTAAAGCCATCTTCAATCCATTGTTATTTTCAGAACCAAAACCTTTAGGAAGTATAGTAAATTCTATATAATTTTCATCAATTAATTCAATATCAATTTGAGGAATGTTTTTTCCAAGATTGTTCCCTGAATTTTTTCTTGTTATTGGATCTACTATGTTTGGTCTCAGTGGAACTTCTTTAGTAGCTTTTTCAACCCCTTTTCTAATTCCTTCATAAAGATTTTCAACTTTAACATTACCAAGTTTTACAAATACTATTGGTAATCCTGTATCCTGACACATTGGAATTGACTTTTCTTCAGCTAATTCAATATTTTTCAAAATAGCTTCAATATTTAGCTTAGCAATTTTACTATCTTCAACTTTAAGAGCACCTTCAAGCGAATTTTTTACATCTTTTGGTAGAACTATAGCTGCTTTTTTATAGAGTTGATAAATAGTATCTGAAATGATCTCTTCTTTTATCATTTTTTTACCTCTAAGATTATTGAAGGATATTTATGTTAAAAATCTTTAATTTTTGAAAAAATGATGTAAATTTAATAATAATACTTTAATTAAAGTTTTTTCTTTTTTTATAATTATTTTTTTTTAAAGTTTTTTTTTTTATTAATTTTTTTAATCATTTTTTTTTT
>JAITUQ010000007.1 GCA_031286225.1 Candidatus Methanorudis spinitermitis
AAAAAACAACAATACTACATGTATTTTTAGCAGGAATGCTCACAACACTAGGCTACAACAAAAAAACAGACCTACAAAAGCTCTCAGAATCTCGAAAAAAATAGGACCCTATATATTTTTTAAATTCTTAATAAAATTTTCTATTTGAACACTTAGTATAATTTTACTAGAAAAAATATCAAAAATTTTCATTATATACCAACCATTATCAAAAATATTTGAAATGTTTTTTAATTTTACATTATTAATTAAAGGAATTATAGTTTATTTACAATGAATTATAGTTTCTTGATTTTTTACTTTTAAATTCTATACACTACCATTTACTTATTTTCATGTTTAAAAATGTTAAATTTAAACCCTAAAATAATAACTGATTGCAAAAAGGTATACCATGGAAAAAAAGAAATTCAATAATATCCATAAGGCAAAGTTAATTTTTTTCAATATGTTACCTTTTGGTGCTGGGAATTTAGCCATTTTAATGCCAAAAGGCGCCCATAGCAAACTAATCAAGATAGTTGGGAATGCAATGATAATTACACCTAGTGGTATGCCTCCCTTTACACCATTAAGTGAGGTGTTTTGGACAAATGAAAAGAAAGATGGTATCGTGTATATGAGTACAAATAAACCAATTGCAATAGCATGAATCATAAAGGTCAGCATAAGTTTTTTATGGAAGCTAAGCTTTATTTGATAGGATTCTCTCACGTGTGGATTATCTACGTCTTTTTCTTTGGGAATGAAGGAAAAATTATCCAACAACACCAAATCAATAGGTTTATCATGCAAAATTGTAGAAGAGGGCGTGCCCATTATATTGAAAAAAACTAAGTCCCCCATGTAATGATCTCCCCAAGAAAAGCCACACATCACAGTTTGGGAATCTTCATGATATGCAAAATCTGAATCAATGGAATAACCCACATCTAACAGTTCACGGGTCAAGGTGATGCCATAGTTAACTGTGATATTTTCTAGCTCTATGCCAAGTTCTGATTCCATTTTTGCTCTCCTATTTCAAATATCATCATTTCACACTTTGTAAAACAGCAAAATATTGACAAATATCTAATTATCACAAAAATATCATTATTTGTACCTGGTTGTGGATTAAAGGATTTCATCATTTGCCATTCTTTAAAACGGTCATATAAACCCCATGGACTTGTTCCTTTTGTGAAAATATTCAAAATGCCATTTTGCCTTATCGTGAATGATATTGTCTTTGCTGTTCATATCTATCCGTAACTTATATTTAGCATTATTTTTTGATTTAATATATCATTTTCTTTATGATTTTGCTGCAAATTTAAAATAGAACTATTAATTACTTTAGATGATTATCATATAATTCAATTTTAAAAAAAAAAAAAAAAAAAATATAAAATAATAAAAATTCAAAAAAAATTATTTTAATCCTATGAAAAGTAGTTTAACTAAGAAAGTATACTACTTCAGGATTTCTAAATTTTAATTTACCTTATCCCGATTTATTATGAGTACTGTGTCTGCTAATGTTTCCATCTGGAACTTTATTAGCTACTGCACTACTAATTTTTTTCATTCTTTTAATTAAGCTACTTTTTTTATTACAACCAATTAAAATATTTTCTAAAACTTCATCAAGAGTATCTACAGGAATAATCTCAATTTTATCCTCATATTCCTTTTCAATCATAACATCTTTAAGGTTTGATTTAGGGATAATGACTTTTTTAATCCCTGCCTCTGCAGCAGCTTCAATTTTTCCAGTAGCTCCTCCAATAGGGAGAACATCTCCTCGAACACTTAAGGATCCAGTTAAAGCTACAGATTGATCAGCTGGAATCTCTTCAATAGCTGAAATAACAGCGGCGGCAATTGAAACACTTGCACTATCACCTTCAACACCATCATATGTTTGTAAAAATTGAACATGAATATCATATTGAGAAATATCGGTTCCAGTATGCTTTTTAATAAGAGCACTAACATTTTGTACTGATTCTTTAGCTATTTCACCAAGTTTACCAGTAGCTATGATTTTTCCTTCTCTTTTACTTTGAGCTGGAGCTGCTTCAGCAGCAATTGGTGAGATTAAACCACTTCTATCACCTATAATCGCTAACCCATTTACGATTCCTACTTTTCCACCTTCTGGATTAAAAACACTATATTCTTTTCGTTGTATAATAGATCTATCAGCTATTTGTTGTTCTAAGGTTCTTGAGAATTTTTTAGCAGTAATAACATGTTCAGCTGAAACAATCTCTGCTCCTTCTTCTTTAGCAACATCTCCCGCAGCTCGCACAAGCCCTCCTAAATCCCTAAGTCTTAGTGTTAATGAATTTTTTTTACCAGCCCGGCGCTTGGCTTCTTTAATAATTTCATCTAAAGCTTCAGGAGCAAAATGAGGAATTCTTCCATCATTTTTAACTTCTTGTGCGACAAATTGAACAAGATTTTCTCTGTTCTCCTTATTATCGGGCATATTGTCTTTCATAAAGACTTCATAACCATATCCACGGATTCTTGAACGCATAGCTATATGCATACCTTCAAGTACTTGTATATTACCAGAAGCAACAAGTACAAAATCACATGGAACAGATTCAGAATGAACCATAGCTCCACTACTGTTTTCACTTTGACCAGTAATGGAATATTTTTTCTCTTGCATTGCAGACAGTAGCTCTTGTTGTGTTTTCATGGACATACTGCCTATTTCATCAATATATAGTACTCCTTTATTTGCTTTATGAATCATACCTGATTCAACACGTTCATGTGCTGGTGTTCCTAATCCTCCAGATTGATATGGATCGTGCCTTACATCTCCAAGTAAAGCACCAGCATGAGCACCAGTAGCATCAATGAATGGGGCAAATCTACGTTCACCATTTCCAACTAATAATTTTGGAGCCATTGATACAGTTTTAGGTTTTATTTGCATAGATATGAAAAATAATACAAGTGCAGCTATAATACCAACAATAAGTTGATTGTAATAGAAACCTAAAGCTACTAAACCGGCCATTCCAATTAATGTAGCTAATGTTTTCTTTTCATCATATCCTCTAGCATCAGTTTTGTTAGCCATAACAATTTTTTTACCTTCACCTGCAGGAACTGATCTAATTAATGGATTATTCGCATCTTCAGCATTAGGATAAACTAAAATATCTTGTAAAACTTCAGGAGGAAGTAATTCAGCCATTCCTTTTGCTAACATGGATTTTCCAACACCAGGATCCCCAATAAGTAAAACATTTCTTCTCTGTTTAGCTGCTTTTTTTATGGTTTCAATAGATTCTTCATGACCAATTACTTGATCAATTAGTAAAGAAGGAACTTCAATGTCATTAGAACTCCCAATAGCACCATAATCTAACATAGGAACTTTTTCGTCATTATATAAATTATTGTCTAATTTTATGCTCTTTTTTTCAGAGTTTTCTTTCTTATTTGATTCTTTCTTTTCTATTTCAATTTCATTAATATTTTCCATGTTTAATATTTCCTCATTTTCAATTTTAGAAGATTCATTTTCATTAACATGTGATTTTTCCTCAGCATGATATGATTGCTCATTAAATTTCATGAAATGTCCTCAATTTAATTTAATCATTTGAAACTTTATAAATTATATACAAATCAATATCCTTATAATAAAAAATAATTTACATAAATTAATCCTTTTTTATGCATTTTACATATTTAAAGCACTATTTAATATTTGAAATTGTGATTAGACCGAATTCTTTAAATAATTTATATAAAAAACAACAAATCATAAGGTCTGTTAAAAAATTTTAAAAGTATTGGAATTGCTGATTAATAGCTAAAAATACATTCAATAAGGAAGTTTTTAAATTTTTAATTCAAAATATTATTGTTATTTGTATGTATTTTTAAATATAAATAGCTTTGTATTTTAGTAAATTTCAGTAATTAAAAGATTGGAATAATATGTATAAAAATGACTTTCACAAAATTGCAAAGTCATCATGAACTAAAAAAAAATAACATTAATCATATAAATGATTTTATTTATTATTTGTAATTAATATTATAAAAGATTATATTATTAGTTAGTCGAAAAAAAATTAGAAAAAATTAAACAAGTTCATATTTTTATTTATTTTATGTTAATAAATTATAAAATTAAAATTTAATAATAAATTCTAATAATCTTAATAATATAAAAAAAATTAACTATTTTATTATAGTAAATAGTAATTAAAATAATAATAATTTTAAATAACAAAATATTCACAGCTGTTTATTAATATTAACAATAAAATTATAAATAAAAATTGTAATAAAAAAAATTTTAATTATTTAAACAAATATTAAAATATTTAAAAATAAGAAATTCCAATATTCAATTCCAATATTCTATTGAACTTAGAAAAACAGTTTTATAAGGAGAATAAATATGGCAAAATGTATAATGGTTCAAGGAACATCCTCCAATGCTGGAAAAAGTGTTTTAGTAGCTGCCCTTTGTAGAATATATTCTCGAAGAGGTTACAAAGTAGCTCCTTTCAAATCACAAAATATGTCTTTAAACTCTCATATTACTAAAGAAAATGGAGAAATAGCTATTGCTCAAGTTTTACAAGCTGAAGCTGCAGATATTGAACCAAACGTCCATATGAATCCCATTCTTCTAAAACCTAAAGGTAATTTCACATCTCAAGTTATTATTCAAGGAAAAGTAATATCTGAAATGAATTTTTACCAATATCAACATGATTTTAGAGAAACTGCATTAAAAGCTATTGAAGAATCATTGAATATTCTAAAAGAAGAGTATGATATTATAATAATTGAAGGAGCCGGTTCTCCAGCTGAAATAAACATGCGAAAAGAAGATTTAGCTAATATGGAAATAGCTCATTTAGCTGATGCTGATGTATTACTTGTAGCTGACATTGATAAAGGTGGTGTTTTTGCATCAATAGCTGGAACATTTTCACTTTTAGATAGCTATGACAGGGAGAGATTGAAAGCAGTAGTCATTAACAAATTTAGAGGAAACTTAGATATATTGCTGCCAGGAGTGGAAAAAATTGAAAAAATAATTAATGTTCCAGTATTAGGAGTTCTTCCTTATGATAATAGTTTAAAACTTCCTGAAGAAGATTCAGCATCATTACATGAGCACAAATTTGATTCAAATAAAGAAATAATCATTGGAGTTATTAAACTTCCAAAAATAGCTAATTTTACAGATATTGACCCCTTTGAATTTGAAGAAGACATAGGATTAAAGTTAATAGATATAGATGATGAAATCAAAGAAGTTGATGGAATAATTATTCCAGGGACAAGAAATGCAGTTGAAGATTTATTAGAATTAAAAAAAACTGGAATGGACGGGAAAATAAAAAAATTAGCTAAGGATATTCCAATTTTCGGTATTTCTGGAGGATATCAAATACTAGGTGAAAAAATCCATAACATCAGTAGAAAAACTGGAGAAAAAAAAACTGTTGATGGTTTAGGTCTTTTAAAAATGGAAACTTTTTTAAAAGATGATAGTAATCAGGATAAAATAGTAGAACAGAGTAGTGGAACTATTATGAGCAATAACTCCTCTAAATCAAATTTAAGTTCATCCCCTAACTTATTTAACAATATATTTTCATCAATTAAAGGTGAAGAAATAAAAGGTTATGAAATACATGAAGGAATAACAAAGTTGACTGGGTCTCAACCTTTATTAAAGATAAAAAAAGGTGTGGGAAACTCCAAATCAAGTGAATATGATGGAGCTATTGAAAAAAATGTTTTTGGTAGTTATCTACATGGAATATTTCATAACTATAATTTTAGAAAAGAGTTTTTAAATTACTTAAGAGAAAAAAAGGGATTAAAGCCAAAAGTTGATGATGATCCTTATGAGGCAAAAAAAGATTATTCTATTGAAAAATTAGCTAAAATTGTTGAAAATAATTTGGATATGGAATTTATTGATAATTTAATAAAGAAAAATAATAAAAAATAGCAAACATTTATAGAAAACTCAAAAAGAAAAATAATAAATTTATTAAAAAATAAAATGTATGGATAAATGTCTTTTTTAAGCCTAAATTACAGATTACTCAATTGTAAAATGATAATAACTGCTAAAATAGCCCCTATGATTACTAAAGAAGCCCTTGTTTTAAGTATTTCTTTTATTTTTACAACCCCAGTTCCATAAGATATAGCTAAAAAAAATAAATTTTTTTAATAAGCAACATTATTTATCATGTTTTATTTTTAAAATATCATCTTTAAGCTATAAATTAAGTACTTTAAATTAGCTTATACTACTTATATGAATATATAAGATTTGAATCCATATAATAACTAAAAGAAAGCACCATTGTTATATTTATTAAGTTGTTATATATACATAAAGCAAAGTTTTATATATAATAACAAATAATGTTAGATTGTATTGATTTTGCGGTGTTAGTCCAGCCTGGTTAAGACTCTGGCCTGCCACGTCAGTGACCCGGGTTCAAATCCCGGACGCCGCATCGCGGCTGTAGTATAGTCTGGTTAGTACTTGGGCCTTCCAAGCCTACAGCCCGGGTTCAAATCCCGGCAGCCGCATTTTTATAAAAAGCAAAATCATCTATATTTTATTTTTAAATACTATTTTTAACCAAAACTATTTTAAAAACTCCTAAAAGAGAAATCTTTCCTTGGAAACTTTAATCATTGTAAAATTAGTCTTTTTATCCTAATAATCAAAAAACGTTAATTAAATAATAAACCTAATTATATATAATTTATTAGATAATTAATAAATTAATATTAAATATATTCTTTAATTATAAAAACAGATTATAAGACAAAAAAATAAAATTTTTTATTTATGTAAATATTATATATTATTAATCACAAATTCTTAGATTACATTAAAACTTATTTTAATTAAATTTTAAGATAATTAAAAGATTAATGATATAACTTTGAGAAATATCAAAAATATAGCTTAAATAAATTAATAAAACTATTGAAAAAACAATTATTAAAAATATATTAAAATTAATTTTTTTACCTTTATAAAATTAAAATGAACATTATAAATAATGGTTGTGAATTAAATGGCAGGAATCGTAGGATATGGAGCATTTGTACCAACTTATCGGATAAAAGTTGAAGAAATAGCTAGAGTATGGGGAGATAATCCAGAATCAATATCAAAAGGTCTTGTTGTTAATGAAAAATCTGTTCCTGCCCCTGATGAAGATACTGCTACAATATCCGTTGAAGCTGCACGATATGCCCTAAAAAGATCAAAAATTAATCCTGAAAAAATTGGAGCTGTTTATGTTGGCTCTGAATCTCATCCTTATGCAGTTAAACCAACAGCTACTATTGTTTCAGAAGCTATTGGTGCTGCTCCAGAATTAACAGCTGCTGATTTAGAATTTGCATGTAAAGCAGGTACTGCTGGTATTCAAGCTGTAATGGGAATGGTTGATTCTAAGATGATTGAATATGGATTAGCTATTGGAGCTGATACATCACAAGGAGCTCCAGGAGATGCGCTAGAATATACTGCTTCAGCTGGAGGTGCGGCTTTTATAATAGGTAATAAAGGCACAATAGCTGATTTTGAAACAACTTATAGCTTTACAACAGACACTCCTGATTTTTATAGAAGAGAGGGAATGCCTTATCCAAGTCATGGTGGCAGATTTACTGGAGAACCAGCCTATTTTAAACATGTCCAAGGTGCGGCATATGGTATATTTGAAAAAACTGGAACTGATGCTTCAGACTATGATTATGCTGTATTTCATCAACCTAATGGTAAATTTTATCTTAAAGTTGGTAAAAAGTTAGGTTTTAGAGATGAACAGATAAAAGATGGGCTTTTAACACCGTTTATAGGGAATACCTACTCAGGAGCTACCCCACTCGGTCTTGCTTCAATTTTAGATAAAGCAAAACCTGGAAATAAAATATTAGCTATTTCTTATGGATCTGGTTCTGGAAGTGACGCTTTTACCTTAACTGTTACTGATAAAATCAATGAAAAACGAGATTTAACTCCAAAACTCAAAGACATTATTGAAAGCAAAACTTATGTTGATTATGCAGTTTATGCTAAATATAAAGGTAAGTTAAAAATGTCTTAATAAAATTTGATATTTAAAAAAATACAAATTTAAGAAGAACCTAGAAAAAATAAAAAAAGTACTTGCTGAAAAAATAATAAAAGAATAATAAAAAAATTCAAACAGATTACTGGAAAAATAGAAAAAAATAAAATAAAAAAAAGCTCACTAGTAAAATAATTAAAAATAATAAATAATATTTCTAAAATTTAAAGTTGATAATATGAGAGATGTTGCTATTATAGGAGCCCATCAAACAAAATTTGGAGAATTATGGGATTTTTCATTTAGACAGTTAATATCAGAAGCAGGTATTGGAGCTATTGATGATTCTAATATAGAAGGTGGAAATTTAGAAGCTATGTACATTGGAAATATGACTGCAGGATTATTTGTCCAGCAAGAGCATATTGCAGCATTAATAGCTGATCATACTGGATTAAACCCTATTCCTTGTGCAAGAATTGAAGCAGCTTGTGCTTCAGGAGGCCTTGCACTTAGACAAGGAATTATGGCAGTAGCTTCAGGTTATCATAATATAGTAATCTCAGCAGGAGTAGAAAAGATGACTGATGTTGTTGATGCAACACCAGCAATTGCCACTGCATCTGATCAAGAATGGGAAGCAAAACAAGGTGCTACATTCCCATCATTATATGCAATGATTGCTAAAAGACATATGTATGAATATGGAACCACTAGAGAGCAATTAGCTAGATTTTCCACTATAAATCATGAAAATGCTGCTAACAATCCTAAAGCACAATTTCCTTTTGAAATTACGATAGATCAAGTAATGAACTCAACCATGGTAGCTGATCCTTTAACACTTTTAGACTGTTCACCTGTAACTGATGGTGCAGCTGCTGTTGTTATGTGTCCAGCTGAAGATGCTAAAAAATACACAGATACTCCAATTTATGTTAAAGCTTCTACTCAAGCCTCAGGTACTATGACATTACATGACAGAAAAGATATTACCACTATTGATGCTACAAAAGTTGCAGCAAAAAAAGCTTATGAAATGGCTAAATTAAGTACAAATGATATTGATACTGTAGAAGTTCATGATTGTTTTTCAATTAATGGAATCTTAGCTATTGAAGATTTAGGATTTGTTGAAAAAGGTCAAGGTGGTCCATCTGTTGAAGAAGGAATAACTGAAAATGGTGGGAAAATTCCTGTTAATCCATCAGGAGGTCTTAAAGCAAGAGGACACCCACTTGGAGCTACAGGTATAGCTCAAGCAGCAGAAATTATATGGCAACTAAGGGGAGAAGCTGGAAAAAGACAAGTTGAAGGCGCTGAAATAGGTATGACTCACAACATTGGAGGAACTGGAGGAACAGCTACAGTACACATATTGTCCAGATAGCTTAAAACAAAAAAATAGCTAATTTATAATATTTATTATAAAACTAGTATCTATTATGAAATTTTTTTAATAATTATCATATTCTTATTTTTTAAAATTATAAACAAAATTTAAAATTTATACATTCTTATTTTTTACAAACATAGGTATTATCAATTAATTATTTTTACTTGAAAAAATTTTTTATTTAATCAAGCTTAAAAAAAAGAAATTTTTCTAAATTGTAAAATCTAATATTTAACAAAAATTTATAAAAATCTTTGATTTTCTTTATTTTAGAGTTTTTAGCTTTTAAATTAAAAAATTTCTGATTTTTTTATTTTTTAAAATAAAAAAAACAAAATATCATCTTTTAAAAATAAATAATAATTTTAAATATAATAATTAAAAGTTTAGTGTCTTTGGCTATATTAAATTAATAAATAAAATCTAGATAAATATATAAATAAAGATAATAGTAGAAATTATAGAGTTACTCTTATGATAAATAAAGATATATAGTCTTAAGATAATAGTAGAAATTATAGAGTTAATCTTATGATTGACTTTTTATTCAATATTTATTAAATTTTTAGAGGTAAAAACTTATGAAATATAAAATTGAAGGTGGAGCGTTTCCAGTTGTAATATGTGATTTAGATCAAGGAGAAAGAATGGTGACTGAAGGAGGAGGCATGGCTTTTATGTCTTCTCAAATGAAGATGGAAACAAGCACTGGTGGAGGGCTTATGAAAGGACTTGCTAGAACACTTTCTGGAGAATCAATGTTTTTAAACTACTATACCGCAGAAGCTCCAGGTCAATCTATTGGATTTGCTTCAAGTTTTCCTGGAAATATTATACCAATAAAGTTAAATGGAACTAATACAATTATAGCCCAAAAAACTGCTTTTTTAGCTTCAGAAGAAGGAGTTGAAATTAGCACTCACTTTAGAAAAAGTTTAGCTACTGGATTCTTTGGTGGGGAAGGATTTATCTTACAAAAATTCTCTGGAGAAGGAATGGTATTTTTAGAAATTGATGGAGATACATTAGAATACAATCTAGAAGCTGGAGAAAAAATGATCATTGATCAGGGTCATCTTGCAGCTATGGATGAATCTGTAGAATTTGATATACAAAGAGTAAAAGGTGTTAAAAATATGTTATTTGGTGGAGAAGGATTATTCTTAGCGAATGTCACAGGTCCTGGAAGAGTATGGGTCCAAACAATGCCTTTAAGTAATTTCGTGAATACTATCCTTCCATTTGTTAATACAGATTAGTAATTAAAAAAAATTAATTATTAAATTAATAAAGTTATCAATAATCTAAATAACAAGCTATTTTTTTCTTGAGTAATTCATTTTTACTCTTTCATCTTTATTTTTTGTATTATTGACTTAGATAATTATAGAAATAAAATTTTTATAGCTAATAAAAAAGTAGCTACGAATAATGAAAAAATAACAATTGTTATATTAATTAGAAAGAAGATAAATAACAAAATAATAATTATATTAAAAAAAATAAGAAAAATTGAAAGTTTAAACTTTCAAAATTACATCATTGGAGGCATTCCGCCCATAGCTGCAGGATCCATTCCACCCATATCAGGTTCTCCAGATCCACTAGATGCGATTACATCGTCAATTCTTAAAATCATTTCAGCAGCTTCAGAAGCAGATTGAATAGCTTGTTTTTTAACACGTTTAGGTTCTATTACACCAGCTTTTTCCATGTCTGTAACTTCTCCATTAAAAACATCAAGCCCCATATATGGAGATTTTTCATGAGCAGCTCTTAAATCTACTAAAGAATCAATACTGTCTAAACCTGCATTTTCAGCTAAAGTTTTAGGAACAATTTCTAAAGCTTCTGCAAATGCACTAACAGCTAATTGTTCTCTTCCACTAATAGATTCAGCATAGTCTTTTAATTTTTTAGACATTTCGATTTCAGGAGCTCCTCCACCAGCTACGACTTTTCCATCTTCAATAGTAGCAGATACTACTCCAATAGCATCTTCAATAGCTCTTTCAATTTCATCTACAACATGTTTTGTGCTTCCTCTAACAAGTAAAGTAACAGCTTTAGCTTCACTACATTCTTCTACAAAGATCATATCTTCTCCAGATATTTTCTTTTGAGTTACTTTACCAGCATTACCTAAATCATCAGCAGATAAATCATCTAAGTTAGATACGACTGTAGCGCCAGTAGCTTTAGCTAATTTTTCAATATCTGATTTTTTAACCCTTCTTACAGCCATAATATTGGATTTAGCTAAGTAATGTTGTGCTAAATCATCAATACCTTTTTGAGCAAATAAAACATCAGCACCAGCATCAGCTATTTTATCAACCATACCTTTAATCATTTGTTCTTCTTGTTCAATGAAAGCTTGCATTTGAGCAGGATCAGTAATACTAATTTCAGCATCCATTTCAGTTTCTTTAACTTCAAGTGGAGAATTTAAAAGAGCAATTTTTCCATTATTGAGTTTACTCGGCATGCCAGGATGTACCCTTTCTTTATCTATAATTACACCTTGAACAAGAGTAGATTCATCAACAGTAGCTCCATCTTTTTTCTCAATTTTTATATGGTCTGATTCAACTTCCCCATCTTCTTCAACTTGTTGAACAGCATCAACAACTAATTTAGCTAAAGATTCACGAGCTTTTTCAGTTCCTTTTCCAGTCATAGCAGTCATAGCTACTTTGACTAAGGTTTCTGATCCAACATCTTCTATAGAAATACTATCTAAAATTTCTTGAGCTTTTTCAGCTGCTTGCCTGTAACCCATAGCTATGATAGTTGGATGGATATCCATATCTAATAAAGATTCAGATTTTTTAAGTAGTTCACCAGCAATAATAACTGCAGTAGTGGTTCCGTCCCCTACTTCATCTTCTTGGGTTTTAGCTACTTCAACAAGCATTTTAGCTGCTGGATGTTCAATATCCATTTCTTTTAAGATAGTTACACCATCATTTGTAACAACTATATCTCCTAAACCATCGACTAACATCTTGTCCATTCCTTTTGGACCAAGAGTTGTCCTTACAGTTTCAGCTAATACTTTGCCAGCTAAAATATTAGTTCTTTGAGCATCTCTACCTAATAACCTATTGGTTCCTTCAGGTAAAACTAAAATTGGTTGACCTGTACCTTGATTCATTTAATCACCTATTTGCTATTTATAATAAAATATTTGAAATATCTAAATTAAAAAATTTAGAAAAGTTAATCTTTAGCTATTTATGAACTAATTATAAATTAATTACATATTAATCTCAATTTAATAATTATTAATTAGAAAAATAAAAATCTAAGTAAAATAGCATATTAACTTAAAAAAACTTTGTACAATTACACTGGGTTAAAGGTTATATAAATACTTTCTGGTTGAGATTTTATTAAAGAAATAATTCAAAGTAAAATTATAAAAATTTTTACATGTAGATTTATTTTTTCAAAGATAAAATTTTGGATTAAAAAGTTTTTTTTAAAAAAATAGTGGAAAATAGCTATATTAATTCATAATTATTTAAGCTATTTATAAATAATATTTGCAAATATAATAAGTGATTTAATGAGATTTATTGATTTAACACATGAGTTAAAAAATGATACTCAAGTTTATCCTGGTGATCCAAAGTTTATATTAATAAATAGTAAGGATACAAATAAAGATTATTCTTTACTTGAGATAGGAGGAAATTTGCATACAGGAACACATATTGATGCACCATATCATTATATAGCTAATGGAAAAAAGGTAAAAAACTTATTATTAGAAAATCTTATAGGAAAATCTAATGTTTTTGATATTAGTCATATAAATCCAAATAAAGAAATAAATATAGAATATATTCCAACTTTAAATAAAACAAGAGAAAAAAAATATTCCACCACAAATGATTTAATAAAAGGGTTAGAAAAAATTATCATTTTAAAGACATCTTGGTGCAATAATTGGGGGGATGAAAATTATTTTACTGAAAATCCTTATATATCAAAAGAAGTAGCTAAGATCTTTGTTGAAAATAATATTTCAGGAGTAGCTATAGACTCACCAAGTGTAGATTCATATGGAGAAAATAAGATTCATAAAATTTTTCTCAAAAATAATATATGGATCGTTGAAAATTTAACAAATATGAATAAGATTTATGAAGGAATCTACAAAGTATTCTTTATCCCATTAAATATTGATGCCGAGGCATCATTTATAAGGGCTTTTATTGAAATTCAATAGCTTTGATAAAGTTAAAAAAAATTGTTTTAAAATATGTGAAACTAAAATCAAATAATAATTATATTCTCCTATAATAATGCAATTTCCTATAATAATTATTAAAAATATTAAAAATACATGAATCAATTTAAAAAAAAAGATTAAGAAAATTAAAAAAGTTTAAAAACTATCCTCCACCTTCACCACCACCAGATACTATAGTAATATCTTCAAAATCATCTTTTAAGTCTTTAATGTTATCAATAGTATTATTTTCCGAACTATCATCATGATTATCTTCATTTAAAGTCTTTACAGAGTTTTCATCCACTACTTCAACAGAATCTGATACATACCATAAATCAATTTTTTCTAATTTTAACCATTTTTCTTCATTTTCTTTTTTAATATCAACGATTTTTCCTACTGTTCCAGTTCCTGTATATCTAATATAAGAACCTATTTCAATTTTTTTTCCCCTAGCATCTTTTATAACCATATGAACACCCTTAATAAAAATTAAAAAATATACTGTTATATAAAAAAACAAAATTTAATAAAATAGCAAAATTAATATCTATTAAAATTTATAGTCTAAAAACTCATAATGCTTAAGCTATAAACTTACATTAAAAAGGTATAATAATTTAAGTCTATTCGTCTTGATTAATAGTAATTTTTAATAAAACATAGTCCCCAATACTTTTAATATTATCATAATGAATTATAGTTTCATCATTGGATAAAATATTCTTTTTTAATGATACAAATATTTTCTCAATTTCCCCAGTTTCCTGAGCAAACTCAATATCCTCAATCTTTCCAATGTGATTTGCATCAACATCTAATACTTGCATTCCTAATAGCTTTTTAATTCTCATTTAAGGACCTCATTAGATAATAAAAAATTTAATTAAATACAATAATAATTTTGCATTCAAAATATATATAATTACTTATATTCTATCTAAAACTAAATGAAAAATTATACCATCAGTTTTAAAATTATTTATATCATTATAAAAAAAAAAAAAAAAAGTTTAATTTCAATAGATGATTAACAATGAAAAAAATAGCTATGAGCGAAGCATGCCGCTTAATAATTAATAATATTCTAGAAGGAAAAATCAATTCTCGTGATGATTTAGAAAAAATTAAAAGGAAAATTTGTAGAGAATATAATCTAAAAAAATTTATGAGTAATATTGATATTTTAGACTATGCTGCTATTGATGAAAAAGAAAGAGTAGCTAATGTTTTAAGAAAAAAACCAACAAGAACTATTTCAGGAGTAGCTATTGTAGCTGTAATGTGTCATCCTCACGATTGTCCTCATGGAAGATGTTTTTATTGTCCTGAAAGTGATGTTGCTCCTCCTAGCTATACTGGAGAAGAACCTGCAGCACTTAGGGCAAGAATGTTTAACTTCCATCCTTACATCCAAAGTTATAATAGGTTAAAACAACTTCATACTGTTGGACACCCTGTAGATAAAGTTGAATTAATTATTATGGGAGGAACATTTCCTTCAAGAGATTTATCTTACCAAGAATGGTTCGTGTCCCAATGTCTAAAAGCTATAAATGATTTTGGTGGGTGGGACAAAAATCAAGTAAATGTTAAAACTTACCTTCCAAATGACTATGTTTTACTTGAAGATGTTCAAAAAGCTAATGAAATTGCTAAAGTTCGTTGTATAGGAATAACTTTTGAAACAAGACCAGACTATTGTAAAATAGAAGATGTTAATAGAATGTTAAAAATGGGAGTAACAAGAGTTGAGCTTGGTGTTCAAACAATTTTCAATAATATCTATGAAAAAATGGAAAGAGGTCATAGCGTCCGAGATGTAATTGAAGCAAATCAAATATTGAGAGATTCTGGAATTAAAGTAGCTATGCATTTCATGCCAGGATTATTAGCTACACCAAATGAAGATTATGAAATGTTTAAAGAGGTTTTCACAAATCCAAACTTCAAACCAGATATGGTAAAAATTTATCCTTGTCTTGTTACATATGGTAGTAAACTTTACAATTTATGGAAAGATGGAAAATACGAACCTTACAGCGATGATGAAGCTATTGATTTAATTGTAAAAATTAAAAAAATACTTCCAAAATGGGTTAGAACAATGAGAATCCAGAGAGATATTCCCGCCAAATTAATAGAAGCTGGGGTAAAGAAATCTAATCTTGGAGAACTTGTTTATAACCGACTTGAAGAAGAAAATATTAACTGTAAGTGTATACGTTGCAGAGAAATAGGTCATAGAATAAATAAATCAGGAAATAAGTTAAAAATCAAAATCGATGACTTTGTAATATTTCAAGAAGAGTATGAAGCTACTGGTGGTAAGGAAATATTCTTATCATACGAAGATAAAGATGAAAAAACTTTAGCTGGATTTTTAAGACTAAGACTACCATCATCAGATGCACATAGAAAAGAAGTTGATAAGAACACAGCTATAGTTAGAGAACTCCATGTTTATGGAAATATGCTTAAAATTGGTATAAAAGGAAAAGCAGCTGGGCAACATGCAGGTTTTGGTGAGAAATTACTTATCAAAGCTGAGAAAGTAGCTATTGAGAATAAAAAGAGCAAATTATTAATAATTAGTGGAATTGGAACACGTAACTATTATCGCAAATTTGGTTATGAAAAAGAAGGTCCTTATATGTCTAAAAAATTGATTTAAAAATAATGAATTGTTATAGTGATTATTAAATTTATTTTACAAAATAATATTTATATAAAAATATTAAAATTATTCTTAAATCTTTAATAATAATTAAATTTATAAAATAATTTATTTTTAAATAAACCTTATAAAAAAATTCTTATTTTTAATTATAATAATTAATATCAAATAATAATCTAAATAAATAATTTTAAACTAAATGTTCATTATTATAAAAATATTTTGTAGTTTTATGAATATAATTTAAAAAAAAAAAAATATAAAATAATTTAGTATAATTTATGAAAATATCTAAAATGATTGTGAAAAAATGATAAAAATTAAATCAGCATTAGAATTAGCTAATATAATAGATCACACCAATTTAAGTAATGTTGCAACAAAATCAGATATAGAGCATCTATGTAAGCAAGCAAAACATTATAATTTTTATTCAGTGGTAGTAGCTCCTTATTATATAAAATATGTGAAAAATCTTTTAAATTCTAGTTCTACAAAGTTATGTACCGTGATTGGCTTTCCATTAGGCTTTGTAACTCCTAAAACAAAGGAAAAAGAAGTGAAAATAGCTATTAAAAGAGGAATTGATGAAGTAGACATGGTGATAAATATATCTGCCCTAAAATCAGGAGACTGGGAAACAATAATAAAAGAAGTCGAAAAAGTAAAATCAATAGCTAGAAATAAAATTCTTAAGGTTATTATTGAAGCAGAACTTCTAACAAAAGAAGAAATAATTAAAGTTTGTAAAATAGCTAATGATGGTGAAGCTGATTATATAAAAACATCAACAGGGTTATCTGGACTAAGTCCAAAAATAGCTAATATTAATCTTATTAAAAAAACTGTTCCCAAAATGAAAGTAAAAGCTTCTGGTGGAATCAAAAATTATAAAACAGCTTTTTCATTAATAGCCGCAGGAGCAGATAGAATAGGTACTTCTTCTGGTGATTTAATCATAGAAGAGTATAAAAATATCTATGAAAACTTAATAGATTAGAAAAAATATCTAAAAAAGCATTGAAACACAACTAATAAATTGCTAAATAGTTCTTATGAAAATAATAATTGAAGTAGAAGAAAAAGGAGAAGCTATAGCTGAATTAGATAATAGAAATCCAAAAATAGCTAAAGCTATTTACAACAACCTTCCAATTTATAACAGAGCATTAAGATGGTTAGATGAGCTATTTTTTGAAATCGAAGTAACAATGAATGATGAAAACCCTTCAAAAACTGCTGAAATTGGTGATATTAGCTATTGGAATCCTGGATATGCATTTTGCATATTTTTTGGAAATACTCAACCATATTCTGAAGTCAACCACATTGGGAAGATCACTGAAAATTTAGAGCTATTTTTTAATTGTGATGAAGGCGACAGAATCATCCTTAGAAAGTATGAAGAATAGCTACTGATTTCATTATTTAATTTTATGATTAAATGATGAAATTATGTATATTTAGAATTTCTTTAAACAGGTTCTCTATCAAGATTTCTATTAAATAAATTTTAATTTACTACATTAAACCTAAAAAATGCCCAGCAACGCCAATAAAAGTACCCAATACAACTGCCATAATTGCTATCGGTATTGTCCCCATTTTATCCTCTTTAGCTACAGTAATTATTATTGGAAGAGCTAATACCAACGATACTATTCCTCCCTTAATCCACCAAATATTTTCCAATAAATTAAGATTAAAAATTATAAATGGCATTGTAAGGTAAAATGTAAATGCTGATAATGATGCATATTTATCTAACTTCATTTTTAACATTGGTAATACATCAATTATTCCTGCAATAACTCCTATTAACAGGGTTAATAGAATTTTTTCCATAAAAAATCACTCCTTAAATTTAAACATACTTATTATATTTTCATAACCTATATAAAATATATCAACACTAATAATTTTAAATTAATATATATTAATTATAATAGTTAAAAAGTAAATTTAAATTAAAAAAAATATAATCTTAAGATTGATAACTCAAATCCCTCCAAGTCCATTTGTTGTTTTTTGTTATTTTTAGTGTATTGTGAACATATTGACAAATGTTTTCAGATTATCTACTCTAATACTACTATATTGAAAATTTTATTTTTTGTACAAATTCATCAATAGCTACATCGTCTATTTTAAATTCTTTATTAGCACCTTTAATTATAAATTGTGCGATTTTACGATCCAAAAATTTCATTTTATCTAAGTTAAGTTCTCCTTCTAAAAATGCTGTGGCTATGCTATGATTTACAATTTCTGAAGGAAATACTTTATTAATCTGTTTTATCCCCTCAACTTCGTTAGCTCCGCAAATAAACAAAGCAAAACGTTTTTCAATCAATGTATTTCTATATTTCTTAATAAAACTTTTAACTTCTTTTCTAATTCTACCCATATAAACAGAGCTTCCAATTATTAAAATATCACAATCAAGATTTACATCATCTTTTTCTTTAAGATTTATAAGTTCAACATCAATCGATCCATTATCGTCTTTATTATGATTCTTTATTATTAGTTTAGATATTAATTCAGCAATTTTTTCTGTAGTACCATACTTTGTTCCATATAAAATAGCTATTTTCATTAAAATCCTCTCTCATATTCCATCAAAATGAAGTTTTATGAATCCATTGCATCAATCTAATTTTGTATTTTTCTAACAAATTTAACATGAATTATTGAAAAATCATAGAATGATTCCATTATTTCACTTTAATAATTAACAGGAAAAAATTCACTATATTTAGAATTTCTTTCAATAGGCAATTTTCTGAAATAATATTATATTGATTTCCATAGTATAAAAACCTTTATGTGTACTTTAAATTAAAAATAAGGTAAAAATAATTATACGATTAATCAAAACAGGTGAAAATAGCCAACATATATACATACATGCACCTTTTCCAAAAAAACAAAAAAGATAATAGATAAACTTATAATAAAAATTAGCAAAAAAGTATTATTGATTTTAAAAAAAAATAAGAAAAATTTATTATTGAAGATCAGTTTTTAGTACATACTCATTGTCTATGAGTTCATATACTCTAGCACATCTAGGACAAACCCATTCAGGAGTATTCAAACAATCCCTATATAGACATTTACATTTTACTTTCGTACAATCTTTTTCCACATTTCTTGAGGATGTATTTACCAATGTTAGCACCATTTATTTTTTTAAGCAAATTTAAAAATAACTTATTTGTTATATTATAATTATATAATTAAAGCTATAAATTTTACTGTTTTTCAAATAAGTATTAAAAATAAACAAAATCTACCTTAATAATGTAAAATACTAAAAAGTATTAAAAAAAGATTTAAAAAAAATAATATAGCTAAAAGAAGTTAATAGAAAAAGATTAAATGTTTAAAATAGTAAAAAAATATCTAATGATTCCACAATTTCACTCTATAATTAATATGATTTAATTGGATAAAATTCACTATATTTAGAATTTCTTTCAATAGGCAATCTATCAAGATCTTTAACAATATTAGATAGCTGTTCAATAGATGCATCAACACCATCTGGAGCTCCTGAAGCTTGTGATAATTCATCACCACCTAAAGTTCCACCTAAATCATTAGCACCCGACGCCAAAGATACCTGAGCAAATTTAAACCCCATTTTAACCCAGGACACTTGTATATTTGGAATTAAATCTCTAAACATTAATCTAGATACTGCATATAGTTTTAAATCTTGTGTACCAGTTGCACCTAAATTTTTCTCTCCTGTCTTATAAATTGGAGAGTATTCATGCATAAAAGTCATAGGAATTAATTCAGTGAACCCCTTAGTTTCTGCTTGAATTTTTCTTAAAATATCTAAATGCTCAACACGTTCTTCAATTTTTTCTACATGCCCATACATAATTGTAGCTGAACTTGGAATTCCATTATTATGGCTAGCTTTTACAATATTTATCCAAGTTGAAACATTTACTTTTGAAGGGCAAATTAAATCCCTTGATCTATCTGTTAAAATTTCTGCTGCAGTTCCAGGTAATGTATCTAATCCTGCTTTTTTTAAGATTTTAAATGAATCATCAATACTCATTTCAGAGTTTATTGCTGCATCATGAATCATTGTTGGAGAAAATCCATGGATTGCAACATTTGGAAATTCATTTTTTAATAATTTAAGTAAATATTCATAATATTCAATATCTGCATCAGGAAGAACACCACCCATTAGGCAAAACTCTCTAGCTCCATGCTCTACAGCTTGAGAAGCTTTTTGCAGTATTTCTTCATCATTTAAAATATAAGCCTCAACGTCACCTAAATCACGTGCAAAAGCACAAAAACCACATTTAACAGTGCAAATATTGGTAAAATTGATGTTACAATTATTAATAAAAGTTACATTATTACCAACTATTTCTTTTCTTAAATAATCAGCTGTTGCAATTAAAGCAAATAAATCAGAACCATTAACATTTATTAAATAATTTGCATCTTCATAAGATATTGGTTCATCAAGAGCTTTTTCTAAAATTTTTTGAGTTTTAAGAGAAATAGGCAATTTATCTAACATATCATATCACTTTATTATAAAACTTAATATATCTTTTTAGAATAGGAATAAACAATATTTAATATAAAATTCAAGTATTTAAATATATTAGTTTTGGACATGACTCTTATTTTGAGTTGAAAAGCTAGGAAAATCAGCCTATAAACTTTTAATAAATGTTCAAAAAAGGAATAAAAATAAGTAAAAAGGAATGCCGTGGGCCGGACTTGAACCAGCGACATCTAGATCTTCAGTCTAGCGTTCTCCCAACTGAACTACCACGGCAATGGACCGAACGAGATTCGAACTCGTGATCACCTCCGTGTCAGGGAGGTATCATACCCCTAGACCACCGGTCCCATATACTGTCTAAAATATAGTTTAATTAATATATAACCTTTTCCATTTTTCTTTAAAAAATAAGAATTTATAATCAATATTATAATAATAGCTATTAATAACTTAATAACTTTTCTAAATTTTATATCAAATAACTAATTGTTATTATTAAATAAAAAAATAAAATTTTTATTAAATTTTTTATCAAATAGCTAATTTTTATTAAATAAAAAATTTAATAAAAAATAATTAAAGGCATAATATTGAGATAATCCTAAAACAAAAAGATTATCTATATTAGATTATGCAAAATTGTGAAAACTAAAAATACATAACTAGATGATATTTATAAATAAATATATCAAATTTGAAAATATTATAAAAAATAAAATTGGCCAGAATCGGCCAATAGTTACAAAACTTTCTATTTGATAGCTAATTTTATATCTTCAGCTTTCACAGTTTTTCTACCGGCATGACGAGCATAGTCAACAGCTTTTTTAGCTAATACTTCACCTTGCTCTTCTAGTGCTTCAGCTAATGCAATTTTCGCGTCATCACTAATCCGTTGAGCACCAACATTTTTCAATATTCGACCGACTGGTGCAATTGGTAATTCACTCATTATTTCACCTCCAAATTATAATAGTACTATCTTATATATAAATGTATTGGTTTTTATCTATCACAATTATGTTTATTTCATTAATAATCATATCTGCATTATGGATTTTATAATATAAAAATTACAATAGATTTACCTATAATTCCAAGATTAATAATTAGTAAAACAAAAAATAACTAGTTGTAAAGACCTAGAAAAATCTTAAAAAAATCCATTGCAAAAAGCTTTATTTGAAAAATAAATATTTTTTTAAAGTTAAAAATAGAAAATATAAATGATCCATAATTAATTCTAAATATAACTGATTTTTAAAAAAGCATGGTTTAAATAAAAATAAGATTATAGTTAATTTAGATAAATTATGGAAATCATCTTAGATTCCATTATTATTAGCTATTACAAGGGATATTTTTCATGAATTTTTTAATAAATTTAGATTAGCTAATTATTTTTAATAATAAGTGGTATGAAAATAGCTAGCATAAAAATAACAAACATTTTATCTTAAAAATTGATTTTTTATTTTTTTTTATTAATAATTTAAATATATTATTTCAATATTAATGAAAAGTTAATATAAAACTAATTTATAATTTATATTGAGGTTGATTTTCAATGGAAGTTCCTGAAATTGTGAAAGATTTAGTTAAAAAATTCGAAGACAATATATATTCCTATAAGAATCCAAAGTACAATGAAACAACAGTTAGACAGGAATTTATTGATCCATTATTTATAGCTTTAGGATGGGATGTAAATAATGAGCAAGGTTGGGCACCACAATATAGGGAAGTTATTCTTGAAGATGCTATAAAAATAGATGGAAAAACAAAAGCCCCTGATTATTCATTCACACTACATGGCCAGAGAATATTCTTTCTTGAAGCCAAAAAGCCAGCAGTAGATATTGTCAATGATAAATCACCAGCATATCAATTGAAAAGATATTCTTGGAGTGGAAAACTAGCACTATCTGTTCTAACAGACTTTGAACATTTAGCTATTTATGAAGCAAAAAGTAGGCCTAAAAAAACAGACAGCACAAAAATTGGAAGAGTAAAATTATACCATTATAAAGACTATATTGAAAAATGGGAAGAGATATACAATTTACTTTCTAAAGATGCTGTATTGAAAGGTAGTTTTGATCGTTTTGCTAGTAAAAAAGTTAAAAAAGGAACCTCAGAAGTAGATGATGAATTTTTAAAAGAAATTGAAAATTGGAGACTTACATTAGCACGGAACATAGCTATTAGAAATAAAGAATTGTCTGTAGAAGATTTAAACTATGCAGTACAGTTAACAATAGATAGACTAATATTTTTAAGAATAGCTGAAGACAGAGGAATAGAACCTTATAAACAGCTATACAAGATCTTAGAAAAAGAAAATATATATCATGAATTTGGAAAGCTATGTCACAAAGCTGACGTGAAATATAACTCTGGATTATTCCATTTTAAAGAAGAAAAACAAATAAGCCAGCCAGCAGACACATTCACATTAGAACTTAATATAGACAATGGAGTATTTAAAGAAATCATTAAAAACTTATACTATCCAAACAGCCCTTATGAATTTTCAGTTTTATCTCCTGAAATACTTGGAAATGTTTATGAACAGTTTCTTGGAAAAGTTATAAGATTAACACCCTCTAATCAAGCAAAAATAGAAGAAAAACCAGAAGTCAAAAAAGCAGGAGGTGTATTCTACACACCACAATATATTGTAGATTACATTGTTAAAAACACAGTAGGAAAGCTAGTAATAAACAAAACACCAAATCAAGTAGCTAAGCTGCGGATAGTTGATCCTGCATGTGGAAGTGGCTCATTCCTTCTTGGAGCATATAACTACCTACTCAAATGGCATATTGATTACTACTCTAACTTAGAAAAACCTCCAAAAAACACCATATATCAAAGTAAAAATGGAAAATGGCACCTTACAATAGGAAAGAAAAAGGAAATCCTACTAAACAATATTTATGGAGTAGACATAGATTTTAAAGCCGTAGAAGTAAGTAAATTAAGTTTACTACTAAAAGTACTTGAAGATGAAAACAAAGACGCATTAGAACAACAACAAAAGCTAATACAAGAACGAGTACTACCTTACTTGGGAGATAATATAAGGTGTGGGAATTCATTAATAGCTACTGACATTTTAAAAGACGAAACATTAACATTAGAAGAAATAGCTAATATTAATCCCTTTGATTGGGAAGAAGAGTTCCCAGCTATTTTTGAAAATGGAGGATTTGATGCAGTTATTGGTAATCCTCCTTATGTTCGCATCCAACTTTTAAAGCAGGATAAAAATTCTGTTAAGTATTTCAAAGAAAATTATGATTCTGCTGTTGGAAGTTATGATATTTATAATCTTTTTGTAGAAAAAGGATTAAAATTGATTGATAACCATTCCCATTTAGGATTTATTTTACCTAATAGGTTCATCTCAGCTAATTATGGAAAAGGATTGAGAGATTTAATAACTAATACTTCTTCATTAAATTCAATAATTAATTTTAAAGATAATCAAATCTTCAAAGGAGCCAGCACGTATACTTGTTTATTATTTTTAGAAAAAAATTCAAATAAGTTTAAATACGCTGAAATTAATGATTTAAATTTTAGCTCAAAAATTTTTAAAAGTATAGATGAAAATAATGACTTCGATGATGGAAATGTTAGTGTAGGTATTTTAGATAATTCTGTTTATTCAGAATCAGAATGGAGATTTTACATTGGGAAATCTGCAAATTTAGTTAATAAGCTAATGAGCATGCCTATTAAATTGAATGATATTACAGAAAAAATATATGTTGGGCTTCAAACAAGTGCAGATAAAATATATATCTTGGACTTGGTAAATGATAAAGATGATTTGTTGGAAGTTTATTCTCATCAAACTAAAAAGAATCATCTGATTGAGAAAAAAATTCTTAAAAAATATATTAAAGGTAAAGAAATTAAAAAATATCACTTTAATGACCAAAATAAGTTTATTATATTCCCTTATATTTTAAATGAAAATGACTATGATTTAATTGAACAAAATGTTATGAAAGAAAAATATCCATTTTGTTGGAAATACTTAAAGGAAAATGAAAAAATCCTTAGATCTCGTGAAAATAATAAAATGAATGACAAAAATAAATGGTATGCTTTTACTTATCCTCGAAGTCTTTTAGAATATAGAAATAAAAAGATCATGACTCCTAATAGTGCTTTTAGTTCTTCATTTTCTTTTGATTCAGAGGGCAAATATTATATTACTGTTGGAGTAGCAGGAGGATACGCTATAAAATTAAAGAAAGATAATAATCTTAATGAATTTTATTTATTAGCTATTTTAAATTCTTCTCTAATGGATTTTTTAAATAAAAAAATTGGAAAATCTTTAAGAGGTGGTTTTTACTCATTTGAAGGTAGAACAATTAAAAATTATCCTATTATAAAACTTTCTACTGATAAGCAGGATCCATTTATTGAATTAGCTGATAAAATGAACCAATTGAATAAGAAAATAGCTAATGTTAAATCTCCTCATGAAAAAAAATTAATAGAAAAACAGATTCTAATTTCAGATAAAAGAATTAATGATTTTGTCTATGATTTATATGGGTTGAATGATGATGAAATTGACATTATTGAAAACGAATTAAGTGATTATTAAGATTTATAGATAATATTGAGTGATAGCTAGTTTTTTTAGAGTTAATATAGGAAATATAAATTAAATAATTTAGATTGGATAACTATTATATTCAATGAGAAAATAGCTAATGTCCAATACTATTTTAATACTTTTCTATATATTTATTCAAGCTTTAATTTTTTATAAAGTAATCATAATTTCTGGAAAATGGATTATGATGATTTTTTAGAAGAAAGAAGAAAATTAATGGCTAAAAAAGTTAAAGAATACTTCATGAAATTGTAATTGATATATTTTATTATAAACTAAATACTCATCTATTTTATATTCAGAAAATGATATTAATCTTAAAATCCTTATCATATCCTTTTACTTTTAGTTTTTTCTGTGTAATTTTATAGAAACTTTTCACATTCTTCAATGAATGATTTTGTATTGTTTATAATTTCTTCTGTTTCCTCATTAGTGAAATCAGAGAACATATCATAGTCTGCTGTTTCTCTGTCATTTAAAAGTTCAGAGTAGAAGTCAAATAAATCTTTGCTGAAATTTTTATCATTGACAAATATTTGACTAAATAATTTTCTTGTTCCATGATGAGTTCTTGGGTCTTTATCTTCTTTAAGAAGAAGTGCTATTACAACATAATATACCGAATAGTATGAACGGTTAATAGCTGTTTCATAGTGCCCCATATCGAGATTATCTTTAGCAATTTCAATAAATTCTTTTGACCTTGCAAAATAAGCATCTACTTTATCCAATAACAACACCTTCTTTTCTTATGTTAGAATAAAAAGGCATATCCTTATATTTTTGGTAATGCTCCACGGGATTGATTTTAACAGAGATATCTTCCATTGTTTCAAGTAATATATCACTTGCTTTAGAATAAACATCTTTTTTTAATTTTTTGGTTTTATTAGTAGCTATAATAAGAATATCGATGTCGGAGTCTTTGGTATCATCTCCTCTTGCAACAGACCCAAATAGAATGATTTTTTCTATTTCTGGATGATTTAAAGATTTTGCAAAGTCTATAGCTAATTGTTTTCTATCCATTAGAAACACCCTATTATATAATTTATTTTTTACTTTATATAATCTATATAAAATATAAATAATTTTATGTTTTTTATCATATTTTAATTTTTTAAAATTTATAAACTTACCTAAATTAATTTATTTGTTAACAAAAATTATTATTTTATTTATTTTAAAAAACTTTTTATTTTTTAAAAGCAGAAAAAACGAAATTTTTCTTTATTTTTATAAAAAACATAAATAAAACTTTTAATATTTGAATTTACTACAAAATCTTATTTTAAATTTTTATAAAAGTAATCAGAATTTCTGGAAAATGAATTATGGTGATTTTTTAGAAGAAAGAAGAAAATTAATGGCTAAAAAAGTTAAAGAATATTTCATGAAATTATATTGATATTTGATGAAAACGAAAAAACACATAATGAGTATGTAAAATTAGCTAAGGATATATTTCATGTTAAAATTAATATAATATAGTTATAATAATAAAATTTATTTTAAAATAAATATTTAATTTAAGGAAATAGGACCTAAAAATCGGATTTTCCGATTCTTAGGCACCGTCCACCAAACCTTTATTTAATTTATTGTAATTTTTAGTATATAAATATGTTGATAATAAATATAATTATATATGTAATAAAAAAGTAATACTATTATGTAGGTGCTTATGTTGGAAAGCTGGATAATTTCGTGATATCACCAAATATTGGGAAAATAAAACCTGTCCACCAAACCTTAAATGGGCGGTTTTTATTTTTACTATCTAAATAGGAGGTGGATAATAATGGACATCTATTATTATTTATCAATCACTTTATTGATAGTATTAATAGTATACAACTTACTATCCATTTACTCACTATTTAACAAGTAATTGTCTCAATGGTTCATTTTAAAACATAAGCAACCTACATATTTATTTTAATAAGTATATATTACTCTAAAGCAAAAAATTTGAAAGATATATTGATTATGTTAATAGAATAGCTTCTGAATCTTCATTGAATAAAGCTAAATAAATCTTTTAGTTACTATATTGGGGTTAAAACTTAAGGAAATGTTTCACTATTAGTGAAATCATAGAACATGTCATAGTCTGCTGTTTCTCTGTCGTTTAAAAGTTCAGAGTAAAAGTCAAATAAATCTTGCTGAAATTTTTATCATTTATAAATATATAATGGCTTTATTTTTAGAATATGGATCTATTTTAAAAAAATTGTAAGTATATATAAATGAATTAATAAAAATTAATAAAAATTAATAAAAATTAATAAAAATTAATAAAAATTAATAAAAATTAATAAAAATTAATAAAAATTAATAAAAATTAATAAAAATTAATAAAACATAAATATTAATATAAAAAGGTTTATTAAACTTTTTCTCCTCTTAAATACGTACTAGTAGCTTCAGTAATTTTAATATCAACAAAAGTTCCAATATCAACATCATCAACAATTACTGGAATATAAGAGTTAGTCTTAGCTATGAATCCTCCTTTATTCCCTTTTTCAACAACTAATGCTCTTTGAACAGTTCTCATTAGCTGTTTATTTTCATCTTTAGTTATTTGTGATTTAATTTTGGTTATATACTTAGATCGTCTTTTCATAACCTCATATGGAATTTCAGTAAGTATTGATGATGGAGCCCCTTCCCTATGCTTATATTTAGATAAATGTATTAATCCTGGTTTTAATTCTTTTAAAAATTTGGAAGTTTCATTAAAATCTTTTTCGGTTTCTGTTGGATATCCTACTATAATATCAGTAGCTATTGTCAATTCAGGAATTTTTTGTCTAAATTTTTTAACAATAGCTTTATATTCTTCAGCAAAATGATCACGTCCCATATCACGTAAAATCTTATTACATCCACTTTGAATTGGTAAATGAATGAATTTATAAACATTTTGAAGCTTAAAAGCTTTTATTAAATCATCAAGATCATTTCCAATGCTTTTAGGATGCATCATTCCAATACGAACTCTAAAATCACCATCAATAGTAGCTATTTCTTCAATAAGCTTAGACAATTTTTCATTAGTATCTTTACCAAATGCAGCTGTATCTTGAGCAGTTAATTGGATTTCCACGCAACCATCAGCTATGGCTTCTTTTGCTTCTTTTTTTATTTCACTTATTGAATAGCTATTTAATGAGCCTCTTGCAAAGCGAGTACAGCAATAGCTACATGAGCCTAAACATCCTTCACATATTTGAATAATATGGATATATGGATCAAAACGTAGTTTAGGAACTCCTACTTTTGTATCATTTGAAAATCCACATGCTTTACTTATTTTTCCATTTAAAGATGATTTTACAACATTTGTTGTTTTTTTAAGCTTATGTGGCCCTATCCAACTAGAATCAGGAGCTATTTTTTCAAGTTTTTTTGGATCTATCTCAACCATACACCCACTAACAATAAGTTTTTTTTCAGGAAATTCAGACTGTATTTTCTGTATTCTATTTGTAACCTTACTTTCAGTTGGTTGTTTAACATAACAAGTATTAACAATAGTTACATCTGCTTTTTCAATAGAATTAACAACTTGAATATTATTTTTTAATAAATTTCCAGCCATTATCTGTGAATCAGCTTTGTTAAATGTACATCCAAATGTTTCAATAAATACTCTAATCTGAGTTTTATTATCTTCTATTTCTTCTAACATGGTATCAGGCATTATAATAACAATAATTCTAATAAATCATTAAAAAAAGAATAAAAAAACAATGATTTCAAATAAGTCTCCCAAAAAAATTAAAAATAAAAAAACAATATTTTCTAATTAAAATAGCTAACAATCATTTCTTAATAAGTTTTTTACTAATAATTTTATTTGTTAAGTCATAATCATAGCTGTTTAAATTAACTGGAATTCCATAAACTCTTTTTATAACAGAAGCTTTTGCAAAACCCTTTTTAGTTAGTCTTTTTAATGTTTTTATAGATTTTATTTTAAAAATAGAGTCATTAATCTTTACAACATCATCTACAGAAAATTTAAAATCTCTTTCAACATCAACTTTATAAGAATCAGCTTTTCCTGAAAAATCTACAGAAATTCCAACACGAGCAGGGATTTCCAATGATGACGCCCATATTGTTGAAATATCTTTAGCTACAGCACTTTCTACTCTTTTTCCTTGTTTTGTTTCAAGAGAAGTTATTTCAGCTTGACCAATATCAGATAATAAGCTATTACCAGTCTCCAATTTTTCATCAGGATATAATTCAATAAGTGTTTTTATAGATTTTTCATGTTCACTAATTATCAATCTAAACTTAGATGGCTTATCTTCAGTTATAGTGTCTCTAAACACAAAATTACAGGAATTACATTTTAAAAGTAATTCATTAATATCTTTACTTTTAGATGAAATTTTTTTTGATTTTAAAGTTGTCGACGATTCAGATCCACACACAGGACATTCCATTTTTAATTCCTCTTAATTAATACAAATTATTGAATAATAAGCATATTCAACAAAATTTAATTCCCAATTTAATAGTTAAAATAGCATTTATAACTATGAATATTAAATTATATAAAATTTTTAAGATTAAGAAAAAACTATTTTCCCAATTTATTATTTTATGAATCTGAATAATTTTTATTTTCTTATAGAATTTTTATTATTTTTTTAAAAAAAAACAGACAATCTTTTTTTAAAAAAATTTATTTTATTAAATTAGAAAAATGAAACTTTTCTTTATTAAAAAATAGAAAAACAAGTTTTTCTTTATTTTATAATATAATTTTTTTCCTTATTTATATAATATAATTAAAAATAAATGAATTAATTTAAATAAAAAAATATTTATATAAAATAAAAAAATGAAAAATTTTACTAATGTTTCACTAGATATAATGTTAATACCATTTCAATTTTAAAATAAGAATTATTTAACTATTCAAATGTCTTTTCAAAAACAAATACCATTTCAATCTATAAATAACCTAATGTATCTATTCAATTATTTATAAATTATTATTTTTCTTTTAAATAATGTTTAACTAATCCATCATTTTGAAGTATATTTAACATAAAATCATTAAATGGTTGTATTTTAAAAGATTTTCCTGAAATTTCATTAGTTATTATTCCTTTTTCAAGATTAATATCTAAAATATCTCCTTCTTCAGCTTCAATATCAGCTATTACAACAGGAAGTCCTATATTTATTGCATTCCTATAAAATATCCGTGCAAATGACTTAGCTATTATAAGATCAATTCCAGCAGTCTTAATAGCTAATGGAGCTTGTTCTCTTGAAGATCCACAGCCAAAATTATAATCTGCAAGAATAATATCTCCTTTTTTAACTTTTAAAGCAAAATCCTTCCTTTCACCTTCCATGACATGCTTAGCTAAATCTTTAGGGTCAAAAGTTCTTAAATACCTTCCTGGAATTATAACATCTGTATCAATATTATTTCCAAATTTCCAAGTCTTTCCTCTTATTTTTTTCATTAATTAATCTCCAAATAAAATTAAAAAAATAAATTAGCTAAAAAAATAAAATAACTATTAAAAACATTATCATTAAATAAGAAAAATTACCAAAAAGCATTAGATAACCTATAATTTAACAAAAAACCAATTTACCAATAAATATTGGATAATCCTATCATTTTTTAAGATCATAACCATGATTTTGAGCTTTTGTCATGAAAACACTTCCATCATCACCAATAGATTCTTTAATAGCTTTAAAAACATTTTGATTCTTTTTATCAATAATTCCATAAATAGTTGGACCAAAAGAACTCATTCCCACTCCATAAGCACCTAATTCTCTCATATTCTCCATTAAAGATTTTACTTTTTTTGGTTGCAAACCAACTTCCACCTTTTTAAAACCTAAATTTTGAATTCTATTTATAACTGATCCAAAAGATTCAATATCTTTTTCTAATAAAAAAGGTAATAAATTCATGAGAATAAGATGAGATAATTGTTCCACATCTCTTATAGGAACTGGACAATAATTTTGAAACAAATCAACTTCTTTTTTTCCAGTTACAGAATGGTCTGCATGAGGAATAGCCACAATAATGCCCCAATCATCTGGAAAATCATATCTTCCCAGTAATTTTGGTGGTTTAGCTGGTGATGCAGCAGATGGGAGAAATGTTCCTTTATTTTTTAGATTATGACCACCATCAACTATGAATCCTCCATAATCAAAGGAAAATATTCCTACTCCTGAAGTTCCACCTCTTCCAACAATATTACCAAGTTCAACACCATTAAGATCTTCACCAATATGTTCACATATTAACTTAGCAGTAGCTAATGAAATCTGAGTTCCAGAACCTAAGCCAGAATGTGGAAGATAAGCTTCTTGAACTTCAAAATGAAAATCTGAATCTAAATTGAAATATGAGCAAATTTTTCCAGCAGACTCAGAAATTTTTTTTATGCATTCTTTTTTTATATCATCATTATATATATTTTCATTGAAATCAATAGCTATTCCTTTTTCATTTTCCTCTACTTTTAAGCATAAATTAGGTTTAGCAATAGTGAGACCAATTCCCCCATCAGCCCTACCATAAGAACCGTTGAGATCAATTAAAGTCATATGAAGTCTTGAAGGAGTCTTGATAATCATTTTAATCATTTAACTCTTGTAAATTTTATTTAATCTATTATAAATGATTATTGTAAAAAATCATCTTTATAAAAAAATTATAAATAATCACTTTAAATAAAGCTCATTATTATAAAGAAAAAATATCATTAAACATACTGAAAAAAATATAAATTTCTTTAATCTTAATGAAAAATATAATATTTCTTTTAGCATTAATTATATTAAATAATATTTTAAAAAAATATAAATTTAGCTAAACATTTTAATTTTTAATCTTTTTGGAAATATTTTCAGGTTTAAATGGAACTGAAAATTCATCTTCAACTCCTTGTCTATACATTGAATTCATAGTACAGAATGGAATTATACGACCATCTGGAACTGCATAATGAATAACACATTTTTTAACTCTATCTTCATCAAAATTAAATGGATCCATAAAGTGCATGCAAGAAATCAATAATGAATTTCTGTGAAATTCACGTAATGAATCATAAGATCTATTTTTAAAAACATTTAAAAGTATTTTACTAATTTCAAGAGATTCAGGAGTTTTGTCTCTATCTATAATTTTAGGAAGTTCTTTTGTAGCACTAAATAAGACTCTTTTTTTAATTCCAAACCCACCATCATCAATTTTTTGAGCACCATCATCTAAAAATTCCAAAAATCTATCTACATCAATAAATTCAGTAACAGGAACAATTTTTCCATTTTCAATAAATATATAAGTAGCTATTCCACAATGTTGATGACAGTTAAATGTAGCCGAAGGCTCTTCCCCTTCTAAAGCACCAATAAAGTGGGAAACAGGCTCCATAGCTGATGGTGGATAAAAATCATCTAGATGAATCTGTTTAGTTTGTTTTTCAACCAAATTAATAAAATCAGGAATTGTTATTCTCTGTTTTTCTACTTGATTAGCAGGTGTTCTACCAGCGAAAGATACTGGTTGAAAATTTACTCCATGGATAATATCAATATTATTAATTGCAAAATTTATAATATCTCCAATCTGTTGGTCATTTACTCCTTTAACAATTGTTGGAACTAAAACAATACCTAAATTTGCTTTTCTACAATTTTCAATAGCTTCAATTTTTTGAGGAAGTAAATTCTTTCCTCTGTTATAAATATAGGGTTCTTCACTAACACCATCAAATTGTAAATAAACTGTGTTAAGTCCAGCATCAGCTAATTCTTGAGCTAAAATTTTTTTCCTAGCTAACCTTAACCCATTAGTAGCTATTTGAGTATGTGAAAAACCTTCTTCTTTAGCTAATTTTATTAGACCAACTATATCTTTACGAACTGTTGGTTCTCCTCCAGCATATTGAATAGCTGGGGTTGGAATTGGTTTTAAATCTCTTAGACTCTTTAACATTTGTCTTATTTCTTCGTAACTTGGTTCATATAATTTTTTAGAAATAGCTGCATTTGCAAAACAAACTGGGCATTTTAGATTACATCTATTTGTAACATCAATTAATCCTAAAACTGTACTTGTTTCATGATCACTACAGATTCCACAATTATTAGGACACCCCATATCATTGTTAACTTGTGGATTTTCTACTGATTTTATAGAAGGATCAAATGCACTTACTCGTTTATATAGTTCTGAATCACTCCAATATGTATTTTTAAAATGTCCATGCTCTGGACAATCTTTTTTAATCCAAACTTTGCCCTCTTCATCATAAACTTCAGCTTCTACAGGTTTAAAACATTCAGGACATAAACTTTTTGTTTTTTTAATAAACACCAAAAGATCACCTACAAGTCATATACAGTTGTTAAAGAATTAAATTATTGAAAAATGCATAAAATATTTGATATAGTTAAAAAATATTCAAGTATATTCAATATTAAAATTAATATTTAAATAAATGCTATTTATAAGTTTGTTAAGAAAAAATGATATATAAATTATATTAATACTTTTATCAATTTATTTAATCATTATCTATTTTAGTACCTAATAGTTTTATACAGTATATTATTTATATTTAATTATAGTTATACAATATATTTTTTATAACTAAAAAAATCACAACATATAACTATATTAAATCCTAAAAATAAAAAGCTCTTTGTAAATGGAAATTAAAAGCTAAATAAATTTTAATGTCTTAAATAAATTTTTATTAATGTGTTTAGAAATAAATACAAATTAAATAATTATTATTAAAAATCATTACATAGTTATTTACTATTAATATCTTGATAAGTATAATTAGTAGAGGAAAATAATGAATATGGATAATATTAATTTGTTAATTACATGTTTAGAAATTATATACTTCATTTTACCAGCATATATTGCCAATTTAAGTGGTCTTGCATTTGGCGGTACTACCCCATTAGATATGGGGAAAAACTTCTTAGATAAAAGACAAATAATTGGAAATGGAGTGACATGGAAAGGTTTTATTTTTGGAACAATAAGTGGAACTTTTGTTGGAATTGTACAAGGAGTAATAAGTGGAAATATTATAAGTGGGTTTACAATAGGATTTTTATTATCATTTGGAGCATTGCTTGGTGATGCTGCAGGTAGTTTCATTAAAAGGCGTTTAAATATAGATAGAGGTAGACCAGCTCCAATACTGGATCAATTAGATTTTATTGCAGGAGCATTGATATTAGCTTCATTATTCGTTGAAATATCTTTAACAACAGTAGTAATAGCTGCAATAATAACTCTAATACTACACCTTCTTTCAAACATAATAGCTTACCTGCTCAATATAAAAGATGTTTGGTATTAATAGGAAAAAAGTATAAGCAGTATTTTAATATAAAAAAAATAAAAAATTATCTATTATTTACTCATTAATTGTATAAATTAGGTACTCTTAAAAGAAGCATCAATAAAACTGTAAGATTCTATAAAAACTTCAAAAAATCCTAACCATTCTGGAATTTCATAAACAAATAAAGGTGTTCCAGTAGCTACTATTGGATTATCAACTGTTCGAATAGATGAACTCTCAGGAATTTTACTAACATTTCTTTTATAATAATTAAAATTATCTAAATCTTTCATCACTTTTGTAGCTAATATTACTGATTTTGAATCCATTGAAGGGGTTGCTATGTAAAAACCTTCACCATAACCTTTTTCATGATCATGAGCAATAATCACAAGATCAAAATTTGACTTATCAATATCTTTAACAACATAATCATGAACAAGTTTTTCACCATTAGATCTCCCTATATAAAAATCATCAGGATTATCTAAAACAATAACTTGATAATTTACAATTTCAACATTATTTAAAACTGAATAAATCTTTATAACAATTGGTAAAACTTGAGAAGATAATTTTTCACGTGGATGCATTCCAGAAACAATAGCTATTTTACCATTTGGATTTGGATAATGAGAATAAGTATCTTTTACAACATAACCAATTGACTGGGACCCAGTTTCTGATGTTTCATGTGAGTCAATGAATAAAGTTATTCCTACAAAAATCACTAAAATAATAAGAATTAATTTAATATTAGATTTATTCATGATTACTCCTAATTACTCTTTAGGGATTTAAAATAAGATTCATCAGTTTGTTTTATAATTTCAAAGGTAATTAAATAGATATAATTATTAGAATTTTAATTATTTAAAATAATTTCTATTTAAAAAATTATTTTTTTTAGATATTTATCTACAAAGCTATTTTATGCAATATTTTATTATATTATTTAATAAATTTTATTATTTTATTATATAAAAATTTTTTAATATTGATTTTAAATATTATTAATTAAAAAAACATTTGGAAATTTGATTATTTAAAAACCCTTTATTTAAAAAAATATGGTATAAATTAGCTAATAATTTAAAAATCCTTAATTTCAAAAAACCAAAATAAATTAGCTATTTAAATATTTTTCAACTAAGATAGCTGTTCCAATAGCTGGAGCAACAATACATTCTTCATCAGTTAAAAATTCATTCATAGATTTAACATTTAAATTAAGATTTTGAGCAGCTGAAGTAGCTAAAATGTCTTTTCCAAGCCCTGTACTTATTACTAAATCTAAATTTTCTCTTTTTGAAACTTTTTCTAATCCTTCCATAATCTGTTGAATTTGTTTTTTATAAATTTCGTTGCAAATTTTATTTATATCTTTAGAAGACAACATATCTAAATCAGCACACAAGACCCTTGAAATTCTTCTTTTAGATTCTTCAATAGATTTTCCAGATCCATCAGGAGTCTCACAACTATATTCACCCATAGTTATTTTCCCTAAAACATTGTAAACATCAGCACTTATTGCAAATAGTTCAGAAGCTATTTTATAATTATTTCCATCTAAATAAATTTCATCAACAAATGTAGAAATATTAGTCCTTAGTAAACCAGTGTAAACAAGTTCGCCAGTAGCTAATCTCATCATATCTGATCTACCTTTAGCACATTCACAACCATTTTTAATCGGGATAATATCAGTCGTTGTACTTCCAGTATCCACAAAAATACAATTTTTAGCTAATTTTCCAGCAATTTGACTAGTAGCTATCCAATTAGCAGCAGCTACATCAAGTGGATTTTTTTTTAACTCCTCATAAGATAAAGCCCCATTAATTCCTATAAAAACTAATGGAATATCAAAGTTATTTTTTACCTCTTTAGCTATTTCTAAAACACCTTCTTTTTTTGTATTATATGCATCAACAAGTTCTGCAGTCATTGATATTCCTACTGCATCGATTGAATTGGAAAACCTATTATTATCGATTAAATTTAATAAAATTTCTCCTAGATCTTTTTTATTACTCCACATAGGGAAATATTTAAAATCAGTATTTATATTGGTGATTTCACCTTTTTTATCAAAATCAACTATAGCTAAATCTGTATTTGCTCCACCAATATCAAAACCAGCTATTCTCATTTAAGCACTCCTAATAATATGTGAAATAAAAAATATAAAATCAATGTAATTTCATTTATTAGTTTATTAATTAATACTTCTTAAAAATATTTTATATTTTATTATAATAAAAATTAAAAAAAATATAAAACTTCAATACCTAAATCATTACCAATATAATAAAAATTAAAAAAAATTATATAAAATTAATATCTAAATCATTTCCATTTTTTATAAATTTAACTTTTCTATTAAATTTTATATTTTTTTTTACAGAATCAATAGCTATTTTTTTATCAATGATTTTAATTATTGATTTTCCAACATTAAAGTTAGCTATTTTTTTAATACCAACATAAGGAGTTGTAAATCTTGAATTGATTTCTAAAAAGTAAACATCATCATTTATAATTAAGTCTACTCCAACAAATCCTTTAATTCCTTCAATAGATTCAACAGATTTTTTAGCTATTTCAAATGCTTTTTCTTTTAAAGGAAGTTCATAAGGAAGTTCACCACCAAGATAAGTAAAATTATCATGATTTAAAGCAATGTTTTGCTTGTTTAAACTAATTGGAATAGCTATTTCCCCATCACTTATTAAACTAACGCTAATAACATCTCCTTCAATAAATTCTTGAATTAAAAAGCTTGATCCAATAGGAAAAATCTTTTTTAAATTTCTAATGTCTCTAATATTAGAAATAATTTTTGTATCTTGACAATCCACTCCATAAACAGGTTTAGCTATTAATTTAAATTTTTCATTAAAAATATCATAGGATAATTTAGAATTTCCAATGTTGAAAAAGTTTATTATGTTTGGAATAGCTATTTCCCATTGAAATTTTTCATCAATAGTAAATTTTAATGTTTTAGGCTGTTTTATTATATCTTTGATATGCCTATATGTTTTAAATTTATCAGAGCATAATAGAGTAGCAAAAGTATTTGAACAATATAATTTAACATTATTTTTCTCAATTAAATTTGTTATCTCATATAATAGCATATTTTCTTCTGAAGAAATAAACATACAACTGTTAAAATTACATACATTATTTGACAGCCATTTTTGCAAGTTTTCTTCTATAATAATTGATTTTAAGTGTTCATGGTTTTTTGCAATAAAATCAAATTTTTTTGAAAGTAAAAAATAGACATTGAAATCTTTTAAATCATCTAAAAGAGAATTAATCATAGCTACTGCTTCTGAAATTATCTTTGGATCATCTATGCCTGAAGCTGTATAATATTCAAATACTAAAATAGAATTTTCTTCTTTAAAATCAGTTTTATTCATAAGAATTACCAGAATTGCAAAAACATGCGAAAATTAGATGTTTGAATTAATGTATATAAATTATTTTTTTATTTTTTATAAAAAAATTAATTAATCTTTTTATTTATTATATAATTACATTTAATTTTTTATTTAAAAAAAATATTATCAATCATTTATTTTATTAATAGTGATGATAATATTTAATTTTTTATAAAAATATATTAATTAAATTATAACATGTTTTATATTAGTGTTATTTAAGTCATCAGTAGAAAATAATAAAAAATAGCTAATTTTTATATCGGTCAAATATAATAAATTTATTTTTTAAGTTTAAATCGCCTAACGGAAATTTTATTGAAGGTGTGTCATTGAAATTAGTATAAACAACTTTTACATTTCCATTATTTTTCTTTTCAAAATTTAAAACTGTTGTATCCTCATCAATAGCTATAATTTCAGTTGAAAAACTATTCATAATATCTTCAGGAGTTTCTATCTTTAATTCATTGTTTTTGTAGCTATTAATTAGAATATCCACTATTTTCTTTCCAGAATCTCCATTACCATAAGGATTAACAGTATTTTTCATTTTGTTTAGGAATTTTTCATCATATAAAATAGATTTAGCTTTTTCAAGGATTTTTTCTTTATTTGAACCAACAAGAATATTACCACCAGCAACTATTGTTTCAGGACGTTCAGTATTATATCTCAAGGTTAATACTGGAATATTAAGTGTAATAGCTTCTTCTTGAATTCCTCCAGAATCTGTAAGAACCATGAATGATTTTGACAAAAGTGAAAGGAAATCTAAATAACCTACAGGTTTAATGATATGAACATGTTTTAAATTAGCTAATTTAGAGAATAATCCAAAATTTTCCAATGTCTTTTTAGTCCTTGGATGAATTGGAAATATTATATTCATATCAACTAGTTCAGCTAATGCATCAATTATATTATTTAATCTATCAAAATTGTCAACATTTTCAGCTCTATGGAGAGTCAATGTAAGAATATTGTCTAATTCATTTAACTTCAATAATGAATCTTTATTATAATCGTTTTCATTTATTTTAGCAAATTCTATGGAAGAACCATTATTGGATTTCTTTTTAACAATTTTTAAATTTCTAAAACAAGCATCCACAATTGTATTACCAGTTATGAAGATTTTGTTTCTATTTATTCCTTCTAAACTTAAATTAATAGCTGATTGTTCAGTAGGGACAAAATAAAATCTAGAGCAAACATCTGCAACTTTACGATTAATCTCTTCAGGCATTGTATCATCAAATGAACGTAACCCTGCCTCTACATGACCAACAGGAATATGTAATTTTGAAGCTGCAAGTGCACCAGCTAATACTGCATTAGTATCACCTTGAACAAGTAATATATCTACTTTTTCATTTATTAAAACTCTTTCGATTCCTTCCAGCATCAAAGCTGTTTGTTCACCATGTATTCCAGAACCAACACCAATATTATAATCAGGAGCAGGAAGTTCTAAGTCTGAAAAAAATTGATCTGACATTTCATGGTCATAATGTTGACCCGTATGGATTAAAACCAAATTTAATCCTTTTAATTTTATTTCATCAATAACGGATGCCATTTTAATGATTTCTGGCCTTGTTCCAAGGACAATAGCTATTTTCATATTTTCACCAAAATTGAAAAGGAAAAAAATTATTCATTTCTAATTTCTATTAATAAAATTTATGATTTATCCTAATTATTAAAAATTTGCATAATATTCAAGATTTTTCTAAAAATCATATGAAATTATCTAATATGATAGAATCAGTATTTTATTTCTTATAAAATATTTTCATAAAAAACATATTCTAATGAGAAATACATTACAATTATAAAACATATATCACTATTAAGACAATATACATTTACTTTGAATATTTTTTCAGAGTTGTAATTTGAGGCAATTTCTAATATAAATAAATCCTTCAAAAAAGATTAATTGTTTCTTTTTAAAAAAAATTCAAAAATCACCGATTACAATAATCTTTTTCTTTTGGCTTTATAATCTCCAATAACTCCTAAAAGTTCTTTTTGGGCTTTTTTTACAGTTTTATTCCTTTGATTTTCTTTCCATCGCTCAATTTCACTATCTAAAATTTTTGTATTAATAAGTGCAAAATTATCAAAGAATTTAATTTTTAAATCATTAGCTAAAATAACAGGAACATTTTTCTCTTCAAAAATATTCTCTGCTTGTTGAGGAAGAACTCCATAAGTTAAAATAGCTCTAATATTTGCATCAGCTAAAATCTTAGCTGTTTGTGATCCTCCACCTTCTGGAGAGTTTAATAATATAAGATCACCTTTTTTAATTTCAAAAAGTTTTGAAGTTTTACTTATACCTTCTTTTGTGAAAAAATCCACAATTTTTATAGGAGCAAATTTATCAGAATTAATAAAATCATCAAATGAAGCTCTTAAATTTAGTTTATCTTCTAAGGACTTTCTTATTTCTTTTTCTTCTAAATATTTCCTCGAAATAGTTTTAAGTAGCTGAACTTTAGAAGCTATTGTTTCTTCCTTTAAAATATTTTTTGAATATTTTTTATTTAAAGCTTTTAATTCATTTTTCAACTTGATAATTTCCAGATTGTTTTCATTATTCTTTTTGTTTAATTCTTTATTTTTCAAATTCAAATTTTTGATAAGTTTCGCTTGATTTTTAATCTGTTTTTCCTGAGATTTAATGGTTATATTTAGTTTGTCCAGCATTTCCACATCAGAACAAGTTGATTCACTTGAAAAATTTTCATTTATATTATCTATGTTTCTATACTCATTTTTTTCAATGCAAACCTTTTCAATATTATTTAAATTAGTTATATTATTAATTTCATTTTTAAATTCATCTTTTAAAACTGAATCAATAGCTATGCTTATTGGAACTTCATTTATTAAAAGTGTTTTTGCTTGACCTAATTTTTCAATTAAATTATCATCATTAACAATAATTTTATCTTTAGTTTCAAAAAATTTCTTTTTTAATTGATTTAATTTATTTTCATAACTTTTATAAGCAAGAATAGCTGCAGATAATGAATCTCTTCCATGGGCATCAAAATCTGTAAAGTATGACTCCTCTTCATTATAAATATTATTTTGATTTTTTTCAAATTTATAATTAGATTCAAAATTATAATTATTTTTAATATTAATGTGATTATTATTTAAATAATCATTAACAATTTTATTTTTATAAGAAACTTGAATATCTTGTTTTGGAGAATATATTTTTGAATTTAAAGAACTAGCTAATTTTTTTACCGTCTTAGGAATTTGTTTAACATCAGTAGCTATTAAAACAGCTTTTCCATATCCCATGATAATATTTATAATTTCTGATTTAGAAATTTCTTTAAAGCTACTTAAAAAGATCAATTTACCGTTTAAATCTAAAATAGCTATTCCTACATTTAATCCAGGATCAAATCCAACAATTACAGGAGTTTTATAGTTTTTACTCCCATGATCTAAGTTATTTTCTTCAAATAAATGTAAATTATTCTTATTCAGATTATCCCTCAATTATCAATAGGCAATGTTTCTATTTTCATTATTAATAAGATAATTTACTATAAATAGCTATTATCTCAATCTTTATCGTTGTTAAGATAATTATTATTAGATAATATTTTTTCCATACTATTTAAAATATTATTATCTATTGAATGATTCATCTTATAATTAAAAAGATTATCAATTAAATATCTTCTAAATCCTTCACAAGCATAATTATCATACTTAAAATTAATGTTATTATAAGAAATATCCATTAAAATCAAATTTTCACTTTCTAAAGGCTTAATATTAAATTTTTCCTTAGGATTTAAAAATTTTCGAGCTTCATCTAAATCTATTTTATTTTTACCAACAAGAAGAAAAATTCTCATCATTTTCCTAATCATATTCCAAAGAAAACTTTCTCCATAAACATCCACAAAGATTGAATTAAAATTGTCCATACCTTGTTGATTAAATTGATCATATTCATTAAAAATCCTCATTGATTCTTCATGATTATCAATGGCTACATCTTTATTAACAAATTCATTAAAATCATTAGCTAGCTTTTTATTGTTTCCTAATTTATATTTTATAGACTGCCCCATAATAGGTTTATATTTAATTATATCATTATTTTTCTTGTTTTTTCCAGTTATAATATTTATATCATCAATTTTTCTTACAGGTGTTTTTTGATCTCTTTTTGAAAAATTAGTAAAATCATGTTCTCCTAAAAATAGCTTAGACAATTTTTCCATAGCTGAAATATTTAAGTTTTCTTCAAAAAACATATATCTATAATGTTTCATTAAAGCATATCTTGGTTTAAAACCATACCTAACAGGAGCTTTAGCTAATATTTGAATATCATCAGGTAAGCAATGATTTATTTGATTAATGAGAATTTTTTTATCAGTTATAAAGCTAATTACATTTCCAAGACTATGAACTCCTTTATCAGTTCTTCCAGCAATTTGAAACTTTGATTTTTTTAAATCATGAATATATCCTAATTTTTCAAGGACCGATATTATTTCTCCTTCAATAGTTCTAAGATTAGGCTGTCTCTGAAATCCATTAAAGTGAGTACCAATATAAGCTATTTTCAAAGCTATTTTTTTCATAACAATTCCCTTTAAAATAAATCTAATTTCTACATAGTACTCATTATTTAATAAAAAAATATTATGCTCTTGAATATAATTTATAAAAAATTTTAACAGTTTTTTCATTTAAAAGATTTTTTTTATTGTAATAATTTAATTTTTTAAACTAAAAATAATAATTATTAATCCCACGTATAAAAAATAATTATTAATTTAAAAGATAAAATATTTAATTTTACATATTATTTCCAAATATAAATGACTAATAAAAATTATAAATATGAATTATCTAATAATACTTATTATTCATAAATATAAATGAAAATTATTAATTTTAAACATAAAATATAATTATTAAATATACTTTTTAAATGATATAATTATTTTAGTTAATATTTCTTATAAATTATTAAATTATGTAAAAATTCTAAAAATTTTTTTATATAAATTTAAATGATAAAATTATTTTTAAAAAGTTTAAAACCAAAATTTAATTATTTTGATAAATCTTTAAATGTGTATTTAAACAATGATTTGTATAAATGTTTATAAGAAATGTTTTTATTTGTTAAAATTTAAAGGATAAATAAGTGACTAATCTTTTTTTAATTTATGATTTTAGCTAATATATATCTAAAGAGTGCTTTAATAGTTTTTTATTAGCATGCTCTTTAATTTTTATTTCTATTTAGGTGTTTTTTATGTCTTTTGATGATGGTAAAATGTTGGTTATTCCAGCAGTCGATATTAAAAATGGTAAATGTGTTCAGTTAGTTCAAGGAAAGCCAGGGACTGAGCAAGTAATTATTGAAAATCCAGAAAAAGTAGCTAAAAAATGGGAAGATGAAGGTGCCAAGATAATACATGTTATAGACCTTGATGGAGCCCTTGAAAGTAAAGATAATTTAAAAACTATAAAAAAAATATTGAATGAAGTTTCAGTTCCTATTCAATTAGGAGGAGGAATAAGATCACTAGAGTATGCTGAAAAGCTATTGAACTTAGATATTGAAAGATTAATAATTGGAACAATGGGTTTGGAAAAGCCAGACACAATAGCTAAATTATCTAATGATTTTGGTAGTGAAAGAATAATGATTTCTCTTGATAGTAAGGATTCTCAAGTAGTTATTAAAGGATGGACTGAAAAAATAGCTAAAAAACCAAGTGAAATAAGTAAAAAGTTTGAAAATATTGGTGCAGGAAGTATTCTTTATACAAATGTAGATGTTGAAGGGCTTTTGAAAGGTTTTGACGTGACTCCAGCTATTGAACTTGTTGAATCGGTGAATATTCCAGTAGTTTATGCTGGTGGAATCACCACATTAGAAGACATTAAAAAATTAAGTAGCACTGGAGTTAAAGGAGTTGTGATTGGTTCAGCCATCTACAAAAAAAAAATAAATCTTAAAAACGCTTTGAAATACCAAAACATTCAATGAAATCTATAATTAAAATAAATACTGAAAAACAAGAAACAAAAAAAGACCACCCTCTAAATAAAAAAAAATACTGAAAAACAAGACACCAAATAAAAAAAATTAATAAAAACCTCTCTAAATAAAAAAAAAATGCTGAAAAACAAGAAAAATAAAATTAATAAATAAAAAAAAGAGATTATAAATTATATTAAAAAATTATGCTAATGGTGAAGTAATGAAAGTCATGGCAACAGGAACATTTGATATTTTACATCCTGGACATGTATTATATTTAAAAAAAGCTAAACAGTTAGGTGGAAGAGATTCAAAATTAATCGTTGTTGTAGCTAGAGATTCAACTGTTCACGTGAAAAAAAGAATCCCAATAGTTAATGAAAACCAAAGACTAGAAATGGTAAAACTACTAAAACCAGTAGATGAAGCATATTTAGGTCATAAAACAGATATGTTTAAAATAGTAGCAGAAATAAAACCAGATATAATAGCTATTGGACCTGATCAAAAATTCGATTTAGAATATATAAAGAATCAACTTAAACTTAGAAATTTAAATCCTAAGGTCTTAAGAGTTGAAAATTATTATAAATCTCATTTAGATAGTACATGTAAAATAATAAAAAAAATAAAAAACACTCCTTTAAAAAAATCAACATTTAAAGACTGTTAATATTTTTCTTATAATATAATCATATATTATTGTAAATAATTTTTTATATAAGTCATATAGTATTGTAAATAATTATTATTATTCAATTTAATATTTAAATCAAATTAATACTATTTTATATTAAAATACATTTTATTTTTTAATATTAGATATATAATTTCACTTTAACTTTATTCTTACAATAATAAATAAAAAATATATTTAAAAAAATATTTATATCATCAAATTCAGAAATAAATCATTAGAATTGTTTAAAAAGTTTTTTTATAATAAATATAGTTTAAAAATCAATCTTAATTTCTAAAATGGTGGGAAAAAATGACAAAAGTAGCTATTGTTGGAGCAAGTGGATATACTGGTGGAGAATTAATCAGGTTATTAGAAAATCATGCAAGAGTAGAAATAAGTGCTATTACATCAAGAAAATATGCAGATACTCCAATATATAAAGTACATCCAAATATCAGAAACGGCCTTGTTTTTAAAGATTTAAAACCAGATTCCTTAGATGCAGATGTTGTTTTCACAGCTACGCCTCATGGAGCATCTATGAAGATTGTACCAGAAATTTTAGAAACTGGAGCTAAAGTTATAGATTTAAGCGGAGATTACAGATTTAAAGATATAGCTGTCTATGAAAAATGGTATGAAATAAAACATGACTCACCATTAAAAGCTATATATGGACTTCCTGAAATATATAGAGAAGAAATTAAAAAAGCTAATTTAATAGCTAATCCAGGATGCTTTCCAACTGGAGCTATTTTAGCTAATTTACCATTATCAAAAGAAAAATTAGTTGAAAGAATAATTATTGATTCTAAAACTGGAATTAGTGGAGGAGGAGTTACTCTATCATCAGCTTTCCACTATCCTAATTGTAGTGATAATGTTAGTCCATACAATGTAACAAGGCATAGGCATATGCCTGAAATTCAACAAGAGCTTGGTATGTATTCCAATGTAAAAGTTTCATTTACTCCACATTTAGTTCCTGTAATAAGAGGAATATTAACCACAAGCCATAGCTTCCCAGAAGATAATTCCGTTTCATCTGAAGATTTGATTAAAATATATAAAAAGCAGTATAAAAATGAAATTTTTGTAAAAATACTTGAAAATGGTGAAATTCCTCAATTAAATTCAGTTCGTGGTTCTAATTTTGCACATATAGGTTGTTTTGAAATTGATGAAAATGGTAGATTAGTTATAATTTCTGCAATTGATAATTTAGTTAAAGGAGCTTCAGGACAAGCTATTCATAATATGAACTTAATCTCTAAGTTCAAAGAAGATGAAGGTTTAAATAGTTATGGATTGCACCCATAATAATGCTTGATATTTAGTTTATAAATAATAAATAAAGGAGATGACATATTAAAGGAGATAATTATGAAAACAATTATTATTTACTATTCTGAAAGTGGGAATACCAGACAAGTTGCAAAAACTTTATCTTCATTATTATCTACAGATTTAACTGAAATAAAAGATATAAAATCAAGAATTGGATTTAGTGGAAAGATTTCATCAGCTATAGATGCTTTTAGAGAAAATAAAACCGAGACAATACCTCCAAAAGTCGAGTTAAAAGATTATGGACTAGTTTACTTTGGAACTCCCACATGGGCAAATAATGCATCACCTGCAATTATCACAATTATAGATAAGTGTGATTTACAAGGAAAAGATGTTGTTTTATTTGCAACAATGAATGGGTCAGGAGGAATTTCTGCAATAAATCGAATGAAAGAAAAAGTCGAATCTCGGGGTGCCCGTGTTGTTGAATCTTTCGTCATTAAAACAAAAAACAAAAATGTATCTCAAATAAAAAAAGATAGTGAAAATATAGCTAAATTATTAGATTTGAGATTATATTTATGATTTTTCTAAATATCCTAAATATTTGCTTGATGTTTCTCCAAAAAACTCTAATAAATTATTTTTCATATATATATAATTATTTTAGTTATCATAAACAGAAAATCAATTTTGTAAAAAGAGTACTCATATATTTAATAAAAATATATTTTTGATTAATTAAAATTTTTGATTATATGCATATAACTTTGATAAATGTATTTTTTAAAAAAATATATAATACCATTATTTATATTTAAAAATAATAAATTATTTATATTTAAAAATAATGAAAATTATTAGATAATAATTAAATTTTATTAATAAAAATATGAATTAAATAATTTTTAAACAAATTTGAACATTAAAATGGTTTTTTAATCAAAAAAATTATTATAATAATAAAAAATTATTTAAAAATCAATTATACAATGTTAAATTCATGGTGCTTTAATGTTAAAAAAGTTTTTAGAATCATATAAGCTATTAATTATTATTCCAGTGATAATTACAATATTATCACTATGTTTAATAGCTTTTAATGGTGTAGAAGAAGGAATTGAATTAAAAGGAGGGTCAATAGCTATTTTAAAAATGAATGAGACAACATCATCTTCTGCTTTAGAAAGTCATCTGAAAACTGCTTTAAAAATAAATGAAGTGGATGTAGTTAGTAATACTGGTAAAGATGTTACAGTACAAATGGAAAGTGAAATAAATCCTGATGCTTTTAATTCTGCTATAAATGGTAAAGCTGAAGTTATAAGTTTTAATGCAATTGGTCCTTTATTAAGTGAAGAAGCTATGAATCAAATTTATTGGGCAATGTTATTTGCATTTTTATTCATGTCTATAACAGTTTTTATTACATTTAGAGAATTTATTCCATCAATTACTATTATACTGTCTGCATTAACAGATATAATAATAGCTATTGGAGGAATGTCCCTATTTAATATTCCTCTATCCATAGCTTCTGTTGGTGCCTTGCTTATGTTAATTGGGTACAGTGTTGATGCAAATATTCTGCTTACAACACGTATTTTGAAAAGAAAAGAAGGAACAATTGTTGAAAGAGCTAAAGAATCTATGAAAACAGGTTTGACTATGACTACCACCGCAATAGCAGCTATGACTATACTATATATATCAACAATCTTTTTAATTCCTGAAGCTTCAACTTTAAGTAATATAGCTGCTGTTTTAATAATAGGTTTATCTGCAGATATAATGTCAACGTGGCTTATGAATCGTGGAATTCTTAGATGGTATGTAGAGGGATAATATGAATAAAAGAGATATGTCAGAATTTTTCAAAGATAAACAAACAATATTAATGGCTGCACTTCTTATAATAAGTATTATCAGTATATCAACAATAGGAATTCAACAAGGTCTTGATTTAAAAGGTGGTTCTTTAGTTCAGTTAAAATTAGAAAAACCTGTTGATGATGCTACAATGGATGTTATAACAGCAGTTCTTGATAAACGTCTTAACATTTATGGTGTTAAAGATGTTAAAGTTAGATCAGCTGGTGATCAACTTGTTATAGTAGAAATGGCAGGTGCTACTCCAGAAGAAGTTGAAAGACTTATTGGAAATCCTGGTAATTTTGAAGCTAGAATTGGAAATAAAAGTGCTGAACCTGCATTAACTGGTGTTGTCATTACAAATGTTGATATGTATGAAATAACAGACACCGAGTGGAATGTTCCTTTCCATGTTTCAACAGATGGAGCTAAACATTTTGCAGAAATGGCAAAAGGGAAAGGAGGGGAAAAAGTCTATATGTTTTTAGATGGTAAGTTAATTGATAATAACCCTCCAAGTCTATCACCAGAACTAGCTAATGGAGATCCAACTACAGAAGTTGTTGTTACTGGTGGAGCGAACACTCCAGAAGAAGCAGAAGCTCAAGCAAAACAGATTTATACCGTGTTAAAAACAGGATCAATCCCTGTTAAAATACAAATTGTAGGATCAAGTAGTGTCTCTCCAGAATTAGGTCAGCAATTCCTTGAAGGAAGTTTAATAGCTGGATTTTTAGCTATTTTAGCAATTTCTACCATAATATTTTTCAGGTACAGAAAACCTATTCTTGTATTGCCTATTATAATCACGTGTCTTTCTGAGGTTTTAATTGTTATGGGAATAGCTTCACTTATTCAGTGGAATATAGATCTTGCAGCCATAGCTGGTCTGATTGCTGCAGTTGGAACTGGAGTAGATGATCAAATTATAATAGTGGATGAAATATTAAGCTCTAAAAAAACTACTGAACATCGTAGAAGAACAAGAACACGACTCAATGTGAAAAAAGCATTATTTATCATATTTGCTTCAGCAGGTACATTAATTGCAGCTATGTTACCATTAGCTTACGTTGGTTTTGCAAGAGGAAGTAGTGGTATTGGAACATTAGCTGGTTTCGCATTCACTACCATAATTGGTGTTTTAGTAGGTGTTTTTATTACAAGACCTGTTTATGCAAAATTCGTTGAAATATTTTTAAAATAAATAAGCACACTTCATGTTTTTATACTTTAAAAAATAAAAAATTTTTAAAATAAATAAGCACACTTTGTGTTTAAAAGCTTTAAAAAATAAAATCGAAGACTCTATAATATATTGAAATAACTAAAGAAAAGCTTCATTTTTCTAACTTGAAAAGCTATGCTTTTCAAATAATTAAAATATTTCAATTATTATTTTTTCTAAAAAAAATTTTTTTTTATAAAATTAAAATAAGAATAATGTTTTATAATAATCTTTTTTTAATATTTATTGATTTTTTTTTTAAAAAAAAAAACACTATTAAAAAAATAAAGAAAATCAAATAAAAAATTTTAAATAAAAATTAAAATATAAAATCTTTTATGAAAAAACCTGAGATGAAAGTTAAGCCTATAAAAAATGGTACTGTAATTGATCATATTACAGCTAATAAATCTCTTCATGTTTTAAAAATTTTAGGACTTCCTAGTGAAGATATAACTGTTACAATAGCTATGAATGTCTCATCAAAAGAATCAAAACAAAAAGACATTATGAAAATAGAAAATAGAGAATTGAAAACCAATGAATTGGATAAAATCGCTTTAATATCTCCTAATGCTACAATAAATATTATTAGAGATTATGAAATCATAGCTAAAAATAAAGTCAGCTTCATGGATGAATTAGAATCAATCATAAAATGTACTAATCCAAAATGTATTACAAATACAAATGAACCTATTGAACCTAAATTCCATCTTTTAAAAACAAGCCCAATACTCCTAAGATGTCATTATTGTGAAAGATTAATTAAAGCTACTGACATTGACATGCAATTTTAAAAAAGAAATATTGTGAAAATAATAAAGCTACTGACATTGACATGCAATTTTAAAAAAAAAACAATGAAAATATCTTCAAATTTTGCAAGAATAATAAATTAAATGTTTTTACTATATTTTAAAAATGCTTTCATTTGATTATAAGAAGCTAAAACACTTCCTGAAGCTATTTTGCCATGCGGAGATTTAACCTCACATGTAACAGCAGGGATGCCATTTAAATTCAAATTATCTTCGAGAGCACCAGGATAAGATTTAGCTGCTAGATATTCATTTTTATAAGGATGACCAGTTAATTTAGAAATAGCTTTTGCCATTTTAGCACTTTCTATAGTTGGATTATCTGTTCCAAGAATAAAATTTTTACCTGGTACTCCACCTGGTTGAGTAGAATGAAAATCACCAACCCCCTCTATTTTCTTATTTTTAGCAAATTTAATAATATTATTAGTTAAAGTTCCTGAATTATTAGCTACTGAATTTAAATTTTTAACATTGAAAAAACGCACATTTGACGCTGTAGATTTTGGAGCAACAAATGGAATAATATAAATCGTTCCTTTAATAGGTTTTTCTTTTTCAAATTTATATAAATTATTTATAAGTCGTATAGCTGCAACTTGAGATGATAATTCATTTCCATGGACCCCCGCAACAATAAGTGTTGTAGGGCCATCACCATCGCCAAATTTAATAACAGGAGTGCCTTTTTTAGCTGCTTTTATGACATCCATTACTATTTGAGAATTTGGAATGTTTTTTTTAATTAGATTATTTTTTGTAACATCTCCACCACTTCCCCATTTGTATGTAGTAATTTCAGCTCCTGAAGCTACTTGAATAGCTATTAAAAAAATAGATATTAAAAATAATACCCCTATAATATTTTTAATTTTAATGAATTTTTCCTCCTTAATTAACAAAGCTTATTATTATTTTAATAATTTAAAGAATTTTAATAATTTAAAGAAAATTAATTACTTAAATAATTAAAAGATAATTTATTATTTTAATAATTAATAAATATTGCTATAATAATCAGGAAATCGTTATATTATATGAAAAAATGATAAAAGTAATTTTTAATCATTATTATCTTTTTTTATATAAAATAATAATAAATTAAGATAAAAATAAATTAAAATAATATAAATTATTTATATTAAATTATTTTAGAATTTTTAATCATTCATATTATTTATATCATATTCTTAAAATATTTTACAATTCTTAGAATTTTAATCTATATTCAGATTATTAATACAATATTCTAAAATATTCTACAATTCTTAAAAAAATTATCCAGAACAATTATTTATTATATACTTAGAAAGTCTTTTTGATAATGCCAAGATTGTTAGTATTGGAGGTGCTCCAGGAGATTTTGGCAGTACACTTGCATCACTAACAAACAAACCATTTATTTCACTTTCTAAATTTTCATTAACAATTTCTCCAATAGCTGCTGTTCCACCAGGATGAGCTCCTCTTAAATTTGTAGAAATAATAGAGTTAGGATCAACACCCGCTTCAATTAAAATAGCTCCAGCAATAGCTGATCCTTCAGCTATAAATCTAACATCTTTAATTGAGTTCTCTTTAATAACTTTTCCATCTTTTATCTTACCATAGTTATCATCAGGAATCTTAATCATTATACCTAATATATCTTTTTTATCAGTGGCTTCTTTTTTAAGTTCATTAGCGATAAATTGAGCATAATGCGGAGAAAGAATAAAATTTCTTCCTTTAATCAAAGCATTCATTTGAATTTCTTTATTAAAGTTAATATTCTTTAACTTTCCCCCAATAGTTACAAAAGAATCTATGAAAAGTTTTTCACCAGCTTTAATTCCTATTTTTTGAAGTAAGATAGCTGAATCAATAGCCCCAGCAGCTAATATAACTAAATCTGATTCGATGAGCGTGTTAAAATCTTCATCTTTAAAACTTTCGTCTTTACAATCTTCATCCCTAAAATTCCCATCCTTGAAATCTTCATCTTTGTGATTTTTTCTAACACGGACTCCTTTGACCTTATTGTCTTCAATAACTATATCAACAACTTCACTATTGCATAAAAGCTTAGCTCCATTATCAATAGCTATTCTAACAAAATCTATAGAAGACCATTTTGCATTTTGTAAGCATCCAAATGAACAGTGCCCACATGGAATACATTCATTATCTCTAATAAATTTTGGCATTTTTTTAACATCTAAGTCTAAATCATTAGCTACATCCATGATTTTTCTTGTTCCCTCTCCAAAACAATTATCATTCATTGGATGAATTGAAAGTAATTTTTCAACTTCATCTAATTCATTTGAAATGTTAATGCCTAAATTATTAAGTTCTTTTTCAAGAACCCTTACTCCATTTCCTGCTGCAACAACTGTAGATCCACCAAGACATGTAGTTTTCAATAAATCAATTGGTTCATCAAATTCATCATAGCAATTAAAAGCATCATTTACATTTATAAAAGGTCCTTTTTCAACAATTGTTACAGGAATATTAGCTAATGCTAATTCCATAGCTAAAATTCCCCCTCCAGCACCTGAACCAACAATAACAACCATTTAATTACCCCAATAAGAATAATCTAATTTTTAATATTTAATATAGAGATATTTAAATTTATAATCATAAATAAATAGTCATATAACTATTGTTATTAACAACTCTATTGTTATTAATAATTAATATCAATACCGTATTACTAATGAAAAATAGGATAAATCATTAAAAAAAATATCATTAAATTAATGAATATGAAATGAACTGAATATGAAAAATATAAAAAATATGAAAAAATACATTTTATAAAATAATAAGAAAGTTAATTATTTTAAAAATATATTATTTATTATTCTGCATCTATCATCTCACCATATGAAAGCTCAATTTGGCATCCTTTAGGACCACAACAGAAATGTTGTAAATCAGTTTGAATAATCATTTTTTTCACCTCTATTTAAAAAAAAACTATAATACAATCATGTTCTATCATATAAACATGATATATATCATAATATTTAGTCTATACTAAATAGCAATTCTAAAATTTTAATTAATTACTACTATCCAATCTTATAATTAATATTTATATAATATAAATATTTTGTGGTTAGTGCAAATACTAATTATTTTCTATAAAATAAAATTTAAAATAGAAAAAGTAATAGAATGATTAACATGAAATAAATTATAATAATTCATAGATATATAAAATACTTGATAGTTCTTATCTAAATTTAATAATAAGGTAGAATTAACTATTTTTTTAAATGATTTTATTTTCTAATAAATATTTTTTTAAATTATTTAGCTGATGATTATATTCAAAAAAAGATAAAAAGAATGATTTTACATGGTTAATAGAATAATTTTACATCATCAATTCCATGAAAAGGTTATTTTTTGAATAATTATTTTCAGCAGGTATAAGGTTTTCCCTAGAACCATAGCCATTTTTATCTTTGCCTGATACAGCACAATAGTCAGCTCCACAATAGGAGCAAGTTAATTCAACTTCAAAAGTTCCTTTAGGATTTACTGTTAAAGAATTATATGCTCCACACAAGGGACAAAAATTATACCATGTTTTCGTGAAATTTTCATATGGCAAATTTGTATCTGCACTTGGTTTGGCTGTTACGGTTACTGTAGAAATAGCTGGAACCATAGCTACTCCTATTAAAGATAAGATAAGTATTAAAGCAGTTCCAATGAAAAATCTTTTATAATTAGTCTTCAAAAGTATCAAACTCCTCTTAGTTAATATAAAATTTTGTTTAGATTTTTTGCTTTGCAATAAAAACCAAAACTGAGTCTGCCACGATTTTTGAAGATTTAAACATTATAATACCTCCACATAGAAATAATAATCATCAAAGATAGATAATTAAATTATAGTAATAATATAGAATAGTCATGTATAATACTACAAATTACATTTCATATAGAATAAGTTAATATAATTCCATATATAACTTAACATTAAATAAAAATATTATCATTATAATATCTTTCATTAAAATAATTAGTAATCCTTATATTTAAATCTTGCTATAATCAATGGTAATATGGCATCCGATTAACTTATAACTTATAAATTAGCAATTCAATTAACATTAAAAAGATTATAAATAATTTTAAAAATATCTAAAATAATATAGACGGATATCTTAAAAAATAAGTAACAATAAAATTATTTCAATTAATAATGAATAATAAATAAAAAAAAGAAAAAATATTTGATTATAGCCTTGGTAATTCGTAATTCTAAGATTTAAATCTTAGTATAATCAATGATAATCTGGCATCCGATTAACTTATAACTTATAATAAGCTATTCTATTAAGATTAAAAAGATTATAAATAATTTTAAAAATATCTAAAATAATATTAAATGAATATCTTAAAAAATAAGTAATAATAAAATTACTTCAATTAATAATAATTAATAAATTAAAAAGATATTTAGTTATAGCTCCCAAATTAAAAAGTTATTAATGATTAAAGAAAATAAAACAAACAAAAATAGCTATTTCATTATATTAGTTGTTGTAATTATAAATTTTTCATTTTAAAAAAAAAAATAGATAAATAAAATCATTTCTTATTTTTTAAAAAAAAAAAAAGTTAATAAAATTCATCTCAATATCAAAAATATTATCCAATACTTTTGTATAAATAATAAATTAATTAGATAAAAAAAATTATTTAAAGGAATTATTTAAAAAAATTATCAAATGATAAATACCTAATTTCAATAAATAAAAATAAAGCAGGGGAATTATGGAAGAAAATTTAGATTTATTCGGGAAAATAATTAATACAATCGAATCAAATGTTGACTATATTGATATAAGAGCAGTAAAAGGAGATAACACCAATATTTTAATGAAAGATGGGAAAATTCAGGAGATAAGTTCTGGATTAGACATTGGAGCTAGAATAAGAGTTTTAAATAATGGTGCTTGGGGTTTTGCTTTTACAAACGATTTAAATAAATTAGATGAAATATCTAAAACAGCTATAAAAATATCAAATTCACTATCAGGAGATGTAAAATTAGCTGAAAATGAGGTAATCGAAAATAAAATAAAAATATCTCCTAAAATACCTGTATCAGATGTTTCAATTGAAGATAAAAAAGAATTAATATTAGATGCAAATAAAGCAGCTAATATTGACCATGTTGTAAGTACAACTGTTAGTTATTCAGATAGCCAATCTCAAAGTGTTTTTCTAAGTAGTGAAGGTAGTTCAATAATTATGGATGAAGCAAGAATAGGACTATTTTTAAATGCTGCAGCATCTTCTGGAGATATAATACAATTTGGCCATGGTAGTATCGGGGGGACCAAAGGGTTTGAAATTTTAAAAGATGCAGACATTGAAAAATTTGCAAGAAAAATAGGGCAAAAAGCTAATAGACTACTAAAAGCAGAGACTCCTCCTTCAGGGAAGTTTACAATTATAGCTGATAATGATTTAACTGGTGTTTTTATACATGAAGCAGTAGGGCATGCAGTAGAAGCTGATCTAATTTTACAAAATGATTCAATTTTAAAAGACAAAATCGGAGTTAAAATAGGTTCAGAAATTGTGAATATAGTTGATGATCCAAGTTATGATGGTTTCGGATATTATGCATATGACGTAGAAGGTGTAGAAACTGGGAAAACCCAAATTGTTAAAAATGGAAAGCTAGCATCACTATTAAGTTCTCGAGAATCTGCTTCAAAATTAAATATGAAATCAACAGGAAATGCAAGATCACTAGTAAGTGATCAACCAATAGTAAGGATGAGTAACACCTACCTTGAACCTGGAAATATGAATTTTGAAGAATTAATCGAAGATATAAAAGAAGGAATATATCTTAAAGGTTCAAGAGGAGGGCAAGTAGATACTGGAAAAGGAATTTTCCAATTTAACGCTGCTGAATCTTTCGAAATAAAAGATGGTGAGGTAAAAAATCCTTTAAGAGATGTTTCATTATCTGGAAATATTTTAAAAACATTGAATCATGTAGATGCTCTTGGATCTGATTTTAAATTAAGTGTAGGTTTCTGTGGAAAATCTGGGCAAACAGTTCCTGTAGGAGATGGAGGACCCCATACACGTATATTAGAAGCTATTGTTGGAGGCAGTAGCTAAATCGATACAAGCCTATAACAAGATATTAATATAAAATGATTAATTTATTTAAATAAAATATTTCTTAAAATCATTATTAAACTAAAAATAAAATATTTTAAAAACCATTATTTAGTTAAAATAAAATATTTCTTAAAATCATGCAAAAATAGTTATCTATATTTAAGTGAGTGCATATCCATATAGTAGAAGAATATTGGAGATGAGCTATTGTTAAGGAAAGAAGATGGGAATTATTTGATTAGAATAGCTAAAAAAGCAATTAATGAATACATAATTAATAATACTAAAATTGACGTTCCAAAAGACTGTCCAGAATATTTAAAAGAAAAATTAGGAGTTTTTGTTACTTTAAATGAAAGTAAAAATTTAAGAGGATGTATTGGTTATCCTGAGCCAATTGAACCTCTTATAAAAGCTGTAATTGATGTTAGTATTTCAGCAGCTACAGCTGACCCTCGTTTTCCAAAATTAACAGAAGATGAACTGAGTAAAATTGAAATTGAAGTAACTGTTTTAACTAAACCAAAAATTATCCAAGTTTCAGACCCTAATGAATATCCAAAGAAAATAGCTATTGGAGAAGATGGCCTAATAATAGAAAAAGGATTTAATAAAGGTTTACTTCTCCCACAAGTAGCTACTGAGCATGGAATGGATAGTGAAGAATTTTTATCTAATACTTGTATGAAAGCAGGTTTGGATTATAGCTGTTGGTTAAATAGTGATGTGAAAATATCTTCTTTCCAAGGACAAATATTTAAAGAAAGCTAAGAGAAATAAAATTTCCAATTAAATAATAAAACTAGATAAAATTAGATAATATATTTATGATATTTAAAAAAAAATGATATTATGAATGACAATAGTAATTAAAAATCATTATATAAAAAAAGGATAATATAAAAAAATAATAATATTAAAAATAAGAATTAAAAAAGGATAATATAAAAAATAATAATATTAAAAATAAGAATTAAAAAATATATGAAATAACTATTATTAGCTGAATAAAATAAAAAAAAATATAGCTATTTAGTAATTATATATTAAAAATGAATAATTTAAGTCTTAAATAGCTAGTGATTATATGATTATACCAACAATCCCCACACCAGATGAACTTTTAGATAAAGGATTTCGAAGAGGAAAAAAAGCAGCTGATCTAGTTAGAACTTCTAAAATACCAAGACATTTAAAATCCAAAAGAATCGAAGAGCAAAGAGTTGTAACTTCTTGTCAGGTAATCAAAGATAGAATTAAAATGATTCTTGATCGTGTTCCAGATATTGAAAGCCTTCCTGAATTTTATCAAGACTATATAGATATTACTGTTGGGATTGATAAAATGAAACAATCTCTTGGAGGATTGAATTGGGCATATGGAATAATTACTCAGCTTGAAAAAGATTATGCCAGTAGAATTAGAAAATCTCCCTCAGAAAAAGCATCAAAGCTTCAAAAACAAGTATATGGTAGAATAGCTTCGGTTGTAAATAAAATAAAAAAAGATCTCGATTTTTTAGACTTTGCAAAAGCAAGTTTAAGAAACATGCCCACCATTGATTTTGAAGCTACTACAGTTGTAATAGCTGGATTTCCTAATGTAGGTAAATCAACTTTACTTAGACAAATAACTGATGCTGAGCCAAAAGTAGCTGATTATCCTTTCACAACAAAAGGGATACAAATTGGACATTTAGAAAGAAATTGGAAAAAGATACAAATTATTGATACTCCAGGACTCTTAGATCGACCATTTCTAGAAATGAATGATATTGAGCTAAATGCTATGGTAGCTCTTGAACATTTAGCTGACACAATCTTATTTATAATTGATTCATCCGAAACATGTGGATATCCTATAGAAAGTCAATACCATCTTTCAAAAGAAATCAAAAGAATCTTCAATATTCCAATGATTTATTTATTTAATAAAATAGATATTTCAATAAATAAAAATACAGATAATGATGATGGTCTATTAAAAAAATATTTTAATGAAATAGATGACTATTTACTTGTTTCTGCATATAATGGTAAAGGGATTGATGAGATAATAGCTATTTTAGAAAAAGTTGAAAAAATAAAAAAAGAATAAAAGATTATTTGATATGATTTTTTAAAAAATTCTTATAATATTAAATCAATAATTATAATCAAACTAATTTAAATTAACAATTCAAAATTAACTATAGGAGGAATTATATGAGTGAAAAACGTATTTTTGAAAAAGGAGTAGCTGATAGTAAAGAAATTGTAGATAAAGGTATGGAAAAAGGAAAAAATGTTGCTGGTAGAGTAGCTACTGATTTTGGAAAAACAATGGATGAGATTTTGATAAATCTAAAATCTTTCCAAAAAGATGTAGACTCTAAAATAAACGAATATAAAGAAACAACACCTAGTAGAATCGATTTAGATTTGATTGATGCAGGTGATTCACTATATGTAAAAGCAGATCTTCCTGGTGTTGAAAAAAAAGATATTGATGTTGAAATACTAGAAAGAGAACTAACAATTAAAAGCCATTTTAATACTACTTGTAAAAATGAAGGAAATACAAATGAATGTGAATTCTTAATTAAAGGAAGAAAAAACGGTCCTGCAGAAAGAACCATTAAAATACCAAATAAGATTAAAATAAAAGAAGCTAAAGCAGAATTTAATAATGGTGTTCTTTTTTTAGACCTTCCTAAAGTTGAAACTAAAAAATTAAAAGTTAATATTAAATAAAAATTAATTTATTATTGTGTTCCACAAATTTATCATTTAAATTTTTTTAAATTTTTTCATTAATTTTTTTTATTTGATAAAAAATATTTAAATTAAATTATTATAAAATAAAAATAAAAAAATTAATTTTGATAAAAAAATATTAAGATAAGATTAATTATTAGCTTAAAAACTTAATCATAAATAAGTTATTTATTAAATAAAAAAAAATTAAAGTTAAATTAAAAAAAATTAAAAAAAATTAAAAAAAAAATAAAATACCAAATTAAAAAATTAGAAAAAAATATAATTAAATTATTGGTATTTATCAAAAACTAATTAATAAATAATATAAACTTTTTTTCTTTTTAAAAAAAATAATAAAAACTATAAAAATAAAAATAATTTTTTAATCCATTTAAACATTTAATTAACAAAAATAAAAGGCATTATTAATATCTTACTTTGCCAATATGCCTTGTACTTCCTGGGTCTTCTCCATTAAAATGAGCTAAATAATAAATAAACCATTCTAAAGGAATTACAAGTATAAAAGGTGATAAAAGAGGATTAATATCAGCATAATCTTGTAATTTATAAACCAGTATTTTTGAATCAAGGTTTTTAGAAAATTCAATGACTTTTTTAGTTATTTCATCTGAAGGATAATCTGAATCCAAGAATATTAATGGAACATCTTTTTCTGCTCTTTCTATTAAACCATGTCTAAATTCTGAAGAATATAATGGGCATGCATGTTTTAATGCTCCTTCCATGAACATAGTCATAGCTAATTTATAAGCTAAACCATAGTTTGGACCACTTCCTAAACAATAAAAAATATCATCATCTTTAAATTCATAAGCTAATTTCTTATTTTCCTCTTCACAATCCTCAATAATTTTTTCCATTAAATCTGGAATATTTTTAAGTTCTTTAAGTAATTCTTCTTTCTTTTCATAATCAGATGCAGAAAATAAGATGTAATAAAGTGCAGATAACTGAGTTACATATGTTTTTGTTCCAAGTATAGCTTCCTCCCTACCACAATGCGTAGCAATCGGATATTTTGCTTCTTTCATCATTGAGCTATCTTTTTCATTGGAAATAACAATTGTAAGAATATCTAATTCATTTGCTCTTCTAAGGGCAGCAAGAGTATCAGCTGTTTCACCAGATTGTGACGTGAATATAGCTACTGAGTTTTCATTATTTAACTTTTTATTATAGTAAAATTCATATCCTGTAATGACATCAATATTTAAATCAACTACCATTTCTAAAGCATCTTTTGCACTATAAACAGTTGACAAGGAACTTCCACATCCAATTAAATAAATTTTGTTGACTTTAGCTAGTTTAGAAGCTATTTTTTCCATATTTTCTAGCTCCATTTCAAATGTTTTTCTAATTGAATCAGGTTGTTCAAGAACTTCACTATACATCTTGTATTCCATGTTTATCTCCAACTGATTTTTAATGTTTCTTAAATAATATTAAAATTTTAATTTATTTAGAAAATACAAACGACTTTCTAACATAGAAAATGGAAGATGTCACAAGTTAGAAAATCTTTAATTTTTGTTTATTTTAGTTATATTTGTTATTTATATTATTTAAATATTATTAGTTTAATGTAATGAAAAAATCATGTTTAAAATTCAACTTATAATATTGATATTTGGTTAAAATAGCTATAAGTTATTTATAGTTTTCATTAGTATTATTTTTCTACTATACTATATGAGTATTATTCATAATATAGAATAGTATAAGTATTATAATAATCATAGTTTATAACAGAAATAAATTCGTGACAATATCATTATTAAAGAGGATTATTATGTCATTTATTAAATTAATTATTAAAAATCCTTTTAGAAAAAAAAGTAAAGCTATATTATCTATTTTTGGTTTGACTTTAGCTGTTCTGGTTCTTTTAACTTTATTTTCATTTGTAGCATCTGTTGAAAGTTCTATAGAAAAAAGTATAATTGCTGGTGGGGATTTAACTATATTTAAAGGTTTAGATGAAACAGATAATTTTGAAAACACTAATCCAGATGATTTGATTAATTTAAATAAACTAAATAATAGTGATTTAGATACTATAAAGTCAATGGAAGGTGTTAAAAAGGCAATACCAATATATGTTAATTATGGAACGGAATTTTCCTATTATGATGAAAACTCTTTTGAATCCAGCATCTTATATTTTGACCAAGACAATTATAATCTAATAGGAATCGATTTAAGAGAAGGAAAACTATTTAATAACAATAATGAAGTAATAGTAAGTAAAGAATACGTAGATATTACAAAAAATACTATTGGTAATAAAATAAATGTATATAATAAAAGTTACACTATCGTAGGGATTTTTAGTGGGAATAACATGTACCCTGACTTTGTTGCATTACCTTTGAGTGAAATACCATATAATAAGTATTCAAATTCAACTTATATTGAAAAAATTGTTGTTAAATTAGATGAAGGTTATGATGTAAATTTATTCTCAGAAAATGTTCACGGATTAAATAAAGGACTTGCTCCTATGTCCTCTGCTGATGGTTTACCAAATAAATTTCTTTATGATCTCATAAATGAAATTATAACACAGATATATTTATTTGCAATAATATTTGGAACAATAATAGTTTTATATTCTACACTATCCTCTGTTAATGATAGAACCAGAGAAATTGGTGTACTGAAATCAGTGGGGTGGAGTAATAAAATGATTACAGTTATGATTATGGCTGAATCCTTTGTTCTTTCTTTGGTAAGCTGGATTGTTGGATCTATTATTTCTATAATTGTAATAGAATTTATTATAAGTAATTTTTTATCATTTGTACCTGTATTCAATCTTACAGTTTTTATAAATACATTATTAATAATTGTTATTATTGCAGTTCTTGGAGGATTATATCCCACATACAGAGCAATTAATTTATCTCCTACAGAGGCTTTACGATACGAATAAAACTTTATGTATTGATTAAACATGACAAAAATATTTTGTTATAATTTGGTGAATTAATATGTCTTATTTAAAGTTAATTCTTAAAAATCCATTTAGAAAAAAATTCAAAAGTATACTAACTATTTCAATAATTACAATTATAATTGTATCAATAATATTCTTGACCTCACTATCTATTTCTGGTATGTATGCTGTTGATAAATCTATCACTGCAGGGGGAGATTTTGTTGTAAGAGCTAATTATAGTCTTTTTAATGTTGAAGAAAATACTTTTTTCATGAATGAAAGCATTGTTCAAGAGATAGAAAATATTGAAGGTGTTGAAAAAGCAACACCATTCAAAGAAATTCCTTCAGATGATGACTCATTTATTTATATTAGGGGCGTTACACCCTCTACATTAGAGAGTACAGGGACAAAGCTTATTGAAGGAAAATTTCCTTCAAAAAATAATGAAGTTTTAATAGGAAAAGATGTAGTAAAAGGCTCAGATAAAGATATTGGTGATAGGATAATAATCAATAACAAAACCTACATTGTCACTGGAATTTTCGCAGGAAATTATCTAATGGATTCTGATGTTTTTATGCTACCTGAAGCATTAAATAAAACAACAAATGATGTAGAAGAATTGGGAGAAGTAGATATTGTTGTTGTTCATATATCAGATGGTTCTAATATTGAAAGTATCAAAAATTCTGTTAACAACCTCCATAAAGGAAAATTTGTAGCAATTTCCAATTTTAATGAAACAGGAATTTATAAACAACTATACGACATAATAAACACTGTTACTAATTATTTAAGTTTATCTGCTATAATTTTTGGTGGTTTATTAACATTTTATGTGATGTTATCTTCTGTTAATAGCCGTGTTAGAGAATTAGGTGTTTTAAAAGCTGTGGGATGGAGTAATAAACAAGTAATTGGAATGATTATCGGTGAATCAATGGTAATCTCATTTGTTGCCTGGATTATTGGAGCCATTATTTCTGTGTTGTTGATAGGAGATGTGTTTTCAAATAGTCTATATCATGATATTGTATGGGATATTATTTGGATATTTTTAAGGACTTTAGCTATAGTAATTATAATTGGTATAATTGGTTGTTTATATCCTGCATATAAAGCCTCTAAAATATCTCCTATAGAAGCTTTAAGGTATTAATAAATTTAAGTTATAAAATATATGGTAGTATTTTGTTATAGTTTGGTGAATTAATATGTCTTATTTAAAGTTAATTCTTAAAAATCCATTTAGAAAAAAATTTAAAAGTATACTAACTATTTCAATAATCACATTCATAATTGTTTCAATAATATTTTTGAGTTCTCTATCTGCTTCTGGTATGTATACTATTGACAAATCTATTACCACTGGAGGAGATTTTGTTGTAAGAGCTAATTATACTTTATTTACTGAAAATGAATTTATTTTCATAAATGAAAGCATTGTTCAAGAGATAGAAAGTATCGATGGTGTTGAAAAAGCAACACCATTCAAAGAAACTTATCCAGAGGTGGGAGGGGAGTTTTACGTGGCTATGGATGTTACACCATATACTTTAGATGATACTGGAACCAAACTTATTGAAGGAAAATTTCCTTCAAAAAACAATGAAATATTAATAGGGAAAGATGTAGTAAAATTTTTGAATAAAGGTATTGGAGATAGTATAATACTCAAAAATAAAACTTATATTGTTACAGGAATTTTCGCAGGAAACTTTTTAATGGATGCTAATATTTTTATGTTGCCTGAAGCGTTAAATGAAACATCGAATTATAAAGAAGATTTGGAAAGTATAAAACTTATTGTCGTTCATATATCAAATGGTTCTAATATTGAAAATATCAAAAATTCTGTTAACAATCTCCATAAAGGAAAAATTGTAGCAATTTCCAATGTTAATGAGACAGGAGAATATAAAGTAATATATGGGCTTATGGAAACTACTGCTAATTATTTAAGCTTTTCAGCTATAATTTTTGGTGGTTTATTGGTATTTTATGTTATGTTGTCTTCTATTAATAGTCGTGTTAGAGAATTAGGTGTTTTAAAGGCAGTAGGTTGGAGTAATAAGCAAATAATTAGCATGATTGTTGGTGAATCTATGGTCATGTCATTTATGGCTTGGGTTATTGGAGTTATTATTTCTGTTCTGTTAATAGGATATATGTTTTCTACTTATTTTTATTTTGATGTTATTTGGGATATTTGGATATTTTTAAGGACTTTAGCTATAGTAATTATAATTGGTATAATTGGTTGTTTATATCCTGCATATAAATCATCTAAAATATCTCCTATAGAAGCTTTAAGGTATTAATAAAACTTGACAAAGGTGATTACAATGAGTGATATTATTACTATGAATGGTGTAACTAAAACTTATGAAAATGGCAATATTAAAGCAGTAAATGGAGTTGATATTACAATTAAAGAAGGAGACTTTGTTTCTATTATAGGACCTTCTGGTTCTGGAAAATCAACACTATTAAACATGATAGGAGCACTAGATAAACCAGACTATGGCCATATAAAAGTTGCAAACCAAGATTTACTTGAAGGACAAAATTTACACAAATTTAGAGCCCAAAAAATAGGATTCATATTCCAATTACACAATTTAATTCCAACTTTAACTGTAAGAGAAAACGTTGAAATACCAATGTACAGCCAAAAAATAAACTCAAAAAACATGACAAAAAGATCACTAGAACTTTTAGATTACATGGGACTAAAAAATCGTACTGATAATAATATAACAAAACTTTCTGGTGGGGAAAGACAAAGAGTAGCAATCGCAAGAGCCCTAATCAACAAACCATCCATAATACTTGCAGACGAACCAACAGGATCACTAGACAGCGAAAACAGCGACAAAGTCCTCAACTTACTGAAAAAACTCCACAAAGAACAAGATGTTACATTAATCATTGTTACTCATGATAATGAAGTAGCTAACATGGCTGAGCGAATTATTAAAGTAAAAGATGGAAAAATAGAAGAATAAAAGATAAAAAAGAGATGCTATCTTTTCTCATTTTGAAAATTAGCTAAATACTTAAAATTATATAGGGATAAATATAAGATTATTAATCATGAATATTGATTTAAGTTCTGTTGGAATGGAAAAAGGTCAGCAATATGAAACAATAATAACCACCAAAAATCATGACGGAAAAGAAAATGCTTCACCTTTTGGAATAATTTGTAAAGAAAAAGATAAAATAATATGTAGAATCTTCAAAGGTAGCCTTACCTTAAAAAATATTTCCATGAAAAGAGAATTTACTGTAAACATTATTAATGATCCACTATTATTTACTTTATCTACAATTGACAATCTTCCAGAAGAATATTTCATTGAAAATTCCCAAATAGCTATTTTAAAAGATGCTGAAGCTTATATAAAATGTAGAGTAACTGATATAAAAGAAGGGATGACACATAGTGACCCAATTAGAAAATCACCTGCAAGTATAGTTAAAGCTGATGTAAAAGAAATAATTATAAAACAAAAATGTGTGAAAGCCCCGAATAGAGGATTTTATTCTTTAATAGAGTCTTTAGTTAATTTTACAAGAATTGATATGGTTAATGAAGAAAAACAAAAATATTTTTTAAATAGATTTAGAGAATCTAAAAGAATAATAAATAAAGTAGGAAGCAATGAAGAAAAAAAAGCTATGAAAATTCTTCAAAAAACCCTTGAAAATAAAGGTTATAAAATAAAACTAGAGTAAATTTGTCGATATTATGGATAGTAATTAAATTTATTTTTCTATTTTTATAATATCAAAAAAATATTCATCTAATAAATTATTATTAATTATTATTAAAAAAAATATTTCAACACATCAATTATCATTTTTATTTATTATTAAAAATTAAAAAAATTCATCAAATAAATTATCATTTTATTATTAAAAATATTTCTACATATCAATTTTTCTATTTTTATAATATTAAAAAATATGTTATACACTATAAACATCAATAAATGAAAATTCATCAACATCAAATAGTCCTTTATCACTTAACCGTATGCTTGGAATAACTAAAAGAGCTAAAAATGATAAAGTCATAAATGGAGACTCCATCTTACATCCAAAATCAGTAGCTATTTTATTAATTTCCTCTAATTCACGAGAAACTGTAGCTAAATCTTTATCACTCATTAAACCAGCTATTGGAAGTTTTAAAATTTTCTCAAATTTTCCATTAACAATAGCTAATCCTCCTTTATTTTCAGAAATTAGATTAACAGCTTTTGTCATGTCCTCACTATCTGTTCCAAGAACTATAATATTGTGAGAATCATGAGCTACACTTGAAGCAATAGCTCCTTTTTTGAGATTAAAACCTTTCACAAAAGCATTAGCTATATTATTATTCCCATATCTTTCAACAACAGCTAATTTCAAAATATCTTCCTTTAAATTAGCTTGAATGACTTGGTCTTCAACCTTTAAATTAGCTTTAAATTTTTTTGTTGTAATTTCATTATTCATCACTTCAATAACATTAACAGTAACTAAATCAGATTTGTTATTTTCTATTTTTATATCAAAATCACTAGCTATTGTCTTATTTAATTTGAAAGTATTTTTTAAAAAAGGTTTTTTAGGATTAAATAGTGTTTTTCCATCTTCAGCTACTAATTTTCCATGGATGAATGTTTTTTTAATATTAAAATCATCAAAATTATCTATTATTACAAAATTAGCTATTTTATCATTAGCTATTTCACCTGAATTAAGATTATAGTGAATTGCAGGGTTGATTGTAACCATTTTAATAGCTTCAATAGGGTCAATTCCTAAACCAATAGCTTTTTTAATCAAAATATTTAAATGACCATGTTTTAAATCTTTAGATTCTTTATCATCTGTTACTAAAAAATCAAATATTGGATTTTTTAATACATTTTCAAAATCATAAACAGAAACTGAATGAAAAAAATCTTGTTTTGAATGTAAATTGATTCTATCTTTTATATTTAAAAGAGCTTCCATATTTTTAGCAGAAGATCCTTCTCTAACCATGATTTTCATGCCAAGTTCTTTTTTTTCTATAGCCTCATCAAAACTTACACATTCATGATCAGTGGATATACTCATATTAATATATTTCTCTAAGTCATCCCCAGATAGCCCTGGAGCATGACCATCAATAGGTTTTTTATATTTTTTAGCTATTTCTAACTTAGTTATAATCTCTTTATCTTGATTTATAACACCAACATAGTTCATAACTTCTCCTAAAGCTATAATTTCATCTTTTTTCATTAATTTTTCAATAGCTACACTATCAATACAAGCTCCAGAAGTTTCAAATTCAGTAGCTGGAACGCAAGTTGGTGCAGAAAAATAAAAATCAAAAGGAACTCTTTTTCCATCTTCAATCATGAATTCAATTCCTTCCATTCCACATACATTAGCTATTTCATGAGGATCAGCTATAACTGAAGTAGTTCCAAATGGAACAACAGCTTTTGCAAAATTAGTTGGTGTAAGAAGTGAACTTTCAATATGAATATGTGCATCAATAAACCCTGGAACTACTATTCCCTCAAAATCCAAGCCAAAATCATTAATAGAATCACTAGTTAAAGGAGTTACTTTTTTAAAATACCCATTTTCAATTAATATTTCAGCAGGATACACTTCACTTTTTCTAATATCCAAAATTTTAGATTTAAATCTATTAACTTTTTCCTCATTCATAGTATCATATTAAATAATTCAATCAAAATTTTTAAAAAAAAGCATGAGAAAATTCATAAGTAAAATAATTTTTAAAAATTTCATGAAATATAAAATTAAAAATATTAAAATTATTTTTAAATTTAATAAATTTAAATAAGATAAATAATCTTGGTATTATTGATATTGAAAATTTACATTAGAACAACAATTAAGATATTAATAAAAAAAAATAAAAAATTGAATCTTAATAATTTTAATTTATAAAATAAAAATTAAAAAAATAATCTAAATAGTTAATACTTTCATATCAAAAAGGATTATTTATTTTGTTTAATATTAACTTTAAATCCTAAATCTACTTCTTCAGCAGATTTTCCTCCTCTAACACCCCAATTATTAAGTGGTTGTTCATTTATAAAAATAAAAATTGATTCTTTTTTAATATTCAATTTAGCATTTAAGCTATCCACAATTGTTTTAAATAATAATTTTTTTGTTTCATCACTTCTACCAAAAAACATAGCTATTTCAATTAAATATTCATAAGGATCTTTCATTTCAAATGATTCTTCTTCATATTCCATTAAAAAAATATTTCTATCATCAGAAGGAAGTTTCAAAATATTAATCAAAGAAGAAAGAATTTCTTCCTTAAAAACTTGTAAAAAAGATTTATTTTTCCCTTTGATTAGTGAAATTTTTGTAAATGGCATAAAAACACCCCAATATATAATTTTAATTTAATTAAAAATATTAAGATAATAATTAAAATTTTTTATTCTATTATATCCTTTTTTATTAAAGTTGGATCTGCGGCAAACCATGTATCTAAAAGAATGTATTTTTAAAAAAAGTTTTCTATTGTTTTTATTGTTACCAATTACGTTCTCTTATTAGTTTTTCAACATCAATACTTAAATTAAAATGGTTTATTATATAATCCACAGTTTCACCTATTGATTCACGTGCCCCTGTTTCTAATTCACTATCATTTTTCCCAAATTCTTCCTCTAAATTATTTATTCCTATTGTTATTTCATCAAATTTCTTTTGTATTATTTCAATATCTTTCTCACCATCTTCTAATAATTCCACACCACTTATCAATAAAACTTTGATTTTATCAACTAGAAAATTTGGGAAAAAGCCATCTTCATACATATCCACCAAATACAGCTTTTCATTAAATTTTTCCATTTTTATCTCCCTTTTTCAACTTATCCCATTTTATACATATTAAGTGACAAAACATGTTAAGATTCTAATTCATTATATAAAGTTGGTAAAAAAGTACCTATATCAGTAACAATGCTTAAAACCTGAGCACTTCCTCGGTCTGCTAGTTTAGTAACAGTAGCTGGATTAATATCAACACAAACACTTTTTACTCTTGATGGGAGGATATTTCCAGTAGCTATTGAATGTAACATTGTAGCTATCATTATAACCATATCAACGTTTTTTGCATATTCTCTCATTATTTCTTGTGCTTCAATAACATCAGTTATAACATCTGGAAGTGGTCCATCATCTCGAATAGATCCTGCTAAGACAAATGGAACATTATTTTTAACACATTCATACATAATGCCTTCTTTTAAAGTCCCATCTTTAACAGCTTCCTTTATAGATCCAGAACGATTTATCACATTAATAGCTCTCATATGATGAGTATGACCCCTACTTACAACTTCACCTGTTTTTACACAAACTCCCAGAGACGTCCCATAAAGAGCATTTTCAATATCATGAGTAGCTAAAGCATTTCCTGCAAAAATTACATCAATAAATCCATTTTTTATAAGTTGTGCTAATAAATCTGCAGAACCTGTGTGAACAATAGCTGGTCCACCAACAATAGCTATTTTTCCACCTTTACCTTTAATTTCTTTAATTTCAGAAGCTATTTTTCGAATCATAGACATAAGTGGTTTTTCACTTGAGACTTCACTGTTCATAAATTCAAAAACACCTTGTTTACCTCTAGCTCTCTCAGGAGGTGTAACTTTTATTCCTTCCCTTCCAACTACAATTAAGTCTCCTTTTTTGATTTTACCAATTGGTTTGCAATATGCTTTATTATTACCCTTAACATCATCGATAACAATCATACAATCCATTTCTATATCTTCAACAAGTAACCAGTCCCCATTATTTAGAACATGAGTTATATGATTGGTGGTTGAATAAAAATCCTCTGGAGCAACTTTATCTTTTAGGGAAGCTACAAGTTCAACTTCTTTAATTTCAGAAATTGATGCACCAATCTCACTTAACTCATCTAATATTTGGTTTAGTAAAGAAGGAGAATCTGCTGAAACAACTATTTTAGCTCTACTAACATCTGATTTCCGCTTTCCAACATCAAGATCCATTATTTTAAAATCTCCTCCCCTATCCATAATTATATCTAAAGTATTTGGAAGAATTAAAGAATCAATAATATGACCAGAAAGTATTATTTCTCTTTGATTCATATATAAACCTCCTTATATAGCTATATTTAGCTATTTTATTAATATTATCTTAATTTTTATAAAATTTAGCTATTTTATTTTACTCTAATTTCTATAAAAAATATTATTTATATTTTAAGCTATTTATTATTAAATGACTGTCAATTCTTAGTTGATTTTTAATATTTACGTTCCAATTGTTTAATTTGTGGTAAATTTGGTTGAAAAATCCTATCTGTTCTGAAAATTTTTTATCTGATTTTAGAATTTTATATAAATCTTTATCCATTTAAAGATAAAAAATCATAAATTATTTTAGCTCCAGTTACTGCAGTAGAATCTCCTAAGTTCTTAGTAGCTACTTCCACTAAATCAAATCCAATTATATTCTTTTTAGCTAAAATTTCTAATAATTTTTCAATTATAGCTGGTGAAATTCCATTTGGAACTGGATTTCCAACTTCTCCAACATATGCTGGATCTAAAACATCAATATCTATACTTAAATAAATTGGATCTTCATCATCAATGTGATTTAGCTTCTCTTCAATAGCTAAAAACTTTTTTTTTGTATCCTTTGCAGTAAAAATAGCTATATTATCTTGATTTAGAGCAAATTCTTTTTCTTCATGACTTCCAGATCGAATACCGATTTCTATTATTTCTTCTGGATTTAAATCATGGATTCTCCTCATCACAGTAGCATGAGAACATTTTTCACCTTGATATTCATCAATTAGATCCATATGAGCATCAAGATGAATAATTGTCAAATCTTCAATCTTGTATTTATTAGCTAATGCTTTTATTGGAGCTAGTGAAATGCTATGTTCTCCACCTATAATAATTGGTTTAATATTATTATCTATTAAATCATTAATTGTCTCTTCTAGAATAGACATTGTCTTTTTGCAATTTCCATGTACAACATTTACATTTCCAAAGTCATAAAAAGTAGTAGCTATGTCTTTATCAAAAGTAATATTATATTTTTCAAAGCTATAAGATGCTTCTCTAACTGTTGTAGGTCCGAATCTAGATCCTGTAGCATAAGAACTAGTGCTGTCAAATGGAACTCCTATTATTCCCCAGCTATTTGATTTTATCTTATTTAAATTCTCACTATCTTGAGAAAAAGCAAATTTCCATGGTTTATATGTATTGAAAAGCATATTTTCCCTTAAACTGGATTTAATAATATTTAAAAAATTATTGAAAAAGAATAATAAAAATAATCATTATATGAAAAATTTTAAAAAAAATAGAAAAGTAAGAATAGAAATTCTATTAAATAAATTACCACTTATTAATAAAAAAAATAATTTTTAATAGCTTTCTATTAATAATAGTAATTCGATTAGCTATTAAATATCTATTTAACTCTCATTATTTTCATATTACCTAAAGCTACTATATATTCAACTTCTGCACCTTCTGTTAGTTGATCTTTTAGCTCATCAGGTATTGGAAGTTCAATTGTTTCATAACTTTCCATATCCATTAGCTGAACATCAGCCCCCATCAAAGCTAATACTTGTCCAACTCTTTTATCAATGATAGGAATATCAATTTTAGTATCTACTGGTTTAACTATACTTCTTTTTTGATTATCAAAAACACCTACAGCTTCAAGTCTTGCTTTAGCTGCTCCATGTTTTCCAGGAGATGATGTTGATAAACTTGTAATTTTAGAAGCTTCTCCATCTAACACCACATATTTACCTACTTTTAAAGTTTTTACTTCAACAACTTTTTTTGACATTTTTTTCCTCCACATTCACAATTAAAATCAATTTTAAATATTTTACAATGATTTAATAATATAAAAGTGCATAATCCATATCATTAAATATAAAAATCCCCCTTTCATTAAAAATGGAAAATAAGGAAATAAATATTTAACAAATAATTTAAACTATTTAATTTTTTATTCCAAGACAATTTAATTTGATTAATTGAATAAAAAAGTATTCATGAAAATTTTACATTATTTAATAATTAATATATTAAATGACCTAAATTTTTTTTATATAATAAATTATTGTTAATAATATATAAAAAAATAGCTTTAATTTTTATTATTATAATAGATTATTTAAATTATTTATATAAAAAAATAGCTTAAATCTTTTTTATATAATAGATTATTTTAATAATTATTTATATTGTAATTAATAGAAATTTTAAGATTCATAAAACTTAGTATTCATTCTTATTTTTTAATTAAATTTCATTAGTATTCATAATTAAAATATTAATTATATTTTATTATAATTAGTTTTTATATAAATTATTCTATTGGTTAAAATATATTAATACTTTATTTGAAAATATTCTTACATAAATTACTCTAATAAAAATATAAAAAATTGAAAATATTGTTCAAAAACAATTGAATCAACGAAATAAGCTTATAAGAACTTTAAGCCACTAAAAACTCAAATAAAACCAAATTAGCTAGAAATAATTAAAAAATCAATTTGAAAATTAATAAGAATAAATAAAGTGATAATAAGTTTGGAGTTAATAAATATATAGATTAAAACTCAAAATATAAGTAAATATCAATATTTGTGATACAATGAAAATAGCTATAGTTTCTGGAAAAGCAGAAGGACCTACAAAACTGAATTCATTTGATAATGCTTTATTGGATGCAGGTATTGGGAATGTTAATTTAATAAAAGTATCAAGTATGCTAGAGGAAAATACAGAAATAATAAAATTGCCAAAATTAAGCCCAGGATCAATGGTAAACTGTGTTTTATCATGTGTATCCTCAGATGAAAAAGGAGACTTAATTTCAGCAGCAGTTGCTGTAGCTATTGGAAATAATTTAGGTTGTGTTGTGGAAAATTCAAAAGTAAATAAAAATCCTGAAGAAGTCATAAAAGAATCAATAAATATGGTCAAATATATGATGAAAATTAGAGGAGAGACTATCCATAAATTAATTGTTGAAGAAATAAATCATGTTGTTGGAAATATAGGAACTGTAGTTGCATCAGTAATTTATCTATAACATGAATTGTAGCTAAATCAGTAATTTATGAGTATTGTGTAAATAAATCAATAATCTATAGGAACTGTAGCTAAATCAGTGATTTATCTAAGATAATGGTAGGTGAAACAATGGACAGTAATGATAAGGAAATATGTAAAAAAGTTTCCAAAAAAATTATTGAAAAAGTAGAAAAAAAAATAAATTTGTATGCTGGAAAAACTGAATCTGGAAAATTTATTAAAATAGGGGCCGATGGAACACCTACAAAACATATAGATCTTGTAGCTGAAAAAGAAGTTGTGAAAGTTCTTAAAAACATGGATTTTGTTTCTTTTTTAATAAGTGAAGAAATTGGAGAGGTGAAACTTGGTAATGGAACACAAGAAGAAATCAGTATTTTAGAGGAATTATCAGCTAATAAGACCAAAAATAAAAACTCAAAAGCAAAATTCATATTTTTAGTTGATCCTCTTGATGGTACAAATAATGCTATAAAAAAGATTCCTGCTTATGGCATGTCAATAGCTATTGCGGAAGTCCCTGAAAAAGGTGTAGCTACTTTGAAAGATGTGAAAATAGCTTATGTTAAAAATTTTGACAATGGGGATCTTTATGAAGCTATAAAAGGAGAAGGTGCTAAATTAAATGGAACCCCAATGAGCCCCTCTAATGAAACAAATTTATCTAATGCATCAGTAGGAGGATATATAAAAGGACCATCTACTAACATTTTCAAAATAATAAAAAAAATTAGACGAGTAAGATTAATGGGTTCTGTTTCTTTGGAACTTTGTTTTGTTGCAAATGGAAGATATGATGTTTTTATGGACATGCGAAAAAGTAGAATAATGGATATTGCAGCTTCAAAACTAATTGTTGAAGAAGCTGGGGCAATTGTAACCGATCATAATGGTAAAAAATTAAAAAACAAACTAGCCATATCTGAAAAAACGTTTATAGTTGGAGCAGCTAATGAAAAAATCCACAGTAAAATCATTCAATTGAGTAGTATAGATTCTGATAAAGCTATAAAAACCGTGGGAATTATAAGTAGGTTAGACCTTGAAGAATCAATTTTATTTGCAGGAAAAATAGTTCAAACACTTCTTAAGCAAGGAATTGATGTTAAAATAGAAAAATCATTAGCTATTGAATTAGAAAAATTAAAAAACAGTCCTGAATTAGAAATTATGTTGAAAAGTATAGAAATGAAGAATCCTAAAGTAGCTAATGAAATAAAAGGTCTCGAACTTGAAGCTAACTTTGAAGAATTAGGAGTATCTACTGAAAATCTTCAAACAGATATGATTATCACACTTGGTGGTGATGGTACAATTCTTCGAACACAAAATCATTTAAATGAAAATGAAATCCCCATTTTTGGAATAAATATGGGAACCGTTGGTTTTTTAACAGAAATTGAAGTAGAAGATACATTTGATGTCTTAGAAGCTGTTTTAAGAGGAGACTATTCTAAAGAAAAAAGAACTCAATTATTGGTTTCACATGAAGATCAAGTTTTTACTGCATTAAATGAAGTTGTCATAATGACTGAAAAGCCAGCGAAAATGTTACATTTTGAAATTCAAGTAGATGGTGAAGTAGTGGAAGAATTTAGAGCTGATGGGCTAATATTGTCTACACCTAGTGGTTCAACAGCATATTCAATGTCTGCAGGAGGACCTATTGTTGATCCAAAAGTTGAAGCATTTATAATAATTCCAATATGTCCTTATAAATTAGGTCTTAGAGCATTTATTGTTTCAGATGAAAGTGAAATTAAAGTGAAATTATTGAAAAAAGGCAAAAAAGCAGTTTTTGTTATGGATGGTCATGTTAACGGAGAAATAAATTATTTAGAAGAAATAAACTTCAAAAAATCCAAAAATGATGTCTATTTCCTAAGAATTAATGATAAAGAGTTCTATCAAAAAGTTAAAGAAAAATTAACTGAAGGTGGAATTTAATTATTATGATAAAACATTAATCATAATAACAAAACCTGATTATAAAAAAACCTTAACTATCATTATAAAAAAAATTATTAGAATATAAAATTTTATTATTAAGAAAAACTTAATCATTATCTTAAAAATAATTTTAAAAAATTAGAAAAAATTTTATAATCAAGTATAAAGCTAAGAAAAGTTATTGATAAACATGAAAGCTCTTATAATAGATTTAACTCATGGAGGAGTTAAAATAGCTATTGAACTATCTAAATTAGGCTATTTTAATGAAATATTTTCTTTTGATATATATAAAACTCTTAAAAATAATGAAAAAGATCTATTAAAATCAAAAAATATAAATTTAATTGATAGTATTACTTCATTTAAAAATGAAATAAAGGAAAAAAATATTAATTCTAGTGAATTAACAATAGTATCTCCAGTTCATTGTCCATTAACAGCACAAAAAATAAGAAACATTTTAAAACTAGAAAATAACAAAGTAATAAAAACACAAAACAATCTAAAACTAGAAAATAATAATTCAAAAAGTGATTACTATCAAAACTTCGAGGAAAAAACAAATAATAATTTGAATCATCATGAAGCTGTAAAACTAATATTAGCTAAATGGAAATTAGAAACAACAAACAATAATATCCCTATTATTGAAGTAACAGGAGTCAAAGGAAAAACTAGTACCATAATCATGTTAAAAGAAATTTTAATCGATTCAAATCCTCTTATTTTAAGTAGCTTAGGTTCATATCTTTATAAAAATAATAAAAGCATTGAATTGAAAGAAAACATTAGTATAACTCCTGCAAGTATTTTAAAAACTGTAGAATTAGCTGAAAAAATAGTTAATCCAGAAGATAATGATTTGAATGCTAAACTCAATTTTAATTATAATTCTTGCATATTTGAAAGTTCTTTAGGAGTTACAGGAATTGGAAACATTGGAATTTTGACAAATATTGTTGAAAATTATCCAATAGCTAAAAATACCTCTAATGCTAAAGAAGCTAAAGAACAAATTTTTAACTGTGACTTTATTGTAGCTGAAAGTGAAACATTAGCTAATTATTATAAAAAAAAAGCTATTAAAGAAAAAAATCGGATAAACAAATTTACATTATCTCAAAACCCTAAAATAAAAAATAATTCTAATTTAGTAGTCAATAAAATCAAATATGGCTCTGATAAAACAGAATTATATCTTAATTTTAGAAATATAAAAACAATTTATGGTAAAAAAATTAATGGATCATTATCTATTAAAACATTTGCACCTGGAAACCACCATGTGTTAAATATATTAGGTGTAGTAACAGCTGCTTTAACCTTAGAAATTGATGATGAAATAATACAGGAAAAGTTAAATAATTTTAAAGGAATTAAAGGGCGAAGTTCACAAAAAATTGAGAGAGGATTTAAAATAATTGAAGAAATAAATCCTGGGATAAACATTAAAGCCATTGAAAGTTCTATTAATATGATAAAAAATTTAGATGAGTATTGTATTATTATTGGAGGAAGATATGGTATAACTTGTGAAGAAATAAATGAAAAGGATTTAGCTATTCTTTTAAATAATTATATTAATGAAAAAAATATTAATTTAATATTAACTGATGAATTAGGGTTTGGAATTAAAAATAGAATGAAAATAAATGTTTCACATATTGAAAATCCGATCAAAGCTCAAAAAATAGCTATTGAAAATAATAAAAATGTTCTTTTTATTTATCGTTCGAATTACTCCCAACTAAATAAAAGATAAACATGGACCAAATCTAATTTCAAAATATATAAAAGTAAAAAATATATTAAAACTTTTAAGAAAAGCTTATAACTAAAAACAATATATTATGAATTAAATATATTTAAGCAGAAAAATGAAACTATTAGTAACTAGAAATGATTTACAAAATTTATCATTTGTAATTTATTTAATGTAATAAGTTTACTATTGATTAATTTTCAGTTTTATATATAAATTAATTAAATTAATTTAAAAAATAAAGACTTTAAACAAATTTTTTATTAGAGTTAAAAAATAATTCTTTTGCAATTGGAGAGTTTTAGTTGATTATAGGAACTAGAGGAAGTAAATTAGCATTAGTACAAACTAATTATATTAAAAAATGTTTATTTAATATTACAAAAGAAAAAATTGACATTAATATTATAAAAACTACTGGAGATAAAATAACTGATTCTCAGCTATACAACATAGATTCAAAGGGATTATTTACCAAAGAATTAGATAAAGCAGTTTTAGAAGAAGAAGTTGATTTTGCCATCCATAGTTTAAAAGATGTTCCTACTGATTTAGATGAAAATCTAGAAATAGCTGCTGTTCCTGTTAGAGAATCTCCTAATGAAGTTTTCGTGTCCAAATACAAATGGGATGAACTTCCTAAAATGTCTAGTCTTGGAACTAGTAGCTTAAGAAGAGAAGCTTTTTGCAATCACCACAATAAAAAATTAAAGCTAAAACCTATCCGAGGAAATATTGAAACCAGAGTGAACAAAGTAATAAATGGAGAAGTTGATGCTACAATTATGGCAGAAGCTGGATTAAAAAGATTGAATTTAACCCATCATATTCAATGTGTATTTTCATTAGAATTTTTTACTCCACCTGCAGGTCAAGGAGCTTTAGCTATTATAACAAGAAAAGATTCACTTTCAAAAGAGATCATTCAAAAAATAAATCATTACAATTCATTTCAAGAAGTCTTAGCTGAAAAAGCTGTTTTAGAAGAATTAGGTGTTGGATGTCAATGGCCTGTTGGTTCAGTAGCTAAGGTGAAAAATAAAAAATTAGAATTATACTCAATTTTATTAAATCAAAAAGGAGAAATACTTTATAAAACTAGAATAGAAGGTTCTATTAAAGAAGCTTACAATTTAGGAAAAGAAATTGGTAGTCTTATGGAGGATTATGTGTGAATAAGGTTAATGTTGGAGTTATTGGTGTTGGAGCTATGGGTCATAATCATGCTCGCGTTTATTACCGTTTAAAAAATGCTAATCTTATAGCTACTTCTGATGTAAGCGAGCGAACTTTATCAAAAGTATCTAAAAAGTATGATGCTAAAAGCTATACTGATTATGAAGAATTACTAGAAAATCCTGAAATAAAAGCAGTAAGTGTTTGTGTTCCAACAACCCATCACCATACTGTTGTTATGGATGCAATTAAACATGAGAAAGATGTTTTAGTTGAAAAGCCAATTGCTTTCACTTTAAAAGAAGCAGAAGAAATGATTGCTTTTGCTAAAAAAAAAGGAGTTAAACTTGGAACTGGACATGTTGAAAGATTTAATCCAGCGATTCAGAAAGCTAAAGATTTAATTAAAAATGATGTTATTGGAGATGTTGTTTCAGCTTCAGCAAAAAGAGTTGGTCCCTTTCCTCCAAGAATTAAGGATGTCGGAGTTACAATCGATTTAGCTATTCATGACTTGGATGTGATGTATTATCTATTTAATGAAAATGTAACTCAAGTATATGCTACAATGGGAAGTATTCTTGAAAAATGCGAGTATGAAGATCATGCAGAAATAATGACCAAGTTTGAAAACGGAATCACAGGAATATTAGAAGTTAACTGGCTTACACCGTATAAAAGAAGAGAAATAGAAGTTACAGGAACCGATGGAATAATATCAGTTGATTACATTGATCAAAGTATAGATGTATATGGTAAATTTGCACAAGATGTTGAAATCCAACATGAAGAACCATTAAAAGAAGAAATTAAATCATTTATAAATTCTATAATCAATGATGAAGACCCTGAAATTACTGGAGAAGATGGACTTAATGCTCTTAAAATGGTTTTAGCTGCAAATAAATCTTCCAAAGAACATACTCCAATCAGATTAGATGAAATTAATAAATAGCAAATAAAATTATTATTCAACATTAAAATAAATGAAAAAAACAATTAAAATAATTTATTAAAAAAACAATAAAATAAATGAAAAAAACAATTAAAATAATTTATTAAAAAAACAATAAAATAAATGAAAAAAAATAAGTTATTATTTTAACATTAAACTTAGCTATGGTGAAAATATGAATGAACAACTTATAAAAAAAGCTAATGAGCTTAGAAATCATGGTTTTACAACTGGAGAAATAGCTGATGAACTTAATGTTTCAATGGACACAGCTAGGTGGCTAGCTCTTCAAAAACATAATGAAAAAATAAAAAATGCCCCAATTGATTTTGCAATAAATTGGAATAGTTTAGGTGAAAGTTCTTCAAGACTAAGATATGTTTCTTTAGCCTTAAGTGACATGGTTTTAGATCATGGAGAAGTTAATGTTATTGTAGGAATAGCTGTTAGTGGTATTCCATTTGCAACAATGATGGCAGATGTTTTAGAATTAGAAAAAGGTTTAAAAACATCATTAGCTGTTTTTCACCCTATAAAACATCGAAAAGGTGAAAAAGAAAAAACAAATGATGAAGGAGCTATTAGTGAAAATTTTGCATCTGTTAAAGGAAAAAAAGTAATAATCGTAGATGATGTTATAACTAGTGGAAAAACAGTAACACAAGTTATAAATACTTTAAAAAAGTTAGGTGCAAAACCAATAGCTGTAACCGTTTTAATAGATAAAATAGGCATATCTGAAATTGAAGGAATTCCAATTGAATCATTAATAAAAGTTAGTAGACTAGGTTAATTACCATCATATCATTAAAATATTTAAAAACAATAAATTTATTTATAAAAAAAATCGTTTAATTTTAAAAAAAAAATTATAAATTTCATTAAACTTTAAAAAAAAAATATAAATTTCACAATTTATGAAATTTTCAAGCAGTTATAGGTTTATGAAAATTTTTATTTTATCAAATATGAAAATTTATTAAAAAAAATATATTTTTATTTAATATTATATCTTAAAATAGCTGCAATTCCACCAAATGCTTTTAATAGCTGCACTCCTTCTTCAGTTTCAGTAGAAATTACTTCAACATCAGAATCAACTTCTTCAGCCATGTGAATAAAATCATCCACAAGGTCTTTCACGTCAACTACTTTCATTTTATCTCCACATTTTCCACAAGTGATTTCGTCATTATCATGAGAATCTTTATAAGTTACTTTAACATTAAACCCACAATTTATACATTTCATTGACTTCCTTGTTTGAACAAGATCTTCTGAAATAAGGAGTGTGTCAACAGCTCCCATTTGGAGATTCTTTCTAACTTCTTCTTCACCATATGAAGCTAAGCCATGTTCATCAATTAATTCTTTAAGAAACTTTTGAACAAGCTGTTTTTCTTTTATAACATCTATTTCTTCCAAAAGATCCATAGATTTATCAATGACTTCTCTTATTCCAAATTCACCAGTATATGAAGTATCAACAGTAGCTATGACTTTATTTTTAAGTTCATATTGTAAATAGTCTCCTTTAAGAAATTCTTCCTTTGTATGACCAGGTCCACCTAGAATTATACCTTCAAGGTCTTTAACACCTGAAAGAGCATCGTTCATATGATCTCCAATACGTTTTTTAAACTCATGTGCAGCTAAATCTATGAGACGATCAAACCTTCTTTGTGATTGACCACCAGCTTTATGTTTACCTGGAACACCACTTGTTAAGTGTTTTAAAATATCTACTCTTTTTCCCTTGAGAGTAGCTATTGTAGCTTCTTTTCTATCAATAACAGCTAAACCATAAATTTCTTTAACATCCATCATATGTTGTAATGGTTCTAAAAAGAATTCTGAATTACAATGATATGTGTAAGTTTGAATTGGTTCTGGTGGTTCAAAAACAAAAGTCTCCATCTTCTCTGTTCCAGGACCTCCTTTTGGGATCATTCCTACAAAAAGAACTAAACCTTTTTCTGGAGGTCTTGGAAATAATCTAAGTCTTTGTACAATAACCTCAATAGCTGATTGAACATTCTTTTTTGTTTGCTTACTTTTGATGTTAGCACTTTGACTTAATTCTTCCCTCATATGTTTAGCAACATCACTAATTTGACGATCTGGAGGTACATAAACTGAAACTAATTCTGTGCCTCTTCCTTTTTTTTCAGACAATTCTTTAAGAGTTCTTTTAAATTCATACAATTCTTTCGAAGATACTTCCGACAATATATTCACTCCACAATCTTAAAAACAAGCATATCTTAATTTGAAACAATATTAAAATATATTTTTATATAACTATATCTAATTTCAAACCAGAAACAATAACAAAAATATACTAAATAACATTATCCAATTTATAATTTGAAATTAATATTATTTAGAATATATTTTTAGTAATTAATGAAATCAATTTTTAAATAAAAATAATGAAATCATTCAAAATTCATAAATGATTTCAGGATAGAATAAGCTATTATCATTTCAAATTTTATTTTTTAGGTAATAATTTATAAATATCTTTAATTTCTTTTGGTCTAGAAATTTTTTCTTCAACTACAAAATTTAATATTCCAAAAAGCACAGTAGCTGTATTGTCGTCATCATCTAAATCCATTTCTCCAGGATGAATAGATTGAAATCCAATGACTTTAACACTTTCAAGAGCTTTTTGAACTTCTGTAGGGAACCCTTCTTTAACTAAATTAGTAATTTTCGCTTCAAGATTATTTCCATCAATATTTAAATTATCAAATAGTTTTTTTACTGCAAGACGAAGTAAAGCGCACGCTCCTCTTGGAGAATCATTTACAATCAATCTAGCTTCCTCATAATCCTTTTTAACATCCATAGGCATATCTTCATTAGGAATAGGAATTATTCCTATCTTTGGATAGATTAACTCACCATTTTCCCAAATTGAACACTTAAAACAACTTTGGCAGAATGCATAAGTAGTATCTGGATCTTGTTGAGAATAAATCTGTTTCCAACGTTGATTTGCAAATTCTTGGCAATGAGGACAATTGAAACTTTCTTCTTTAAATTTTGGAGTAATATTTTTAAGCACTGTTAATCCTCCTAAAAAATCATGATTATTATTTTTATTTATAAGTAGCTAAAAACATTATATGTATATTTAATTATATCTATTAAATAATATTTTGTTTCCATATCAAAATTATTATATAATTGAATAACTTAATACATTGAACTTAAAAAAAAAACTTAAAAAAAATTAATAATACATTTTGAAATATAATAATAAAAGTAGCTTTTAAGAATTTATAGCTAAAAAAATACAAATAATTGTTTAAATATTTCTTAAAATCTATTAAATTAATGATTAAATTATCAATACATTTTATTAGTTTAATAATAGTAAATAATAAATTTCATTAAAAATTAATATAAATAATCATAGAAATCATCAGGTGAATTTATGAGAATAGTAGCTGCAATTGGTGGGTCAATAATAATAAAAGGATATGATTATAAAAAATTTCAAGAATATGCAGAAATTTTAATAGAACTTTCTAAAGAACATGAGATTTTTGTGGTTGTAGGTGGTGGTCAACCTGCAAGAGAATATATTAAAATAGCTAGAGATCTTGGCTGTGGTGAAGCCAAATGTGATGATTTAGGAATTGAGGTAACTAAGTTAAATGCAAAATTACTAATCTTAGCACTTGATGAATTTGCATTCCCAGCTATCCCTCATAATTTTCAAAAAGCATTAGAATATTCTTCACAGCAAAAAATAGTCGTTATGGGTGGGACAGAACCTGCTCACAGTACTGATACAGTAGGAGCTATTTTAGCAGAATATGTTAAAGCAGACATATTTATAAATTTAACCTCTGTTGATGGAATGTATGACAAAGATCCAAATAAATACTCTGATGCTAATTTAATTGAAGAAATCACAGCGAAAGAAATGTTAGAACTCATTAAAGAAAAAGATGTTAAAGCTGGAACTTACGAATTCTTTGATATGACAGCTATTCAAATGATTAAACGTTCTTCTATTGAAACTGTAATAGCTAATGGTAATAATCCTGAAAATTTAATTAAAATAATTAATAAAGAAAAAATAGGAACTCGAATTACTTTTAAATAGATTTTTACATAAAGTATGACTTTAAATAATTAAAAAAAATTCTTTTTTATCAAAATTCTTTAGTAATACTTTCATAATTTGTATGTTAAAAAAGATAGAAAAGAGGAGACATTTGATAATATGACAGATATTCATAAACATTGCCCTATTTGTGGTACTCCAATACCATTAGAAGAAAGAGTTTGTTCCCAAAAGTGCCAAGATGTACTAGAAGAACAACAAGCAAAGATAAAAAAAAGTAGAAGGACCTTAACTATATTAATGATTGTCTTCATAGTTGTTTTTGCATTTATTATGTTTTTTAATAATTTAATGAAATAGTCATGGATGATTTAATGTTATTATCCTCTACAAATACAATTGAAAATAAAAAGATCATTAACTACCATGGATTAGTTACTGGAGAGTCTTTAATAGGATCCAATGTTTATAAAGATTTATTTTCAGGAGTCCGTGATGTTGTAGGTGGAAGAACATCTGCTTATGAAAAAGAACTTCAAAAAGCAAGAGAGATAGCTTTGGATAGTATGGAAGATAAAGCTAAAGATTTAAATGCTAATGCAATCATTGGGCTTAAAATTTCATATAACAACCTCGGTGGGACAATGGGAAATACTATCCTTGTAACTGCCTATGGAACAGCTATTTCTTATAAAGAATAATTTTTTCATTTTTTTAAAGATACAGTTTCCTTAAAAAAATATTTGAAAAAGTAGTTTAAGAGATTACAAGATCATGGAAAAACATGTTCCCCAAAAAACAATCTTAACAAAAAAAAGCAATTTTAACAAATTACAACACCATACATAAAACATGTGAAAAAATGATCTTAACAGAATATAGGAAAAAAAGAGTTAAAGATATTTCAATAGCTACTTTTTGTATAGTTACAGGAGCACTATTTGGAATAATATCCTTATTTCTTTGTTATTTACTTAATTTAGCTATCTTTGGCTTTAATATTGGTTTAATTTTATCCCCAATAATAGCAGGATATGTTGAAACATTTTTTGCACGGAAAATTTATAAAAAAACTACTGGAGCAGTTAGTGCATTTATATTATTCCTTGTGACAGTTTTCTATGGATTCATTTTTATAAATACTGGTTTAGGTTTCAATATTATTACAGTAGGAAGTGCAGCTATTATTTTACAAGCAGCTCTTCCAACATTTGTAAATTATTTTTTGATTGTTGTTATCCTTGGAATACTCTCTTATATATTAGGAATCTTCAAAAAATTAATTAACCACTTATTCATCCCCCTAAAAAAATTATATTTAAAATTGGTTGGGAAGAAATATGTGGAAGAACAGGGAATTATGGATTATAATGAAGAAATAAGTAAAATAGATATTAATAAACTTGAAGTTTCATTTTTCTCTACAACGCGTCCTAATAGAAAAATTGAAAAGGTTCATGGCATATATGAAGGTAAAATTTTGATAAAAAGTCAAAAAAAGCTTTTTAACAATGAATCCATAGAAAAAAAGGATATTTTATTGAAAAACATTAGAAAAGCCAGGAAACAAGCACTAATAAATTTAAATGATTCTGCTAAAAAAGATGGTTGTAATGCTATATTAGATTTAACTATTGAATTTGATACATTAGGTGGATTAACAGAAGATAATATTCATATTGTAGCTCATGGAACTGGTGTAAAGCTAAAATAATTATTATTTTAAAGTATATGCTTTCAATCTTATTTATTTTCTTAAAATAAAAATAATATTTAAAGCTTAAAAAAATAAAACAATGAACCTATTCCTAAAAATATGATATTAAAAGCTTAAAAAAATAAGAAAATATGTCTATTCCAAGGATTTTAATCCCAATAAGTATCATCAAAATAGCAAAAATCGATTTTAATTTCCTTTCTGAAAGTTTATAAGCTAATTTTGCACCTATAAAAGCAAAAGGTATGGAAAAAATAGCTATCATTCCAAAGTTTATTAAACTAACATAACCTATTGAATAAGGAAAAGGATTTATACCTAATCCTGTAATAATGTAGGAAACTGTTCCTCCAATAGAACTTAATGATATGAAAATAGAGGAAATAGCAATAGCTTCTATTATGGAAAAATCTAATAAAAAAATAAGAAGAGGAATCAAAAAAATTCCTCCACCAAGACCAAGTAAACCTGATAAAAATCCAATAATTAGTCCCAAAAATACTCCAAGCCATAAATTTAGCTTAATATTATCTTTTCGACTTTCTGAATTTTTATTAATTAACATATAAATAGCTATTAAAATCAAAAAAATTCCTAACATAGTTTCTAAAATATTTGCCGGAATATAAGCTGATGTGGCTCCTCCAAAAATTCCCCCAATCATTCCCCAAACACCTATGAATACTCCTGGTATTAATATTTGCTTTAACTCATGATAATGAGTATAAACCCCAGATAATCCAGTTGGAATGATAATAGCTAAACTTGTTCCAATTGATATTCTTAAAGCTAAATCAGGATTAATACCAGTGGAAGATAAAAGGAAAAATTGAAAAGGAACCATGAAAAATCCCCCTCCAACTCCAAGTAGACCTGATGTAATACCTACAAATATCCCAATAATTATTAAAAAAAATATGTATTCAACTGAAAAAATCAAAACACCTCTAAAAAAATTTAAAAAAATTAGAGTTCATTACATGGTATAATCATAAGATAATAAAGTATACAATCCTGAAATAATTTTTATCGATTTATATATCATTATTTATTTAATTATTATAATTAATTATTTAAAAATCTATATTTTATATTATTAAAAACAAATTCTCAAACAAATTTATATAAAATACAAGTTCTAAAAAAAATATATAGAATTAATTAAGAATAAAAAAAATCAAAACAGTACAATAATGGTTTTAAAATGAAATTAACTAAATACTTTTTAATGGGAACAATATTCATATTATTAGCTATTATAATATTTTTTTCAAATTTTTTAGATAATTTCATACGACCATTTACTCAAGTTTTTTTAATGGGTTCTTCAAAAGGAAAGGATATCTTATTTTTTGGAATTTTTGGTTTACTTTTAATAAAAAGTGAAATATTCAAATATTATAAAATTAAAGAAAATTCTATTATTACTAAATTCATAAATTTTAAAATAATAAACAAATTCTTGAATATTTTTAAATTAAAAAATAAAACTTATCTTAAATTCTCAATTATCCTATTTTTATTTGCTGGGATTTTTGGACTTATACTTGAAATCTATATGAGAAATTATCTAGGAATAGCCCCCTTTACAATATTTGTAGCTATAAATCCAGATTCAACTACCACAAGTTTACTCCATTCCCATATTTATAAGTCAGCTATTGGAAGTATTATTTCCTCCATTTTAACAATAATTCCTTCAAGTATTCACACAGGAGATTCATTATCTCAATATACTCCACAAATAGCTAATGTTATAATTATTATATTAGCTCTTCTATTTTTAACATTGCTTAGATCTTTAAAAAATCGTTTACCAGCAAGTCGGCTTATTTTGACTTTTGCAGCTACTTGTGGACTAATTGGACTTTTAGATGGAGGATTATTCTCTACTCCTTACATAATAGGAATATATGGTATGTTATTTGTCTATTTTGAAGAAGATAGGATGAATTATTATTTAGGTAAAATATTTAAAAATAAATATCTTGTGGATAAAACAAAAGATACAATAGCTATTTTTAAAAAAAGAAAATCTACGGTAAAAAAAACGTTTATAAGAGTAATCCCTCATGTTTTCCTACTTTTTATAATTATTCTTAGGTTGTCACTCTCAATTATAGGGAGCAATGTAGAATATTATGAAGTAGATATATTGAATCCTACTGGAAACATTGATTTGGAAAATAGCTATTCTGTAATATTAATCGAAGAAAGTCTAAATAAAACAACTATTCATATCTCTCCAAAATACAATGAAATAGAATTATTAAATAGCCTATCTAAATCACTTGATAATAAATCTAGTAGTTATTCAATGACTTGGAACTTCTTTTCATATTTTTAAATATAGTCAAAAAGATTATAAATGATATTATTTAATTGATGTTTTTTGATAAATAAAAATTGTAAAAACTCATCCTTATTTAAAGAGATTATATATCTTTTAAATTTCATAGAAAAAATAAAATATTACTAAATACAATTATTATAATAATAAATAAATACCGATTTAAATGAAGTTAAGTATTATCATTCCAACATACAATGAAGAAGAATACCTTCCTATCTTATTAAAAAGTATTAAGGAACAAGATTTCAAAGATTATGAAATAATAGTAGCAGATGCTAATTCTAAGGACAATACTGTTAAAATAGCTAAAGATTGTGATTGTATTTTAGTTGAAGGTGGAATGCCTGGAGTTGGACGAAATAGTGGAGCTAAGATAGCTAAAGGAGAAATACTGCTATTTTTAGATTCCGATTTAAAGCTTACAGAAAACTATCTCCAAGACTTAATAAATGAATTTGAAGAAAAAGAACTTAGTATTGGCATTACACAAATAACCCCATTATCTGAGAAAAAAAGAGATAAAATTCTCCATGACTTAGCTAATTGGTTTATGATAGCTTTTGAAAAAATCAAACCCCACGGTGCAGGTTGTTATGGGATTGTAGCAAAAAAACACTTACATGAGACTCATGGGGGATTTGATGAAAGTCTAAGTTTTGGAGAAGATACTGATTATATTGAAAGATTAGCTAAAAATAACAATTTTAAAGTTCTAAGAGATCCTAAAGTTTATGTTTCAACAAGAAGATTAGAAAAAGAAGGAATAGCTAAACTTGCAATGCAATATGGAAAAAGCACATTAAATGATTTTCGAGGGAAAAGAACAAGTGCAGAAGATTTAAAATATGGATTTGGCCATGACCCCCTGAATTCATTGAAAAAAAAAGAATTTCCAGAGAAAATAAATGTTCCTAAATCAAACTCAGTTGACACTGATAAAAAAACAAGATTTACTAACACAAATTTAAAAGAATCAAAAGATGACTCAAGCACACAAACACGTGGAAAAGCAAAAAATCAAAGAAAAAAAATTTTTTATTCTGTTTGTGGAGAAGGAATGGGCCATGCAGTTAGAAGTGAGGTAATACTTGAAGAGCTAATAAAAAAACATGACGTATATATTTTTTCAAGCGATCGAGCATATGAATACCTAATGAGTAAATTTGACAATGTTTTTGAAATTTGTGGTTTTAATACAGTTTATGAAAATAATAAGGTTAAAAGCAAGAAAACTCTTTTTAATGCAATAAAATCAAGTCCTAATAATTTAAAAGAAAATTATGCCATTTTATATAAACAAGCTAGAGAAATTAAACCAAATATAATAATATCGGATTTTGAAAATTATTCCAGCATTTTAAGCAATTTAATTAATATTCCATTAATAAGTTTAGATAATATTCATATGATTACACAGGCAAAAATTGATTATCCTCCAAAACATCGCCAAGAGATGTTAAAAGCTAAAGGTGTTATTAAATCTTATATAATGAGACCAAAAAGATATATATTAACGAGTTTCTTTTATCCTGAGTTAAAAAACCCAAATAAAGCAGCGCTATATCCTCCAGTTATAAGAGAAAAAATAAGAAATTTAAAAACTAGCTATGAAGATCATATTCTCGTATATCAAACAAGTAAAGCTAATATTAAGTTAATTGAAACTTTAAAAGAAGTTGATGAAAAATTCATCGTATATGGGTTTAATAAAGAGAAAATAGATGGTAATTTAACCTTTAGAAAATTTAATGAAGATAAAATATATGATGATTTGAGAAATGCCAAAGCTATAGTGACAAATGGAGGATTTACTTTGATTAGTGAAGCTATATATCTTAAAAAGCCAATATACACTATTCCAGCAAATGGTAATTTTGAACAGCTACTAAATGCTTTCTATGTTGATAAATTAGCTTATGGAGAAATGCACAAAAATATAGATAAATCAACACTAAAAAATTTCTTAAAAAAGTTAAAAAAATATCAAAAATCCCTTTTCAATACAGAAAAAACAGACAATCAAGGAATAATAAAAGAACTAGAAAAGTCCATTAAAATATTTTCTAAAAAATATTAAATCTAATATAAAATAAATTAAAAATCTAATATAAAATAAAAATTATAATTAAAATTTTTGATTTATTTCTATAAAACAGATTTTATAAAAAAAATAATAAAAGTTTATATAAAAAATTTAAAAAAAATACAGAAAATTTCTATTTTAAAAAAATAAAAAAATTGAAATAGTTATAATGTTATTCCCATCTCAAGTTGTTCTGTAAGCTCCTTATATCTATTTCTTATTGTAACTTCTGTGACCCCAGCAATATCTGCAACATCTCTTTGAGTTTTTCGCTCCCCTAAAAGAACTGATGCAATATATAAAGCAGCTGCAGCTACTCCAGTAGGTCCTCGACCAGAAGTAAGACCTTTTTCCATTGCTTTTTCAATAATCTCAATAGCTCTAGATTGTACTTCACCAGAAAGACCAAGTTCACTAGCAAATCTTGGAACATAATCAACTGGAGATGTTGGAGGCAGTTTTATATTTAATTCGCGTGTTAAAAATCTATAAGTTCTTCCAACTTCTTTTTTACTCACTCTTGAAACTTCAGCTATTTCATCTAAAGTTCTTGGAACATTACATCGACGGCAAGCAGCATACAGAGATGCAGCTACTACTCCTTCAATACTACGCCCTCTTATTAGCTTGTTTTCAACCGCACTTCTATAAACAACTGATGCAGCTTCTCTTACACTTCTTGGAAGACCTAATCTAGAAGAATCCCTATCTAACTCACTTAATGCAAATGCAAGATTTCTCTCAGTAGCTCCAGAAATTCTAATTTTTCTTTGCCATTTTCTTAAACGATACCATTGAGCACGGTTTCTTGCAGGAATATCACGACCATAAATGTCTTTATTCCTCCAATCAATCATAGTACTTAAACCTTTATCATGTATTGTGTAAGTAATCGGAGCTCCCACTCTTGTACGTTTGTCTCTTTGTTCATGATCAAATGCTCTCCATTCAGGACCCATATCGACTAAATTTTCATCTATAACAAGACCACATCGAGCACAAACAACTTCTGCACGTTCATAATCCCCTATCAATTCTTCAGAACCGCATTCTGGACATTGAGTTTGTTTTTCAGTGTCAGACACGTCATTTTGCATTCTTTTTTTTGCAGAAATAGATTTTACAGGTTTTCCTTTTTCAGAAAACTTACTTATCATTTCTTCTTTCGTTTTCCTCTCCCCCGTCTATCCTTCTTATTGTTAATAGATACATACAATTCATCTCCATGACAATCTTCAAAATCTTTTAAAATAAAAGATCTAAATAATTTTATAGAAATATAAGGATTTTTTGTAGGTCCAAAAACATCGAAAACTTTACCTATCTTTTTTTTATTTTTATCAAAAATAAAAGCTCCTGAAGGTGGAGTTTCAGAAGATCTTGCTATTAATTTCCCTGAATTAGAAATATGAGAAATCTTTCCTAAAAATTTCATAAAAACCAGACTTAAAAACAGATTAGTATGTACACTAATAATATTAAGATTATTGTATATAAATATTTCGATAGTATTATATATGACAAAAAATATTTATTTAAATAATTTACTATTTAATAGTAATCAAAAATTAAATATATATCTATTGAAAAAATAGTGCTAATTAGTATCATAAAATAGCTAAAGTCCAAAAAATATAAATGTTTAATCAAAAATTATGGAATTAAAATTAAAAAAATAATAATTTGGGAAAAAATTAATTATATGAAAATCAAAATGAATCATCCAATTTAGCTCAAATTTAAAATTTCTGATAATGATTTACCTTTTTTAATTTCAGAAATAATTTCCGCTTCTTTTAACTTAATTTTCAATGTTTCCATCATAACATCAGAAAAAAGCTCTTGAGGAACTAGAACGCATCCATTCATATCCGCAAATAAAAAGTCACCAGGTTTAATTTTAATGTTTTCAATTTCAAGGATAGGATTGATTATTCCTAGGCCCAATGGTTTTCCAGCATTAGGAACAGTTTCACATCCAAATACTGGGTAGTCAAAATCAACTAAAAAATCAATGTCACGACTAGCTCCATAAATTACAGTTCCGGATAATCCTTTTTCTTTTGAACATTGAGAAGTCAACTCCCCCCAAATAGCTGAGGGTTCTCCTAAAGATAATATAAACAGTATTTCTCCTTTTTTTGCCTTATCAATAGCTAATAATGAAGTTCCCCAGTCATCAGAATCAGTTTTAACCGTTATAATTCTACCATAAGTTTTTTTATTGTTAATGGATTTAATATTGTTTAAAACACCATTTCTTCCAGTTAAATTAGTTAACGCATCAGAAATTTGACAAGTTGCTGTAGAATCCAATAATTTTTTGATAAGATGGTTTTGAATTTGGTTGTTGGGATTTTTGAGATTTTTTATGTCAAAATCTTCTTTTTTAAAATTTAATTGATCAGTATTCTCTAGATCAATTTTTTTAATGATTTTACTTTGATTCCATCCTTTCAAAAACGAATTTGTAGATAATTTAGACATGAAAACACCAAATTTAAAATATCATGATTAATTTCTAATCAGTTAATGTACTACTATTAATTTTAATAATGAAAAATAAGAATTATTTATAAGTTATTGAATATTCATCTTATTCTATTTTTAAGTTATTAAATATTTAAAATATCCATTTTAGATTAAAAAAACATAATTTTATAATATTCCATTTAATTATCTTTAAAAATATTTAGTTAAAAATAAAATTATTATAGTAAAATCAAAAAAACTTTGAATTTAATAGGAAAACAAATAAAATAGCTATTTTCAGTAGTATTTTCTATTAAGAATAATAGTTTCTTGTCAACTAAACATATGCAATTATATATACTAGTAAGTATATATAATTTACTTGGATACTATTACAATCATTAAATGCTCAAAAGAGTTTTAAAATTATTATAAAATTATATTTATTCAAGCATTAAATCAATTGAATCCAATTTAAAATAATTAATTATGTAATTAAATTATTTTATCATGCGTTAATGTAATGGAAAACTGTTTATTAATCAAATATCACATAACTATCATTTAAAATGTAATACAAATGCTAATCAAGAATATGATTAATAAAACATCATATTAAAATTGTTGAAATTATAAAAATTTTAGAAAACTAAATGAAGTAATTAAAACAAAAAGTAGTGATTAGCTATTAAAACTTTATAAAAAAATCAATTCATTAAATTAATAAGTACAAAATTAATATAACACATAAACAGTAAGTTGCTTATTTAACAATTATAAAAAAAATCATCCATATTAATCAAATACAATTGGATTTTCATCAAACTTTGAGTTTTCAAAAAAAGAACTATGAAAAAGAAGAATATCATATGCAAAAATACATGATCTCAAAGGAATAAATAAAACTCTTTTTTTCTATTAAGGATTGTCATTGAAGATGAATGACAAAAATCTATTAAAAACTTTAATCAAACATTAAAGTAGGGATTATATAGCTATTCATCATTAATGTTATTATCATTATGAGTATAATTTATGCAATTTCATTGCGTCTGTGATAAGTGACATGGAATAATCTTTTAATATCTTAATATTAATTCAATGAATAATTAACTAGTTATAATAATTTTGTTAGTAAACAAATATTAACATCCTTGAGAATATTTAAGAAAATGAGATTTTTCAAATATAAATTAATTATATTAAAATATTTATAACACAGATAATAAATTATCCCTGAAAGTATCTAAATTATATGGAGGCTTAACATGGGAAAAGGAGAAGAATTAACTACAACAAAATATCTTATTCACGCTCAAATAAATGCAAACGGAATCGTTGAAAAGCCAGATGTTGTTGGTGCTGTTTTTGGACAGACCGAAGGACTTTTAAGTAATGATTTAGATTTAAGGGAACTTCAAAAAACTGGAAGAATTGGTAGAATCAAAGTTGATATTAATTCAAATGGTGGACGTTCAAAAGGTGAAATTGTCATTCCTTCCAGTTTAGATAGAATTGAAACAGCAATATTAGCAGCATCACTTGAAACAATCAATAGAGTAGGACCTTGTGAAGCATATATTAAAGTCTTAAAAGTTGAAGACGTTAGAGCTGTTAAAAGAGAACAAGTTGTTGATCGTGCCAAAGAAATTTATAAAGGAATGATGGAAACAGTAACTCCTGAAAGTATAAAAATGATAGAGGAAGTTAAAGAAGCCATGAGAATCCATGAAATCTCAGAATTCGGTGCAGAAAGACTTCCTGCAGGACCAAGTGTTCACACATCTGATGCTATTCTTATAGTTGAAGGTAGATCAGATGTCCTTAATCTATTAAAATATGGAATCAAAAATGCAGTAGCTGTTGAAGGAGTTAATATTCCTCAAAGTGTTGCAGAAATGACTAAACAAAAGACAGTGACCGCATTTGTCGATGGAGACCGTGGAGGAGAGCTAATATTAAAAGAACTTCTACAAGTTGGAGAAGTAGATTATGTAACTAGAGCTCCAAGAGGTAAAGAAGTTGAAGATCTTGAAAAAGATGAAATTATGATTGCTCTTAGAGATAAAGCTCCAGTAGAACAGATTTTAAACAATGTCAAACCTAAAGTCCAACCAAAAATAGAAGACAAAGTAACACTTATGAAAAACATTTTCAAAGATATAGAAGGAAGTGGAACTGGAGAAATCTTAGATGATACTTTAAACATTTTAAAAGAAGTTAAAGTTGAAAAACTTTATGATGAGCTTAAAGATGCTGATGAAAACGTGTATGCTGTTATATTTGATGGGGTAATAAGTCAAAGATTAGTCGATATATCAACATCTAAAGGAATAAAAAATTTAGTAGCTTTTAAAACAAATAATATTGTTAAAAGACCTGAAAAGCTTAGAATCATAACTTCTAATTAATCTTACTAAACATTTCTAATATAACAATGAATAATATAATTATAAAATATTATATTATTAATATTATTATAATCTTATAAATGATTATAATAAAAAACTTTTTTTTATTTTAAATGATATATTTAATAAATTGTTTAAATACTTCAAATAATAATTTTTTTAATAGCAAAATAATTAAAACAATTTATAAATTTAATATGAAATTTAATAATTATTTAATGGACTATATCAAAGGAAAGACTTGATTATTTAATCAAAAATTAATTTAACAAAGAATTTTTATTTACATGTTAAAAAATGAGAAGATTAAGATGGGAGAATATTCTAAAATCAATGAAGTCAATAGCTTTGATAAAAGCGAAATATCCAGAAATCATCTTAAACTACCAGTTTATGATGATAGTGGAGAAATAAAGAGTATTTTAGAGATTTTTGATTTTAAAGATATGATTGAAGAGTATCTAATTGAATTAGAAATTAGAAATTATTCCCAAAATACAATAAAAACTTATAAATCAATAGTCAATAATTTTTATAATTATTTGTTAAATGAAAAAGATTTATACGATGATAGAAGATTTTTAAGAAGCTTTAAAAGATATATACAATACTTAAAAAGAGACAGGTTGGTTTCTCAAAATTATATATATCTTGTAACAGTAGTTGTAAAAAAATTTCTTGAATTCAATAAAGTGCATTTTTTAAATGAAATAAAAACTCCTAAGCGAACAAAATCACTTCCTAAATCGTTGAACGAAATAGAAGTTGAAAATCTTATTAATGCTGTTGACTGTAATGCAACTGAAGATACTTTAGCTAAAAAAACTATGAAATTACGGAACAAACTCATTTTAGCACTATTATACTCTTCAGGGCTGAGAATTTCTGAATTAGTCACTCTTATTACGAAAGATATTGATCTTGATGAGCGAACAATGCGAATAAGAGGAAAAGGAGAAAAAGATAGAATAGTTCTTTTTGATAATGAAGTGAAAAAACTAATTATATTATATTTAGAATTCAAAAAAACAGATACAGATTATTTATTCTTAAACAGATTCAACAAACCATTAACTCCAAGATATATTCAAATAATGATAAAAAAATATGCGAAAACAGCTGGGATAAAAAAAAAAGTAACTCCTCATATTTTAAGGCATTCTTTTGCAACACACCTTCTTAAAAATGGTGTTGATATTAGAGTTATTCAACAGCTACTTGGACACTCAAATCTATCTACCACCCAAATTTATACTAGTGTTGATATGGAAACCTTAAAAACTGTATATGATAAGGCAAGAATGTAGTAAATCGTGCCAACAGATATAAAAAATAAGAGATATAAGAATATTAGCTAAATCTATGCAGATTAACATTAAATATAAACTAAAGCTATACTGATTAACATTGAATATTAGCTAAATCTATGATGATAATCATTTGAATATAACTATTCTTAATATTTTCTATTTAACTTATTTAATATTTTAAATTTTTTTTAATTAATTATTTTTAATATACTAAATCAAGATATTCTTCAAACAAACTTTTTTAAAAAAATTATTAAAATTGTATTAGTTAATATTATAGTAATTATTAAAATAAAAAATATAAATATTTTAATAATGAAAATAATAATAATTACTAAAATAATATAAAAAACAAGAAATATAAATAAATTTAATATAAAAATCATAATAATTACTAAAATAATATAAAAAACAAGAAATATAAATAAATTTAATATAAAAATAATAATAATTACTAAAATAATA